>NZ_CAWPGB010000022.1:0-602691 GCF_963887575.1 Vibrio sp. 3-2(1) | reverse complement strand
GTATGAGGTACATAAATTCACCTAGAAAATCACTGACTATACACACAGCATAGTCAGTAATAATATATTTTCCAGATTTATTTATGTGTGTAAGATGCTTTTCCTACACTAACCTGTCATGGTAACATAAGCACCATGTGCTTTCGCCACCTTAGCAATTTCATAACAGCGATCGACACTCCCTACCCTGCTGTGTCCTTTTAAGGTGCTGTTATTAATTTCTATCGCAACGTGATGCTGGGCGGCGCAGGCGATCACCTCATCAAAATCAAAATCGAAATTAGGGTTACCTAAGTGCCCTAGCGCATCCACTCGTCCACCTTTAATCACATTGATCAACGCTTCGGTATGCGCTGCTTTATCGGCAGGCTGAAATACGGGCTCATGAAAACTGGCGATCACCCAATCTAAGTTTTGGTCAACAGAAGGGTGAACATCAATCTCGCCAGCACGATTCATGATGTTGGACTCAATGCCTCGGATAATGGCAACACCGTCTAAAAAGCGCGGCAAAATACGTTGATTGGAGAAGAACCAATAATGCGGCGCTCCAGGCATCGACTGCGCATGATCGGTTGTGCAAAACATTGCCAATCCATTTTCTTTAGCTGAACGCGCGTTTTCAATAAGCGTGCTGTAAGCGTGACCACTTGCATAAGTGTGAGTATGAGTATCAACGACAAGATTCATTTTAATTATTCCATTCCAACAGCGATGCTTCAGTGTAACAGCCTCGCTGATGGCACTTCAATCTAAGGGCGATATATTCACCATATCGACACTTTCTGACCGGATGAAAACACACCGATGTGAAATGGTTTTTTGCAACTTACCCACATTGAACAATACTTAGCAATGTCATCCAATTCGGAGTTGGTTATGAAACGACGTCGTTACTCACTGAGCATTCACATTACGAGTCTCTTTTTAGTGCTCGCCATGGTGATCGGCATTGTATTGATTGGCATAAGTTATCACCATAGTCAGCAACTACTGACGGTAAGTGCACAAGGATTAAGTAGCGAAAACAGCAAAAAACTGGAATCAGCATTTAAACAAAGTGCCGCACCTATCTTGACTACGCTCGATTTTTTAGCTTTTAGTAACGTAATTGATCAACCGGATAAAGTCATCTCGGACCCACGCCAACTCGCCACCGTTTGGCTGACCTTCCAACGTAATCCACAGTTGGTCGCGCTCTATTATTGTGACGAAGCCGGAGCTTGTACTACATTTCGCTCGCTGAGCTTTGATAAAGCCAAACAGCGTTTTGATGCCCCCGCGCAAGCTCAGCTATTGGCCCATTACACTCAAGTTGATGGCACTAACCGCTTTATCTATTTAGACCAGAACCTTGAAAGCCTGCTCGACAAACAAGATAACAATAATAAATTTGATCCTCGCGTGCGTCCTTGGTTTACCTCGGCAAGTCAAGATGGCGCGATACGCTTAACGGAACCTTATTTCTTTTTCTTCCTACAAACGAGCGGCGTCACACTGTCACGTAGATCGGCCGATGGAAAGAGTGTTCTTGGCGCTGATTTCACGCTTGACTCACTGTCAAAACAGATGAGTACGATGGGTTTTTCTGACAGTGCTCAGCTCATTTTGTTCGATAATCAATTTAGACCACTCGCCCAACACAATACTAAGTTCGAGCTACAACAAGACCCCTCACAGATTGCACAGCAGCTGCAGCAAAGTACTTTTGCACCAATATTGAATCGGGTCAGCAGCCAAACTTTGTATGAAACGGTCAATATGAATGGCACAACGTGGTCAGTGACGTTAACGCCGGTACTTTTAAACGACAATGTACGCTTGTTGCTGGCAGAAGCGGTACCGCAAGACGATTTGATCGCAGATTTGCTCTCGATGCGAGATCAGCAGATTTTTGTCGCGTTAATCATGCTCGCTATCGCTTTTGCAATGGTTGGTTTTGTGGCGCAAAGGCTAGCCAGCCCTTTAGGTAACCTAGTGCAATTGACCGACAACATCACGCGCTTTGAATTTAAAAAGACACGCTACCCAAAAAGCCGGATCCGCGAAGTTGCCAATTTAACCCAATCGATAGAGCTCATGGAACATACACTGCACGACTTGCTGCGACTATTACGCGAAACCGCCAGCAACCAAGAATTCGGTGTGTTAGCCAAAACGATTACCCATCAAAGCTATTTGATCACTCGAGCTGAAACTATTTTGCTCTACACTTATGCCAACGAAAATAACCAATTTATCACCGCAGCAAACCACGCCATCATTCCCTTTAAGCTTGATATCAATCAGTTGTCTCAAGAGATGCCGTGGCTACTTTCTGAACTGCGTAAAGGCCAAACGGTTCACTTATCTAAAACCGATAATTCGATGCGTAAGCATAAAGATGAGCTGTATAATTCTGATCTTTATCTTTTCCCACTGCTCAACCGAGACAAGCAGTTGGTTGGCGTATTAAACCTAGGCTACGAACGGGCCATCACTCCCGATCAGCAAGACAAACATGCATTTTTACGAGAGCTACTCAGTTTTGCCGAAATCGCTAAAGACAATATCGACAAAATGCAACGGCAAAAGGAGATGCTCAACTCGTTTATTGAATTGATTGCCTCAGCCATTGATACCAAATCCCCTTACACGGGCGGCCATTGTCAGCGAGTTCCTGAGTTAACAAAAATGATCACTAAAGCGGCGGAAAACGATCGCACCTATTTCCCACAATTTTCCATGACCAATGAAGAGTGGGAAGAGCTCACTCTCGCCGCTTGGTTGCATGATTGTGGAAAAGTGACCACGCCTGAATATGTGATTGATAAAGCAACCAAATTAGAAACGATCTACGACAGAATTCACGAAATTAGAATGCGTTTTGAGCTGCTCAAATGTCAAGCTGAAACGGACTACTGGCAAGGTGTTGCGCAGGGCAAGAACGAGCCAGATCTCAAACAGCAGTTGCTGACGAACCAACAAATCCTCGATGAGGAATTTGCTTTCGTCGCGCAATGTAATATTGGCAGTGAGTTTATGAGCGATGATGACCTTTCCCGCTTAGAGCGAATTGCGCAAAGAGAGTGGAAACGCACCTTAGATGATCAACTCGGTACTTCTTGGATAGAGAACCAACGTGCAGGAGAGTCAAAACCATTGCCCACTATGGAGCGCCTGCTTGATGATAAACCCGTACACCAGTTGCACTGGGTGAACGGTTGCCGTCCACAAGATCTGTGGCAAGAAAACTTTATTTTACAACCGGGAGAACTGCGTTATAACCGAGGTGAGCTCTATAATTTGTCCATTCGCCGTGGCACGCTCACCAACGAAGAACGCTTTATGATTAATGATCACATTGTGCAAACCATCATGATGCTCAAGCGGCTACCTTATCCTGAACATATGAAAAACGTTCCTGATATTGCGGGAAGCCACCATGAACGAATGGATGGCGCGGGTTATCCAAGAGGTTTAAGTGAAGAGCAGCTTTCGATCCCCGCTCGAGTGATGGCGATAGCCGATGTGTTTGAAGCACTGACCTCCAGCGATCGCCCCTATAAAAAGGCCAAAACGCTCAGTGAATCGATCGCGATCATGACCACCATGGCCACCACAGGCCATATAGATCCGAAGCTTTACTTACTCTTTTTAGAAAAAGAGATTTATCAAGACTATGCGGATCGATTTTTACACTCCGATCAGCACAGCCCAATTGATAAAGAAGCACAGATAAAAAAAGTAAAAATGAGTTTGAAAAAGACTTTTTAAAGACCGCGAATATCTAACTCATTCTGGATCAGCACAATGCACTGCGAGGCAAACAGCATTCGAGGCCCAAGGCTGATTTTCTGTGTATTAAGGCGCTTTAAACTGTTCCAACTTTTTTTCGGCATCGGGATGTGGTCAGTAAGCAAAAAGCAGCTGTCGTCAGAAAATTGATGCTCACGGACACTTTCGCCTTTTTTATCCAGTAAATACAAATGGTAACTATCCGAAAGGCGCTGCACCAACTTTTCAAAACTGATCGTTTCAACCGTGAGTCCTTGCTCGACCTCTCGGGTTTGCTCTTTGCCCATGCCCATAGAAACGTCTAAGGCGTGGCCTATTTTGGTCAGCAAGGCTTGCTCGTGAAAGCCACCGATATTGTGCAACTGGCTCGACTCAAAGCATAAAGTCCGCGAGAAATCTTGCGTACTTTCCAGCACTAAGTAGACCACCACGTCATCACGATGCGACTGCGCAGTAAAAATAGCGTTCATGAGTACGTGGGCCAAAATTTCGGTGTGGGCTTCTTGCCCAACAGAGGCTAAAAAAGTCTGTTTATCCGTGGAAGCGGCGCGGGCCCTTACAACAAAAGCTCTCATGTGACTGACTCAATTCATTCAATAAAGCACGGACTCTATCACAATCTCCATCTACTGGAATAGTGATCTGCTGGTGAAGCTACGGTTCGCTCGTCAACACAGCTTTGCTTTTCGGGAGCCCCAATGAAATGAGAGTGGTCAGCAGCAGAAAACCAAACGAAACCCACAAACACGCCGCTAATCCCCAAAGTTGGAAAACCCACCCGGAAAGCACGGTACCGATTAAACGCCCCATCGCGTTTGCCATGTAGTAAAAACCAACATCAAGCGATACACCATCCCCCTTGGCATAGCTCACGATCAAATAGGAATGCAGCGATGAGTTAATCGCAAAGACCGCGCCGAAAAGCAGTAACCCCGCGATGATCACGACTTCCGGATGCCACTGCGCTTGAATGCTGTAGGCGATCAAACCAGTAATCAGCGCCAGTAACGCCGCCCAACCGAGCGCAGATCGCCCATCTGGCACTTGGTCTGAAGCACTGCCCGTTATTTTAGGAGCAAACCCTTGGATCACGCCGTAGCCAATCACCCATAACGCTAAAAAGCCGCCCACGGCACTGTGATCCCAACCAAAAACGCTGCCCAGATAAATGGGTAAGGCAATCACAAACCAAACGTCTCGCGCGCCAAATAAAAATAGGCGAGCCGCCGATAAAATATTCACGCTGCGCGATTTGGAGAAAATCTCTGAAAATTTCGGTTTGGTTTTGGCTTTGCCAATATCGGCTTGCAAGCTAAGCAAACTGCCGATAAAAACCAACAGCAATACCGCCGCCATAGCCGCTACCGCATATTGAAAGCCGATCCAAGAGAGCAAGACGCCACCGAGAAAAAAGCCGGCCCCTTTTAGAGCGTTTTTTGAACCCGTAAGAATGGCTATCCACTTATAGAGTGCGCCTTGTGCATTTTCAGGGACTAACGTTTTGATCGCACTTTTTGCACTCATTTTATTGAGATCTTTTGCGATGCCCGATAACGCCTGCGCCGCCATCACCCAAGGAATGGTTAACCATGCAGCAGGTACAGCAAGCATCAAGAGCGCGAATATTTGCATGCCAAGGCCAATATTCATGGTGCGATTCAGCCCTAAACGCGCACCAAGCCAACCGCCAATCAGGTTCGTCACCACGCCAAAAAATTCATAAAAGAGAAACAAAGACGCAATCGCTAAGGTCGAATAACCCAAATCATAAAAATACAACACCACTAACATGCGCAGCGCGCCGTCAGTGACGGTAAAATTCCAATAATTAAAAGTCACTAGCATGTACTGGCGAACGTTTTGGTTGAGTTGAGACAGCATAATCACTCTCTTTGCAAAAGAGCCGCCTAAGGCAGCTCTTTGGGACTGTTATTGATTAACAAATTGTTTGATGTACTCAACTTGTACATCTTTGGTAAACGCACCCGGTCTTAATGATTGAACGTGAGTAATAATGTTTTGCAGTTCCCAACCTTTCTCCAGCAATAAATGAGCAGCAAGTAAACCAGTACGACCCGATCCACCCATGCAATGCATGGCAATCTTATCTCCCTTGGCAAGCGCCTGATGAAGTGACGGGGAGATACTTTGCCAATGCGTTTGAAACTGATGGTCGGGCGCGCAATCATCTTCAATTGGGGCGTGAAACCATTGCAGCCCCGCGTGCTCAACCACTTTAGGCAAGTCACCAACACCTTTCTCTTGCATCTCTTCGTGACTTAGAGCCGTCACCACAACGGTAACACCTTGAGATCTCAGTTGTTCAATACTCTCAACCAGAGGAAGATCTTTTGTCCCCGGGCAAGGCGTCAATACCAAACCAGCGCTGTTTTCTGCAACAGGCAGTTCCCATGTAGGATGTGTCATTTCTTTGCTCCTTTATGCCAAACCGACTTTGCGTACTAATTCTGCGGTACGCGTTGCGTAACCCATTTCGTTATCATACCAAGCGTAAATTTTCACCATGCGCTTGCCCACCACCATGGTCGAGAGTGCGTCGACAATCGTTGAGCGTTGATCGCCTTTGTAATCAATCGACACCAGTGGGCGCGCTTCAAAACCGAGAATGCCTTTGAGCTCATTTTCTGAAGCCGCTTTCAGTAGCGCGTTGACTTCTTCCGCGCTGGTATCGCGTTTCACATCAAAAATAATGTCGGTTAACGAGGCATTGGCTAGCGGCACACGCACCGCGTGACCGTTAATTTTGTCTTTCAGATCGGGGAAGATTTCCACAATCGCTGTCGCAGAACCGGTTGTGGTCGGGATAAGGCTCATACCACACGCACGAGCGCGGCGTAGATCTTTATGCGGTGCATCCAAAATGGTTTGCGTGTTGGTTAAATCATGAATGGTCGTAAACGAGGAATGTTCAATACCCAGTTGCTCATGAATCACTTTGACGATAGGCGCAATGCAGTTGGTGGTGCAAGAAGCGGCTGTAACAATCTGATGTATTTGTGGATCAAAGATGTGGTCATTGACCCCAACCACGATATTGACAATCCCCGCTTCTTTTACCGGAGCCGATACCACCACGCGTTTGACACCTTGCGCGAGATACTGATTCAAAAACTCAGATTTGCGGTGTTTTCCCGTGGCTTCGATGACCACATCACAACCAGACCAATCCACATCATTGATCGCTTTTTGTTGTGAGGTACGAATAACCTTACCGTTGGCAATGATCGCATTACCGTCGCTTGTCACTTGGTGATGCCAACGGCCTTGTATTGAATCAAATTCGAGCAAATGAGCCAAGGTCGCCGCGTCACCCGCAACGTCGTTAATTTGCACAAATTCGATCTCTGGCCAATCAAATGACGCCCTTAATGCTAAACGACCAATGCGGCCAAATCCGTTAATTCCGACTTTAATCGACATCTTTATTTCCTTTTATCCCTTCTAAACACAGCATTCTGGGCGAGATTCCATCTCTGCCAGCCTTTGCATATCTTGTTGGTATTCTTTTTTCAGGCAGTTGGATTCCACCAGCCCTTGAATTTGTTTTTTCATCCATCCGGGTAGTTGGTCCGATAACCGATAAAACACCCATTGGCCTTGCCTTGTATCAACCACCACGCCACTGGAACGAAGTAGAGCCAGATGGCGAGAAATTTTCGGTTGGCTCTCATTTAACGCTTGTGTCAACTCGCCGACACACACTCGTTGCTCGCGTGCAATCATGAGTAAACAGCGCACCCGTGTTTCATCGGACAGCAATTTAAAAAACTGATGAGGTAGCATTTTACTTATCTCTGCATATACGGATATGCATATGTATCATATAAAAAGAAATCGCTGTCAATAGAAAAGTTACCGCTAAATAAAAGTTACCGCTGACTTCAGAGAACAATGCTAAAGCGAGCAGTAAAATAGCTGATGGTATGTTGCAGGGCTTTTGTGGCATTTTGATTACAATCGATTTCCCAATAGATCTATTTTTGATACGCCTATCATACCCCGATGCATCGCAACATTGGGATCAAGAGTTCGTGCGTAGCAGAACATAGATGACGTTTCTAACTCATTCACAAACATTTCACATTTTCAAAACAGTCTACGGTTATGAAATTTAATGAGAAAAATATCCTGAAGTTCGGACTCAGAGAGCGCTAGTATTTCTTTTTCATACGCAGCGCAACGTTGACCAAGGCAATCAACACCGGCACTTCAACCAAGGGCCCAATCACACCCGCAAATGCTTGATCGGAATTTAAACCGAACACGGCAATGGAGACCGCAATCGCCAGTTCAAAGTTGTTGCCTGATGAGGTAAAAGCAATTGAGGCATTTTGATCGTAAGGAATGCCCAGTTTTTTACCAATGAAAAAGCTGACAAAAAACATCACTAAGAAGTAAATCACTAAAGGGATGGCAACGCGTATCACGTCCATCGGCAGTTCAATGATCATCTCGCCTTTCAGGCTGAACATCAAAACTATCGTCGCTAGTAGTGCCACCAGCGTAATCGGTGAAATACGCGGAATAAACTCCTCGTTGTACCATTGCTCACCTTTCGCGGCCACCAACCATTTGCGGCTCAAAAAGCCAGCTAAAAATGGGATACCGAGATAAATCAGCACACTTTCTGCGATATCGAGAATGGTAATATCAACCACAAAGCTCTCGAGCCCAAAATACGGCGGCAAAACAGTAATAAATAGCCACGCCATAAAACTGTAAGTGACAATTTGAAATGCACTGTTGAGCGCCACCAACGCTGCGCCGTACTCTTTGTTCCCACCGCTGATATCATTCCACACCAATACCATCGCGATGCAACGCGCCAGACCAATTAAGATCAGTCCGACCATATAACCGGGATAATCGCGTAAGAAAATGATCGCCAGCGCAAACATTAAAATAGGCCCGACAATCCAGTTCATCACTAAAGAGAGTGTGATGGCGCGTTTATCACGAGTCACTTCACCTAGCAGGCTGTAATTCACTTTTGCCAGCGGTGGATACATCATCAAAATCAAACCGATCGCCAGCGGAATATTGGTCGAACCGACCGACATATTTTCATTCAATTGCGCTACTTGCGGAAAGAAGACACCGATCGCTACCCCTAACCCCATCGCAAGGAAAATCCACAAGGTTAAATAACGATCGAGAAAACTCATTTTTTCGGCTGCAGAGGCTTCTGCGCAGACAGGTAATTCACTCATACATCACATCTCTCGGTAAGTCTAAAAGGGAGCCGCGCACAACTTTCTACTTACAGCCATGGCGAAATAGCAACGCTAAAATTTCATTCATTTTGACAAGATGGGTGAGCAATACGCGTTAGCTCTTGCGCAATCAATGCAGCATTGTGGCTCAGCGTGATGTCCAATATCTGCACCATCCAACTTTCCAGCTCAGGATTAATTTGGTAGTACACCCACTTGCCGCGCCGCTCATCAATCACTAATTCATTTTTTCTCAGTTCTGCTAAATGGCGTGACACCTTAGGCTGACTTAATTGCAACGCATTCATTAAATCACACACACACAACTGCCCTTTGTGCTTCATCAACAGCAAGGATTTAAGCCTCGTTTCTTCAGACAAGGATTTATAAAAAGATAAACTGCGGCACATAAACAATACATATGGAATATCGAATGTGTTTTAGTGTAAGGAGCAAAAGAGTAGAAGTCAAACACCAGAACTATCCTCGCCTCGCGCACGACCGGCAGCGCTTGAAAAACAGCGTGATAACGGGAGGAATCGACGACTGCAATACAAATAGTGATCGTTTGGTTGACCTACACCACATCAATGATTAGGATCACATTTTTAAAATCAACTAAGAGACGTTGCGAATGCTGCTTACGCCGCCCTAGATTGATCTTTACCTCTCACAACTCACCTTTTTATTTCATTTTTTAGAGATTAAGTATGCTACAAAATATTAAGCGCGATTGGTTTTCCAATGTGCGAGGGGATGTTCTAGCTGGCACTGTCGTTGCGTTAGCATTAGTTCCTGAGGCAATAGCCTTTTCTATCATCGCGGGTGTAGACCCTAAAATCGGCCTTTACGCTTCATTCAGTATTGCCGTGATCATTTCAATTGTCGGTGGACGTCCCGGCATGATCTCAGCAGCCACTGGTGCAATGGCGCTGTTGATGGTCACTTTAGTCAAAGAGCATGGCTTGCAATATCTACTGGCAGCCACTGTTTTGACCGGGGTTCTACAAATACTGGCCGGTTACCTCAAACTGGGCGATTTGATGCGTTTTGTATCACGTTCGGTCGTGACGGGGTTTGTTAACGCGCTGGCGATTCTGATTTTTATGGCGCAATTACCAGAGCTGACCAATGTAACATGGCACGTTTATGCCATGACGCTCGGTGGGCTGGCGATTATCTACCTATTCCCCTACGTTCCTGTGGTTGGCAAATTGCTACCTTCGCCATTAGTGTGCATTATCGCCTTAACTCTGATTGCTATCAGCTTTGGCATTGATATTCGCACTGTGGGCGATATGGGTGAATTACCAGATACTTTGCCGATATTTTTATGGCCAGATGTTCCGCTCAACCTTGAAACCTTATGGATAATATTTCCTTATTCAGCCGGATTGGCCGTTGTCGGTTTATTAGAATCAATGATGACAGCAACCATTGTTGACGATTTAACCGATACCAGCAGTGATAAAAATCGCGAATGTAAAGGCCAAGGTATTGCCAATATTGCCACCGGCTTTCTTGGCGGCATGGCTGGTTGTGCGATGATTGGTCAATCGATCATCAACATTAAATCCGGCGGACGCGGCAGACTCTCTACTTTTTGCGCCGGTATTCTACTGATCATCATGGTGGTGTTTTTAAGTGATTGGCTCAAGCTCATCCCGATGGCGGCTTTAGTCGCGGTAATGATCATGGTTTCCATTGGGACCTTCTCTTGGAGTTCGGTAAAGGATCTCAAAACTCACCCACTTTCTACCAGCATCGTGATGATCGCGACCGTCGTTGTTGTGGTTGCAACCCATAACTTAGCGATCGGTGTCGGTGTCGGCGTGCTGCTTGCTTCTCTCTTTTTTGCTAACAAAATTGGCCGCTTCATGGTGGTTAAAAGTGAACTCTCTGAAAATGGAGAAGAGCGTACCTATCGTGTTGTTGGACAAGTCTTCTTTGCTTCGTCAGATCAATTTATGAACGCGTTTGACTTCAAAGAGGTCTTAGAGCGTGTCACTATCGACCTCTCTGCAGCGCACTTTTGGGATATTACTTCGGTTTCTTCGCTAGATCGTGCTGTTATCAAATTCCGACGCGAAGGGACCGATGTAAACATCATCGGTATGAATGAAGCAACAGCAACGATTGTCGATAAATTCGGCGTGCATGGTAAGCCAGAAGAAGTTGAAAAGCTGATGGGCGGACATTAAGGAACAGATTATGACCAATATTATTGCTTGCATCGATGGATCGATTTATTCACAGTCGGTCGCCAATTTAAGCGTGTGGGCCGCCAAAAGCTTACACGCACCGTTAACCTTACTGCACGTACTTGATAAAGCGGCCAATCAAACCGAAAGTGAACTGTCTGGTAACATCGGTTTAGGCAGCCGAGAGCAACTATTGAAAGAGCTGGTTGAACTAGACGAAAAGCGTTCTAAGCTGGCCTTAAGGCACGGTAAAGCGTTACTCAATGAGCTAGAAGCCAAAGCCCATGAACAAGGTTTGCAAGATGTGCATAAGCTGCAAAAGCACGGCAACCTGCTGGAAACTTTGCTTGATCTTGAAAACGAAATTCGTGTATTGGTGGTCGGTAAATCAGGTGAAGTGCATCAAAACGACGCCATGGCTGTTGGATCTCAATTAGAGAGTATCGTGCGTACAATGAAGTCGCACACCTTAGTGGCAACGGGTGATTTTACGCCACCACAAAGCTATCTATTAGCCTTTGATGGCAGTGAAATTAGCCATAAATTAGTGGATAAAGCGATTAAAACACCGCTGCTAAAAGGGCTGGAGTGCCATTTGGTGATGGTGGAAGATAACCACGATAAAGCGAGCGCGTTTAAAGCTGCCGCCGAGAAATTATGTGCGAACGGTATTCACGTTGTGGAAGCGTGCTTATCTGGCGAAGTTCATAAGGCGATTCTTCAGTACCAACAACAAAACCAACTTGGCATGATCGTCATGGGCGCGTTTGGACACTCTAAACTTCGTCAGTTTTTTGTTGGCAGTAACACCACTCGGCTCTTAGCCGAATCAAGCGTACCGATGCTATTGATACGATAATAATTGATAAATTAACCATATAGATAAAGCCTTCTTCGGAAGGCTTTTATTATAAAACTCTGTTGTGGAGGGTAAGTGCAAGTAGTAAACTTGCTGCGGATATGCAACTGGTACTTAGGATGTTAGGTACAAATAAAATCGCGGTTACTGCTACTAACTGACGTGACGCCAAATACCCTCCTAAATCAAAGTCTCATTTACTGGAGCCTATCTAATAAAACTAATAAAAAATAATTAAATAAACCTAGGCTAGGTTAACTCTATGAAAATAATATCATCTTTAGGCTCACGGCTGACAAGCAGTCTGCCTATTGAAAAAAAACAGCGGGCTCTGGTAGAGTTCGTCATCAATACTTATCAACCACAGCAACGGGCTGATCTTTTTCGCGCCGTTACAGATCACCGCAAAAACCAATTACTCAACCTATTTCCTGAACATCACAATAAAAGCTTCTCAGTACTGTTTGAATTGATGGACTACCGAGAACTCATCCGGCGCTATCCGAATACATTAGGTGAAGAGATAGCACATCTTGAGCAAGCCGTCAGCGAGTGTTATTCGCATTGGCTAGATTTCTGGTGTGAATGCGAAATTGCGGCTATGAAAACACTATTCCCTATCGAAGCGGATACTCCTCCTCGTATCGAACTGCCACTTAAAGACTGTGCCTACCGTGGTTTTTTGATCGACCAGATAGAGGATTCTGAACTTTGGGTCACAATGCCCAGTCACCCGCAAAAAATGCCTATCAAAGATGCGATCACCTTGAGCAATCTTGAGCTATTTATTAAAGGCGAAAAGTGGTACGAGATGCTGCCTTTATTGTCCTTATCACAAAAAGGGAAGCACTTTGTTTTACTCAAGCATCCTGATAACGAAGCATCTCCCACACTGGTCGCTTCAATGTTGGTACAAGATTGGTCAGTAAATCAGACTTGGCTCAGCTATGTGCCGCAGTTCAGTAATAAGCAGTGGCAGTTCTGCTTACCCGATCATGGCCACGATGCCTTGATGGAATTACAGCTTTTCAAACCAGCACTGCTAAAGTGCGACTCTCTCCCAGAATTCGATCATCAATTTCGGCGACAATTGGTTGATACGCGAGCAGTCTGTGAAGTGCTGCGTTTCACCGTCAGTGGCAACGCTCAGCAAAAGCTCTACTTCCTCTACCTTGCTCAAAAAAAATTCATGCAAGTAATGCATCAGCTAGGATACAAACTTGGTTTATTCGCTACTGCTCAATCTTTCATGCTCAATTTTTATCAAGCGGTTGACCCGAAAGCGTATTTCCATTGTGGAAATTGCGATCTGAATAACGACGGAGTAAAAACTTATCGTGGTTTCTGGAATTTCGAATCAATGGACCGCGTCTTCAGTGATGCCGATTTTCGTGACTATAAACATGCGGTTTCTCAAAGCAGAAAATACGATTTAATCAAAAGGGAAGAGTATGCTTGATTTCAGCTTAGAGCCAATTCTCTATCCTAAAGCGATAACGCTTATCGCAGCAGTAGCCATGGTGCTCGTTTGGTTAACTTACTATTGCTATCGTCTTAAGCAAAAAAATGAAATGATCTGGGGTACACGCCATGTCGCCTATATTGCTTATTCTCTTTTTATCATTGCATGGATAGGGAGTAATGCGTATTTCCATACTGATTGGCTAGCCGAGTTTGGCGCAGATAGAGCTATATTTATGGCCAAATTTGCCAACGTCGTATCATCCTTTGCGTTTGCTTTTGCTTACTATTTTTCATGTCAGCTATCTGCCGAGCAAAGAGGAGGCAGAATATACCTTTGGCAACAACTGTTTTTCATTGCCATAGTTATGTATTTCTTGGTCATTAATTTACAGCCTAACCTTACGGTCCGACATGTTGATATCGCTGGGCCGAGCAAATTTGTCATTGAGTTTGGGCCACACACCCCATACTTTTTTAGTGCTCTACTTTGCGCCATGATAATGACACTGTTCAACTTGATCTCAATGCGAGCCAATAGCAGTAAGTTAACACTGGCCAAAACCAACTATATGATTGCAGGTATCCTGGTATACATGCTTTCAACGCTCATACTCCAAGTCGGAATTACCTTTTTCTTTCAAGATTTTTCACTCACTTGGCTACCTCCGGCACTCTCCATCAGCGAAATGATGTTTGTTGGCTATGCTCTTATCACTTCACGCTTCTACAGTGTGAAATACCTTGCTTACCTGTGTCTCAATACTGCGTTAGTATGTGGGGTTTTATTCATACCGCTCGGCGCAATCTTCATCCCTCTCACCGACAGCAACCAATGGCTGATTGCAATACCACTCTGTGCGCTTATTGGTATTGCTTGGAATCCACTCTACAAACGCTTGAGCCGTTACGCCTCTTTACTCATTTACGGCAATCAGCAGACTCCTGTAGAGCAAATTCTCGCTTTGGAAGACGATTTCAAGCGGTCAATTGATGATGCGATGCGCCGTTTAGGCCAGTTATTATACATCGCCGATGATAAGCTGCAGTTCGTTAATAGTAACTATAACGAAACCGTCTACGAACGTTACCTTTCATCCAAACAAACCGCACTAGTGTTTGATGAATTGTTTGAAAAATTAGACAACAAAACCGCGGCAAAAAACTCGATCAAAGCCCTTTATGACAAAATGAGCTCAAACAATACTGCGTTGGTTATGCCACTGTTTGGCCACAGCAAATTGGTCACACATTTATTAATCTCACCACACAAAATCAATAATCAGATGTTTTCTAATGAAGAAATCGCTGCACTTCAAACCTTGCTAACCCGAATACAAAGTATTATTGAAGCGGATAGACGTGTCTGCCAAAGTCGCGCATTAGCGAATTCAATTGCGCATGAAATGCGTAACCCGCTCGCTCAAGTACAATTACATTTTGAAATTTTAAAGCAACATATTGATAGTCAAGCGCCCGCACAACAAATTAAACAGGATATTGAGAACGGCCAAGCGGCTATTCAACGTGGGCGGCAGTTGATTGATATTATCTTGCGCGAGGTCAGCGATAGTTCACCTGAACACGAACCGATTACGATGACGTCGATCCACAAAGCCGTTGATCAGGCGGTCAGTCAATATGGCTTTGAGAACGAGAAAGTAATTGAGCGAATTCACTTACCACAACAAGATGACTTCGTAGCAAAACTTAATGAAACCTTATTCAACTTTGTTATTTTCAACTTGATTCGTAACGCAATTTATTATTTTGATTCCTACCCAAATAGCCAAATTGAGATCACAACTCAAATCGGTACTTATGAAAATATTTTAATCTTCAGAGATACAGGCCCGGGGATTGACGACGCCATTTCTTATAAAATTTTCGATGACTTTTTCTCTTATCAAAAAAGCGGAGGCAGCGGTCTGGGGCTCGGCTATTGCCAGCGTGTCATGCGCTCTTTTGGCGGCCGAGTTGAATGCAAATCGAAACTGGGGGAGTTTACGGAATTCCACTTATACTTTCCTATGGTACCCAATGCCCCCCAAGCCGACTCGCTTCGTACTCCTGATTTCAAAAGTTGGCAACAACCTAAACCGAATACAGAGCAAAGAACCGTTGACGATATACAACCAATCGATAAGCCATTTCTAATCAATAACAAAGCACCCACGGTGCTCATCGTTGACGATAAAGAAGTACAACGCTCACTAGTTCAAATGTATCTGAACCAACTTGGTGTTAACAACTTGCAGGCAAACAACGGTGAAAATGCAGTAGAAATCTTTAAAGCGAATTCCATCGATTTGATCTTGATGGATATTCAAATGCCAGTTATGAATGGTTTTGAAGCCAGCCAAATCATTAAGGCACATTCTCCGCAGATTCCGATCATTGCGCTGTCAGGTGAATCTGGCGAACGTGAGCTAGAAATGATTAGCAAGCTGATGGACGGCCGCTTAGAGAAACCAACGTCATTAAATGCGTTACAGCAAGTAATCAGCCATTGGTTAAATAAAGACGTGGTACTCAATGCTCATACAGCAAAGAGTGGAACGGTTACTTGACGCGGTTGAAGACATCAGCATTGGGATAAAAACTCAGCCAGCACCCAAACCATTTCAGTGCTGGCTGACATTTTAAAACCGCATAATCTATTATAAACCGTCTACTACCTACACTCGCCAAGCCTTGACCTGAGCTATCCCAAGTGGTTCTAGCTGAATATCTAATGAACCCATGCAAGTTATACATGCAACAATTACATATGCACCTTGTTGCAAATCTCATTTCATGAACGACAGGGTTGAGCACCGCACCTTTTCAGTCTATTGTTTGTAGCGAAAGACAGGTTCGACTTGAACAACACCTTTGCTTGCACACTTTTAGCCGCCTATTTTTTGGCGGCTTTTTTCTTGCTAGGCAATTATTTTCTTTTTAACAGCGCAATACACTCTTCGTAGTGGGGGGTACTATGGATGTCCCACAACTGTTTCGCAGCATAATGGGCAAAATCATCATCGGCGGGTAAGCTTTTTTTACGCTGATTTTTGATCTTGAGGTAGATAGCCTGCATCTCTTTCTGCTGATCTCTGGAGATAGAGCGCGAATTGGCACACATATCCGCCAATCCTTCGTAAGCATAGGCATTCACTTCAGCCATATTGATCTTGGCGAAAGTCAAGGTAGGAGAAAGCAATACAACTCCTATCAGAGTATTGAATTTACTTGGCATTTCTTCCCCTAAAAAATGACACTTCTATCCATAGTATAGAAGACGGCAGAGATTGAGGACGAGCATGGTTCCTTAATTTGTTCGCTCTTGCAGCATAGTCACGTCAGTCCACTACTCAATTCAGACTCCTAATCATGAAAAATCACTTCCAAATTGAGCAGACGGTAATCATAAAACGCCACAAAATAACTTTCAGTTTTATAAAACGAATAATAATAACGATGAGAGATCTCGATAGAACTCATGACTTCTTTGCGTGGCACGCTTTTCATTACACAAACGAAACACTAGGGGCAAATCCGACCCAAGCATTTTTGAATGGTATCTAAAATGAATCGTGTTGATTTAAAACCAAACTCCACATCCATACGCTTACCGAAACGTTGCTTAAGCCATCAGTCAAGCGTGCCGACTCCGCGACAACCGCTTGCCTGTCAATCTTTTGGGGGATGCCTTGGCTGCAATATACATACGCTATCGGGATATGGTGGCTGTACGTCGTATGAACCGACCACTCACTCTGAACGATACTGCCTACGTTTACTGACCGTAATTAAAGGCGAGCAGCTCATTTGGTACAGTCATGATAATGAGCCCATCAGTTTACACAACGGAAAAAGTGTACTGATTTTCTCAGTTAATACCTTTAACGACGTATTCATTAGTGAAACAGAGAGTTACGTCGAGATTGCCGATATGCGCTTTGACTGCCAACTTCTCGCGACTATTTACCAGCAAATGAGTGAGAGTTTGCGTGACAATGGTATTAATCCTTTAACGGAAAAACGCCGTTTTGTCTTTGATACCAGTGTTGAAATTCAGCAATTTATTAACCAGTTGCAAACTGGCTTAACCAACCAAACGGGTGCCGGTAGCTTGTATGCCGTCTCACAGGCTTATCAATGTTTGGCCAAACTACTCAGCCAACTTGAGATGATCAAAAGCAACAAAAAAGACAGTGAGTGCTCCTCCCTTTCCAGTCGAACCTTAAATCGGATACGCAAAGCACACTCGATGATTGCTTCAGAACCAGAAAAAAATTGGAGCTTAAACGAGCTTTGTCGACAAGTAGGCACGAATGAAACCAGCTTTAAACGCGGTTTTAAAGTGCTTTTTAATACGACATTTTCCAAACTTCTTCAACACACACGAATGAAAATAGCAGCTGAATCATTAGAGCAGACCGATCGTCCGATTATCGACATCGCTTATCAAGTGGGATATGCCAGCCCTTCTCACTTTAGCAAACTATTCAAACAACACTTTGGGCAGAACCCTCTACAATATCGGAAACATCGTCAACGTCCCTAAAATATCGATAAATAAAGCTTAAACCAGTCAAGGTTTCTCTTTCCTAACAGAACAGCAGTCGTGCTGGTGAAGTCATCTTGTGCCTTTTTTATGCGCATTTTGTTGAATACGCTTTTTTGTTGAACAGTTGAATAGCCATCATCAATCACTCCCTAGACAGATAATCATGATAATGATAACTTTTCTCATAAACCAATCGGACGTGATTTCACTATGCCTTACTATCGAGTTCCATTTAATTTGGATTTACTGGAAGAGTCCATGCAAACCAATGGCAATATCGTTTTTAAGCATGAACATTGCGAATTTTCGTTACGTTGCTGTGTGATCAATGATGACATGGTGATGAGCCAATTTAAGGGAAGGTTTGAAACACCTACCCAACTCGATACAGCCGATAAAACCGAATACGACAGTGTGACGATCATGCTGAATTTAGGGAATGCGGTTTACTATCAAATTAATGGCTTAAATACGGCAAAGATTTTTCCGGCCAACACTATTGCTCTTTGTTATTCCGATACACGTCATGGCTTCTGTCGCTATCAGCCGCAAATCACTCAGTTATTTGCACTGCAAGTCCCAAGACTTCTATTGCTTGAGTACATCAACGTCATGCAAATAAGTGAGCCACTAGCAGATAAGTTAGGACGTCGAGAGCCGTTTTTCCTAATCAGAACAGCTTCTGCTGCGTTGCAATTTATGGCCGTGAAACTTTCAGAGACCCATAATCAAAACAGCGCGATTCAACGCCAGCTTTGCTACTCATTCATCAGTGATGCAGCCCGATATCTAGTCTGCGATGACAGCACTCAACAACAAGGCGATAATCACAATCTCCTAGAAAAAGCGATGGGGATTCTTGATAGTGAGTACACTTTGCCACCCACCATTACCGAACTGGCTCGACGAATTGGAACCAATGAGACCTCTCTCAAACAGGGGTTTCGAAAAGAACTAAATACCACCATTCATCAGTACATCACTCAGCAAAGAATGACAAAAGCGGCTGAACTACTCAGCGCAGAAATCTACACTATTTCGCATATTGCTCATGAGGTGGGTTACTCCAATCATGGACATTTTTCCGCCGCTTTTAAAAAAGAATTCGGTTGCACGCCATCCAAATACCTAGCATAACAGGGTGCTCTCACGCCCAAAAAGATGGTCCAAAAAGCGTCATGAGCCATACCGCGATCCTCTATTTCTGGCCCAACACCACCAGCTATCACTTTGACAGTTATTTGTTTGAAACTCATCTAAAACAAAACCAGAAAAAAAATAAAAACCAACAAAATTAAATACTTAATTTTAATTAAGTTCAAAAATAGACGACCCGATCTATTCAAGCTTGTTTAAAATAACAATCATAAACGTCGATTCACGCTCTTTTTATGCCTTATTCAGTTAGCAGGTAAAAGACAGAATCGGCACTATAAGTTCAATATGGATACCACAGGAAACAGATTCGATGCATAGGAACAGCCTTAAACTTTCACCATTAACTTTAGCGATGACCTTAACTATGTTCACTTCAACCGCTTTCGCACTCGAAAGTGGCCATGATGTCATGGTGGTAGAATCGAGCAAGCAGTCGACCCTTCTTGAACAGATGGACAGTTCGGTCTTGATTAAAACAGGAGAAGAGCTTGAGCAAGCCGGAGTCGATCAAGTTCAAGACTTGGAGAAAGTGTTCCCGGGTCTATTGATCCAAACTCGCGGTAATCGTACTTATGCCAACACGACGATTCGTGGCATCAGTTCACCGGATTATTATTCCCCCACTATTAGCTTGTATGTTGATGGTGTGTTGCAAGACAGCGCCTTTTTAACTCAACCACTTGTTAATGTTGAGCGCGTCGAACTGCTAAGAGGCCCGCAAGGCACTTTGTACGGTGGTAATGCTCAAGGTGGTATTATCAATATCATCACAAAAAAAACCGTTGGACAGAACACAACCGTTGCTAGCGCGAGCTACAGTAACCTCAATGAGCAACTCAATGCTTCGGCAGCTCTCTCACTCAATGACTCGCTTTCCGCCGATATCGCACTGCGCGTAATCAAAGACAATGGCAACATTGAACACCTACCAAGTCAGCAGAAAGATGCTAATAATAGTCAACAATTCAGTGGGTTAGCTCGCTTACACTATTTACCACACAACTCGCCGTTCACTCTGACCTTATCAGTCGCCAATAGCAATCTGGATAGCCATGAAGAGTGGTATCTCACCCAAGCTGAATTTGACCAAAAAATGACGAGCCAAGCGATCCCTCAGCTCAAACGTATCGTTAACAGCTATGCGCTGCAAATGGGTTACGATTTAGGTGAAACTCAATTGACCAGTGTTACGGCTTATCAAAACCGTAACATCTATCGCCAGTTTATTGGAGGAGCTTGGCAAGAAGACCAAAATACTTTTAGCCAAGAGCTACGTGCCAATACGCAAGTCAGCGATGCCTTATCAACGCTATTTGGTGCTTATTTTGAACAACGCGACTTCGACGCAAAATCTGGCGTAGGCTCCCAAGTCACAAATCAGGTTGAAGCAACTCAATACGCTCTGTTTGGCCAAGCCATTTATGCGCTCAATGAACAGATTGACCTCACTTTAGGGCTGCGTGCCACTCACCTTTCGACTCGTGTGGATTACAGTGGTAATCCGTCTTGGATTATTGATGCTTACGCACAAAATAAATCAGAAAACACCCTATCCCCCAAAGCCGCTTTAGGTTGGCAAATCACACCGGACTCTAGAGTATTTACTTCTATATCAAGTGGTTATCGCCCTGGGGGGTTCAGTTTACAGCCACGCAGTAGCGGTGATAAAAATGGCTACAGCGCAGAGAAATCCCTCAATGGAGAGTTGGGCTGGCGTACTCGCTTAGCTGACAACATGGTTGATCTAAGCGGGGCTCTGTATTGGATAAGAACTGATGATATTCAACTCTATACTGGGACTCCTGGTAGCCAAGTGCTGCGCAATTTAGGGGAAGCGCAAAGCCGAGGCTTAGAGTTGCAGCTCGCTTTCTATCCCACGGATGATTTAACCCTGAATCTAGGCGGCACTTTCGGTGAGTCAAGCTTCAAATCGGGCAACCAAGATATTGAGGGGAACACACTACCATACGCACCCAAAACCACACTGGTGGCCGGAATAGACTATGTATTACCACAGGCTTGGTTTAATGGTGCTGTCTCCCTTTCCTCGAATGCTCGCTATACCTCAAGCGTCTTTTTCGATGAAAAAAACACCTTGTCACAAGCGGGTTACACCTTAGTCGACTTAGCCATTCAGTACCAAGTAAACCCACACCTTTCGATGCGCCTGTTTAGCAATAATGTGACCGACCAAGAATACAAAACCTATTCATTCGCAATGCCAAACTCCAGCGTCGCCTTGAGTAACTACGGGGTCGGCCGTGAAGTCGGACTTAACATCAAACTTGAGTGGTAATAGGATGAGTTTTCAAACAGCCAAACATTCCACGCTGAGCAAAGCTTCCTTGCTCAGTCTGTTAGCGGGGGTTTATACCACCCAAAGCCTGATTGGAATGTTTACACTGCAGGGTCTCCCTGCAGTGCTACGTTCAGAAGGTATCTCTACCTCTCAGATTGGGCTTTTCTACTTAGCTATGCTGCCGTGGGCCCTGAAATTTCTTTGGGCACCTTATGTGGAGAGCATTCGACAACAGGGCATCACTTTGACCCGTCACGCTTACCTGATTGGCTTGGCGCAAACCGGTATGCTACTGGTTTTAGGAGCCTTCTCATTTAACGCCGTGATCAGTGACCAAACGCTGTTGTTTGTTGGTGTACTCATATTGGCTTTACTCTCAACCTTTGCTGATATCACCACGGATGGCTTAGCAGTTGATGAGTTACCTGCCGATCAAAGACGTTTCGGCAATGTGATGCAAGTAGGTGGTGCTTATCTAGGAGCCGTGTTTGGTGGAGGCTTATTCATTTATCTCACTGCCAGTGTCAGTTGGCAAAATGCCATTCTACTGCTGATGGCGTTGCTCCTTTTCATGTCGCTACCAACTACCTCTTTATTTGGCAAACTGAAAACAGTGCAAAACCTTCATCATGAGCACCATCCATCTCTGAAAGCAGCCCTTACTAACCCCAAGGTAACTTTGGGTTTAGGATTAGTCGCGCTTTGCCAGTTAGGCACTCGGGGGGTGCAATCGATGATGATGCCCTTTTTATACGATCAAGGTATTGAACTGGAAGCACTTGGTCTGTTGGTTGCTGGTGGCGGTATTATCACCGCATTTATCGGGATAGGGCTAAGTGGTTGGTTGATGAAAAAAGTGAGCGCCATCAGCATTGTTCTCTTTTGTCTTGGGTTGGAGGCGTTGATATATAGTGGATTCACTTTCTATGCAGCACACATTATACCGCTAACCTATGGCCTAGAGGGGCTGTATGTACTCAATACGGTTCTGGTTGCCGCCAAATTTGTTGCTCTATATACCCTAATGATGGAATGGTCCTATGGTAATCAAGCAGGCGTTGATTTCTCTCTTTTCCAATCGATGGATATGTTGATCGCGATACTAATGGCGATGCTGTGTGGCTGGGTGATTGCTCAATTTGGTTACCAAGTTCATTACCTGCTGACATTCTCCGTTACTCTCTGCGCCCTACTGGCACTGTATCAATTTCACGCCTACCAGCTAAGGCTAGGCAATAAGGATATTTACCATGTCTCTGAACACGCTTAATTTCTAAACTTCGCCCGCGATAACGCGGGCTATTCCATTAACTTTCTGCATGATGACACGGTTCATCAGGCGGGAGAGTTTTGCCTAAAATTTGCCGGGGTATGATGTCTTATGTCAGAACAACACCTGATTTTATCCACCTTTCGAGAGGCAATTTGCCAATCATTAGGCCTCTCCATTGACACGATCAGTGCAACAGACAATCTGTTTGAGCTGGGGGTCGATTCAATGCTGATGATGCGTATGGTAAATCAATGCCGCAGAGCCGGATGCAAGCTCACCTTAAAAGAAATATACCAAAATCCAACATTGGCACAAATTGGTGAGCTTATTCAAAGCAAGCTCGCGGGTAATCTCACAGGTAATGCTGGCGCGGTCAGTGAACAACGCCAACCCAACTTGTTACCCACTATGAGAGAGGGAACACCCTTTGCAATGACCTCGGTACAACTGGCTTATTATATTGGCCGTGATCCGCAGCAAGCCTTAGGTGGCAATGGTTGTCATCTGTATCAGGAGTTTAATAGTGTCGGTCTTGAAACCTCCGCGCTTGAACAGGCACTGAATCAATTACGTCTACGCCATCCCATGCTCTGTGTGCATTTCCAAAATGATGGTACTCAATGCTGGAAAGCGCCTAGCGCCCCATACCATATTACGGTGCACGACTTACGTCATTTAACCGATGATGACGCTGAACAAGCCATGCTGACGCTTCGTGAACAATTGAGTCATCAAGTGTTGGATGTAGAACATGGGCAAACCTTCGATTTTCAGATTGCCTTACTCTCTCATGAGCGGCGGCGTCTGTATGTCAGCATTGATCTGCTGGTGATGGATGCTTCCAGCTTTAGCTTGTTTTTCAATGAGCTCTCGCTACTCTTACAAAACAAAACCTTGCCTACTCATACTTCCGATTATGATTTTTGCAGTTATTTGCAGCAGGAACAGCAAGAGTTTGCGGCGCAAAAGAAGGCTGCTAATGATTTTTGGCAAACGCAATCCCCCCTGCTGCCCCCTGCGCCCAACTTACCCTTAGTGCAGGACCCATCCTTAGTTAAAAAACCGACTTTCCATCGGCGTAAACATTGGTTAAATCCAACTCAGTGGCAACAACTGCAAACGCTCTGCGCCGCCAATCAGGTCACACCGACCATGACTCTTGCCACTTTGTTTGCAGCAGTATTGTCACGTTGGAGTGGGCAAAGCCAGTTGTTGCTTAACCTAACCTTATTTGACTGTCACCCATTTAACCAGCATGTCCAGCAGATGCTCGCGGACTTTACTAACATTCTGCTCTTACCGACCGAGATTAACCAAGCCAGTCTGGCTGAGCTTTGCCAAACCCAGCAACAACGTTTTGCTGAGATTTATGAACACCGTTTTGTGTCTGGCGTTGAGGTGTTGCGTGAGTTAAAACGCCATGGTAGCCATCCTTACGGAGCCCCTATCGTATTCACTAGTAATCTTAACCATTCACTATTTGGTGATGATACCCATAGCCCACTGGGTGAACTCGGTTGGGGAATTTCACAAACTCCACAAGTGTGGCTCGATTTTGTTGCATCTAAGCAAGGTGATGGTATTGCACTGCAATGGGATGGGGTGGATGAACTGTTTGCGCAAGGTCTACTGGATACGCTGTTTAGCACCTTTATTCAGTTGGTTGAGCATACACTACAAGGACAAGCAGCATGGCGGTCACCCTTACCAGACTTGCTTCCAACCAGCCAACGCCAAATCCGGGCTGAACGTAATCAGACCTCTAGTGAGCCGCCTCAGGGTTTACTGCATCAGCGAATTTTTGAGCAAGCGCAAGCCAACCCAAGCAACACCGCCCTTATCACTGCGGAACAAATCCTAAGTTATAACGATCTGGTAAGCCAAGCCAAACGGCTAGCCCAGACACTGCTCAACGCTGGAATGCAAAGTGGTGAGCATGTCGCCATCAGTATGGAAAAAGGGGTTGGACAAATCGTTGCCGTTTTGGCTATTTTGCACGCCGGTGGTGTTTATGTCCCTATTGCCCCTAATCAGCCTCTTAGCCGTCGTCAAGCGATTGAAGAGAGTGCTAATGTACGCATTGTGCTGCGCTGTGAGACCTGCGCGCAAAAGTTTGCATGGAGCTCAGCCACTCACATTGATTGGCAAACCCATGGCGATATTGCTCTTGAGACATCGCCATACTCATGTCAACCCGAGCAAGCGGCTTATATTATCTACACTTCCGGCTCAACCGGGACACCGAAAGGGGTGGTAGTCTCCCACCAATCTGCGCTCAATACTTGTCTTGATATCAACCAACGTCATCGTGTTTGCCATACCGATCGAATATTCGCCGTTGCTGCACTGCATTTTGACCTCTCGGTTTATGACATTTTCGGTGTGTTATCGGCCGGCGGAGCCTTAGTGCTACCTAAAGAGCAGCAAACTCGTGATCCTATGGCTTGGAATTCACTGGTCACGCAGCATAGTGTCACGCTTTGGAATAGTGTGCCTGCGCTGTTCGACATGTTCCTCACTTTTTGCGAGGGGATGAAATTCAACACACCGCAACAACTGAGAACAGTGATGCTCTCTGGTGATTGGATTGATCTCTCGCTACCCGGCCGCTACCGCTCTTTCCGTCCGCTCGGTACCTTCAGTGCCATGGGCGGCGCAACGGAGGCGGCGATTTGGTCAAACGAATATCTGGTTAATCACGTTGAACCACACTGGCGATCCATCCCTTATGGCTACCCATTGACCAATCAAGCTTATCGAGTGGTGGATGAGGCTGGCCGAGACTGCCCTGATTGGGTGCAAGGTGAACTTTGGATTGGGGGTCTTGGGGTTGCTCAAGGTTACTGGAATGATGAACCGCGAACAGCAACACAATTTGTTCATGCTGTTTGTCCAGATAGCCATCAAATCCAACGTTGGTATCGTACAGGAGATATGGGCTGTTATTGGCCTGACGGCACTCTTGAGTTCCTTGGCCGCAAGGATAACCAAGTCAAAGTGGGGGGGCATCGCATTGAGTTGGGAGAGATTGATGCAGCCTTGAATCGTATTCAAGGTGTGCGTCATGGCGTCACTCTGGCCACTGAGCTCGCCGGCAGCCGAGATAAACAACTGGAATGTGTGGTGGTGCTCGAAGGAACCACGCTCTGCTCGCAATTAAAATCCGACCCACGGCTGCCACAAGATTATGCAACACTTTTCGAAATGCAGCCTAATACCGACATTGAGGACACCGGATCTCAGGTTGCGGATTTCTTATCCTGGCATTTACTTCAGACGCTGCCTAATAGCCTGCAATCTCAACCTTTAGCCAAACTAGCCCAATCTTATGGTGTCTGTGCACCCTATTTAGAACTCTTTAAGCAGTGGTGGCAACTGCTGTGTTCTAGAGGTCAAGCCACCACAGAGCAACAAGGCGCTGAACACTACTATCAACTCGTTTCTCAATCTAGTGTACAACCACAGACCAGCGCACTTTGCACAAATTTTTCTCAAGTCAGCCCACTGCTGCAACAAATCATCACCGGCCAAGCGGCCCCTTCTGTGATACTGGAGACAGAACTTGCGCCTGAGGTGATGCTCTTCAAAACGCCAGCATTTCAGGCCTTGCTGTCACACACAATCAAGGCAATATCGAGCTTGGCAGAGCAACTGTGCAGACCAATAGTCTTGATTGAAACCGAAGCGCGCAGTGGCTTGTTGGCACAGCATATCTGCTCTGCGCTCGGTCCTGAAAAGGTGTATTACTATGCCTTAGACTCTTCATTAAGCTTCACCCAACGTGCCGCACAACGTTTACAACGTTTTAGCCATGTCACAATCCAACATGGTTCACTGACTCATCTGGATACACTTGCTGGTCAAGCTGACGTAGTGCTACTCAATAATGTGTTGCACCGCCAAACCAACCCTATTGACTATTTGCAACACATCACCGGATTACTTAAGCCGGAAGGCATGCTGTTGGTCAATGAGATGGCAAGCTTACCTGAGGCCAGTTTGATCAGTGCTCAGGTTTTACAGCAGGCCCCGACTCTTTTATCGGCCCAACAGCTCGCGACCCACTTTGCGCTCGCCAAACTGCATGTACAACACAGTCTGTTGGCGGCAGAGCAACGCCTTTATGTGCTCAGAAATCAGCATATCGTGCTCAGCCCGGATAGTAGCCAATTATCTGCCAAACTCAGTTCTCTCATACCAGCTTATATGGTGCCTAAACGCTTTACCTTTGTTGAATCTTTGCCACTCACTACAAATGGCAAAGTCGATAGAAAAGCGTTAATGGGATCCACTCGTGATACCCACCGTCAGGAAGAACAATCTCAACCCATTCGGACCACCAAAGAGCAAATCGTCGCCCAAGTCTGGCAGGCGTTATTTCATCGATCGGACTTACAAGCCGACAGTGATTTCTTCCTGATCGGAGGGGATAGTTTACTGGCAACGCGTTGTATGGGGGAATTAAGCAAACAGGGTTATCAAGCGGATTTAACCGCTCTGTTTAGCCATTCCACTTTGTCACAATTCGCCGCCAGCCTAATTGAAATGACGGCTGATGAATCAAGTCCGCTTGCTCCTTTAATCGCACAGCCCAGCCGGCGCTTTCTGCCTTTCCCAATGACGGAAGTGCAGCAAGCCTATTGGGTTGGCCGTCAGTCTGGTTTTGCTCTTGGAGAAATAAGCTCTCAATTCTTTATTGAGTTTCGAGTTGAACAACTGGATGCTGAGCGCTTTAACCAAGCGATGAATCGCTTAATCCAGCGCCACGATATGCTCCGTGCCGTAGTGCGTGATCATCAACAGCAAGTTTTGATTCAGGTTCCTGCTTTTACGCTGAGTTGTCATTTATTGGATGATATTGATGGTTTTCAAGCCAATGCCCTGCGTGATGCATTAGCCCATCAGGTAAAAAATAGTGCGCTATGGCCGCTGTTTACGGTTGAGGCGGTTAGCGCTTCCCACGGCGAGGCGCGAATTTTTGTCAATCTCGATAATATGATGCTCGATGGCTTGAGCATGCAGATCTTCTTTTCTGAGCTGCAAGCGCTCTACCACAATCCCGACCTTGCTTTACCAGAGCTTGCGATCACCTTTAGAGATTATGTTGAATGGCAGCAACAAGCGGTCACCAAGCAAACACGTTCAACGGCGAAAAAATATTGGCTGCAGCGCTTGGCCGATCTACCTGCGCCCCCGGCTTTGCCTCTTCAAAGTGATCCAAACCAGATTCACAAGCCTAAGTTTATTCGTGCCGCAGGCTCACTGTCTCCACAAGAGTGGCAAGCTTTGAAAAAGCTGGCCGCCAGACACCAAGTCACACCATCGGCTCTCTTGATCAATGCATACGCCAGTGTCCTCTCCGCTTGGAGCGACCAGCAAGCACTCACCCTCAACCTCACTTTATTTGATAGACCTGATGTCCATCCAAATATTGGGCAGATCATGGGCGATTTCACCACCCTACTGCTGCTCGCATGGCATCCTGATCAGCATTGGCTCGCGAGCCTGCAGCGCCTACAACACCAACTGGTCAACGATCTCAAACACAGCCAAGTTTCTGCGGTGTGGGTGATGCGTGAATTGGCGCGTCAGCAGCAGCGTACCAGTGCCACTATGCCTGTGGTGTTTACCAGCGCCTTGGGTACTTCTGAGCGCGATTTCCTCTCTGATTCGGGTTGGCTTAAACCGGTAGGAGGTCTATCACAAACCCCTCAGGTATGGTTGGATCACCAAGTCTATGAGTCCTCAGGACGACTCTGCCTCAACTGGGATGCCGTCGAGGAATTATTGCCTCAGCCCTTACTGGAACAGATGTTCAGCCAGTACCTCACTCTGTTGCAAACGCTGGCGACTCAACCAGAGTCTTGGTCACAGCCATTAAACTTGCTGGTTCCCGCACCGCAAGGGGTAACTCGATTGATTCCCAGCCCAAGCATGCTTGATAACCACGAAGCGATCTTGCCCCCAGTCGGCGGCGACCCGGTAACCATTTTAACCATTCGCGAACAGTTTCAGCAGATTGTGAATGTACCGATCAGCGAAAGAGAAAACTTCTTTGATGCGGGGGCTAACTCTTTGCAACTGGTTCAACTACACACCGCCTTACATTCACTGGCGATGCCGCTATCGGTTACCGACCTTTTTGCCTACCCCTCTCCGGCTTTACTCGCGGCTTGGTTATCGAAGGCGGAAAAGGTCGATAGCTCAAACGAAGCATTGAAAAGCAGGCAACAAAGAGTGAGCGATCGAAAAGCCAACCGTCGTCAACGAGCCACGTCATCCCCCCACATCGATTGACGTGAACAGAATCTATCAAATGCACAACAGGGTGGCGAAACTGACCACCCTGCAACTGAATTACGAGGATAACCATGAACACTCTCGACCCTTGCTTTGGCAACAGTGACCCCATCGCCGTCATTGGACTGGCTTGCCGCTTTCCGAAAGCACCAAATGCGGAGCAATTTTGGCACAACTTGGTGAATGGTATTTCTGGGCAAAGCTATTTTTCGGAACAAGAGCGACAAACGGCTGGAATAACCACTTCGCTCTCCGCGCAAGAGAACTTCGTGCCAAGCGGTGCCATTATTGATAATCCAGACTACTTTGATGCAAGCTTGTTTGGTTATTCGCCCACTGAAGCTCTCTCTATTGATCCCCAACAGCGGCTATTTTTACAGATAGTTTGGCATGCGCTTGAAGATGCAGGGTATGCCCCAAACGCCATTCAATCGAAAACTGGTGTCTTCGGCTCGATTCGTACCAGTACCTACCCCTCTTTTGCCGACTTTGATGTCACTCAAGTTGGCCAAGTCAAGGGGCTACAAGCCTTATTGGGTAACGATAAAGATTACCTTGCCACGCGAGTCGCCCATAAATTTAACTTAACGGGTCCTGCGTTTACTGTTCAAACGGCTTGTTCTAGCTCTTTGGTCGCCTGCCACCTCGCCTGCGAAAGTCTGCGTTCGGGGGAATGCGATATGGCGATTGCGGGTGGTGTCGCGGTGTCATTTCCTCAAAGCTCAGGCTACTTGTACCAACCCGGTATGATCTTTTCTCCAGATGGGTTGTGTCGCCCGTTTGATATTGATGCCAATGGTACTTTTGGTGGTCACGGGCTAGGCTGTGTGGTGCTCAAACGCTGGGAGGATGCGCGACGCGATGGTGATACTATTCTGGCGTTGTTACGTGGTAGTGCTATCAACAACGATGGTCAGGATAAAGTGGGGTTTACCGCTCCCTCGGTAAAAGGCCAAGCACAAGTGCTATCCGATGCCCTGCATTTGGCTGATGTATTACCCGATGAAGTGGGGATGATCGAGGCTCATGGTACAGGCACTAAACTCGGTGACCCTATCGAAGTGCGAGCCATCAAACAAGCTTATCAACGCAGCATTGAAGCAAAACCCTGCTTTTTGGGTTCAGTAAAAAGCGGACTCGGGCATCTGGACACAGCGGCAGGTATCGCCTCTTTAATCAAGACGGTGTTATCGGTATCGCGCCGCAAAATTCCGGCCTCACTCAACCTTTCTCAAGCTAACCCGGCTCTAGAGCTTACAGGTTCTGGTTTCCAGCTTGCGACCGCTACCATTGATTGGCCGAGCGAAACTCGCACTGCAGCGGTCTCTTCCTTTGGTATCGGTGGTACCAACTGCCATATGATTGTGCAATCGGCCCCTGAGCTGGCGGATCCTACGCCCCTCAATCCTCGATCCGAAAATGCAAAACTACTGATCTCCGCCAATAGTGAAACCTCGCTGCGCAAACTGGCCGGTGAATATGCCACACACTTAGAGCTGCCAACACACCACAGTGATATTGCTTACTCCGCCATGTTAAAGCGAGCATTAGATCTCCCCTATCGACTGGCAATTGATTGCAATTCTGCGGCAATTCAGGCCCTACGTGATTTCGCGCTAACAGGGCAAGCTGGCCGTGATTTACATGTTGGCCAGCCTTCAGCAACAAGCAAGGTGGTGTGGTGCTTTACTGGCCAAGGCAGCCAATGGGCCAATATGGGACAAGAGTTATATCACCGCAGCGCCGCATTTCGTGACAGCATCGAACTGAGTCAACAATATGCGCTCGGCAGCTTAGAAATACGGCTTACTGATGCGTTATTCGGTCACCGCACAGAATTACTCCAACGTACCGACTACGCACAATTAGCGATTGTCGCTTTTGAAATCGCGATGGCCGCTCACTGGCAAAGTAAAGGGTTTAGGCCAGATATGGTGATGGGCCATTCGGTAGGTGAATTTGCTGCTTGTGTGGTGTCAGGATACCTCACTCACCAACAAGCGATTGCGCTTGTCAGCGAACGAGGACGGCTGATGCACTTATGTGCGCAACGCCAAGCGGGCTCTATGTTAGCGATTTTCGCTAAGCCAAACACATTAGAGACGATACCGGCTTTGCGCGAACTCGATCTGGCCGCGCATAATGGCGCGCAGCATTGGGTATATTCTGGCCATCAACGGGATGTCGACAACGCGATTCTGGAACTTGATAAGCATGCCATTCGTTATAAAAAGTTAGACGTATCCTGCGCCGCACATTCACGCCTATTGGATGAAATGCTAGCGTCGTTTCATGAGTTTGCGGCTCCCATAACCGCAAAGCAAGGTACTATACCTCTGATTTCTAGTGTCACAGGACAGGTCGCCGATGATGCGGCATCGTTCAACGCTGAGTATTGGACCCGTCATGTCCGCGATACTGTACAATTCCAGCGTGCGATAGAGTCAGCCTTAGCCAAGCAGGCTAAGCTGTTGGTCGAAATGGGGCCAAGTGCACACCTCACAGCCATGGGGCAACGTGAAACATGGTCAACAGATTGTGTATGGCTAGGTACCTCTCACCCTAGCATCCCTACACAGCGTTTAGAAACTGAACTCTTAGCCGCTCTTTTTGTCGCGGGCTGCAATAATAAGTGGTCCGCGCTATTCGCGCTGCAGGGTCGACCTTGTCGATTGCCTCTGTATGTGTTCGATGAACAGAGATATTGGTATCAAACCCCCGATGTCAAAACAATCGAAACTGCACTGCCTAAACAAACCTTGAGTGTACCGCCACCCACCACAATCGCGGCTCTCTATCCGATACTGCGCTGTTGTGTGATCCGCGATTTGATTCACTCTTGTACGGCTCAGCCTCGTTTTACCCTGCGCGATCTGATCCGTGGGGGACGTTTGCTACCAAAACATCGAGATCTGATCACAACACTTTTGGACTCTTTACTTGAACACGGCTACTTGCAACAAGCGCATAAGTGTTATCAATTCACCGCCGTGCCTTTGCCAGCCACAGACGTGGTTGCACAATGGCTGCGTGATGCTTTGACCACCAACCAAGAGCCAGCGACAGTGCCATTGAGCGATATCCGAGCCTTGTGCGAGGCTCCGGCGCGCCTTAAACAAGTATTACGTTGTTATCACACTTCGCCACTGCAACTAAAAAAACAAGTGGCAGAAATAAAACAGCGTTTGCTCAGTCCACTGACTCCCTCTATTCAGCCAAACCTAGCAATACCATTCAGCAATCAAACGCAGTTGCTCTATGTAGACTGGGTAATTACACCAACAGAAACAGACTGGCATCAACTCATCACCCAGCATATGCCGAGTTTCGTACAAGAAGAGCGTAGTGACTGGTTGATTGTTGCAGCGCCGTCTCTTGACCCTAAAACAATAAAGCAACTGGTTGCACACAGAACGACTCAACTCTGGGGACAAGTCCAATACCAACTAAGAGGATGCTTAACTTCAGGAGAATGGGCTTGGATCGGTCAGATTCAAACCCCAAACTTTGATGATTCTCAACCACACGCGCTGTTACCAAGCCCCCATCAGCGCTATGAGTGGCAATGGCTGCCAGTCGCCGCGAGCCAAGCTAGGCTCAACGTTAGTGAGTCTGATCTCCAACAAGCACTACAGCGTCAAGGAGAGATTTACCGTGTCAATGAGACTGTCAGCCTGTTCGTATTGCCTGATGGTGAGCTTGTCGAGTGCGCTGAAAAAGTCATCCAATCACTAAGCGCTGATTTTACAACGCTGTATGTTTTGACCTCACAAGCCATGGCGACAGATGCAACGCAAAGTGTTGCTGCCGAAAAAGTGGCACTGATGTCTCTGCTGCGAGTTGCTCGCGCGGAACACAAACATCAAGGTATCTATCTACTTGATATTGAGCCGTCCTTTGAGAATGATCACCATCAAGCCCAGATTCTGAGTCAGTCTTTAAACTCTGCTCCTTTCCATCTAGCGACTGAGATAGCTTATCGCAACCACAGCTACTGGATACCTCAACTGGTGCACGCCAAAACCGTGCCCGACCTCATCCCTTCCTCTTGGTTTACGACTTCAGGTTGGCATCTTGTCACTGGAGGTATGGGGGGCATAGGCCGGCACATCATTAAATGGCTAGCACAATCCGGTGCCCGCCATATTGCGGTGATTGGACGACGAGAACCCAGCGATTGGCCTGAGTTTTGCCAAACCATAGCCAAATTCGGCTGTCAGGTGATGACCTTGCTTTGCGATGTGAGCCAAGAAGGGGAGCTGCAACGAATGCTTAATGATTGGCCGCGAACTTTGCCTATCATAGGTGCGTTTCATGCTGCGGGGACATCGCTAACAAGCCTCATCAATCAATGGGATCCTCAGCAATCTGCCCTACTTATTCAAACCAAATGCCGCGCTTTTGTCGCACTACACCAATGGCTTGAAGCACAAGAAGCCCAATATTTACTGGGTTTATCCTCTGCAGCTTCACTGGGTGCGGTTGGACAAGGTGCTTATGCGTTAGCCAATGCCTTCTTAGATGGCTATGCTCTCGCCCAACAGGGCAGCAGCCGTTGCCGCGTGATGAGTATTGGATGGGGAGCTTGGGATAGCATCGGAATGACCGCCGATTCAGCGCTTCTCGATACACTGGCCAAAGAAGGTATGCATACCTTAAACGTACAAGAAGGTTTGTGGCAGATCAGTCAGAGTCTGCTCAGTGGCGCTCCTTTCGTGCTGGCAATGAATATCGAACCTCAGCATGCTAATTTCCAGCCTTATCTTGACCCATTGAACACGGCAATAGATACAGTAGATACCATAGATTGCTTGGTATCACCCAAGCCGCTAACGCGTCCCACAGTGAGTGATGTAGGTCAATGGTTAACCGAACGACTTCGTTACCAATTGGGTATGAGTGACGATACACCAATCCGAGTCGATCAAGATTTACTGCAATTAGGTTTAGACTCTCTGCAATTTCTTGAGCTTAGTGCGGTTATTCAAAAACAGTTCGCAGTCAAGATCGATGCCGAACAAGCCTACCAAAACTTAACCATTTCAGGTTTGGTGGAAGCGATCGCTCGTGTCCCTGCTGCACCAGAATCGGATTCAATGCTCACACACTTTGTGAGCGATCCTCACAACCGCTATACCCCCTTCCCACTCACGCCTATTCAACACGCGTATTGGATTGGTCGTGAACCCTGGGTTCAATATGGCGGTATTGCCTGTCACGTCGTCTTTGAGTGGGATAAGGATCTTACCGAGTTTAACCCACAACAATTTGCAGCCGCTTGGAATGCCTTAATCAAGCGTCACGACATGCTGCGCATGACAGTCAATCATGCAGGAGAACAAGTTGTTCACGCTGAGGTTGACTATTTTCCGATTGTAGAGAGAGACTTACGTTCACTCTCAGAAGAAACACAACACGTTGAGCTTGAGCAAATACGCCAACAAATGCGTCATCAGGTACGGGCTGCGGATGTCTGGCCACTCTTTGATGTCAAACTCAGCCGTTTATCTGAGCACAAGGTGCGTTTGCACCTAAACCTCGACTTACTGCAGTTTGATGTACAAAGCTTCAAAATCATGATGGATGATTTAGCCACCGCCTATCAAGGCCAAGACTTGGAGCCTCTGCCGATCACTTTCCGTGACTACGTGATGCATGAGCAAACGTTACGCCATTCCGCCGAGTGGCAAAACTCATGGCACTACTGGCAACAAACGATCCCAACTCTGCCTAAAGCGCCTCAGTTGCCACTGAACCCGGATTATCAACACCATGATCCGGAATTTATTACCTTAGAAGGCCGCCTTAGCGACTCTGAATGGCAAACGCTAAAATCGGTTTGGCAACAATGGGGGGTAACCCCTTCAGCTGGCCTGCTGACCCTATTTGCGCATACCTTGGCCAATTGGACTGCAAGCCCTGATTTTACGTTGAACATGACGTTCTTTAACCGTCAACCTTTTCATGAGGCCGTCCAAGATCTGATTGGTGACTTCACCTCAGTCTTTCTAATGGATTTCCAACACGACTCAAGTACCGATTTGAAACAGCGTATCTTGCAAACCCAAAGCAAACTTTGGCAACGCTTAGGCCATAGTCAAGTCAATGGGGTTGAGGTGATCCGCGAACTAGCCAAACACTGGAAATCCTCCGGTCAGCTCAGTGAGCAAGAAGCGGCACTGCCGTTAACTCCGGTGGTATTTACTAGCATGCTGGGAATGTCGATGGATGGCATGGATATCGAACAAGCCATGACCCATTTACTGGGGAATCCGGTTTATGTTCTGAGTCAAACCCCACAAGTCTGGCTTGATCATCAAATCATGGAAATTGAAGGTGATTTGGCGTTCAACTGGTATTGCATGGCCGGCGTACTGGCGCCAGATCTGTTGGAAAACTTATTCAACCAATATCTAAGCTTGCTGCAGCAGTGTGCGGCAGACCCGCAGTTTTTCGAGCGATCATTGACTCAACCAGAGCCTCAGCATCACCTTCTGCCGCCTGATCACGTCATCGCCGAATCCACCCTTGATTGGCACAACATATCTCTCCCCGAAATTTCACCGCAGATTGTACAAGAGGTGACGCAAGCGTGGGCGCAGCTCGAGCATCGGGCACTGTGTGGGATCTGGGCAACATTACGCAATCACCAATTATTTACCTCGCCAGAGCAAACCCATCGCGCACCACAAATTATTCAACAACTTAAAGTAACCGATAAACATCATAAGCTTATCCAACTTTGGTTAGATCAGTTATGCCGAGAGGGCGTGCTGACGGAGAAGGACGGAGAGTATCGCTTCCAAGACGATTTCCCCAAAGCACCGGGGTTACCTTTGCCTCAACAAGCTTGGTGTCAGCGTTTGGATACTTATCTTGAGGATTGCCTCAAGCAACACCCGGCTTTGTTGAATGGTCGCCACTCTGCACTCGAGTTGCTATTTTCTGACCCAGCGATCACCGATAGCCTCTACCGTTGCAATCCATCACTGCAAATATTGAATTTAAGTGCCGCGCGTGCCATTTATGCCCTTGGCCAACAGCAGGCGCAAGGTTTGAATATACTTGAAGTCGGTGCTGGCACTGCAGCGACCACTCGAGAGGTATTAAGCCTCGCCTCTTCAAGGATTCGCCACTATCAGTTTACCGATGTGTCTCGTCTGTTCCTTCATGAAGCACGCGAACTATTATCTGAGTACCCACAGGTAAGCTATGGGCTATTTGATATTAATCAGCCCATTGATGAAGCACTAAAAATGGATGGTGGATATCAGGTTATTTTGGCCGTCAATGTTCTGCACGATGCCATCGATCTCACAAAATGTTTACAAGGTCTCCGCGCTCTTCTGGCCGATGATGGCTATTTGATTTTGATTGAGGCGACCGATCAACACAGCCCAATGCAGTTGGCGACGGTTGGATTTGTTGAAGGAATCAACGCATTCAATGATTTTCGTCAATCCAGTGGAAGTGGCATGCTGACACAACCTGCTTGGCTTGCCCTGCTGGCGGAACAAGGTTTAGAGCCACAGTTGAGCTATCCCAACAGTGAGGTATCGGCATTACGTCAGCATCTTATAGTAACCCAAAAACGTCCACAACATAGTCCGCAGACCTTAGGTCAGTCTGAGTCCTATCAGCAACAAATAGAACAAATAGAACAAATAGAACAAATAAAAAGTATATGGCAAACGTTTTTACATGGTGAGATTAACCACGACACCGATTTTTTCCTTGCCGGTGGTGACAGTTTAATGGCAACAAAGATGATCGTGGCACTACAACATGCGGGAATCAAACAAGCGAGCTTACAATCCTTGTTTGAGCATCCGAAATTCCAAGACTTCTGTTGCCAATTTGAGAGTGCCCCGTCTACTGCAACGACAACCGTTGAAACGGACATTATTGAGCCAAACACCACTCTTGAATCCCAAGATAATACAACACAACAGAAAAATGGCGTTTGCGTTCGACATTACCCACTCACACCGCTACAAAATGCCTACTGGCTTGGTGAAAATGCCTTGTTTTCCTTGGGAAATGGGGTTGCCCATTTCTATGCAGAGCTTGAAATTAAGCATCTTGATCGTCTGAGACTTACCCAAGCATGGAATCGACTGGTGCAATTACACGACCAGTTACGCGGTGAAATCAATGCTGGTCAATATCATATTCATCGCCAAGTACCAGAGTATCAACCACAGTTTCTCGACTTAAGCTCATGGGATGAACCACAAAAAACACGCTGGATTGATGAGGCAAGGACGCAGATCGCCGCCCACGGTGTAGCGACACATCAATGGCCTCTGTTTGATATCAGCATCCTGCAGGTAGACGGCGAAACCTCTTTGGTACATTTGGTACTCGATTTGGTCGTGGCTGATGGCAAAAGCCTCAATACTCTATTTCAACAATGGTTTGCACTGTATGACGATCTGAGTATCGAATTAGCATTGCCAACGATGAGTATCGACAACTATCTCCTTGAGCTTGAACAGCTCAAACAGTCAGAGCCTTACCAACAAGCTCAAGCTTACTGGCTTGACCGAGTACCGACACTACCAGAAGCTCCAGCACTGCCGTTAGCGGATAAACGCTCAGAGCATTTAGCACAAAGTGTACTCACTCACCACCTCAGTGCTGAACAGTGGAGTCAGATCCAAGCCGTCTCATTTGCCCATAATTTATTGCCGTCAATGAGTATGCTGTCCACATTTTGCCTTGTGATCAGCCATTGGAGTGCCCAGAAGCATTTTGCCATCAATATACTGCACAGTAACCGTCCGGCTATGCTGCCTCAATCCGCCGACGTCATTGGCAACCTTTCAACCACATCCATGCTTGAAGTAAGAACCCAACCCGGTTCATTGCTCGCGTTTGTTGAGCAAATTCAACAGCAGATGGCCGATGATATGGCACATTCCTTATTTGATGGTCAATCGGTGTTAACTGAAAAAAACCGTCATAATTATAATCTCAATGCAGGCATGCCAGTGGTGTTTAACGACACCTTATCGGTTGGGCAACATAGACCATTACCCTATGGCAAGCTCAATGCCTTTGGTGCACAAACCCCCCATGTTTACCTTGACAGTATGTTGATTCCGTCACCATGCGGCGGCGTTATCATCAAATGGACGATTCAAGAAAACTACTTAAAAAGCGGTGTCTTTGAAGCCATGTTTGCCGCTTATACCCACACGTTAGAAACGCTTACAAGCCGAGACTGGCAACTGCCTCTCGCCCTAGAACTCCCCTCTGCACAGCAGCAGAAGCGTGATCAAGTTAATGCGACACAAGGTGAACTCAAATTGGTTTTAGACAACCAAACTACGGCTTGCGTGGCGACATTGTGCGATTTAGTAAGGTTCGGTGTGGAACAGCACCCACAGCGAATTGCGATTGAGCAAGGCGAACTAGAACTGACTTATCAAACACTTTGGTTTTCCGCTCAGCACTTAGCTGCGCAGCTTATCGAACAACAAGATGATGCACCATTAGTGGCGGTTGTGATGAACAAAGGATGGCAACAGGTAGTCGCTGTTCTCGCCATTCTGTTGGCAGGGAAAGCTTATATGCCCATTGATGGCGCTTATCCTGAACCTCGTATCCAAGCTCTGCTTAAACAAGGAGCAGTCTCAACCATTATCAGCGATAGCTCTGAGCCTTGCCGCACCGATGACTATCGAGTTCTAATCCCTGCGTTAATGACAGAAGCCAAAGTACATTTTATCCCCGTGGCAAACCAACCAACCGATCTGGCTTACGTCATTTTCACCTCCGGCTCCACTGGCCAACCTAAAGGGGTAATGATGGAGCATGGTGCCGTAATCAATACCCTGCTCGATATTAACCAGCGTATTGCACTCGATCATCGTGACCGAGTATTGGCGATTTCCTCTCTCAATTTTGATCTCTCTGTGTTTGATATTTTCTCCACCCTAAGCTGTGGGGCAAGATTGGTAATACCACAGACATCGCCAAGTCAAGATCCTGAAGCACTGCTGCATTTAGCTCAGCAGTCAGCGATTACGGTGTGGAATAGTGTGCCAGCCTTCGCACAGTTATTGGTAGATTTACTAGAAAATCGCTCAAATCCGCTGCCCCATTTACGTCAAATCATGATGAGTGGCGACTGGATACCCGTCAACTTACCAGACCGACTGAATACCCTTATGCCTCAGGCTAAATTGCTCAGCTTAGGTGGTGCTACCGAGGCCGCCATTTGGTCTATCTGCTATCCGATTGAGAAAAGCTATGCCACACACACCAGTATTCCCTATGGAAAACCGCTCACTCATCAACAATTTTATGTGCTCGATGAACAGCTCAATCCTTGTGCAGATTGGGTTACAGGAGAGCTGTACATTGGTGGATTTGGTCTCGCTCGCGGCTATTGGCATGATCAAGAAAAAACCGACCTCGCTTTTATCGAACATCCAACTCTTGGCCAGCGCTTGTATAAAACGGGGGATTTAGGCCGCTATTTACCGGATGGTAACATTGAGTTTCTGGGCAGAAACGATCAACAAGTCAAAATTAACGGTTATCGTATTGAGCTTGGTGAAGTGGAAAATGCTCTACGTCAGTGTGCACTCAACGCGAGCGGAATAGACATCCTAGATGCCATCGTTCAGCCAGACAGAACGGCGCAAAATGGTGCACGTTTAGTGGCTTATATTCAGTACGCCCCCCACAGTCGACGTGATAATCAGGCTTTACTGGATCATGCTCGCCGACTGTTGCCCCAGTACTTATGTCCAAGCCAGATCATAACCTTAGAGCACCTTCCATTGACGGCTAACGGTAAGGTGGATCGTTCTGCACTACCGCGCCCAGATGCCCATCTTGCCGCAGAACAATTACGCATGCCGCACTCACAGCAGGAACAACTTCTGGCTCAGATCTGGTCTGAATGCCTTAATTTCGCCCCTATTCCAGCCAATCAGAGCTTTTTCGATCTAGGCGGAAATTCATTGATCGCCGTGCGCTTACTTAACCAAATCAATCACCGTTTAAACCTTGCTCTCAGCGCAGGGCAGTTACAAACCCATGATACGGTTGAGCGCCTCGCCACCTTGCTGACAGAGCAAACCCAACCGCTCCATCATGCACCGGTAAAACTCTCATCAAATGGCAGTAACCGAACCAGTACACTCTTTATTGTGCATCCGATTGGCGGACACTTATTGAGCTATCAGGCATTAGCTAAAGAGCTCAACCAGATCACTTTGTATGGACTTGCCTACCCAGATCGGCACGATAAATCTGCGCCAAAAACCGACATTGTGGCTTTAGCCGCACACTATCTATCTATGATTCGCCACGTACAGCCAACTGGCCCTTACCAGATGGCAGGTTGGTCATTTGGCGGAATAGTGGCTTTTGAAATGGCTCGACAACTCATGGAACAGGGCGAAGAGGTCAGCCACTGCATCTTGATTGATAGTTATAAACCAAGCCAAAACCCAAATCAGCGATTAACCGAGGCGTCGATCCGCCAATACTTCTACGCGGATTGTATTGGCCGATTCCCGGCGCTGAAAGAGCATGTGATTTCGAACTTCGAATCAGAGACGCAATTTTGCGCAGAGCTTGCCAAGGCATTTTTAGAGACAGGATCAGGCTTATTAGACAGTGCAAGTTTTGCTGAGTTGCTAGCAATCTATCAGCAAAACTTGCGTGCCATGCTCGACTATCAGCCACCTTATTTGGAGACGCTCCCCGTCACACTTTATAGCGCACAAAACCATTCACAGCTTGATTTTATGCGCTACCAACATCCTGAGATGGCAAAACGCCGCTGCCATGGTTGGAGTGATTGCTGTCATCCCATCATTCATCGCATGCAGGGAGATCACTACACCCTACTACAACAACCTCATGTGAAAACACTGGCGCACGAGATCTCTACTTTGCTCGGTCACCCTTCACATTCAATAAATTCGTTCCACCAACAAAACGTAAAAGAGCTAGAAAATGAAGAGTCGTAAGAAAGTCATTATCGTTGGGGCTAAATTTGGCGAACTGTACCTAAATGCCTTTATCGAATCTCATCCCGATCTCGAACTGGCAGGGATTCTGTCCCAAGGTAGCCTGCGTTCAAAGAATCTGGCCACTGCCTTTGGTATACCACTGTATGAAAAGGTGTCACAGTTGCCTCAGGATATTGCTATTGCCTGCGTGGTTGTTCGCGCCTCCGTTATCGGTGGGGGCGGTAACGTATTGGTCGAAGAGCTGCTCAAACGTCATATTCATGTTTTGCAAGAGCATCCCGTGTCGGCGAAAGAATTACAACGGCATCATGCGCTTGCAGAGCAATGTGGAGTCCAATACCGAGTCAACAGTTTCTATAGTTCGTCTCAAGCGGGGCAAACCATGATTTCAAGCGCACAGCAAGTCTCATTGCAAATGCGCCAGCCCGCCAGCTACGGCAATATTACGACAAGTCGGCAGTTGCTTTACTCAACATTGGATTTACTGCTGTTGGCATTAGGCCGCGATGGCAAAATTCAACCTATAAAATTAGGCAAACAACACCTTTTTGATCTGATTAGTCTTCAATCTCCTCACGGTGATTATCTGTTGCAGTTACAAAACTATCTGGATCCACAAGATCCAGATATGCACAGCCTCGCCATGCATCGTCTTATGTTAGGGTGGGAATCTGGCTATCTTTCGATGGTTGATAGCTATGGCCCGATACATTGGACACCAGCGCTTCATGCCGAAAAGCACCAGAATAACCAGCAAAGCCTGTATCAGGTCGTCAGCCTCGCTGAAGGAGACTATCTCAATCAACCGACTACGCAGACACTTTACGACCAACCTTGTCTCGTTAAAGATCTGTTTGAAGAATTCGGACCTGAAGGGGTATGCAACACTTTAGAGCAGTTTTGCCGTTTAATTGATGGGCAAGACACCGCGCCATTGTTGCTTATCTGTCACCAACTCAAGGTTGCTCAACTGTGGGAAGACATTCTCACATTATGTGGACAACCCCAAGAAAGGACCATGACTCCACCACCACGAATTTCATTTCGATTCAATCGCGCAGTGACCAAAGAGGTGGAGATATGAATCAGGTGTTCAAAACACTTTATCAGAATGGTGCCCAACCTCGTGAAATATGGATTATTTGTCCTTTTGCTGGAGGCAGTTTAAGTGCATTTAAAACATGGATGTCACTTGACTGCAATGCACTAGCAAAAGAAACGCTGGTACTGCTGGCCACTTACCCCGGCAGAGATCATCGAATGCGAGAGCGCCCCCTTACGAGTATTGAAGTAATAGCAGAGGATGTTGCTGAGGGATTGAGGACTTGGATAGCGGATCAAACCTTCATTAAAGAGACTCGAATAATACTCTGTGGACATAGCATGGGGGCACAAGTGGCCTATGAAGTATGTCATCGATTTGAGAGCAGTTTTGGAGCCCTATCACCGATCAAAAATCTGATCCTTTCTGCCTGTCATGCCCCGAATTTAAGCAGTCGAAGACGATTGAGCCAACTCAATGATGATGACTTTATTGACCAACTGATCGCGATTGGCAGCGGCAGTCCGATACTCAAGCAGCACCCTGAACTACTCCCGCTGTTTCTACCCATGTTGAGAGCGGATTTTTTAGCCACAGAGTGCTACCACCAACAAGTTAACTACCACCAACAAGTTACAGCATCGAAATGTCTACAGTACACCCCATGCACACTCGTGTTTGGCGAACATGACCCTGAAGCTTGGGAGTCCGAAGTCGCTGCATGGCAACCATGGTTGATGCCAATCGATGACAAACCAACACTGATAGCCATATCAGGCGACCACTTTTACATCACAGCAACCCCTGAACACTTTCTCAGCAAGATTAGCGAACCAACAGTAACAAGGTCGGAGCATCGACCAACAACCTTAATAAATTACTCTCACGTTTCTGGAGAACAACATGGCTAACATTCATACGGCATATTTACATTCTTTGGTATTGCAACATCAATGTCATCCACTCCAACTCGTTGCCGAACTGACCTCGGCCTCTTTCTGTCATGAATATCTGGTCTATGAGCATGAGAATGAATGGGCGATCGGCATCAATAAACGACTGCAATTAACCGTCAACCATAGAAGCGAAGTTTGTGACTTTGAAGGAAAGGTCGCACAGGTAAACCCTCATCATCTGTGTCAATATATTCATCGTGCAACCCAAACTCTGAGTGGAGAGGACTGGCGACTCTTCGGCCGCGCTGATTTTGAATTCAGTCGCTTCGCTCACGATTTACCACAACAAGAGTGCCAACATCCACTGCTGGAACTGTTTGTAGCCGAAACCGAATTACGCATTACGGCCACTCACGTTATCATCCGTACCTTTGAAAGCTCAGTACTTGCGCAAATTCAAGCCATCATTACCCGGGTATCATGCTTACCTGCGCCATTGCCTCTGCAAGGGCAGCCCTGCTCTCAACAGGATATTGTTGGTGGCATTGAAGTGAAACATCACTATCAGCAGGCAGTCGATTTAGCCGTCAATGAAATCAAAGCCAACCAATACAAGAAAGTGATTTTATCTCGGCCAGCCATACTGCCGTTTAATATCGACATAACCAAAAGCTTTATTAACGGTAGAATGAACAACACGCCAGCTCGCTCTTTCATGCTCAAGCTAAATAACATGCAAGCATTTGGTTTCTCACCAGAAACAGTCTTAGAAGTCGATGAGCGGGGGACCTTGAGCACCCAACCTTTGGCCGGAACACGCTTACTACCCCAAGATAAAACCGACGCAGCAAGGCTAAAGAACGAACTGCTTAACGATCCTAAAGAAATTGCCGAACATGCCGCTTCCGTCAAGCTGGCTATCGAAGAGCTCGAACAGGTTTGTGATCCCTCAAGCGTTCATGTGTCTGAATTTATGACCGTATCAGAAAGAGGTAGCGTGCAACATTTAGCATCGCGAGTAAAAGGTCAGCTCGCCACAGACAAATCCGCATGGGATGCATTCCGAGTCCTCTTTCCTTCCATCACTGCCTCTGGCATTCCTAAACGTGAGGCGGTTGCCGCGATTGCTCGTTTTGAGAAACAACCCAGAAAACTGTACAGCGGTAGCGTATTCATTACAGACCGCAATGGATTTTTCGATGCGGCTTTGGTGTTAAGGGCGGGATACAAAACGGGTTCTGTTTCTCTGCTTCAAGCCGGAGCTGGCATTATCAGTTTGTCTAATCCTCAACGAGAATGGGAAGAAACTTGTGAAAAAATGGCCTGTGTACTCAATCATTTAGTCCTTGAAACCAGCGATGCACAGAACTCATCTTCCTTAATCAGTGAGGCAGTCGCATGAAAAACCGGCCAATGACAGCAGATTTACTCCGAGGCTTTATCGGCTACCAAACCGCACAAGCGATGCGTTATCAGCAAGCAGGACTTTGGGAAGACGCACCGCTTTGGTGCCTATTAACTCAAGGTGTTGAACAATACGGTGAGCAGATTGCCGTGCTAGATGAGCATCATCAGCTAACTTATCAAGCACTGCTAAACGCTGCGGATGGTATCGCGCATCGTTTGATAACCGATGGAATGCAAGTGGGTGAGCGCGTGGTGATCCAACTCTCAAATACTTGCCGTTTGCCAATCGCTCTTTTTGCCACTCTACGAGCTGGTTTAGTACCTATTTTGGCGCTGCCTGCTCATGGGCTTTCTGAAATCAAACACTTGGCTCAGCTCGGCGATGCCAAAGCGTATATTAGTGAAGAAATTCAAGGTGCGGCGTTGGCAAATAACTTAATAGCCAACTGCCAAGGCTTACAGCAGGTTTATCTGTTTGGTGAGCACGGTAACCACCATTCTCTTAATAATATTCAGCTTCACTCACCACTGATAGCTCCTACCATAAATCCAGGCCACCCTGCCCTATTTCTGGTATCTGGTGGCACGACAGGACTACCCAAGCTTATCCCTCGCACCCACAACGATTACCTGTTCAATATTCGTTGTTGCTGTCAGGCAAGTGAGATAAATGAGCGGGATGTTTATCTTGCCGTGCTGCCAGCTGCACACAATTTCACACTCGGCTGCCCGGGCTTTTTAGGGGTGCTCGCCAAAGGTGGAAAGGTCGTGTTTACCCAACACGCGGGGCCAGACCACTGTTTTGAGTTAATTGAACAGCACCAAATCAGCGCCACCGCTTTGGTGCCATCCTTAGCTCAATTATGGACAGAAGCCACACAATGGGAAGAAAGCGATCTTTCAAGCCTACGCTTGATACAAGTTGGAGGCTCGAAACTGGCCTACACTGATGCTTTAGCCATTCAAAAAGCCTTCCCTAATGCCCTACAACAAGTATTTGGTATGGCGGAAGGCCTTATCTGTTGCACTCGCTTGGGCGATCATCCTGAAATTATTGCGTCTCGACAAGGTCGTCCAGTCTGTGCACTCGATGAAATTCGAGTAGTCGACCCTCAAGGTTATCCCGTTGGCGAGGGAGAAGAAGGCGAATTGCTGACGCGAGGCCCCTATACCTTGCGTGGTTACTACCGAGCGAATGAACACAATCAAAAGGCTTTCACTCCAGATGGTTTTTATTGCAGTGGTGATAAAGTGCGCATGGATAGCGACCAATATCTCACCGTGACCGGGCGGATTAAAGATGTGGTCAATCGAGCTGGGGAATGTATTGCTACGGATGAAATTGAAGAGCATTTATTAGCTCATCCTCAAGTAGCGCAGGTCGCAGTGGTTGCAGTACCCGACTCTTATTTAGGCGAGCGGATCGGTGTCGCACTCATCTCCAAAGACTCTAGATTGACATTACAAGCACTCCGTCAGTTTTTAAAAGAGCGTAATCTCGCCTCATTTAAGCTTCCTGATGAACTGCACATCGTCAGCCATCTACCCAAAACCGCCGTCGGAAAAATAGATAAAAAAGCGATTTTAGGCCCCAGTGGGAAACCGTGGATGCTGGATATTCAGACTGGCTATAATACCATTCCGACCTGAAGCTGAAGCAGTGTTGGCTACGTTCGTTCACCCCAATCATCGAGTCGGTCGAGACTCATGGGGATGCATTCATTCGCCAACACGCAGAAACAGCCTTTCATCCTTCTGCTCTTGTTAAATAGGCGAGGATGACATGGTAGTCGTCGATGGAGAAGACAGTAAAGCAGCTAATTGTTGATATAGCCAAACAACTTGAAATCGCAGGCTAGCGGTAAATGAGTGAGTCCCCAATCACAGCAATAGACCATGTGATTGGGGCGAAAAAACTCAGCCAAGATGGCGGTAGCTTCACATCGTTAAGGATAAACCGAGCACATATCTTGGCTCGATTTAAGAACCATTTTCCATTAAGCCATTTCGCTCTTTTTACAGAGTTGTGGTTTATAGAGTTGTGAGTTGGCTGTTGTAACCTCCTGTTGATACTGCTCAACCTTGCGCAATTGCCCTGCCTCCATCAAATAAACAGTATCAGCTTGCTGAATAGTCTCCAGGCGATGCGCTACGGAAATCACCGTTTTCCCTTGGCAAAGAATCTCAAGCGCTTGCAACACTTGGGCCTGAGTTTGGCTATCCAGTGCGGAGGTAAATTCATCAAGCAGTAAGATAGGCGCATCATGCAATAGCGCTCGCGCAATCGACAAACGCTGCCGCTCCCCGCCAGAGATTTGGTTACCATTTTCGCCAATCCGCGAATCTAGTCCGTGCGGCAACTTAGCCACTAACTCACTCAAACCCGCCGCCTCTACTGCCTCGCACAACACTTGCTCACTCGCTTCGGGTTTGGCCAATAGCAAGTTATCACGTAGGCTACCGCCAAGGAGCTGAACCTCTTGCGTGACATAGGCGATATGTCGATACCAGTGCTCAGTACCTATTTCATCCAAGGTTTTTCCTCCCATAGTTAAGCAACCTTGTGTGGGGATATGAAACACAGCCAACACATCGAGTAAACTACTTTTACCTGAACCACTTTTGCCCACCAGCACAATATGCTCACCCTCCGCCACCTCAAGGTTAACCCCATTGAGTACTGGCTGGCCGTCTAAGCAAAGATGAATATCCTTGAGTGATAAATCAAAAGTGCTAGGTTCTACGCCCTGTGAGGTTTGTTGCGGCAACTGGGAAAGCTGATGTAAACGTGATGCTGCTTTTAACATATAGCGGAGTAAGGCTGCATACACCGTCATCCGCGCTAGTGGACGAATAGAGACCACGGTGACAACCACAGCAACCAAAAATTGTGAGCGATTCAACCAATCGAGATCCACCAACCACGCAGCCAAAACTAAATTGATCACGAGGCCAAGCTCTAAGATCAGCGTTGCTAACAATACACCACTTCCACCAAGCCACTCTAATCCTAGTCCCTGATCTTTTTGCTTTTCAATCTGCTGGCAGAGTGGGTCCGCCAATCGCCCACTCTGTCCAAAGCTGCGCAGCATCGGCAAACAGTCTAGGTATTCGAGCAACAAGTTACTACTTTGCACATTGGTATGATGTGTGTGGTCTGCCTGATGGCTAAATCTCCGTTCTACGAGCACTAATACGCTAAACGCTAACCCAAAAATCAGCACTAGAGTCACGGCTAACCAAGGCTGAATCAGTGCAAGTACAATCGTCATGACGATCGGTGTTACCCAAGTTGCGACAAACTCGGTCAGCAGGTGACTGAAAATATCTTCAAACTGTTTGAGATCAGAAGTGAGTAACTTTACTTTTTCACCTAAGCGTTTACCACGCAAAGCCGCCAAGGGTTGAAGACGGATATCGGTCAATAACTGATGACGTAATTGATGGGTGATTTGATAGGCACCAAGAAAACTGAGCTTGGTACTCTGGCCTACTATCCACTGCGCTAAGATCAACGACAGCGCTATCAATAACATGACAGTGAACGGTAATGACTCGGAAGAGAGCAGAAAGGTAAATAACATAATCCAGACCAGTAGCCCAATCAGCTCAGTAGCGACTTTGCCCAGTAAACCAAACCAAAAGTGCTGTGTCTTTGCACCACTATGTTCAATTAAGCGCCTCAGACTACTCATCAGCTTTCTCCTCTAGTTGACCGTTCAACAGTACCAAGCGGCGATCAACCTGCTGAATCTGACTAGCACGGTGGCTAATGATCAGTTGAATCTGAGCTGGTGCATAATGGCGTAACGCCTCAAAAACGCTCTGCTCTGAAAGCGCATCCAAATGGGCCGTTGCCTCATCCAAAATTAGGATCGGTGCTTTAGTGACAGCGGCGCGGATAATCGCCAAACGCTGCATTTCACCACCACTGAACAATCGGCACGCTTCTCCAATTGGGCAATCGAGCTGCTGAGGTAGGCTTTGCACTAACGGTTTAAGCCCAAACCAAGTCAGTAATTGCCAGATTTCATGCTCTTCAACGTGACGTTTCGTTAAGATTAAATTATCGCGTAAGGATCCAGAAAAAAAGACCACTCGCTGATCAACCGAGGCGAGATAATGACTACGGCTCTCATCGTCAATATCAGTTATTGGCTGACCATTGATGTACCAAGCACCCGAAGTAGGCTCCAACTCACCGAGTAACGACGCAAGTAGTGTGCTTTTCCCAACCCCAGACGCTCCCTCAATCGTTATGCGTTGTCCGGGATACGCTTTCAAATTCGCCTGTTGCAATACGGCAACCTTTGGGTCGCGAGCCACAACAAGGTCACTGCACTCAAGAAGCATCAAAGACGAGGGGTAATGGAAAGGATGAGACTCAGGCTCACCGCATAAGGGAAGGATTCTGTCTATGGCGATGAACGATTGCTGAATTTGCGCAAATACTTGCGTTAAGTCTAACCACGGTTTAAGCAATCCCACACTCACGCATGCCACCATCACCAGATCAATGAGGGTTAATTGGCCCGTATTGGCGAGCATAATCGCAACAGGCAACACCAAGATCAGCGAAATTTGTGCCAGCGTGACGAATGTCACCCAAGCGCTAACCATCGTTTGAGTGTATCCCGTCACAATCTTATGATGAGATTGTAAGGTTCGGCTGAGTTCAAGGTAGGAATCCGCATCAACTGCAAACAGTTTCATTACACCTATGGTGCGCAGAAATTCCATTTGTGCTTGATGCAGATGAGCGACGATTTGATTATATTTCTGCTGTCTTTCAGCAAATCCACGCATCATCCAAATTTGTGCAGTCATTGCCAACGGCAGTGGCATTAAAGCAATCAGGGCGAGTCGCCAATCAATATAGAATAGCAATCCCACCATAAACAAGGGCATCAGAAGTCCGTTGATGATATCCGTACCATGGTGAGCAATCAGCGGCTCAAGACTCTGGCATTCATCGGTGATGCGCTTTTCAATATCGCCCCGACTCAAGCTGCGCAGTTTATCCATTCTCATCTTGGCTAACGCACGCACTAAGTGTTGCCTTACTTTCTGAATAATGTGATAGGCCGCTAAATGTGCTTGCCATACTGCTAATGCATAAAAGGCGTAGCGACCCATTACCGTCAAACACATCATTAGAAAATAAGCTGTCGCCGATTCGTTATGGTAAATCGCAGTGACGGCTAAATAGAGAAAAATCCAAGAGATAAGCTCAAAGACACTGCATAGAATAGCACTGGTTATCGATAAGGTGACGCGATTTCGCTCACTGAACAACAAGCTTTTCAGCGCCGTCATCCGGCTCATGTGATGCGAGAGCAACATAATAAAGCTCCATAAATGGAGGCTATTTTTGCTGAATATGCATGCCATCGCTAACGCAATTAGGTATAAAATCGTCGCGTTTAGTCGTAACTAGCCCACCACTCAGCAATCGGTATTAGTATATTAGTGGCCACATTCATTAATCCTCAATTGCTCAATATCGTATCAGCATCGCACTAGGTGGCCGTACATCAGTAACCAACCAATTTAAGCGCGCCTTATCGTCAAGTGGTATAGATTACGTTTGGTTGTATAAATCAAAACCAACCGAATCAAATAGAATATATAGGTAATCTTATTGATTGAAACAAACTCATTTGTATAAAAAAGAGCCTCAAAAGCGGCTCAGATTAATTATTGATGTTGAAACATGTCGATACTGTTGATACAACCATAAGATGATATTCGTATTTTCCTATATTTCATATAGTTAACCAAAATACAACCATATATTGATATCGATTAAAACAACCATATGTTAATATTTTTGTGAATCATCCACTTCAGCCAAACTTCATCAGTAAGAAAGTTACTTTCACGCTCCACTTCTGCGAAAGGTCACTAACAACCTATGAACTATGAATCAATCGCTAAATACGTCATTCACAATACTCCCTATCTCTGAACCACGATATAGCTATCATGATCAGCGGATTTTACACTAAAGTTCCATTTACTTGCCTCAGTCGCTTCATAATTCACATCATCAAAATCGAAACGTTCACGTGAATAAACTCTTCGATTTGTCCAGTAGCCCATACCTTGATCGAAGATTAGTTTTACGATTGAATTGTCAGAAAGATGTATAACCATAGATCGACCATGCGGCATATTACGTGGTTCACAAACCTCACTATACACCGCCAAGTTAAATTGTCGTCCTAGAGTGTTAATAAACTCAGGTAACGAACCATCATCGTAAAAGTTATCTGCCACGCAATATGGACTACGCCCTCTATGATCCTGTTTTGGCTCTGCCGTCATGACTTCAGCGGTAAAACTGCCAATCGCACGTTTTAAACTGGCCAACACGTTGACGATAAGGTGAGCACTGATTGGGCTCACAATGTATTTATCGAAATATTCAATTTTTTCGACATTATCATGAAGCTGCTCTTTTAAGCCTTCTACATTAGTAAATAAGAATTCAACAAACTCTTTGCCAAAAGACTGAACATTGACATCCAATTGCTCATCAATGTTCTCGATGATAGTGACACCGCTATTATTAAGCTCTGAAGCTCTTGATAGTGACTGTAGATCAAAACTTCTCAACATGATCTTTGACTCAAAGTATGAGCTTTTAACTAGGCAGCTATGTTTGGAGTTCCCCCAACCAGCGTTAGCTGATAATTGAGAATTATCGTTGGTTGCGTACCAAATAGTCCGGTTGTTCTTATAGAGACTCATCAATGGGAACGCTGAATTCTCCAAACTTTTTTCAAATTCTGCAATATACCATTCTACGTCTGAGGTCGTCCGCTTTTGAATTTCCCATGCCAAATCCGAGTCGATCGATTGAGCGACATTTTCTGTCAGCATAATACGAACTCGTTGCTGCTTGTTCAGCATACTTAGCATAAGCAAACGAACAGGCCAATCCGACCAACTCCAGTTAGTATCGGATATATAGAAATCGATACCAGATACTACATTGATGTTACGATGAATCACTTGCTGTGCATTCAACAGTTCTGCCTGAGATCGATGACCGAAGAATTGCATCTCTTTTGGAAGAGAAAGCTTCTCAATAAATTGCGAACTGACCAGTTCTTCAATCAAGTAATTTCGATTTAACACTTTTACTTGATGTTGTGTATCGTAGTCCAACAAACAAGCGTGGCAGGCCGACTCACACTTTTGAGTACATGACTCTAAATAGCCGATAACACGTCCCATCAACGTATTAAATAACTCAGGGATAGACGTAGAAAAGCCAGCTCCTTGAGTTGCCAAATCATACATAAATAAACTCGTTACAGAATCGCCATCTTCTGTTTTTCTTGAGCGAATCGATAACCCAATCTCCTGCGTAGTGATCCCTTTTTCGAGGCACAATAACTGACGCAAAGCGGCACCTAAGGTATACATCCACTTCTCATCGTTAATCCAAACGCCTGATCTAGGATGCTTAAGCTGAAGCTCAAACATACCTGTCGTTTGTGGGTAACCAAGTATAAATGGCACAACAACTTGATTATCAATTCCTGAAACTTTGCTTTGTTTGATGCTCCATGGTCTACTAGAACTCTCACATTTCAGCGAATCGCTAACCTTTGTACCTTGCAAACGTCGATGACTTTTAGCAATCTGCGGAGTGCCTTGCTGAGTAATTTTATTACCTCTTTTCTCAATAGCCAGAGCCTCCGCTTTCCCACAGCACCAACACAGAGCATACCCCCCTCCATTACCATCATTGTAATGAAAGATGCTTCCAGACTCGGAGATTCTAAAACGACCTAAACTAGTATCAGACAACATCTGCCAATCTGTATCATTAATAGAAATCTTTCCTTCTTTGTAAGGTGCATAATGCGGCTGAGCGTAATTGTTATTAAGAGGCTTGTTATAATCGACGATAAAACCCGAAGGGACAATAAACTCATTCCAAACTAGGTGAGAGTGACCACAAGCGTTGCATCGGTGTTTTTTTCTATCAACCGTATATGACTCCACACCAATGTTAGAGCAATTCTTACATTCCCATTGATATTTTAAGAGCTGATCTTCTTTGATTTCGTTCTCGCCAAATGGCATCTTCCAGTTTAGTTGCAAGCCTTGTGATTGATATACTGCACCATTAACCACAATGTCAGCACCAGGTGCGTATTCTCGCAAAGCTACATCAAGGCTTCGACTTGGGTAAGAATGTTTAATATAAGCATCTTCTCGTCTTTCATTTCTGTTATTTGTCACTAGTGTTACAACTCCCGTAGGAAAGCCATATCCAGGCAAAAAATTAGTTGCCGAAAGCTCTGATAACAAATAGTTCTTTTCAAAACGCTTTAACTGACGCTCTAATTTTCGTTTAGCACCGAAATCATCAACTCCTCCTTGCGCACAACTTATCTGATTTGACAGCGCTTCGTGCTGCGATAACCAACTCGTCATCGAAGACTCCATTGCCGCGACAGTTCTTTCAATTAATGCTTTAGATGAATAACCAGAAAAAGCACTATCAAATTTAAGAGCGTTTAAGCCTTTAATAACAAATTCATCATCGTTCACATCGGTTAAACACCAATCAATAAAGCCTTGAGCTTTGGACTGTGCAGCCTCTTCCTTGAAGAATTTGGCAGCCTGCATCTTCACCAGATCATTGGTCTTTTTAAGGATATCAGACAGATAACTGGCTAATAGGAATGCATTTACGTGTCTCTGCACAATAGTGGGGCTATCTAAAGCCACTTTGGGCACACTGATGGGTGTGATAAACGGCCATTTAGGCTCTGCAAACACTCTTTCACCATGAGGAGTCGCTTTACAGAATGTAAGTGCTAACGCAGTTGATTCTTTACGGCGACCTGCTCGCCCAGCCCTTTGCAAGTAGTTAGCGGGCCCCGGAGGTACATTGTTCATGGCAACCATGCTTAGCGAGCCAATATCAACCCCCATCTCCATCGTAGTAGAGCAACTTAAAACGTTTAGATGATCTTTTTTAAATGCCTTTTCAAATGCTTGTAAGCTCGATGAACTTTGCTGTGCTGAGTGTTCACAAGCTCTAATCAGGGGTATCCCTTTGATTACACCATCATGAACATCAGACCAAGTACCATCATTTTTATATCGTACGATCTCTTTGTCATTTTCCAACCAATGATTCAATGCTTGCTTCGTTTCATCATCGTAAAACTGAATATCAGGTATCGATATATCGAAAGGTCCATTTAGACATTCAACATCTCTTCGTACAGAGCCTGTTTTGGTATAAGGAGACAGTCCCCGAAAAGTCGTATCTAGCCATCGTTGAGTTACAGGACATACCCAAGCTTTGGTAATATGTTCAAACTTAATCTTTTCATTAAAGGCAAGATGATAACCTGTTACTTCGTTACCTGTTTTTCTTTCAATACGAGTATGAGAAACCAATAAATTAAGTTTTTGGGTCAGTGTTTTCCAAGCAAACTCGAGAATTGGATTCAGCAACCCCTCTTGCTCTTTAGCATCAATCTCCTTAGCTATCTCAATTAATCGAACCAATCGATGTTGGCTACCATTGTTCACTTTGGGCCATTTTCTATAAACCTTCTTCTCGAATTCCTCAATAGGTTCAAAGTCCGAAGGCTTCAATAGGCGCGGCATGATTTTCGCCCCCATCCAATCACACTGGTAAGGCTGCATATCAACGAAGGTATTTTCTCGGACATAGAAATCGAGACAAATTTTAAGATAATCTTTCCAATCTTGAAGACCGAAACCAAGCTGCTGCCATTCGGGGCATAGGTCGTCGCTGATCAGGTTTTCAATATCAGGGTAACAGAGTTTGACTAACCCCATTGATTCAAGGTTGTTTGCTGTCTTAGCTCGACGAGAGAACTCTCTCAGTAAGAAGAGATGTGCTAATTCTTTTGCTTCACCTAACTTTTCCGATCTTAGACTATATTCGCCTGGCAGTTTCTCTTGCACTTTCTCTTTTGCTTCATCATCAAGCTCATTGAGAAACTCACCAGAAAGGAGTTGAATAATTGGCTCTTTCGCTAACAATTCTTTGGCCTCAGACCAATCTAAAAGTGAAGGAGTTAACATCGCGCCATAACTAGGGACTGTTCTTGCAATCATTTCACTAGACAAACCTGCATTTTTTAACGTCTGCACTGCAAGTTCCTCTTCGACTGTTAAAATCGGATTGCTCTGTTTTTTTGTCAATACCTGACGATATATCCATCCTCTAGCCCAATTGCGTTCGGAATCAAGCTGCATTTTTGCTGAAAAACGTGCCGTACCTTGTCGACTGTCTGTAAACGTTATCAATCGTTTACCCTTCATATCATAAGGATTGTCGCTTGGAATGTGGCGAAGCATTGCTGGCACTAAAGACCCCATTAAGAAAGGAGATCCAAGAATTGCACGCTTAAATGTTGTATTAGGTGTCTTTTCAACTTTATTACAGCAAGCGCATCGAACTCCATCTAAACGGTCACTCTGGTTGTAAAAAAAAGCTAACGTGTTTTCTTGCCATGAGTCATGGATGCGGTTCGAAGAGCGTTCGATGTATGCTGTGGTGCAGCCCAGCTTATCAAAGTGATTACCTTTCGCTAAAGATTTGCCGAATAATTGAACATTAGCTTCAAACTCAGTTTCCAAGAGCTCTTCTTCATCTTGCTCGCCTGAGTCTTCAACTTCATCAGCGTAATCATCAAGTAGATCAACTTCCCTACCTTCAAGGTACTTAATACCAGCTTCCGCAGTTGTTTTTACTGCTGTAAGACTTGGCGTACCGCAGTCAATACAATGAGTAAGTTCAAACACTGGGGCACCGCAGTCACCATCGCAATGTCGCTTTTCTTGAGTGTATACCTTGCCAAACTCCCACCCAGTTTCCAAAGCTGTTCCCTTTTTGTTGCAACACTCAGGATCAGCACAAGCCCATAACCCTCTTTGAGCTCGATGGAATATGTGAGCTCGAACCGGCAAAAAGGCTTGCTCACGTTTTTCATCACCGTTAGGGTAAGCAGTAGTAGCAAGATCTATGAGTTCTAGAGCCTTTTTCTGATCATGAATCTCGATAACATCCTTTTCTGGCCACACAACCTTAACAATTTCGCCAAGAGACAACGGCATTTCCGTCAAGATAGTTCGTAATTTAAGTAATGTCGGATATTGTGAGAGGTAATCGTATAAATCCCCCGATGAAAGTGTCCTCGCTTTATCCATTTGGAATGAGGTCTGAGAGAAAGGTTTTTTAATTGGCGGGATGAGACGATGACCATTCACAACCGCAACTTGTTCTGTTCTCACACCAGCAAGCTTTGCTAAAAATTCTTGTAATTTTTCATTGGTCTTATCTTGGTCTGCTTTATCACCAATCGTTGCAGACGTAGCCACAAAACGAACCTTTTCCGGTTCAACACCAAAGGCATGCATAACTCGTCTTAACAGCAATGAAATTTCCGCCGCTTGAGAGCCAACATAGGTATGTGCCTCATCCAGAACAATCCATTTCAGTTTACCTTTTGATTTCTCGATTAAGGGGCGGTCTTTCTGACGAACAAGCATATATTCCAGCATTGTGGCATTGGTTACCAATATAGGCGGAGGTGTTTTCCAGATATCTTTACGATAAAAAAGTTGTTCTGGTGCCTTGTTTTGACCTTTAGATTTTTTATTGTTATCTGATTCAGACTCAGGAGTCTCTCCGTTATACAGACTAAATTTCACTTTTCCGGCAAATCCGCGAGTCCAAGCGCTCAAACGCTCTCGTTGAGAGTTAATCAAAGCATTTAACGGATACAAGAATATAGCCTGTGTACCGACTAGATCATCAGTGGATTTGCTTGCTTGCTTGGCCAAGTCATTTAAAAGAGGAACTAAGAAGCACTCGGTTTTACCTGAGCCCGTTCCCGAAGTTACAACAACTGATTTTGTTGTATCAGACGTTAGATGGCTCCATGCTTCATACTGGTGAGCATACGGAGGGCGGTCTATCGGCCAAGTATAGTCTTCTTGAATATCTTCAAAGCAACGGTCCTCAGTAATACCTCTGCGCACATATTCTTCTCTCTCATCGTCACTTTCTGGGAATGGCATCGGAGGAGACACAAGATTATTCACCAAGCTAGGCGCGATCATTCCTTGCTGCTGAAGACCACTTAAATTGTATTTTTTATCCGCAGGCCGCCAACCAAAAGTGGCTTCAAATACAGGTTGAGCAAAAAAATCATTTCCTCTGCCAAATTGGGGTTTAAACTCTTCACGCAAAAAAGCGCGCAAAGACGGGTTGTTTAGACGAAGTCTATTGATGACTGCTTGAGAAGTAACCGAAGTTAAATCTTCGTATAGGGCAGAAAAATTAATACTCTTAGGTTGTCTCATTTTATTCATCCATAGACTCTAACTTATATAATGTGGTTGCTTTTACAGCACATGCCATAGAGGCTTGCAACCATTGCCGATCAAATTGTTGCAAGCGTGACAATGCAAAGTTGAGCAGTAGTTGCTCACTGTCATCGAGTACCTTAAAAGCTTGAACATTATCCGATTTAAAAGCATTCATATTATTGAAAGCAACTTTGATTGGTAGATCTAATACAACCGCTCGGTGATCTGCCTTTTCTGATTCAAGGGAAGGTGGTTGAACAAAACCTTTTAACGTCCCTGGCAAAAGCTCACGGCTAAACGTAGTGTTCAGTAGCTCACGCAAACGAAAATCATTAGTCTTATTTTGAACATTGCGTAATAGCTTTCCCTGATGTCGCAAAAATAATTTACTTTTTTCTCCATAGAAATTATCAACAACTGTTCCTTCTCCTTCCCATATTGAAGAGAGAAGCCATTCAGGTTCAATATCAAACAGTTCATATAGGCAAAATTCAGCTACAGTTTTAAAGTATTCCCCTTTGCTCATTAATGGTTCAAGCTTGGAAAAAAACAATCCTTTCTTGGCTTCCTTATATTGCTTATCACTAAACACACTGCTCAGAGGTTTCAAACTATCTAAAGCACTCAAAAGATTATGTTCAATAGCATGCTTCCACGTTGAGACCGATAAGCTGAGCCATTCAAAAGGCATTTTGCTCGCCATTTGCCACACATTTTCAAAGTGTCTAGGGTCACTTTGTTTTAAAAGTAGTAAAGCTAAAGCCTTTGGAGAATACAATAAGCGATTTATAACATGAAATGTGTTTGGCTCTGCATAATCAAGGGCTTCCACAAAACCTTGTACCACCTGCCAATCATCATGATATATGTCGTTCGCCAAAACCTCTAAGATTCTGTCAATATCAGAAAAGTCGTAACCATAACTAGAACTATTAAACTTCAAATCTCTTATTGCATTGGACAACTCCTGACCATCACATGAAAATGATGGCAACACCATTTCATGATTTAAGACTTCCGCATAGCTTGATATTTCTATTTTCGGCCTTGAAATAATTACAGCTCTAGGCTGAATTCTGTTCTCTAAAGAGGAATAAAGAAACCAAGGTCCATATTCAGAAGTGGACGGAAGTGAAAAAATTAAATCATTATATGGGTTGGCGTACCTTTCTAACTCAATATGCTCTCGATTTAAATCCCACATTGGGGCAGCATACATCTTTATGCCTTCGCGATTCTTATGACTACGAGAATTAACAAGCTTCACACCAACAAGTTCATCATCCACTATAAAGTTCTTAACATGATGCTTGTAGCATTCGACTTTAGGTACCACAGACTCTAACTCTTCATCACCAAAGAACCTAAAAGTAACCACATCCCGTAAGTCGCTCGATTGGTTAAACAGTAATTGCGCAAGCTTAGCTAACACACTGCTGCTCACAATTTGGCTTCCACCACCCTCTAGCTCAATAGTTTGTGAAACAAAAGCCTCATGATTTCTATTTTTTATAAGGACTGCTGACACGTTTACAAACCTCTTTCTAGAATCAGGAGGCAGCTGAATTTTTAATTTATGGCTATATAAATCATCTAACGTCAAAACTGTCTTAGTATGTACAAATGGACGTCCTTCAGGTGTTAATAAACAGACACCACTCTGCTCTGTAGGTAACTCAAACGTAATTTTATTATTTATCAAACTGTGCCAACAGATTACGGGGTTTATAACATCTGACATTTTACGAGGTAGCTGTATTTCACCTAAATAAAGCTCCTCATACTTATCAACCGCCCTTAGCCAATTCGATTGTTCTTCAATCAAACCAACGTCAATATCGTTACCAAATCCAAGGACTTTAAGCTCTAGTTCACCCTGTTCATAGCTAATGACATCAAAACCCGAACCTTCCGGTAACAAAGCACATTTAGACTGCCACTTCAACTCGCCATCTTTTTGCCAACTGATGGTGCCAAGACCATGTTCTAACGAACTGCCCGTCAAAGCCTCGACTCGTTCTGAGTTTACCGCCTGCCAATATAACTCAGAACGAGACACACACACCTTCTCACCTAAACCTTCACGGTAGTAGATATTAGGAACACCTTTGTACACATGCTTTGACGAAATCGCTTCAATACAACGATCACCATCGAACCAACAGTGTAGATCACCTGCTTCTTCAGCTAGCGTTGTGATCGTGAACTTACCAGAAAGAACTTGGGCATAAGCTTGCCCCGCTAATCGGTATACCGTTTGTCCTAACGCCCCGAGTTTCCCAACAGCTTCAACTGTCGACAAGACGTTTGCAGGTTCTAGCTGTCCTGCAAACACCACCAAAACGTTCTCATGAGCAACTTTCGTATTACCTTGACCAAGAAAATGATAACGCTCCCCCGACTGCGAGAAGACCCATGGTAAATCTGGGTTGAGCTCTTCTCCCCTATAATAGGTATTCTCACAGATCTTGTTACCATCACTCCAAAGTTCAAAGCTGATTTCAGACGCCGCATCACCATTAAAGAAACGAGTTTCATTTGGGACCACTTGCCATCGCTTCGCTCCAACACCTTTTAAATTAAAGGATGCAGATCGAGAACGTTCACCGGACTCTGTCTGTGTATATAAATCAAAAAATATGGGTAAGTTTGGGCACCCAATACATCTCATTAAATCTTCGGGATGTATCGTATGGTTAATATGAGTTTCGGCAACAAGTTGCCAACTATTGACTCCTTTTTCAATATATCGAGAAATTCTGACCGGGTTTTGCTCTCGCTTGATCAAGGCTGCTGTTCGACGAAGAAGCTTTTGCATTAACTCATACGCTTCTTTATCACACAATAAGAATGGCAGCTGATTACGCCAATTAGGACATTTAATATCAAGCGCTAAAACAGGATCAGATTCTGAGTATAAATGATACTTATCTCGTAATTTGAGCAGACAATTAATCAGCTCAGCAGCAAGCTGTGCAAACGGCTTTTGACGCAAAGTAACCGGTAGATCATCCATCGCTTTTAAGGCGATGTCTTCTGCTGTTGCTGTATGATGAAATTGGGAGTATTGCTGAATAACAGCATTTAAATAATTGGGAACAGGTCCATTGTTCAACCCAACAAGTCCAGCCCTAGGGAAACCTCCCTGGCAATATAGCGTCGCAAAGTACTGATCTCTATTTTCAGTGCTATAAACATCAACTCCCCAACCAGCCAAACCATTATCTATCGATTGATAGATAGAAGGCATAAGCGTAGTACTATGTTTGATGTCAATATTTTCTAACACTGGAGGCCAACGCAATCGTTCACCTTGATAGTTGCGCTGCAACCACGTTGAGATATACAGAGTAAATAGTCGATCAAATTCATTGGCTTTATCACTACCACGACAACTGTAATAATTGAGAATTGTCTTAGGGTCTTTTCCTCGAAAAAGATGCTGAAAAAGAACTCTCAGTTCTAGTAGCTCAGTATCCGTTACTTTTAATGCCCATAAAGGTAAACCATGGATGTTAGTTCGTTTACCTTCGAATGTTTTCAACCAAGATTTAATATTTCCTAGAGGAGTTCTTTTGATTACATCCATCATAAATACCTAATAATACGCAGCATACCAAAAATCATATCCCAGCCATGCACTGCATACTTTGTGTACGTGATTCTTTAAAATCAGAATTTTTGACAGTTAAAGTTTTTGTCTTGAGTCTTTTTATTTTTATAAATCTGATAGTGTTGCATCAGTTACGGGCACTAGCTCTCTAAAGAACCTGATGCACTTATTCAACTCTTCACGCTTGACGATATGAGCTTCATTTTTGTCAGTTTGGGCACGATGAACAGCCTCACCTCGCTTTTTTAGCCATCTGTTTAATTGCGTACGAGCATCATCCGCGGTGTGGACGTTACCCCACACCCAAGCTTCAGTAACATCAATGCCAAAGAATTCTTCGAACAAAGCTTTTGTTTTCTGAGATCCAGGATTGTTGAAGTACTTGAGGTGCTCCTCAAGCCGATTTTCTACTATTCGCCCAAGTTGAGACCCCTTAACGACTCCATACTTTGCATCAACAAGCTCTTTTGCTATGTCTTCTACATAGGTTTCCCAAGCAGTAAGGGTCATTATCAAAGTAGCTCTCTTGAGTACCTCTGGAGGTTGGGAGTTGGAATTACATCCGTTTAATTGATCGTAGCACTCTAATAATTGCTCTGCGTCTGAGATCGCGTACTCAAAATTGGCTTTCGCTTCTGACATCCTTTGTCCTAGTTATCATGATATATGCATACAATGGAATTTATCATATCTAGGGTTAAATCATGATAATTAGCTTCGAGAAAATTGAGTTACTTCAATAAGCTAGTTACTTTTGGCTGCTAATTGCGTTAAAAGCAGATTGGCATCACCAACAAACGACTAACGTTTTAAATCAATCCACTCCAAGATGTAATGCATCGGATCACAAATTTTGCTCATTGATGTGTAGTAAGAGCTACCTATTTGAATACCGTGGAGTTGTAGCCCCTGCTTCTCTCTTCGATTACTAATTTTCCTACTCAGCCCTGACGATACTGGAAATTCACCATCACTCACTAACAAAATATCTGCTTTGTACCACTCCTCTGAATCACATTTTTCTAGAGCTTTGTTGAGTGGCCCTTCTACATCTGTACCACCTCCAAAAGACATCGTCAGAAAGTTTAGTAGGTCATTAAACCCTGAAGTATCTAACGTAAGGTCAAGTTCACTAACCTCATCCTTACTCCCAAAGAGATAAACGTAGCAACGCCGCTTTTCTTTGTAGGCCACTTTCAAGCATTCCAAAACGATCGCTTTGGCAATATTTTCTGGTAACCCCTTCATGGAGCCTGAAGTATCCAGACAAATCACCATCGGTCCTCGAATGTTATTGCTTTTATTACCCTGCTTTTCACTAACAAACTCTTGCTCTAGCTTCTCTTCTGTTTCCAGGACCTCGGTCCCTTCCACTGAATAAGAAAGTAAAGCATGCTCTGCTCGCTTGGCGTGCCACAGTTTTTTTAGTACAGGGTTAGTTAACAGTGAGGCTTCTTGGGGCAACATTCTAGAAATCGAATCAGAGCGAGTAATGCCTTTAGTTTCCATAGGAACAAGAGACGTCGTCACATACTTCTCATGCCTGGAAGCGGCACTCATTTTGATCACTATTTCTTCAAGAACTGAGCCATTTGCTTGCTCATCACGCCCTAAGTCTCGAATCAAGCTTTGTAACTTGGGAAGCTTTTTAACAAGCTTGTTTAACCGAACAATATCGAGCCAACCATGGCTTTGGAAAACGCCTTTTGATAAGTCAAAGCCTAAACCTGTGATCAGCCCAAGTTCAGTAAATACCTCTTCTAGTTGCGACCATACCGCTAGCCTCTCTTGCCATACATTAGGCAAAATCTCGATGCCAGTCTCATTAGAAAGCAATTCCTGCCATATTTGCTCTGAGGCAGTCGCGGCAATTCTTGCTCGCTGTGCGTTAGTCAGAAACAGAGATTTGGCCTGTTTAGGCTTTTTCTTCTCTAAAGCTTGCTTGATTTGATTTAATGCTTCTTCTTCCAACTGCTTAAGCAGGTCCGTAACTAACGGCGATGCTTTAGATTGAAGCTTATCTATCGTAGTTAGAATGTCAGAAAGCAGTGCATCTGTGACCTCTTCACTCTGCAAGCAGTATCGAGTCAATCCTGTTTCTTCTACCGCTTTGCAAATCGCATTCGTCAATGGTTGAGACGCTAAGGGAAACAAACTCGTCGGATTCTCTCCCGTTAGAAGTTGATTTCTAGAATTAACTAAAGACTCACACCGCTCCGCTAATTCGCCGACAGAGCTCGTAATAACCGCCGGAAGAAATTTTTCCGGCACATTATCGAGGCATGTAAATTGACTATCCATGTTAAATAGCGGAGAGCCAATCTGGTACGATTCTCTAATCACACAGCTCTCCTTCCACAGGATCATCAGAAGAAACTAGCTCTGCAATTTCAATACTTGGGTCTTCCTCCAAAGGCAAACGACCAAACCCATCAACAAGTTTATTAGCTCTGTTTAACAGCTTTTCAGCCTGTTTGAGTGACTCATTGAGTGAGCCGACAATTTCTGGTAACAAACTGCAATCTAACCAAAGGTGACTATTGAAGTATTCTGCAACAGTCTGCAATTCTTGCTTCACAGTAGCAATGTACTGCTCAATGTTATTCACTATTTCTTGAACGCTTGTTACCCGGCTCTCGATATGAGCATGTGAAAATCGAGCACTACCAATCAATGGATTGTTCTCCACTTTTTCCATCCAAGGTTCGTTACGACCATAATCGCTGTGCGTAGTTTTACTTCCCTGATAGTCTTTATAGAGCAATCTACCATTTTTATCCGTGGCTTGACGTTCACTAGACTTTTTAGTCGTTTCATTACCATCACAATCGATGTAGAGTAGTTTTCCTTGAGCATCTTTTTTATGCGGGCTGTTTTCTTCTGCTAACCTATTCTCCCATACACTCATAACTTGTAATAGGCGTGATGGTGGTGTTTTCCCATCAACAGTCACCAATCGTTTATAAAGCTCTTGCAGGCCTTCAAATTGCTCTGGTTGTTCCCATAAACAATGTGGAAGAATCCATGTGTCGTAAATACTGGTTTCATTAAAGCCTGAAGTGAAAGCTGACACTTTCATTAATTTCGCCAACTTACGCCAACGGCGATCAGATACGTAAATCTCTTGTGACACTAAGTAATTACGAAATTCTTTACATGCTTCTCTCGTTGCTACAGTCAACTCAACTTTCTCAGCTAGGCGCTGTACCTCATTTAGATCTTCAACCTTCAAACGTACATTGAGTTCTGGGTCGAACCCCTCTAATGCTCCACAAAGTAATGCATCAAACGACTCTGTGGATACAGGCGACACATAAGAACGCAAAATAAATCTATCGTATAAAGCGCTGAGCTCTTCCCCTTCCGGTAGCTCGTTACTTGCTGCTACAACAGAGACCAAAGGAACATTGACCCTTCTATTGCCATTATCGAACTGGCGTTCATTCAATAGGGTTAGTAGGCTGTTTAGAATGGCGCTATTTGCTTTAAAAATCTCATCGATAAAGGCAACCGAAGCTTCAGGCAAATATCCACTAGTAAGCCTGTTATAACGATCCTCTTCCAACGCTTTTATCGAAAGCGGTCCAAACAGCTCTTCTGGAACAGAAAAACGCGTCACTAATCGTTCAAAGTAATTAGCCTCAACAAAGACATTTTTCAATCGCTTTGCCAATTCACTTTTAGCGGTTCCTGGTGGTCCTACAAGTAATACATGTTCACCAGAAAGTGCTGCTAACATCATTAGTCGGACTTGCTGCTCCCTTTCCAATAAGCCATCGCTCATCTGAGCCATTAGTGCTTGGAACTTGCCTTTTCTATTCATCGTTGTTGCACATACTGTTGTTGTCACAATAAATTCCTTTTCTAATTTTGTTGCCAAGTGAAACACGTCATAAACTCACAGCAATTGCCGTTGTTACGAGTCTGTTCCCTGCATTTCTTGCTGCGATGGAAAAGCCTGCGATCGCTACCACAAACACCCACAAAGATTGATAACTTACTTCTGAAAGATACTCACCCAAGAATTGCTTCGCGGCCAGCAATGCAAAGGCACTGACAAAAGATACAGCCGCGGCATCGCGATACAGCAAATAAGCTCGGTGAGTTGAAGCCACTTCGTCCTGCTTATTGGATGAGCGATAAAACTCTTTGTACCAATAACTGTTCTGCTCACTATTATTTTGCTTCAACAATTCAAACTCAGACACGCGGGCCTTTAGGAGCGCAGTATCAATACGTCGATCTTTCTCCGATAACTGTATAAAGCGATGCCCAGGTAACACATTGTGCCATCGCCAAAATACCAAGACGCTCTTGAGTTCAGGGGGCATGAGGTGGCTAAGCCACCCCGAAACCGCACCTATCGCTAACATCGCGCACCCCGTGTCTTTTAGTATATCGACATAACTGATATTAAAAGCACTTTGATTAACAAGTGATATCACTGTGAACTGAAGAACCATCAACACCGAGAGCGGGACAATGTTATTGGCTTTCATCGATATACCCATCATTATGCCACCTCTTCTTCATAATCGAAGTGATATGGCTCAGGATTCATACTGTTCCACCCACCACGGCCAGGCGCATTGTAATGGTGACAAATACCGGAACCTCTGGTCGCTAGTGCTTTGACACCTCGGTGAGTGAAAGCATTCATCACCGCTTTTCGTGGGTGCTTAGGCTCGCCATTTTTAGCCGTAGAGGCAATCGCCGTAATGTTCCGAGATGAGCCTTGGCTGATGGGCTCCCCAACTAAACGATTTAGAACGGTCGTCCCAATATTGCGCTTACTTCCATGATGTGGGATTTGCATAAGACGCAGCTCTGCGCCACTTGTACATTGTTCCACCTGATCTACTGCGTGTTCCAAAGCCTGAATGCCCGCATCACCAGTAAATAGGGAGCGTCGGCCATCGACGACCAATTGAGTGATAACGCTTGAGTTGTTCTTCGCCGATGTTACCCCTTCATCATCAATCTGGTCTTCGCCCCAAGTAGCAAAAAAACGACGAATAGATGCAGCCGCTTTTTCAAAAAAACTTTCTAAAGCATTTGTTGCAATGGCTTTTTCCGGCATGCCATCGAAATCAGGAATGAGGGATTCGTAGTATTCGACAGAAGGACCGAGAACCTTAATACCACCGCCTGTGTCCATTAAACCAGTAAAAGGTTCACGTATAGTGACCCCTTTCGATTCAGCTAATTTAACCAGTGACCACGCTTTTTCGAGGTTTTGTTTAAGACGTTCCCCTAAGCTGTTGTCCGTTACGCGTCCATCTTTGAAGTTATCAGCAAGTCCTTGGTTATGTAGCCAAGGCTGATGAATCCAAAGTTCTTTTACTTCGAGTTCATTGAGGACGGCTTCCAAACCGTTAATGTGGTCTTGATCAGCGTGAGTATTAATGACCAAGTCCACTTTAGAAGTGCCAAAACAAGTGGTGATGTGATCAATAATCTTTGAACCTGTGCTTTGAAAGCCACCGTCAATCACAACAACAGTTTGCTCGTCACGTGGACCGTGTAGATTCCCGTAGCGAAGTGCTATCGCATCGCCACTCTTAGACTCTTCACCAACACCTAAAAAATCTATTTCGTAACCCATAACTTTTTCCTTTTTCTATGAAAGTTATGAGTTACTAATCAACTAGCATGCCAATTTATAACCTTTTGTTTTTATTAAAATTAAGTTAGAGCGTGACGACACAACCCGTAACCATATTTACCCGTGGTAAATTTTATTACCTTCAGATAAATCAAGAAAATTAACTAGTGCCTAAACGGAACTACATTGCTCATGTCATCAGAAGGTGAGTTTTCTTTAGTGATTTGTTGGACATAGTCAAGCAATCGCTCGATTGGGATGAAGCGCTGCTTCTTGTTGTTCACCTTAATGCTTTTGGTTTGAGAGTTGATATAGTTAGAAATCTCAAATGCTAGCGGCTGGCTTAAGCGCTCGAGATTTCTATCCTCTAAGGTTTGCGTGACCCATTGTGCTGCGTCGGCTATATGGCCGTTAATACTGAGATCGGTGTTTTTTATCCAGCGGTGCGTGAACTCAATGGCATTGAGACTAGATAGCAGTGTGGCAATATCGTAACGATGGACTAAACCGCCGTTTTCCAATGCTTCAACAAAGGCAAATTGCCACTCGATTTTTAGCCGTTCAGCTAACTCTTCAGTGGTATAACACAGACGTTCAAGGGGAATAAAATAAGTGAAGCGGCTATTGGCTTCACAGACGATGAGGGTTTTCTCAATGGATTGATAGCGGTTTTCGATAATGTGCACCTGCCAGCTTAGGGTGCTGGCATCTGAACTCAGTTTGTTTACTCCGGCTTGTTTACCTTCTTCCACTGGCAAACGAGGGAGATCGGCTTTAAGCCATTTGTTTAGTGCGTTAGTGGCACTGAGTTGAAGTTGCATACAAACCTAACCTTTGATCAAAAAAGAGGCATCCGAAGACACCTCTGAAATTTATAGTTGGCCTGAGAAGGCTTTTTGACTTAACGAGTTAAATTGTTCGTTAGCTGAAGATACAGAAAACTCTATTCTTCTTTTTAAAACTTTTACTTTATTCACGACCCTTAAGTACTGTTTTTGTTCATCTAGTGGTGGCACGATAAAACCAAACTCCTTAAATGTACTCATAGGAGGGAAATTGGGAACGCCACTTCCTCGATGCTCACCAAAAAACTCATTCTTAAAATTTGGGTGAGTAAAAATTGCCACAAACATGTCATTTAACATTTTTGATTCATCAAGTTTAACCTTAAGCAGAGCCTGATTTATTATTCCGTCAGGGCTACCCTCTGGAACTATTGCGAGCCTACCTAAATTCACACCAGAACAACTAATAATAATGTCCCCCGCGCTCACCTTAAATGCCTCAAGCTCTTGATATTTGCTTTCATCAATAAAATATCTAGCAAACTCAAAGTTATTGTTTAATGCATGATATTGCTCGTAAACTAAGTATCCAGAATCGACAAAAATCTCTTTCTTTAGCGCACCACCAAATGGACCTCGTTTGATCGCATGTTTTTCTTTAGATACGAGATTAACAATATTCTTAACCTCCCACCCCTTCGGATTCGTTACCGGATCACCAAACATATCCAAAAACACGCTGCGTAAGAACTCGTTGGCAAGGTCAATGGCTTGTTTGCGTTTCTGGCGAATAGCATCGGCTTTATCCAAAATTTCAGCAATGCGTTTTTGTTCATCTAATGGAGGGAGTGGGATTTGAAGCTCTCGAAGCTGATCCGTTGTAAGGTTCTTAAATATTGCACCAACAGCGCTCGAACTCAATTTTTGCTTTGTATGAAGCATAAATTGGTATAGATAATCTTTATCGACTCTACTGGTATCCAAATCACGCAGTCCAGCAAATCCATCGTGTATGCATGCATCAATAGCTAATATGCATGGCTGTCCAGGTTGACCACTCACAGCTACAATGAAGTCACCACTCTTCATTGGACGACTCTTTGCAGCCCCTTCCTCAGTCAAAAAATCGATTTTAGGAGTAACTACTTTTCCATCACGTGTTAGGTCTCCAACCATCAACCTTGGTATTGTTCCACCATAGTATCTAGGATCACCTTTGGGACGAGGACTACTTCCCCTAACAATTTTACAAAGTGAACCTAGCTTTACCATCGACCAACTCATAGCATCGACTCCAGTTCATTGAGGTCAGCCAAGATCTCATTCTCTAGCGCTTTAAGTTTACCTAAAATCACTTTCGGCTCTTCATAGCTTTCTTGCTCATAAACGACTTCTTTATATTTATTGATCGACAGGTCGTATTTATTCGTTTTGATGTCTTCTTTATTGACCAAGAAGGCTTTTTGTTTTTTGTCCGCCCACTGTTCGGTAGGTTCCCCTGCCATTACCGCTGCTTGATATGCTCTGTACTGCTTAACGAGATCTGGTAAGTCGTTATCTTTGATTGCCGTACGTTTGTCGTCTAACGAACGACCATCAGCCTGAACATCGTAGAACCACACCTTCTCGGTACTACCACCTTTGGTGAAGATGAGGATTGCAGTCGACACACCAGCGTAGGGTTTAAATACGCCACTCGGTAGTGAGATAACCGCTTCTAGCTGGTTGTCTTCAACTAAGTGCTTGCGCAACATTTGGTGGGCGTTGGAGCTGCCAAATAATACGCCATCAGGCACAATGGTGGCACTGCGCCCACCGACTTTTAACATGCGCTGAATAAGCGCGACAAACAGCAGCTCGGTCTTTTTGGTTTTCACCACTTTTAGAATGGCAGGGTCGACGTCTTCCTCATCTAAGCTGCCTTTAAACGGTGGGTTAGCAAGGATAATATCAAAGCAGTTTTTGGCTTCACTCGGAAAACGCTCAATAAAACTTTGGCTTAGGGTATCTTGGTAGTGAATCCCCGGTTGTTTTACGCCGTGCATGACTAGGTTCATTGCCGCTACACGTAGCATGGTAGAGTCAAAATCAAACCCGTGGAACATGTCGTAATCGATATGAGCACGGTTTTCTAGTAAGTCACCAGCATAAAGGTAGTTAAATACCGGCTTGCCATGTACATCGAGCACTGGCTTACCTTCAATATCAAACGCTTGCTCTTTCTCTACTCCTTCAGGTGATGAATACTTTTCTAGCAGGTATTCGTAGGTAGAAGATAAAAAGCCACCCGTACCGCAGGCTGGGTCACACACTCGGTGAGTTTCTTCGACATCGAGCATTTCAATCATGGCGCGGATGATATGACGCGGCGTGCGGAACTGACCATTGATCCCTGCGGTGGTTAGTTTAGACAGCAAGTATTCGTACAAGTCACCTTTAACATCTTTGTTTTCTAGTGGCAGTTCACTCACCAACTCAACCGCCTTCACCAATAGCGATTTTTTTTGGATCATCAGCTGAGCGTCTTTCATAAACTCAGCAAACAGGGTGTCGTCACTGGTCAGCTCTTTAAAGAATGGAAATAACTCGTCTTTTACCAATGGATAGAGCTTTTCAGCGCCAAGGTGGCGAAAATTTTCCCAGCGGATGTGTTGTTTATCTTTGCTTTTATCTTCGCTCACAGGGAAGCGACGAGTGAATGGCTTGCCTGTGCGAGCGCTGCGCTTTTCGTCGTTACGCTCATTCATATCCAGCATGCGGGCGTACATCAAATAGGTAATTTGCTCGACCACAGTTAAGGGGTTGGTGATCCCGCCAGTCCAAAATTCTTCCCATAACTTGTCAATTTGGCTTTTTAGTGCACCTGATGTGATCATTATTGTTCTCTTTAGTTTTTCGCTTGATCTCTTTGCACAATATATATTAGCAAAGGCTCTGCATGGACAACGGGCGGCTGTGTTACTTGGTTAGCCGCTGGTTATTAATGGGGGTAGTGTAATCAGCTTGGTGGTTTAACCAAAGGGCTAATTCAATGCTTTCTCTAACTTGGTTGTTTGTTACCTAAATCCACGCTAAATCGGCGCACAAATTGCTCAACGACATCGGCTTGCGCCGGGTTAGGGAATACCCCATCTAGCCCTGCATCGTCAATTTGGTTAAATGGCGCGTCATACAGTTGTTCAATATCGACACAGCCATAGCGGCAGAGGTGGTTTTTGAGCATACCGATAAATCGTTGCTGCCTTGCGTTAAGGTGGGTATGCACCTGCTGGACAAAGGTGGTGAACTCTTTCTCGATTTGCTGCGCGTCCATGCCGACGATGGTACGAAGGATCTGATCTAAGCCTGCTGATGATTCAGGGAAGAACTCTTTCAGGGTTTGCAAATCGACATTGGGATTCTGGGTATGCACCAGCGCGCTCAAGGTGGCTAAGTCCGCCTCTGTCACAGTTTGGCCACTACGAATTTTTTGCAATACCTCGTTTGATTCAAACAAGGGGGACAAGGTTTTCTCCACCTCTTGGCGATAAATTTCATAATCGACGGTGATGATATTGGTTTTTATCTCTTGTGACTGATAAAGGCCTCTATCTTCACGCACGTCAATAATTGGCGTTGCCACCGGCGCTGGGGCAATCCCCTTGTCACGCAGATGAATAATGCTTCGCAGGTTTTGTCGGCAAGATTCAACCGCAAAGTAGTCCGCATCGTTAAGGTAGCTTGGCTGTTGTATTTGCTTCATGGTGCTGGCTTTGCTGCGCACTTCATTTAAGTGCATCGACAAGCTAGTCACCTTGTCCAAAATGGACTGAGCTTCTATCTCAACCTTGCTTGGCTGTTGCAGTTTGGTCAGTTGCAACTGCAAGAACTGCAGATCTAAGCGCAGTGCTTCACTCTCACCGGTGGTTTTTTTCCACTGCATCAGGGGCGCCATTTCTTCAAACAGTCGAGTTTTGGTATCGGGAGCCATCTGCATTAGGCGTTTTTCTTCACTCAGCTGCGCTTTTAGCTGCCATTTTTCCCGAACGGCGATGGTTTTATCATTGAGTGCATCGATGTCAGCTTTGATCTGTTGAACAACATCAGCGAAGATTGCCATTTCTGCTTTTTTGAGGGCTTCAACCGCAAGGATAAGTTTGGCCTCAAACACTTTTTGCGGCAGAGATTTACTTTGACTGCCTTCGTCTTCTTCTGGGTTCATTTTGAAGTATTCAAAGTTGCCCCAATGATCAAAGATTAAGAAGTGCTTTTTGTCTAAACCCGCGCCGTAAAGGTTCTCACACAAACGCGTGCCGCGCCCGACCATTTGCCAAAATTTCACTTTGGATTTAATCGGCTTGGCAAACACTAAGTTAACACACTCAGGTACATCAATGCCTGTGTCTAGCATATCGACAGACACCGCGATGGTGATGTCGTCTTCTCTGCCTTCTGTGCTTTTGAAGTTATCGATAAGATCTTCGGCGCGTTCATACTTTGAGTGGATCACTCGACAGAAGTTGCCACCTAAGTCCGGATACATTTCATGGAACAGATCAGCCAATAGATCAGCGTGAGCAATGCTGCGAGCAAAGATAATCGACTTGCCTGGAAGCTGGTTGTCGGCATCTTTTAAGCCCTTTTCCATTAGGTTGCGAAGGATCGCTCGGTTGGTGTCTTTGTTGAAGATGGCCTTGTCGATCAGCTCTGAATCAAAATCCAAGGTGTTGGGGTCAATGCCCTGCTCTTCTAGCTCAGCAATTTGCTCATCACTGAGTTCACTTGCTTTGATACCATCACGTAAAAATTGCGTGGTATGCGCCACCACCTTAAAGGGAACAAGGTTTTTTTCTTCGATCGCTTGCTCAAGGGGGTAATTCGCCGTTGGCATTTTGTAGTCACAGCCAAACAGCTGGCTAGTAGAGCGTGAGATCATTTCTACTGGGGTGGCGGTTAGCCCCACTTGCAACGCATCAAAATATTTAAATAGCTCGCCATACTTGTTGTAGATAGAGCGATGAGATTCGTCAGCAATGATTAAATCGAAATGGCCAACGTCATATTCTTCAAAGTTTTGGATCATGCCCGGATAGGTGGCGATCACGATACGCGCCTTTGCGGCGGCGGCTTTCTTGCTTTTGCCTTTGATGTAAAGAGGCTCGTTGGTGTATTCGTTAAATGCGCCGCCGGCCTGCTTACGCAGCTCTTTGCGGTCACACAAAAACAGGATACGTTTGGCCCAGCCTGCCTCAAGCAAACGCTTAGCCAATGCAATAGATACGCGGGTTTTACCCGTGCCGGTTGCCTGAACCACCAGTGCTTTGCGGTGTTTATCAGAAAAACGTTCGCATATCCGTGTGATGCTTTCCATTTGATACATGCGCCCTGCGACCTTGGTATCAATTGGGGTTTCGTTAAGATCTTGTTTTAGCTCTCGCTGCTGAATCAAATATTGCAGGCTGTCTTTTGAGTAATAACCGAAAATTGAACGCGGCGCATAGCCTTGGGCATCATCCCAAATGTAGATTTCATAGCCGTTGGTGTAAAAAATAACCGGGCGTTGGCCAGTTTGCTTTGCCAGTGCATTGGCATACAGCTTTGCTTGCTCGCGTCCGGCTTTGGCGTCTGTGCGAGTGCGTTTTGCTTCAATTACCGCTAGCGGTTTACCGTTGTCATCCCAAAGCACATAGTCGCAATAACCTTTCCCTGTCGGTGTTGGCTGGCCATCAACTTGGTATTCTTTTGACACTTGCTCGGTGCTTTCATCGTCCAGTGCAACGTCCCAGCCTTGACTGCGCAATTCGGCATCAATTAACCGCTTACGGGTTTCCGCCTCATTGAAGTCAAAACTGTTTTTCAAGCTAAGGGTATTTTGTTTTAGATTGTCGGCTTTGGCTTGATTGGCCTGTTGTTTCAGTGAGGCCGCTTCTTTTTGTGCCGCTAATTGAGCTTGTTTGACGTCTTCCAGCTCTTTTATGGCTTGCTTAAGCACTTCATCATTCTGCTTAAGCTTCTCCTGTAATTGGCGATTCTTGCGCTTAAATTCGCCTTTTGATTCATCTACACCTTGGACATTCTCTGGTGTGGTAAAGTCGGGGCATTCTTCTCGTTTGCCTTCACCATAAGCAATATAAAGCCAACACCCAATGAAATAGGATTCTTTTAGTAACCAAATGGCATCATGCTGAGTGACATTGCCATCGTGAGCGGCTTTGTTTCCGCCTCGGCGAATAGCATGGAATTTATCCGCGATGGATTTATCAACGATGGAGGTAAATGAACCACTGATGAGTTTATCGTGCATAGAAGCATTGGGGGCAACAGGAAGGCGAAGCTCGTAATAGAGGTAGCCAACGATTTTTTCGACATAACAGCGCAGCTTAACTAATGCACTTTGAGGATCGCTCACTGCATAAGCCTCAGCAAATGCACCAAGCTCTGCCAATTCTGGCCAATCTTTTCTTAGATATTCAAAGTTCACTGACGTTTTCACTCTTATTGTACTCCTGACCTCAATGAGCAATGGGTATGCCAACCCTGCTTTAGCCTGCTTGCTTATTCTTCAATACCTAATTTTGTCATCCAGCCGCTTAACGTTTGATGACTCTTTAGACCTAGTGCTTCAGCTGCTTTGGATTTATTATTACGACTATACTCTAAAGCCGATTCGACCGCATCTTTCTTAATATTATCAATATATTGCTGTATATCTCCAGGCACAGAAAACTCACCCTGTGAAGATTGGTTTCTACCGGCACTTAATACTGACGATTGAAGGTCTTCGACAGAAATAGTATTCGACTCAGACCATAAAACCGCTCTATTTAATGTATTCCAAAGCTCCCTTATATTTCCGGGCCATGGATAAGACTTCGAAAAATTTATTGCATCAGCGGAAATTTTCTTACTTTCAAACAGAGGATGCTTTTCGGCCTGTTGGTTGATATCACTCATTAGTATTGATATGAGTTCTGGAATGTCTTCCGCTCTTGCTCTAAGTGGTGGCACTTCAATAACCCCGACGGCGAGTCGGTAGAATAAATCTTCCCGAAAGGCTCCTTGTGATGTCATCTGAAACAGATCCTGGTGCGTAGCCGCAATAATGCGAACATCAACAACCTTAGATTTAACGTCGCCGACTCTCGTGATTTCTTTTTGTTGTAGCGCTCTAAGTAATTTAACTTGGACATTGAGTGGCAGCTCGCCCACTTCATCTAGAAACAAGGTGCCACCATTTGCCTGTTCAAATAGCCCTGAATGATCTTTATCAGCTCCGGTAAACGCCCCTTTAACGTGACCAAATAGAATTGAGTCCACTAAATTTTCTGGTAATGCACCACAGTTAACGGCTCTAAATGGCATTTCAGCGCGAGAACTTGCATTGTGAATTGCAGTCGCCATGACTTCTTTGCCTGAACCACTTTCACCAAGCACAAGTACAGGTAAATCAGATAATGCGAGTCTGTGAGCTTTTTTCACTAGAAGCTGCATGATTGTCGATTTTGCTGTTATAGCTTCAAAGGCCGAGCTTAATTGAGGGATATCTGATGTCAGTGACTGTATAGCGCCAGTGGAGGATTTGGTGTATTCCGTCGCGAAATCAACGGGTATATCGACTTCAATTAACTCACCTTTGGGCGATGTTTGAAGGAGCTGACATTTTGCGATGCTCTTGCCGAGTAAGACAGAAACAACCGTCATTGCCGGCGTTCCAGATGTGAGATTTAAATAAATGTGTTTCGAGCCAGCAGAAATCTTACTCAGCTGTTTTTGCATCACTTTAGTTATAGCTGAATAGTCTATTGGTGATGCTAATCGAACACGCTGAATAGTCACTGAAGTCTTGGAACGTCCCGCACAAGCCAGCTTTCTCTTCAACCATTCTTCATAGTCGTACCATTCATCTTCCCAGGTACTGGCAAGAATAATGATGCTGTCTAGCGTTTTTCCTTTAAGAGCAATCGTTGCAATGGAAGCAGGCTTATCCTGCTTCATTTGGTCAAGATCTGTTCTGCCAAGCCAACTGAGTAGAGTTGCCATTCTGACGTCCGTAACTATTTTTACTTATGGGAACGGAGCTTACCGTATTACGCATTGAGTTGATATTCAATTACACTTAAATGCTACGCCAACATAAGCAAAATCAAAAAGTTGTGGCTGGCCTCTCAATCCCAAGTAAAACCCTGTTAATAGGGCCTTTACCTCCTATATTAGATTCAGGAGGAGCTCTATGTTTTTGCAAAGACCTAAACCTTATAGCGATGAAAGCCTCGAGAGTTTCTTTATTCGAGTTGCTAACAAAAATGGATATGATGATGTTCATCGCTTCCTAGAAGCCACCAAGCGCTTCCTTCAAGACATTGATCATCATGGCTATCAAACCTTTCCTACGGATATCACTAGGATAAACCCATGCTCGGCTAATAACAGTTCCAGAGCACGAACCGCCTCGCTCCTGAAACTTGCTCAATTAACGTTTAATGAGCCGCCAGAACTGCTCGGGTTAGCATTAAACCGAACAAACTTGCAATACTCGCCCTCAACAAGTGCTGTGATACGGGGCGCGGAAGTGTTGCCTCGCAGTTTGCTTCGGACTAACTCCATCTCTAGCTGTCCTTTGTGCTTACAAGAAAATGGCTACGCTTCTTATCTTTGGCATTTTAAGGGATACGATCACTGCCACATTCATAATATACCTTTAATTAACGCCTGTAGTTGTGGCGCTGAGTTTGACTACCGAGTATGTGGGTTAAAAGGAATTTGCAACAATTGCAAAGAGCCTATCACCACCAAGAATCAAGAGAATAGTTATGAGACGACATCCACTGTTTCAAATTGGCTCGCTGGCAATGGCTCTCAAGATCTACCAGACATCCCTCGAAGCTACCGTTGGGGTTTGATACACTGGTGGATGAATCTTAATGACAACGAGTTCGACCATCTGTCATTCACCCATTTTTTCTCAAACTGGCCAAGATCATTTCATTCAATGATTGATGATGAAATTGAATTTAATCTAGAGCATGCCGTTGTCAGCACATCTGAATTACGATTAAAAGATCTTCTTGGTCGGTTATTTTTCCATTCAATTCGGTTACCTGAACGGAATCTTCAACACAATATCATCCTAGGTGAGCTTCTCAGCCACTTAGAAAAACGTTTATGGCGAGACAAGGGATTAATCGCTAACCTTAAAATGAACGCGTTAGAAGCAACTGTATTGCTAAATTGTAGCGTCGATCAAATAGCATCGATAGTTGAACAACGTATCTTGAAGCCAAACCGAAGAACCAAACCCAATAGCCCTCTTGAGGTCACCGATTATCTATTTCATTTCGGCGATATTTTCTGTCTTTGGTTGGCTGAGTTCCAAACCGATGAGTTTAACCGTTCGTTCTATGTGTCGAGGTGGTAAATGCAAACTCTGAAAGAGTTAATCGAATCCACGCCTGACGACTTAACGACAGTACTTAAGCGAGCATTTCGTCCACTCACACCGCATATTGTAATTGATGGTAAAGAACTTGACGCACTGACGATATTAGTCAATTTAACCGATAAGACTAATGATCAAAAAGACCTGCTCGACCAAGCCAAATGTAAGCAAAAACTCCGAGATGAAAAGTGGTGGGCTAGCTGCTTAAATTGCGTTAATTATCGACAAAGCCACAACCCCAAATTTCCTGATATACGTTCTGAAGGCATTATTAGAACCCAAGCCCTAGGTGAGTTACCGAGTTTTCTACTTTCCTCTTCAAAAATCCCACCATACCATTGGTCATATAGCCATGATTCAAAATACGTCAACAAGAGCGCATTACTCACCACTGAGTTTTGTTGGAATGGGGTGATATCATGCTTGGCTGAGCTTCTTAAAGATGTAGAACATCCACTTTGGAAAACTTTAACGAAATTAGGTTGCTATCAAAAAACTCGTAAAGCAATAGCAAAGCAGTTAGCTTCAATTGCTCACATAACCATCAGTGTGCCACTCGCCCCGAATTACTTGACTCAAATATCTCTCCCGAATAGCGATACGTCCTACATTTCACTCTCACCTGTTGCATCTCTATCAATGCAGAGCCACTTTTATCAAGGGCTCCAAGATGAATATCGGCATGCATCGACCACGCGGTTTAGCAGAGCCACCAACATGGGTGTCACTGCGATGACATGTGGCGGCGCATTTAGAATGTTAAAGTCTAACACCAAGTTTTCCATTACCCCTCATCATCGATTAAACAGCAAACGAAGCTGGTTAACGTCAGAGAATGTTCAATCATTAAAACAGTACCAGCGCCTTAACAAACGCCTCATACCTGAAAATGCGCGAAAAGCGCTCCGTAGAAAATACAAAATCGAGATTCAAAATATGGTCAGCGTTTGGTTGGCAATGCAAGACCACACCCTTGATTCAATCATTCTTGTTCAACATTTGAATCATGACTTATCTTGCCTTGGAGCCACAAAGCGTTTTGCATACAACCCAGTAATGACGAAGCTCTTTACTGAACTTTTGAAGCGAGCGCTCTCAAATTCGCTCAATGATAGTACGCACTATTCTAACGGTTCATTTCTAGTCCTACCGAACATCAGGGTTTGCGGCGCAACTGCTTTAAGCTCTCCGGTCACAGTAGGGATTCCGTCACTCACCGCTTTCTTTGGATTCGTTCACGCATTCGAACGCAAATTGAATAGATTAAATCCCACGTTTCGTGTCGAATCCTTTGCGATATGTGTCCACCAATTACATGTCGAAAAGCGAGGTTTAACAGCGGAATTTGTGGAAAAAGGCAACGGAACAATATCAGCTCCCGCAACCCGAGATGACTGGCAGTGTGATGTAGTGTTTAGTCTTATTTTGAACACCAACTTTGCTCAACGTATTGACCAATCTACGTTAATTACATCGCTACCAAAGCGATTTGCTCGAGGTTCAGCAAAGATTGCGATTGATGACTTTAAACATATCAACTCATTCTCCACATTAGAAGCAGCGATCCAATCTCTGCCAATAGAGGCTGGAAGGTGGTTATCACTTTATGCACAGCCAAACAATAACCTAGGTGATCTATTAGCTGCCATGAAAGAAGACCATCAGCTCATGGCAAGCTGTGTCGGTTACCACTTGTTAGAAGAGCCCAAAGATAAACCAAACTCACTCAGAAGTTACAAACACGCTTTCGCCGAGTGCATTATTGGGCTCATTAACTCAATCACCTTTAGCTCAGAGACCGATGCCAACACAATCTTTTGGTCGCTAAATAACCATCAAAACTACCTAGTGGTACAGCCAAGGATTATCAACGATGAAACTACCGACAAGTCTAGCCTATGAGCGATCTATCGACCCATCAGATGTCTGCTTTTTTGTCGTCTGGCCCGATGATAAAAAAACACCTTTAACCTACACATCTCGTACTCTGCTCGGGCAAATGGAAACGGCATCATTAGCCTATGATGCATCAGGCCAACCAATAAAAAGTGCTACCGCTGAGGCGTTGGCTCAAGGAAACCCTCATCAGGTTGATATATGCCGTGTTCCGTTTGGCGCTAGTCATGTCGAATGCTGCTTTTCCGTCTCATTTTCGTGTGAACTACGCAAACCGTATAAGTGTAATTCAAGCTCAGTCAAACAAACGTTGGTACAACTTATCGAGCTGTACGAAATGAAAATCGGCTGGACTGAGCTAGCAACCCGATATTTGATCAATATATGCAACGGTGCATGGCTGTGGGAAAATACCCGCAAAGCTTATTGCTGGAACATTGAACTAGCACCTTGGCCATGGAACGGGAACAAGGTTAAATTTGAAGATATCCGTAGTAGCTACAGGTCACGACAAGACTTTGAAAGTCATAAAGATTGGTCGGCCATAACAAAAATGATCAAAACCGCTTTTTCTAGCTCTAATGGGCTGGCTATATTTGAAGTCAAGGCCACCTTGCACTTGCCAACTAATGCTATGGTGCGGCCAAGCCAAGCTTTCACGGAAAAAGAAAGTGGCAGTAAAAGCAAATCGAAATCTCAAAACAGTCGAGTTTTTCAGAGTACAACGATTGATGGCGAACGTAGTCCAATACTAGGTGCCTTTAAAACTGGAGCGGCCATTGCGACCATTGACGACTGGTATCCTGGGGCAACTGAGTCACTTCGGGTCGGAAGGTTTGGCGTTCATCGCGAAGATGTCACTTGCTACCGTCATCCGTCTACCGGAAAAGATTTGTTTTCGATACTGCAACAAGCAGAACATTACATTGAAGTGTTGAACGCTAACAAAACTCCAGATCAGGAAACTATCAACGATATGCACTTCTTACTGGCAAACTTGATTAAGGGTGGGATGTTCCAGCATAAGGGTGATTAGCTATGAATTGGTACAATAAGACCATAACGTTTCTTCCTGAGCGCTGTGACAATGAGGTGCTCGCAGCGAAGTGTTTGAGCACTCTTCACGCATTCAATTACAAGTATGATACCCGAAGTATCGGCATCTCTTTCCCTGGTTGGTGTGAAGATACTGTAGGCAAGAAGCTCACTTTTATCAGCACGAGTAAAGTTGAGCTCGATTTATTACTGAAGCACCAATACTTTATTCAAATGAGAAAGCTGAGTTATTTCGATATTTCAGCAACAGCTCAAATTCCCGATGGTTGCGAATATGTTTCGTTTGTACGTAATCAATCGATCGACAAATCTTCTGCTGCAGGTCAAACAAGAAAGCTAAGACGCCTTGAAAAGCGGGCAACCGCTAGAGGAGAGTCTTTTAATCCAGCTCTTATTAAACAAAGAGAGTCAATTATTCTTCCCCACTACCACTCACTCGAGATTGACAGTCAAAGTAAAAAATGCATCTTTCCATTGAACATACAAATGAAGTCAGAACAAAGTTTTGAGGGTGACTCTATTTTCAGTAGTTACGGACTGTCGAATACAGACAATTCGTTTCAACCAGTCCCCTTAATTTGACCATCTTTTTATCGAAAAAATTAACTTATTGAATTAAATAACATTTAACCGAGCATGAAAAAATAGGGCTAATTAGAACTAAATAGATTAACTGATTGATAAAATCATACTATTCTTTAATTAGTAACAGTGTACTGCCGAGTAGGTAGCTGATAATGTACCACCTACAATATTAAATACATCCAAACAGTGTACTGCCGAGTAGGTAGAGTGCACCCACAACATTAACACTGTTACTTTCCAAACAGCCACTCGGCTGTTTGTTTTAACCCCAAAGGAGGACTGTAATCCTCAACTCTACTGCGAAGTAGTTGATAATAAACGAACCACCTTCATTCGAGTACAAGAACAATTTACTGCTGAATAAGTAGATAGCTAAGGAAGAAGGTCTCTAACATCACACTCGAGCACCTTCGCTAATTGGTAGGCTTTTTTCGAGTGTGATGTTCACTTCTCCTCGTTCAATCCTGCCAATACAACTCCGAACGATATCGGCCAACAAAGCTAGTTGGTCTTGAAAAACCTTTTTGTCCCTACGTTTTCCGCGTAAATTGGCACCAAAGCACTTTGCTAGTTCTTTCATTTAATAGGTGACTGATTTGATCAACAACGCCGTTCGAATCCACTATAAAACAAAGTAAACTTGCGACACAGCCTACAGCTTTAGACTACGCAGAGAGCCTCGGGTATCTCTGCTTTTTCTTAACGTTACTATCTACTGTCTAGCCAGAAGTAATAGTATCAATTTGAACTTGGCATAATTGTAAAGCAGCCCATCGAGGATATGTAATAAACCTAGGTATTTTCCCCTCCCATATTTGGTGATAAAACAGCTGGCACTACACACAGAATACGTTTCCTCGTCAAAGCGAATGACAAACACTCTGTAGCCGTACGACAAAGCCATAGACATTATCTGTGGCTTTGTCGTACCTGACAGAAAGGCCATTTGTGCAAGAGACCCTTGCACAATTTGGGAAACTGCGTGTTTCACTAATCACGGCTCTAAATTGGTCTACAACCCGTTGACCTAATTATTGTATAGAGAAAACGGCTAGCTTTAGCTGACCGTTGTTTCCTTACCCAATCATCACATCCGATGATGCGGAGGCGATGGTGCCTCCACAATCAATAGCATCGCCTAAACGGGCGGCGGGTTTGCCATCAATCAGAACACCACTTGAACCACCAGAAATACTGCGTGGGTGGCTACCGTGGGGTTTTTCAGAGCATGGGCAGCCATGATCTTGCAGTGCATCTCCTTGACGTACCGCGGGTTGGCCATTAATAAACACACCACTACTGGCAGAAATAATCGGCGTTGGCGGGAAGCAATCATGCTCTGAGCCAATATCACCTAATCTTGCGGCACCTGGCATCATTACCTCCTAACGCGATACGACTACTCGACCATCAATCATCGAAAAATAAGGTAGCTGAGATATGATTTTGTTATTTTTATCCGAACCTATTCGTAGTGGAGAATGGCTACGTTCATCCTTTAATCGCACAAGACGTCCATCCATACGCGATTCAAGCTTATACTCACTCCAATCTCGGCGAGGCTCAACTGAGGCATCTTCCCATTTGTTAAAATTCTCTTCAAAACCAACAGCATCATAAAAATCTTCCGGTTTAGCGAAATACCCATCTGCTTTAGCATGCTCTCGCATTGACAGTGAGTACGCCATTTTTAACCCTTCAAAATCGCGCTTTTCCATCAACTCAATCAAGTTACTGTAAGCGCGGTACAACTGCTTCATCTGCTCTGGGTTATCTTCTCGAATAGGCGTCGCATCAACCCAACGCCAGCGAGGAATGGTTTTAATGTTAACAGTGCGAGCAAATTTAGTCGCTCTACCTTCAACCTCACCCTCAACATCATTTAATGGGGTTTGGTGATTAGCCGGATAGGTTTTCGACGCTTTAGCCGTCGGCTTTCCCTCTTCGATGGTGATATGCAAAGAGGACATTTCCTCCTTCTCTCCATTAGGGAAAGCGCCGTATAGCGTCATTTCACACTGGTCATCGTCATGATATGTATAATCTCGCTCATATAAGCCAATAGGCGCGGTATAAAGGTCTAAAGAATTTTCACCTGGCTGCAAATAAGCGGTGGGATTAAAGCCAGAGGAGAAGGTGCCACTGCTGGTTTTTAAGTTGTCCAGCATTTTCATTTCATTAAATAGACCAAGGCAGTATAAGGTTTGCGCTCGGATATTAGTGGTGTATAGCACCTCGGGCTTTTTCCCCTCATTCTCAATGCTAATATCGACTGTAGACACTTGCTCTCTAATACTCATTAATTCATTGTCTCCCGAACAGGCTGCCAGTAACGTTATGCACGCTGCAATAAAATACGCTTTCATTGTTTCCTCTTTTTATCCAATCACGACTACGCGATATTCTGAATCTTGTTTACTTTTCGCTTCAACCCATTGCCATTTTTCTTTGATTTTTGTTGAGTTAGATTGCTCTTGTGTTTCTTCTGACCCCAAGACACCATCCCATCCGACATTGCTATTTTTGTCTTTATCCTCTTCATTTGAGCTAAACTCCAAAGACTTCTCAATGCTCACTTCCGCCCAGATCCCACCATGATAAAACACCAACTCAACCCGAGCGTTTGGGTCTTTCGTCTCTGTCGTTAACGCCAGCATCCCCTTGGCATTGACATTGCTTCCTACATTTACATTAAACGCACCTTCCATCATCCAAACACGAAGGCCGCTGCGAGCATTCAAATCACCCTTGATCGGCATTTCCACTTCGGCTTCAAAATCGTAAGTCGGCGCTTTCTGTGGTGTATACTGGATGCTGCCTTTCGCGCTCAACGCGGCTTTTAGCGTGATATCAAACTCGGCTCCGGCATAGGCTCCGGTTTTCCCTTCTTTGACTCGTGGCTCCAACTCTGCGGCTTTCTCCCGCACCGTTTGCACAACGTTGCCCAATTTAAAATACATGGCCGCGGCCATCAGCATATCAAGCTTCAGCTCAAAGCCAATCAGGGGATCCAAACCCAGTGTCACCTTTCCGTCGACATCCAACCCGTTATTGGCCACGTTAACGGTCTGCTCCCCTTCAAGGCTTAAGGAGGGCGGCTGAAAATCGAAATGATACAACTTCACCTCACCTTTGCTCGCCTTTTCCGTATAAAGACCCGATTGTATCTGCTCCACCATCTGGGTCGCCGCTTTCACGAGCTTCATTTTCTTTTTGATGCCCTCAAATTCCGTGTCTAAATCACGTGTACTGGGCTTACCCGGGATATTAGAGTCCGTATGGGTATAACCCACCCCATACTGAGTGATTTGGCTCCCTTCATTGATGGACAAACTCCCTGACAGAGAAAAGCCTTTTTCAATTTCCTTTGTTGGAATACTGAGACCATCAAGTTGCCCCGTACTCTCTTTGTACTGATACGCTTTGTGTCGGTCTTCATCTGAGATGCTTTTCTTGATGTGTTTTCCTGCCAACGTCAACTTCGGTTTCAGCGTGAGCTGAGGATACACGTCAATAAAGGTGTCATTGGGGATTGGCCCCAAAAGATAACTAATAGGTGGAGAAAGCCACAGTGTCTGCTCGGCTTGCGGTTTTCCGGCGCATTGCGTGATACACACTTTATAACGGGTATGGCTCAATGCGGTGGCTTTGTTTTCAGACAGTAAATTTTGTATCGCCCCAAGTAACCCCATTCTTTCACTGGGTATCGCGCGATAATACAAGGTGTGATTTTTACATTGTGAAGCCGACAGCGCTTCAGAATACGCGATGTTATCACTTAAGTACCCCGTAGGGCAGGAAGAGAGATGATTGACACAGCTCCCTTCAATCGCAATATTAACGGAAGTGCCTTCCCCTTTATCCACGAGTTTGACGGTACGAGTGCCAACATCGCCATTTTTAAACTCAAAAAGGCCCGCATCGCTAGTGATTTGGTAGCGAACTAAACAATCGCCTTTTAGATTACAGCGGCAGGCAACACCTGCCGGGTGTTTACATGACATGAGTGGTCCTTACTTCAGACTGAAGACGCATGATTCGGTAATCCGCTGGATATTGAGTGTTCGATAACAGTGTTTGCCACGGCTTGGGAAAGTTAAGCAGGCTAGTAATTTTCTCATCTGAACACCACTGTGCAACCCTTTTGATGTAAGTTGGAAGGGAGATCTCCCATTCAATCAATTGGTTGACCAGCGCTTCGCTAAAAACTTTGTCCGTATCGCCAACAATGCTGGCAACTTCATCGACCAAGTTTTGCTCACACTGAGCAAGAATGGCTTGATAGTGAGTGCGCTCTATTGGAAACGGTGTGAATGTTTCATACCCAAATCGGCGATAGGGTGTCAGCAATGGCTCGAAGTCTGACGCACGTTGTTGTGGGAATGTGGTATGAACGCTCTGTATCGGGCCGAGGAAGTGGTTTAGCCAAAGTGGCTCAAATCCATCGAGTACAGCCCATAGCACTCGTGGATCGTAGTAACGAAAAAACAGCCGCTCTTTGGTCTGTAGGATCTCAATATTCATCAGACGACGAAGATGAGCGCGAAGCGTCTTGTGGTCATGCTCTGATTGAAGGAAAAATCCCCAAGGGGCATTTTTTGTGATGAGCTGCGCGGTAAGCTCTGGGGTCATGAGCACCAGAAAAGGAGCCACTAGGGCAAAGTCTTCTTCGATTGGCTCTGGAAATAAACACCAATGCTCGTTATTTGACTCTTTCACTTCGGCAATAAACTCAGGAGCCACGGTTCGATCTACCACGGCATAATTGACTAAATGACGCATCAGCTCATCTCCGGGCAGTTAGCGACAAAAGCGCTCCCAGCTGAGGCGGCCGCTTCTAAAACTTCCGCGCTTGAAGGAAGGGCTAGTGAGCCGGGTGAGCCTCCCGATTTAATCAAGATGGTGCCACCATCTATCGCAACGCCACTGGCATCAATCACCACAAAACTTCCGCCAACTTGTAGGGTAATTTTGCTGCCACTTTTTATCGTAATGTCGCCGTCGGCACTGACCCCGATGGCACCCGCAATTTTGCGTGCCAAATCACCGCCAATCGATTCGTGTTTATCCCCTTGAGTATCAGAGATATAGTTACCTTTTGTAACCTGGTTTTGTGAGCCATCCACCGTGAGCTTGCGGTCATTGGCGACGACATGCATTTCATCATGACCAATACTCACGCTCTGGTCATAGTTGATGCGGGCATGATGAGAGTTCTCGACCTTCACTTGCATATCTTTTTGCGCGTGCACATACACCAATTCTTGCCCTGCTTGGTCTTCAAAGCTCAGTTCATTAAACCCTTCGCCTTGGTGGGTTTGCGTGCGCAACACGGTTTTGGTTTTATGGTCGGGCAAGACGTAAGGCGACGTATTGGTCGCGTGGTACGTGCGCCCAGTGACAATCGGTTGGTCTGGGTCGCCATGAAGAAAAGACACAATCACTTCATGACCAATACGAGGAATGGCCATCATGCCATATTGCCCTCCTGCCCATCCTTGAGACACGCGCACCCAGCATGAGCTCAGCTCATTCCCCTCAGACTCTCTGTCCCATGGAAAATGCAGTTTGACCCGGCCATGCTCATCACAAAAGATTTCCTCACCGTCTGGGCCAACCACTTTCGCCATGCACGGGCCATCCACTTGTGGTTTGGGTTGCGGCGTGGCTCGCCACGTCACATGAGCGGGTATCACAGTGAAATGGTTGGAGTAGGTCGTCGCGCCACTGCCCCCCGATTCTTCGAGGGCTTGAGGTTGGCTCCCGGTATGGACAATACTCACTACGACCCAATCACGGTTAAAGCGCGGGTCCAAATGGTCTATGAGGTCAAACTTTGTCCCTGCGCGTAAACGAGGCTCATTACTGGCGCCTTGCGCGGTGTGCGCTTCACGGCGTAAATACTCTAAACGAATTTGATTGAACGCCTTACCGCTCACATCGTCTTTAAAGCGGCCAGGGAAATCAAAATGCTCATAGTTCGGCTGTTGGTAATTCATCTCCGTACCACGAGCGTTTTGACTGAAACTGTAAGCGGGTTTTTTAAAGCTGTAATCGGCTAATTGGCTCTGCGCCACATGCGATTGAGTGTGTTGAGCCCACTTGGACACATAAGGTGTGTCGGCTACCCCTCCAGACAGGGCATTCCAAGGCACCGGGCTATCGAGTTTGCTTAAGCTTTGGCTGTCATCACTGAAAAATAACGTGTGCTTACCAGCCTGATGAACAAAGTGATACACCAACCCCTCTTCGGCGGCTAAGCGATGCAAGAAATCAAGGTCGGTTTCACGGTACTGAACACAAAATTCACGTTGAGCACACTCGCGTTTGAGTGAAAAGGCGTAATCACTGATGCCCATCTCTTCAAGTAAAACGGAAAGGATTTCAGGCACCGTTTTAAGCTGGAAAATACGGCTGTTATGGCGCAGTGATAACCGCTCTAATGCAGGCACTAAAGTCAGCGAATAGTGGGTGTGGCTGTGACCGGTATCTCCGATACCAAAATGGCGAACAATGCCATGCACGTACTGAACCACCTGACCATTACGGATAACCGCAAGCTGGGCGTTTTTATCCACCACGTCCATCGCACTGAGCGTGGATTGACGACTCGCCAGCTCAATGTGATAACGAAACCCATAACAAGGCTCACCATTGACCTGTCGCGTGTTCGATAACGACTCCTGACCTTGATAGTCTCGCACTACAAACACATCCTCTGCGAGTCCATCAACCTTTAACGTAAAATTCAGCGTGGCCATCTTCCATCCTCTTTACACTAGAAACAGCAAAGCCTTAAGCAAGTCACACTCATTAAATGTACTTTGCTTAAGGCTAAAAAAGGTGGCTGACTCGATTGGCTTTGCTTACGCAACATCAGCCAGCCACCCAAATCAAAGCTTACGCTTCGACGGGTTTGCGCCAGTCATCTGAGCCTGAAGTACCCGCGTTCACGTGATCCCACAGAATTTTACGGTAAGACATAGAAACCGTAACGTTTTGTGTGAAGTCGCCGTTTTTTGGATCTTGGCAGTGTGGCATTTCGCAATGAATGTCCACGATAGACGCGCTTTCGAGTTTGGTCGTGAAGAAGTTCTCTTGCTTACCTTCGATAGAGGTACGGTACCATTTTAGCTCCACCGATTTCATCTTCTCACCCGAAGAGAGGGCGTTATAAAGCAGAGGAACCGCTTTGTTGAGCGCGACGGTGAATTTGAATGGTTTGTGCACACGTTGACCTGAAGGCTGACCCGATTGTGGGTCGGTCGGTACAGTCACAACGTGGTCAAACATTTGAACCAACATTTGGTCTTCATGACCTTCAACGAACGCATCGCCGATAGAGTCAGTAGAAAGAGCGCCTGCAGTGATGAGGCCCTGAGTTTCGCCTTCGATAGAGATATAACATGGAGTTGGCATAGCTTAATCCTTATTGAGTGAATCAAAGCGATGTGAACCACATCGCACAGTTTGATGCTTCTCTACGCAAAAGAAATGCCAAATCAAAAAGAGCTATATATCAAGTGGTTAGAAAAACCCAGCAAACACTCAAGCAATAAATTGCTCGCGCGGGCAAAAAATTGCTCACGGTGACGAAATATTACCTGATAAGGCGATAATTAGGTAAAAGTGGCAAAGGGCTATCGCTGGTAGCGAGTTGTTATCACTTAGGGAGGGGAGCATCTTCTGGCATGTTTGCAATAAACTGAAGTAACTGACGCCGCTTTTCTGTAGATAATTTTGAGATAGCAACAACTAATTCAGCCGACTCTTCATCTTCACAAAAGAAATAGTTCAAAGGCACTCCAAGCTCATCAGCAATCAGCTTAAGCGTGTGGACGTCAGGTGTGTGTTTTCCCTTTTCGTATTGATTCATCCTAGGACTAGCTGAACTTTCATCCATACCTATGCGAACTCCCAACATTTTTTGTGAGAGCTTGGCTTTTTTACGCGCTTCTTTGAGGCGTATTGGGATTGGGTTGTCGAACGACACTTAGGATTCATATCTCTAGGCTCAATGTAACTAAGATTTTCTTAGTTTTACTGATTTATGTATACTAAGCAATCCTTAGTTTTATGGTTTTAGAATAGTCAATGAATCGTTCTCAAAAAATGAATGCGTTTATGCATCAACTGTTGATTGAAAAACAGATGGATAATTTTTCGGTTGTGGAAATTCGAGATGCATTGCTGTTGCTTGAAGGTGTTGATCCCGATCCTGAAGAAGCCCGGAAGTTCATTTATCGTCAAATTTTAGTACTTGAGAAAAAAGGTTGGCTGAGTTGTGAAGGGATCGGAAGGCAAAAAAAGTATTTCCAAACCGAACTCTTTCGAGGACTCGATATAATCTGCCGAGAGAGCTCATCGCCTAAAGTTCGGATTTCCCAACCGTCAACTTCAGCCATGGATGGATACTCGGTCTTGATGACAGAGCGTGGTGAACATCAGGGTGAGTTGGAAATTATTCTCGGTGAAATAGAAGAATATCAGTCGTTGAGTCAACGTTTTCCTGAATTGAGTACTCAAATCACACCACTGCTTAAGATAGCGAGAGAACGTTCTGCATTATTATTGGGCAAAATCAATGTATTAACCAATGTACTAACGTCGTTATCAGAAGGATGCGCTCGATGTTAAGAGATTGGCAAAGAGACTGTTCGATGAGAGCGTTAACAAAGTATCAAGGCGAACAGTCTCATTTTTTCTGTCAAGCAACCCCGGGGGCCGGTAAAACTATCCTCGCCGCCGAAATTGCTAAACGCTTATTGGCGGGCAACTTAATTGACTTGGTGTTGTGCTTCTCCCCAACGCTCAGTGTGGCTGACAGTATAAAAGGAACCTTTTCCAAGACATTACATTGTACGTTCAATGGAGGCTTAGGCTCCATTGGGCAATCACTGACCTATCAATCCATTCAATTTTTAAATGATGAATTTTGGCGGATCCTGACTAAATACCGAGTGTTTGTCGTATTTGATGAAATCCATCATTGTTCTGGATCTGAAATGGAAGGCGCGAATGCATGGGGGCAGCAAATACTCTCCAAAGTTCAAGGGCTCGCCACTTATACGTTAGCGCTATCTGGTACGCCATGGCGCTCGGATTCCTTACCGATTGTGATGGCGGAATACAGTGACCCTGATGGCCAACTGCTCGTCGATTATCAATACAGCTTGAAACAGGCGATTGAAGACAAAGTATGCCGTTCACCAAAGATTGTTTTGGTGGATAACGAACATCTCACCATTACTGGTAGCAAAGAGGTTCAATCGTTTTCTTCTATATTAGAGTTACTGAAACAGACAAAAACGTCATACCAGAGCATCATCCATAATGATGAAGCGATGGAATATCTCCTTGGTTTGGGCTGTAACAAACTGGCGAGTATTCGTCTGGAATCGCCCAATGCCGGAGGATTGGTCGTGGCGGCGTCGGTACAACATGCAAAGAAAATCCAAAAAATATTAGTAACTCAGTTTCATCAATCGGCTGCGATTGTTACCTATCGTCATGATGAGCCGCTGTCTGAAATTAATGCTTACCGTCATGGTAATACCGAGTGGATTGTCAGTGTCGGTATGATTAGTGAGGGGACCGATATCCCAAGATTGCAAGTTTGTTGCCATATCAGCTCAGTGAAAACCGAATTGTACTTTAGGCAAGTACTTGGCCGTATTTTGAGAGTGAACGATGAGCCGAACCAAGAGGCTTGGCTGTTCACTTTTGCAGAGCAAAGCCTTATTGAATATTCCGAACGCATTGAGCAAGATATACCCGAAACCTGTCTGTTTGCGAAAATGGGTCAAAATGAAGCTTTCCACATCGACGGTTCGAATATCCGCCCACTGCAATCGGCAACTTCTGAACAGGATGACATAACCGTCCCCACTCTGGATTGGAACTCTTCAATTAAAAATGGAACGTCAGTTGATGGCTCAAATGAGCCCTTTGATGAGTTACATTTAGGGCGCTTTAAGCAGCGAGTGATATCGGCGTTTGTGTAGTTGTTGACCGATAATGGGGGTGGAGTTTCTACTTTGTTTGGTCTGCAATTAATGATGTAGAAAAGCCTTACATATAAGTCAGTTACTGAACTAAAACATAAATTTTTAATTGTGTAATAAGATACTTTGCAATTTTCTGCCTATGATTTTTGGGTTATCATAGGCAATCCTAAATGAATGGCGAAACATTGAAGCGGTTAGAAAAGATTCATTCTAAATTTAATATCGGTGTTGGCCTCGTTGCTGCTACAAAGGTAACAAAATCTCTGAGTAGTTCAATAGTTAGATGCTAAAGGCAAGGAAAAAATCACCATATCGAGCCTTTGGAATGATAAAAATTCATTATGCCGTTGTTAATGGTTTGAATATAAAGAAACACCATCCAACATCTAATCCAACGGTAAAGCAATTAGGTGTTTTGGCAAAGATACTGTGAATAGCTTTAAAAAAGGAGCGGTGTTAAACATAATTATCTCCGCCGGAATAAACACGAACGAATTAGTACTTAATGATGATTATCATTTGGTTGATTTGTTTGGGCATGTTGGAAATGATATTTCCAAAGCCATGACCGTTCTTTCTACTAGTGATTATGTGGTTGTTGAAGTCTTGCTCTACCGATATTAGCAGGTGTTGTACTGTGGGTTGGGGTTGATTGGACAATAAATGAAATTTGGGAATCATTTAAAATTGAAGACGCTATTATTGAAGGATTGAGAAATGCCACAAAAAATAGCTAATAAGCTTATGTATTCATACAATGCATTAGTGAGTTTTTCTAAAATCAGAAACGCGGCCAGATTAACGGGATGCGATACACTTTAGCCCACAGCGATTGCCTAGCGCACTGTTATTTCTCAGTCAGAGGGTTGATTACTCAATGGAACTGGATTTAGAAAAATAACGACCCGCGTCAAGATAATTAACCACTTTTTATTTTTTAATGTAACCTCACCTTATTATTCAAGTGGGGTCTCAAATCCCTTTATTTAACCTTACTCAAACATATTACCACCCTTGCGTCTTTGGTATTTGGGTTGAACGTTATGATAATAATCCTCCCAACCAATATCCTTTGGTAGCGGCCGCAACATATCTTCTGTTATCTTAACACCCTCATCAAAAGGATTTTTCCAGGAAATAGGTTTATTATTGGAACTTCTCACACTAAAACGCTCCGTGGGATCATGGGGCGTGTACAAAATATTCGAGATTCTTGTTTGTATGTTAAACCTAGAGAATTCAGTGAATACGAACCACCGTCCCCTCCAAGAACATTTGGTATATCCTCTTCAGGCAGCTCAACTACACATGGAAGCGTAACATGGACAGATGGTACCGGTGACTTGGCAGGTGAAAAGCATTACGCTGCGTACAGTTCGGTTACTTGGAGTCATTTTAGGGAACGGGTGATCGAAGCGTTTTCGGCGATATAAATATTATGTTCGTATTAGCTTAAAACAGGCTATTAATTAATGGGGTCAATCTCCTTTAGCCGCGAGATAGTTTTCCCAACCCACATCATCAGAGGGCTCAATAATTTTAAGTTGTTTGATATCTACGTCAAATGGGTTAAATGATTCGCAAGCATCTCGACTAACTTTAGGGGCAGCACGTGCAAAATGCATTAAAGAGATGCACGGAGCATTTTCTAACAAAGCAAATTTGGCGGCCTTATTGATTAAACGACGGATTAACCGCATGTTTCCTTTAGAAAAAACATAAACCCTTTTCATTAAGTCTTCAGATGCCAATCCAGATTTCGTTGAAAAGGGGAGCGCCGCATCTAACATCGTCAAAAATGTTTTGTATCTGATACGCTCACTCGTTTTTTTTACCTTAAATGGCTTTAAATGGTGTTGAGATTCAAAACGCCCACGTAATTGATTGTTCGCCCTTAAAATCTCTGTTGAATAAGGCATTCCAAAAAGCACAACCGGTATTTTTGATTCAATAATTATCATCTTTAACCAGTCAGCTGTGATATGAAGTACATCCTTACTCTTACGATCAATCATATGTTGAAATTCATCTATAATAATGAGCTCAACCCTACACTCGCGGAGCAAATCCTTTACAATTTTCATTAACTCGGCGGGATCTTTTCCATGATTAAATGCTAACGGATCTCCCATCGAAGACAACAGTCTTTCTGATGCCGTGACAGGATTAGCATTTGCAGGTAAAGACGTGAATAGAATGGGAATAATGGAACCATCATTAGCTTCCATCCTCGGATTATCCGACAAATATTTATCTATAATTGTCGTTTTCCCCGAACCGCTGTCACCAACAACAATTAAACATTCCGGTTCAGAAATACGATCACTATCTTCTCGACATTCGTCTATATCTGCCAAAATTTCATCAATTTGAGCATCACTTATAAAAATATTTTTCACCTGTTGATGTAACATTTTAACTGAAGCAGTCATAATTGATTCCCTCGAACAGAATCAATCTTCCAGCCATCTGTATCCACATCAATTCCCCAGTCGATATCATCTTCATCAATATATGATAACTCTGGCCTTTTCTGCGATTTTGTCCGCTCAGAATGCTCTCGTACCCGTTCAAATTTAGAGGCTTCTCTGATCCCAATATTAGTTTGCTTATCATTGCCAGATAGGTGCAGTGCTTCATCGATGATATCGTATATCACTCGCCAAGCTTTGATAACATCATGATGTCTATAGTTATTTCTTATGTGGTCTCGTGCATAATCGCAACATACTTTGTGAAGCCACTCCGACACTGAATATGCGTAGTCAGGATCCACTGATTCAACGGCAAAAAATTCATGCTTATCTTCATCCAGAACGTATATTTTACCCATGCAAGTAGGATCATATTTTATTTTGACCTTAATACTCTTACCATCATAGGTATGCTTACCAAAATATTGAGCAAGTGACGCACTGGAATAGCGGAGTGTTTTTTTAAAACGAATGCCGTTTTTGTCTAATGAAATCTCAGCATTTTTACCGAGATTAAATCTTAGTTCATCTATTGTCCCCTTAAATGGGCGAGGCGGAAGAGCACTTCGCATGGCATCCGCCCAAGTAAGATTAGGGATATTAGTTTCTAAACCATTAGGGCTAGATTGGTATATATCGATTAGCCAAACATGAATAACTTTCATCAAATCCGAACGGGTAATAATCGCATTTTTTTGTGGATTATAATCACCTCGAGCAAAAATATTACTAAAGCTCTTACCAGGAATTCCAGAAAGCAATTTATTGTTGATTGTTCGGAAATAACGTTCAACGGAACCCTTCAACCATGGTTTTTTAACAGGATTCTTTTTAACCTTAATGCGTAAATTTTTACAGGCACTAACAAAATCTTTACTATTAAATTCTGCTCCATTATCAACAATGAGGTGTTCTGGCAAACCGTAGCATGGCCATTCATTTTTTACATCGGGATATAATTCTTTAACATAATCCTTAGGCAAAATAGCATTTTCTAGCGCCAGAGAAACCGATAAATAACTTGGCGGCTCAAAGCCCAAATAGAAACCAACCACACTTTTCGTATGAGTATCAAAAAGTAATGTAAGCCACGGACGCCCAAGAGGAAGCGTACGAGCATCATCAATCACAAACAAATCTAAGCGGGTGTGATCAGCTTCAACACGCTGTAAAACTCGAGTCGTTTCCGGTCGGTGTCCGACTTTCTTGTAGAATGTATCGGCGGCTTTTTTTCCTTTTTTAATTAGCAACCTTTCATAATCTGGTTTTTTAACAATTCGTTTTCTAAAGGATTCGTATTCAAAAGTTAATTGGGTGTCATTACACTCATTATGTCGATCCAATTCAACTTCTAATAACGTAAAGGCTTGTTGAATTGTCGGAGACTCTTCCGAAAAATACGACTTTATAGCGTTATCTATGTACTCTTCCAGTTCCAAGGCCTTCCGAGGAGCTCTATTACCGCTAGTTACTCCAGGAACCAAATAAGAAAGTACAAAACCAGATTTCTTATACGTATTCCAATAACGATATATCGATGGAGGAGATGGTACATTCGGATAAAATTTATCTTCAAGGCCTTTCATCGAACCCAATATTTTCTTTAAGGTTAGACTAGGGCCATGCAATTCAATAAGGTAATCTAATATGTTGTATCGATGAATTGCCTCATCTCTTCGTTTTTCATCGAATGAAAATAGGTCTTGATACCTTTCTTGAAGTTCGGTCCCAAATGGTGCACCCTTTGATGTCTTAGGCACAGAAATAACTGAGCTTTTCTCTGAGAAAAAACCACCAAAAGCATGAACATCTTCAGAGTTGTCGCTCATGAAACTCTCCAGATAAGAGAATCATGGCTAATTGGACAATGCCAATCAAACTCTAGAATTTTTTTTGCAATTAAATCATATAGCGCAGGCAATATAGATGCAGATTGTCCCTGACTAGCTTTTAATACTTGCGAAATTCGCATTTCACCGTAATTTTGGAATAACTTTAAAAGCCTAATCTGAACATCATCAAGATTATCAGAACAAGCATAGCGATGAATGATCTTCAAATTATCTAATAAAGGGTAAATTTGAATATCCTCTTCTGTCAGAACGAGTAAATCGTGTCCGTTGGCAATTGCTTGTTGCCTCTGCGCATCAAATTTTTCTTTAAATTCATCCTGTTCAGTTACCCATTTAGGCTTAACTTCATAATATGGTGCATAACCATCATGAAAATAGCAAAGCATATCAGGCGTATATCGACGAACAAGTCCGTTCATCCGATATTTAAAGCCCAATGGTTGGGTTTCGAATGTCTTTATTTGGGGAGCGAATTCAAAATGAAAACAAGCATCAAACTCAAGATCAGATTCTGTAGTTTGAACTGAATCTGTCTTCAAGCTAACAAAGCGGGAAATGTTCTTTACTTTAGAGTTTTTGAGGATTCGTTTTTTCATATCAAACAACCACACCTGTAGTAAACTTTCAAAAGTATGGTACACTTTTTATACAGCAGCAAGGTATGGTTGTTTAAATTTCAACGTATGGTTGTTTTATTGCAATGTATGGTTGTATTTACAGATACAACCAAATTTCTCAGTTTACTCGCGGCCAAACACGTTATTTTCTTGCTCTTGTACGCGGATAAATGTAGTGCGCTTAGTTAACTCTTTTAACTTAGCTGCACCGACATAAGTACAAGTTGAACGCACACCACCAAGAATGTCAGAGATGGTGTCGTGAACGCTGCCACGGAAAGGTAGCAATACGGTTTTGCCTTCCGCTGCGCGGTATTTTGCAACGCCGCCAGAGTGCTTCGCCATTGCAGACTGTGACGACATGCCATAGAACTTCATGTAGCTCACGCCATCTTTTTCAAACACTTCGCCGCCAGACTCTTCATGACCTGCAAGCATGCCACCAAGCATGACAAAATCAGCGCCACCACCAAAGGCTTTAGAAACGTCACCTGCGCATGTGCAGCCACCATCACCAATGATACACCCACCTAATCCATGCGCCGCATCGGCACATTCAATAATGGCTGAAAGCTGAGGATAACCAACACCTGTTTTCACGCGAGTGGTACAAACCGAGCCCGGGCCGATACCAACTTTTACGATATCCGCACCCGCTAGAATGAGCTCTTCGCACATGTCTCCGGTGACAACATTACCAGCTGAGATCACTTTATCTGGAAATTGCGCACGCACGCGTTGTACGTAATCGACCAAGTGCTCAGAGTAGCCGTTAGCAATATCAACACAAATGAAAATCAGATCGTCACTAAGCGCCATGATATCTTTGGTTTTTTGAAAATCAGCATCAGATGTGCCAGTTGAAACCATCACATGCTTAAGTGTTGATGCATCGGCGTTTTTAACAAACTCAGCCCAATCAGCTACTGAGTAATGTTTATGAACCGCTGTCATTACCTCATGTTCAGCAAGTGATTTTGCCATAGCAAAACTGCCTACCGAGTCCATATTCGCCGCAATAACAGGCACGCCGGACCATTGACGCCCACTATGCTTGAATGTAAAATCGCGGGTTAAATTTACTTGAGAACGGCTTTTTAGTGTTGAACGCTTAGGGCGAAACAGGACATCTTTAAAACCTAACTTAAGTTCTTGTTCGATACGCATTATGTAATTCCTTGATTAATTGACCATTTGTGTCTCTTTTGCAGAGTGCGTAGTACCTTCGTTGGCAGACGTCAGTACATTTTGGACACAAAAAAACCGGAGCGTTGGCAGACGCTCCGGTTTTCAGCATTATAGGCCCGGATTTCTTATCGGCAAGTCTGATATTTGCATTTTTTTTGTGGTACTATCTCGAAACTTTCATATCCGACACTTCTCAAGTCCATCTCTCTCAAATACTCATCGTGTAAATTTTTATTTTTCAATACGTTATTAAAGAACGCATCATTTTAGCGAAAGCTTTCATACAATAAGCAAACGTTACCTTGTTCAGCATTGCGCCGAAAACGTGAGAGAAATCACGCTCACAAAAGAGGTGACTCAGACATTTCTATCGGCGATTTTTACAGATTGTGGTGAATGTTTATCATTAATCCGTCCGTTTTCGATTTTAGTGACATCCCCCCGCAACTCCTACCATCCCAAAGACATAGTTATTTTGTGGTTTATTTTCTGTGATATTAGGCGTATTTATAGTGAAAATTATAAGTCTAATTAGGAAGAGAACATGATCAACATTGCATTTTTCAGCGCAAAATCTTATGACGCGAGTTCTTTCTCAGAGGTCAGTGATACAAAAATCTTCTCGCTGCACTTTCACGATTTTCGACTCACCCCAACCACAGCTAAAATGGCCCAAGGATGCACTGTGGTGTGTGCCTTTGTGAATGACGACTTAAGTCGCCCAGTATTGAGCCAATTGTATGAAAATGGGACGAGGCTTATCGCAATGCGCTGTGCCGGATTTGATAAAGTCGATCTCGATGCCGCAAAAGAGCTGGGTATTCAAGTGGTGCGAGTGCCCGCATATTCACCAGAATCGGTGGCAGAGCACACGGTAGGAATGATGATGTGTTTGAATCGCCGCTTTCACAAGGCGTACCAACGTACCCGAGACGCTAACTTCTCATTAGAGGGGTTGGTCGGGTTTAACTTCTTCGGTAAAACCGCGGGAGTTGTTGGCACAGGAAAAATTGGTATTGCCACAATGCGCATTTTGAAAGGGTTGGGAATGAAGGTACTGTGCTTCGACCCTTATCAGAACCCTCTGGCGATTGAACTCGGTGCAACTTACTGCAGCCTTGAGGAAATCTACCAACAAAGTGATGTGATTACGCTTCACTGCCCAATGTCGCCAGAGAACTACCATTTACTCAACAGTCACGCATTTTCCCAAATGAAAGATGGCGTGATGATTGTAAACACCAGCCGAGGTGAATTACTCGATTCAGTTGCAGCAATTGAAGCACTGAAACAAGGTCGTATCGGCGCTCTTGGTTTAGATGTTTACGACAATGAAAAGGATCTTTTCTTCCAAGATAAGTCGAATGATGTGATTGTCGATGATGTATTCAGACGCCTATCGGCTTGCCACAATGTACTATTTACGGGACATCAAGCCTTTTTGACTGAAGATGCACTACACAATATCGCTCAGACAACTTTGGATAACATTCGTGCCTTTGCAAACAATCAACGTTGCGGAAATGAGCTTGTAACGCTTGATTAATTAAACCCATCGATAATATGAAGCCTCCTTGATGAAACACCAAAAGGAGGCTTCGAAATCATCAACACCCTGATTCTATCAACGTATTTGTAAAGAGGCTAACGCTTCAGATGTGGCATCCTGTATTGATAAAAACAATGAGTTAATTTTACCCATCGTGGTTCGCATCGGGTTTAAAGTAATGCTTTGGTACATATATTCGGCTTGCTGAGTGACAGGGCGAACATTACGACATTTGAAGAGATATGGGCGCTGCTGCCAAGTAATAAAACTACGACAACCTAAGTCATACACAGGTTTAGTTTTGAGCTTAAACCACTCTTGGGGGATTTCAGGAAACAGTTCAAAAATGGTTTTACCAATCGCATCGTGCCCTTGAATACCGCTGTGGTGTGTCATGAATCCATTCCACACTTGCACTTCGTAATCACGATTAATCACGATCAGCCCCATATCGACATTCTGCACCATATCCACCATCCAGTGGAACTGTTCAAATTCTGCAGGGAGATTCATCGTTAAAAATCCTCCATCAAGTACGCTAATTTACTGTCTAGCAACGGAAGAGACTCATCGACAAACATAAAGAGCAAGTCACAGCGGATCGTCGTTTGATCAATGTTGTAGCTCACTTCAAACGTCATCGTTTTTTTAAATGATCCAGCGGTGGAATTGATCACAGAGTCAATGGAGATGTGTTGCCCAAGCAATACTGGAGAGCTTTGAAAAAAACGCACCTCCGATTGCTCGCCTAATCCATTCAGAAAAGAACCAACTAATATGTTTGATACATCCATTAACAGTTCTAATTCTTCAAGCTCTTCACTGTCTGCTGGCACTTTCATTAATTTTTTCAGATCAGAAACACTGGAATCACTCAAGAGCACCAGTGCTTCACCTGCAATGCCTTCACCGCTGAAGCCTTGACATACACCAGAAACTTGATCATTTTCCGCCAAGTCACGAAGTGCCATATGTAGCTCACTCACTTCAAAAATATTGACGTTTGGTAGCGGTAAATGAACAAATACATCAAAGTGCCGCGCCAGAGCATCAGCTGCTCGACCAATCGAAACGTTCGCAACTTCCATATAGATGTCACGACGTTTTAAGATGGGTAGTTCAACGGAGATAGGCGTAACGATACGAGGCTGTGTTGGCGGTTCGACTAACTCTCGTAGTACGCTATTTAACACGTCCTTATCAATCGGCTTTTGAATAAAAGCACGCGCCCCTAACGCCAATACTCGCTCTTTCGCTTTCGGCTGTATATCACCAGAAACAACAACAACAGGCGTTGTCATCCCTCTGCGTTGCATCTCTTCTAGCGTTCCATAGCCGTCCAGTTCAGGCATAGTTAAATCGAGGAACATTAATTTAAAATCATGCTCTTCAAGATTTTTGATGCCATCTAAACCATGGACTGCGAAAGTAATATCGGCGTTTAGAGAGGCGGGAAGTGAACGAGCCATCTGCTTCCGAGCTAGTGCAGAGTCATCACAGATGAGTACGGGGAAAGACATGTAATCACCTTCTATTTATTAATTCGATAAATAGAGTGTATACCTAAACCTCGCGTAGATGCGAGTTGCGCAAAAAATTAATTAAAAAGTTTTAGGGATTATAAAAGGCTACACACTCAAGCGAAACATCGGTTAGCAAACAGCAATGTTCGCTCATTTCAACCTCATAGTGAGGGCCAGAAGGTCAGTACAGCAATCCGCAACACAATAGCGGTAACAATGAATGCCACTCCCAAGCGGTACCACTTATATTCCTCAATTGACATGGGAATGCGACGATAAAACATCGTGATGACACCTTTCCAGTCATGGCTACGTTTACCATACCGCACAATACTCGTCAGAATAAAAATGATGCCCAGTATTAAGATAACTTTCTCTGCCCAAAATAATCCGATGCCCATAGTACTTCCTTGTTCAGGAGATAAATAATCATTGCCAACAGTGTATATCGAAAAGATGAGTGCCACTCTTGGACAAAAGTCTAAAGTGCAAAAGCACCAAAAGGACCCAGTGAGGAAGCCCTTTTGCATTAACAGAAATAATTTAGTTCACTATCACATTAACTATCTTACGCGTAAGTTACGCATAAAGACGCTATGTATTAAGTGCGCTACGCGTGATGCGCCGTTGTTTTAGAGATTGCAGATGTTAATTTATCTCGATAACTGAACCAGATGTATGTCACGACAATAGAGAAGAAGAGATACGACAAAGCAAAGATAAAAGGCGATGTGATCAATTGCGCCGATATCCCCCACGCAACACCGATAATGGTCACTGTCAATTTAGCAAGAAGCCCACAGATGAGAAGAAAAAGGGCAAACTCCGGCACTTTAGTACTTCGAAACGCAAACCAGTAACAACTGCCTACTGCGAGTGACGAGATGTAAAGCCCAAGCAAAAATGAATGAAAGTGATCAGCAGAGGCCACACCCGCCGAGACAGACGCCATTAAAATCAGTATTAGTTTCATGTTGTAAACCTCTCTTTTTATGAGAAAGTATCCATTCATTTTCGAAAACTCAGTTTACATACATTTTCCTCCATTAAATAAGAATTTCAAGTTCAAAAAACAAGCAATTTTTCCTTATTGGCTTAGAATAAAACAATTGTTAATCAGTGGTTAACAACAGAAAACCCGAAAATTAGATGGGACATGGCATTACCCAAAAAAACACTTCAAAATGGAACTAATTGTAACAATTATTTAACCGAGTAAATATTTCATTGAAAGTGCAAATTTGTGATGTGTACAGCGCAACGTTCCGAGTTGTCGCCAAAACAACTTGAAGATGCTATTTGATAGGGAAAAATTTCCTCAGTTTTGAGGAGAGTCATTCAGCCCAAAAAGAGAGCCATTAAATAGGAAAGTAAACCTAACCCTTCTCCTCACTCAATGAACGTTAGCCAGTAATAAACGGCTTCAACCATCGAACTCATCTGACCACTAAATCTGGCTAAAACTTCAACTATGTCAATGGGTAATAGAATAGTAATGTTAATTTCAAGCCTCATCATAAGAAAATGCAACATAGAGCATAAAACCTAACAATTTTAAGAAAGTTTTTCGAGTTTTATCGAGTTATGATTGACAAGATAAAAGTTTGAACTAGACTTTGCACTAGCTAGAAAGCAGTTCTTTGTATACACATACGTCTCGTTGGATTACTTGTAACTCCCCCGTCGTGTCGTACGCAATAGCAATCTACTTTTCCACGCTATCCGCGCCGTATTCGGCTGTAAAATTTTTTTTGATTTTGGGTATAAAAATGGCTAACACAGTTACTGGTACAGTAAAATGGTTCAACGAAACTAAAGGTTTCGGTTTCATTCAACAAGAAAACGGTCCAGACGTATTCGCACACTTCAGCCAAATTAAAGGTGACGGTTTCCGTACTCTTGCTGAAGGTCAAAAGGTAGAGTTTGAAGTAGCTCAAGGTCAAAAAGGCCCTCAAGCTGAAAACATCCGCCTAGTATAATTTTTACTAAGTATTCTAATAGCCAGCAATTTGCTGGCTATTTTCGTTTTTACCTCTTGGCATTCTTCCAATGGCTCTTAAACCAACAATCTATAAGTTCCGTATTGCGCTGACGGATACTAATCGCGATCATTATGACTCTTTAAATCTCACCATTGCTCAGCATCCTTCAGAAAGCAACGAACGAATGATGGCGCGCATTTTGGCGTTTTGTCTTAATGCTTCACCCGAGCTAACATTTACTAGAGGACTTTCTTCCATTGAAGAACCTGATCTCTGGCTAAAATCATTAGATGACCAAATTCAGCTCTGGATTGAAGTTGGCGAACCCGATGCTGATCGCATTAAAAAAGCCACACGGCTTGCAAAACAGGTGAAAGTCTACAGCTTTAACACGAAATCGCAGGTGTGGTGGGAGCAAAACAAGGGAAAGTTCTCTCACCTCAATGTCGATCTATTTCGCTTTGATGCTGCAGCGATTGAAAAACTCTCTACTTCCTTGAACCGAGGTATGGATATTTCAGTGATGATTAGTGGCTCTTCTATCTTTATTGATAGCGATAGCCATTCCGATGAAATTACTTGGCAAGCACTACAAATAAAAAGTGAGCATTAATTGCCCACTTTTCAGTATCTATACCCAAACAACTTGAAGTTGCAGGTAGAAGGCAAGTGAGCTCATCCCCATGAGCATAGATGAACTATGTGATTGGGGTAAGCGAACGTAACCAACACCGCTGCAGCTTTAAATGGGAAGGGTATAGGCCCTTAAAAGAGCCTAGATTGAGATAGCGCTTTATACTTTATAAATAGGCGTGTGGACCAAAGACTTCGTAATGGATACGCTCTCTTGCTACGCCAAGCAATTCAAGCTGTTCAACAATGAACTGCATAAAACCAACGGGGCCACAGATATAAAAATCCCCCTGTGTTAGCGGCAGTTGCTCGCAAACTTCATGCAAGATCATAGAACCTTGCTTGGCTGGTGTTTGCTCACTTTCCAGATACCAGACCACTTGCTGCCATGATGGATGCACCGCCATTAATGTCGCGGTTTCATCAATAAAGGAGTGTTGTGATAAATTGTTGCAAGCATGCAGATACGTCACCTCTTTTTTTCCTACTGACGCAAGCTGTTGAAGTATGGCTTGCATTGGTGTTGCCCCGACACCTGCAGAGATAAGTACAACGGGAGCGAGCTTCTCAACATAGAAAAAATCACCCGCTGGCGCATAAAGTTTCACTCGACTGCCTTTTTCAACGTAATCATGTAAATAGTTAGAGACTGTCCCAGGATGTTCAGTATCCACGCCTTCACGCTTCACAGAAATGCGGTAGTTTTTTCCATTGGGTTTTTGTGACAAGGAATATTGACGAATTTCACTATATGGCGCACCTTCCGGCTTAAGTTCAATCCCAATATACTGACCAACCTGATAATCTAATACTGCTTTGCCATCAGCAGGCTCAAAGATAAAGCTAGTGACGAATTCAGACTCTTTCACTTTATCTTGCAACACAAACTCACGCGCATTCTCCCAACCACCGATCGCCTGCTTACGCTGTAAGTACAACTCTCCTTCTCTATCAATGAAGACTTGCGCTAAAAAGAGATAAGCCGCCGTCCATGCTGCTTCAACGTCAGGAGTAAAGGCATCGGCAGCAAGCTCTCGCAACGTTTCAATAAGGTGATGACCGACGATTTGATAGTGCTCTGGCTGAATGTTAAAGCTGGTGTGCTTTTGGGCAATACGTTCCACTGCACTGGTTAATGCGGCGAGATTTTCAATATTTTTCGCATACGCGGCAATCGCCTCAAACAGTGCAACGCCCTGACGGCCAGTATGTTGATGGGTCATATTAAAAATATCTTTTAGCTCAGGATTGTGAGTAAACATTCTCTGATAGAAATGAGCTGTAAGCGCTGGCCCGGCAGATTCAAGCAAAGGAATGGTACTTTTGACAATGGCGATGTGTTGATTATTGAGCATATTGAGCTTTCTCCTCAGATTTTATAAATGGCGAATTAGATTCGCTCTGATACTGAAGCTTGTATAGCACAAAGCATACCAACATTAATCCATTGATTTTTAAATAAAAAATAATAAATCATTAAATAATCAGGTCAAAATAACACTTCAAAAAATGTCATTATGACACTACAATATCCAAAAACATCACCTGAGTGCTTACCATGCAAGATTTTTCCATCTCTACCTTGATTGAAATGACCATAGGACTCGCAAGTGGTTTGAACGATCAAGATAGGTTCAATCGCCTGCTTGATGCGATTCGTAAAACCATTCAATGCGACTGTGTGATGCTGCTTTCACGCCAAGGTGATTTGTTAATCCCCCTTGCGATGCAAGGCTTGACTCGCGATACCTTAGGCCGACGCTTTTTAATTGATGAACATCCCCGCTTTCGTGAGATTTGCCACGCTGATGGGCCGGTTATTTTCGATGCGAATTCACCACTACCCGATCCTTTCGATGGTTTATTAATGGATCATGATGGCGACCTTCCCATGCACTCTTGTATGGGCCTACCCCTTTTATTTGGTGATAAACTGCTCGGTATATTGACGCTTGATAGCCTTAATCCCAACATGTTTGAGCATATTCCCAAACGCAGCCTAGAAGCGTTGTCGGCAATCGCGGCCTCTACCTTGAAAATGGCACTGACCTTTTCTCAACTTGAAGCACAAGCCAAACAATCACAGCAACGCTTAGAAGAGCTGAATGAAGAAGCATGGGACAGAGAAGGTGGAGAGATCATCGGTTCAAGTGCGTCGATGCTGGCCATGAAAGCCGATTTGGAAGTGGTCGCCCCTTCTAATTTCAACATTTTAATCCATGGTGAAACGGGTGTCGGTAAAGAGCTGGTCGCACGAACACTGCACCAACTATCAGCGCGTAAACGCCAACCTCTTATTTATGTCAACTGCGCCGCAATTCCAGAAAACTTGGTCGAAAGTGAACTATTTGGGCATGTCAAAGGAGCCTTTACTGGAGCAGAACGGCATCGCTTAGGCAAGTTTGCATTAGCCGACGGTGGAACCTTATTTCTCGATGAAATCGGTGAACTGCCACTGGCTGCCCAAAGCAAGATTTTACGTGCATTGCAGAACAATGAAATTCAGCCCGTAGGACAAGATCATGTCCAAACTATTGATGTACGGATATTGGCAGCGACAAATCGAGATTTAAAGCAAGAGGTGGAAGCGGGAAGATTCCGAGCCGATCTTTACCATCGACTCAGCGTATACCCTGTTCATATCCCTCCGCTAAGAGAGCGAAATGGTGACGTTACCTTGTTGGCAGGTTATTTTTTAGAGCAAGCGCGTCGCAAGCTCGGTATCACACAGCTCAAAATCGATCCCAACGCACTGGCTGGGTTACTCAACTACTCATGGCCCGGTAATGTTCGCGAATTAGAACACGTGATCAACCGCGCAGCGCTGAAAGCACGAGCTAGACAAGGCTTACAAGCGTTGATCACCGTCAACAGCTACGACATAGGTGAGTTAGATTTCAGCCTACCCCTGGTTAACACGCCAAGTACGTTGAGCGACAAAGAGGTCACAGCGAAGGTGTGGCAACGTGGGCTGCGAGAAGCAACGGATGAATATCAGCGTAAATTGATCAGTGAAGCATTGACCCAATCCGATTTTAATTGGGCAAAAGCGGGAAGATTATTGCAAGTGGATCGCGCGAATCTCACTCGGCTTTCAAAACGCTTAGGGATTTCGGTGAAAAAAACACACGCAATTGAGCGTTAATCTCACTTTCATCACTAATATATCTTTTCTCACCCAAACAGTAATTGCAGGTAAGACGCTCACCATACTGTGTGAGCGCTCATTATTCAGCCGCTAGCTACCCACTTCACTCGGCAACACTTCTGTTGCAACTAAAGCACGTGGAAATGCGTTTTCATATGCTTGCATAAAGTCTTGGCGGATCAGTTGCTCTAAATGGTTGGCCCGCTCTGTTGGGCAAAAAATCATGAAATGCACGATCTGTTCTCCTGCGGCTGCGCTGCTGATCTGAATGTGCGGCTCAGCACTGGGCAAATCTACACCCGCATGTTTTTCAATCATGCTGTTATAGCGCCTTGCAACATCAATAAAGTGGGCAAAGTGGCTCTCAATCTTTTCATGCATAATCGGCAATAAAGGGTACAAATTTACAAATTCAGGCACTACTATCGAAAAGTTATGAAACACATAACGCTTCATAAAATTAAGGTTTTTTACCGGAAACGAGAAGAACATACTGTTTGGCAAGGTCGCAGTTTTTCCAGTGTAGTGGTATTGACCATGATTCAAGTCGATTTCTTGGATCACGGTTGCCATCAAGTTGTGTTCGATCACTTCACCGCTTAGTTTTCCGACTTCAATCCAATCCCCGATACGAAATGAGCGAGAGCTCGCTCGCTGAATTGAACCCGTAAAACACAAGATGATCTCTTTTGATGCGACTACAATGGCGACCGCTATCGCAGTCACTGACAGTGCAAATTCGTTGATCTCTGATTGCCACAATACGAAGAGGATGACCAAAGTAAACGCAAAGGTGCCATTCTTGGTGCGTGACATCCATTTACGCTGCTTTTCGGTAATCAGTGCGACATCGCCACGAATTTGAGAAAGTACAACTCGCCGCGTCAAAATAATCAACGTCATGATTAAAATACTAAACACCAATTTATGAGTGATAAGAAAGTCCCACACTGCGACCACTTTCTCCATATCAATCCCCTTCTTTTATTTTTATGCATAATGAGCAGCAACACATCTACAGCGACTAGAGAGCAGTTGATTGAGATCGTGTTAGAATTTTCGAAAGGTATTGTAACTGAGTGAATAGTTAACGTCGGCATAAGGCGCAATTATTATGCGCCCTGTCATAGCTTTGGAAGAGAAACTCCCTTTGAGATTGGCGAAAGGAAAAATTTGTTATCAGTGTTGATTCGCCAACGCTGTCTTTTCAGCCAGTTTTACAATCACGTTTACCGCTTGTTCCATCCCTTCAATGGTAATGAACTCATGAATACCATGAAAATTATAACCGCCAGTGAAAATATTAGGGCATGGCAGGCCCATGAATGAGAGCCTCGCACCATCCGTACCACCTCGAATAGGTTTGATCAGCGGTTCAACATCACAAGCAATCATGGCTTGTTTAGCCAGTTCAATGACTTGTGGATGAGGCTCGACCATCTCTTTCATATTGAAATAGCTGTCCGTCACAACCAACTCAACTCGTCCTTTCTCAAGACGGGCATTTAACTGGTCCACTTGCTGCTGCATAAACGCTTTACGAGCTTCCAAGCCTTCTCGTTCAAAGTCTCTAATAATGTAACCCAAGGTTGAGCGAGCCACACTCATCTCTGCGGATTTTAAATGGTAAAAGCCTTGATAGCCCTGCGTGGTCTCTGGGGTTTGATCGGCTGGCATCATAAGCTGAAATTGTGCGGCGATGTTGATGGCATTCACCATTTTATCTTTCGCGGTCCCAGGGTGAACATTCACGCCATAGCAAATAACATCAGCGCTCGCCGCATTGAAATTCTCATACTCCAACTCACCCACCGGGCCACCATCAATGGTATAAGCCCACTGTGCGCCAAACTTCTCCACATCAAATAAGTCCGCGCCCCGGCCGATCTCTTCATCGGGAGTGAAACCGATACAAATATCACCATGTGCGATGCTTGGGTCGGCAATTAACCTCTCAATGGCCGTCATAATTTCAGCGATGCCTGCCTTATTATCGGCACCAAGCAGTGTGGTGCCGTCAGTCGTGATCAGATTGTAACCATGCAGTTGATGCAAATCCGGGTATTGAATAGGTGACAGCACCTCATCCCCTTTACCTAAAGCAATGTCTCCACCTTGATAATTCTCCACAATTTGCGGCTTAACGTGTTTACCTGACGCGTCTGGCGCGGTATCCATATGTGCAATAAAACCAATCGCAGGAACAGGGTAATCAACATTCGATTGCAACTTCGCCATAACATAGCCGTGTTCATCAACCGTAGCATAGGTTAAGCCTAATGCGATTAATTCTTCATGCAGTGTATGGGCAAACGTCATTTGCCCTACTGAACTCGGGCAACGGCGGCTGGCAGGGTGAGATTGAGTATCAAAAGAGACATAACGCAAAAAGCGTTCAACAAGATTTTCCATAGCAAGCACTCAATAAGTTAGCATGTCAACGTATCGCCTATGTTGGGATACGCAGTTAATTGCAAGCTATACTACGCGCTCATCAGAAACGGAATTTGCTATAAATCAGCTTTTCAGCAATTACTGAGGTGTCAATCATTCAAAAAAGGGATCAAAAATGCCCACCGCAGTGAGCATTGAGAGAAGCAAACAGGGCGTTTAAAGCAGAATGAAAATGCCCGCTAGACATGCACTCATTAAGTTAGCTAGCGTACCTGCAATCACCGCTTTAATACCTAAATTCGCGACTTCTGCACGGCGTTCAGGAGCGATAACCCCGATAGAGCCTAATTGGATCGCGATAGAACCAATATTGGCAAAGCCGCACAGAGCAAAAGTAATGATAACTTGGGTGTGTTCCGACAACAGCGCTTTGTGGTCAACAAAATCAATGAAAGCCACAAATTCGTTCATCACCACTTTTTGCCCAATGTAAGAGCCCGCCATCAAGACTTCATGGCTTGGTACACCAATCAACCAAGCCAGTGGTGAAAATAGATAACCGAACAGCAGTTGTAAGGTAATGCCGTTCAAACCCAATAACTCACCGAAACTTTCAAGCCCAGTGTTAACCATCGCAATCACGCTCACAAATGCAACCAGCATTGTACCGACGGCCACCGCCACTTTCATGCCATTCATCGCCCCGCTCGCCAGTGCGTCAATCACATTACTTTCTTGCGCTTTATCCATCTCAATATTGGTTTGATCAAGTGGAACATCGCGCTCTGGTACGATGATTTTTGCCATCATTAAACTGCCGGGTGCCGCCATAAAACTGGCTGCAATAAGGTATTTAAGCTCAACACCTAGACCGGCATAGCCACCCAACACGCTACCTGCGACAGAGGCCATACCTCCGGCCATGACGGCAAACAGTTCTGAACGTGTCATGCGCGACAAAAAGGGACGCACAAGCAGTGGAGATTCACCTTGTGAAAGGAAAATGTTACCCGTAGCAACCAGAGATTCTGCTTTGCTCGTACCTAAAAATTTTTGAATACCACCACCGATAAACTCGATGACTTTTTGCATGATACCAAGGTAATAAAGGGCAGAGATAAGAGCGCTGAAGAAAATGATGATAGGCAGAACACGAACAGCAAAAATAAATCCGGAATCGGCTAAATCACCGAATAGAAAGCGGATTCCTGCATCGGCGAAACCCAGCAAACTCGACACACCGCCGCTGATGCTGGCTAGTGCGCTTTGTCCCCATGGGAAGTAGAGCACCAGCGCGGCAAAACCAACTTGCAGCAATAAAGCACGTGATACGGTTTTCCAATTGATGAAAGATCGATTTTCAGAGAGCAGGTAGGCGCAAGCGATCAGCGCTAAAATGCCGACGAGGCCAAAAAGAATATTCATTGTATTTACCTAGTTTGAAATTTGGAAATAAGGGTAGAACCAAAAAACTTGGCAAAGGAGGAATCATTGTCCTTTTGTACAACAAAAGCGTGACAAAAAGAGGGGTATGCGAACATATTGTTCATCTAAGATCACCTTATACAAGCAGAGGAACTTAGCTGGTCCAGTCCTTGGGGTCATTCACATTTCCGTGTGACGGCTTGTATGGGTTGAGCACCGGCTCATAACCGGGCGGAAAGTATAGCGAACAAAATGAGAGTTTCATCACATATTTTTACGCAAACGTTCAAGCGCTCATTTATTCGACAGTTATTCTAAAAAAACATCAAACACAGGCAAGATTGGATGGAAAACAAACAAAAAAAATATGGAATTTTCATCACAAATTTAAACTAATTTAACTATATAAAAACGAATAATTGGTATTTCTGCACTTTGCCAACTAGCTTTAAGAGAGTCACTTTCAAGAGACTCAAACGGTTTCGAATAAAAATCACTAGCAACGTCACGCCTCTTGCGGTCAACACTGACCCAAGAGGCATTTTTATTGGACAAAGTCACTGTAGTGCAACAGCGTGAGGCGAAAACTAGTTTACAACCTCAATATCGGTTTCAGGAATACAACAACACGCTAAAGCGATACCAAGATGACGCTCATGTTCAGGCAGTGCTGGCACGTCAGGTTGATGCACTTTGCCCGACTGCACAGTCACCTTGCACGCACCACAGAACCCTGCTCGGCAACTGTTGGCAATCGCAATGCCAGCGGCTTCGGCTTGATCTAATAAGGTCGTTTGGTTATTACCCTCAAATACATGGCCATTGACGCTCAGTTGTAACGTTTTCAGCTCAGCTGCGACGGTGTGCGCCACACCAAATGCTTCTTGGTGGTAAGATTCTTCCGCAAGCCCTTTTTTCAACAATAAGCTTTTTGCTTTCTGCATAAAACCATCAGGCCCACACACAAACACTTGGCGAGCAGTCACATGTTGGATTTGCTTAAGGTGAGATAAAGAGAGCCGGCCTTTCAGGCCAAACCAATCTACTGGAGCTTGAGTCAGAGAAATGAAGACTTTCAACCCCGGATGTCGCTGCTTAAGCGCTTCAAGTTCAACACGGCAAGGAATATCCTCAACGCTGCGGCATTGATGATAAAAGACCACATCTTGAATTTGTTGATTATCGGCAAGATAGCGCAACATCGATAACATAGGCGTCACGCCACTTCCAGCCGACAACAGTAACAACGGTTGTTGGTGCTGAGTCGACAGATGAAACGAGCCATCCGGTGATTGCGTGGTCAATGTACTTCCTACCTGCAAGTGATCAAGCAACCAGTTAGAAACTCTACCGCCATCAATACGTTTGACTGAAATCGCTAACCGACCCGGGCGCGATGGGCTAGATGACAAAGTGTAGCGGCGCGCCACGTTCTCGCCATCGATCACAACTTCGATTGGTAGATGCTGCCCAGGTTGATAATTTGGCATTTCACCCTTTTTCGGCTCTAGCCAGAACGTGACAAAATCACGCGCAATCGCTTCACGCTCAACACAGGTCATCACATGGTGACTCATGCCCAAATCTCGATAAAACTCTTTCTCTTTGTACTCAAGCACCTCAACGCTGTCGCCAACTCGAATCATTCCCTCATTTTTTGCGACTAAATTTTGCCCAAAAAACACCCCACCTCTTTCGTTAGCGCGAAATTGTGACAAGGTTCTTAGCGGCTCTTTGGTTGGACGAAAAGCCCCTTTATTCACATCAACAGTAGTGAGAATACAGCGTTCGCAAGGTTTTACCGCTTCAAATTCTACCTCACCAATTCGGATCCGCTTCCAGCTGTCTTCAGCGAAAGGCTCATCGGTTCGTACCACTAGATTGGTACGAAATTGATCCATGCTGTGCACTTCAGGGCTGCGGCGATTAAGTTCATCAAGTGAAGCTTGGCTGATGACCAGCACTGGATAGCCATCAGCAAAACTGACATTGTGACCCACTTTTTCACGCATTCGGTTTGATTGCTCTCCGGTAAACAGCAACTCAACACGCTGGCCTAACACTTGGCTAAACCAATCATCCGCTTCATCGGTTGTGGTGTAAGCGGTAAAGTTGTCATCCCACACTTGCGCTGGGGAAGGTTGCATTTTGAAATCTGCATAACGCAGTTTTAATGGAGATTGGTTCACCGCCGTGAAGATCAAACCATCCGCAACCAGTATTGAATTGACCTTAACCATATTTGGATACTTACGTGCAGTGACCATTGAACCATCAGCTAACGCGATCATAAAGCGCCGATCAAAAGCCAGCCCCTGTTTTTCAACCCAAGCGGTGGACTGCGAGAGGCCACCTATCGATTTGACTGGGTAGACGTTAATTTGTGAGAGTTGAGCTGACGACATGGCCTATCCTTATGCTTTTTTGAAGGTATTTTTATAACGCGATGATAATGGAAATCGCCAAAGCTGGCTAACCCTATGGAAAATAAAAGGATGAAATTCACCCCTGTTTCCTCTATCATCCTGTCGCTTAAACGTAAGCGATTGCGCGCACATTAAAAGCGAAGCCCGTTTAAGCTCCAATCAATTTATTTTCCGGTGGGAGCAACCAATGAAAACATTAACGATTACTCGTCCAGACGACTGGCATGTTCACTTACGTGATGGTGATGTGTTGGCCGATACAGTACGAGACATCAGTCGCTACAACGGCCGCGCACTGATCATGCCCAATACGGTCCCGCCGATCACCACCACAGAATTAGCATTAGCGTACCAACAGCGCATCATGGCGCAAAAACCACGTGATTCTTTCAAGCCACTCATGGCGCTTTATCTCACCGATAACACGACACCTGATGAGATCAGCAAAGCCAAAGCTTCTGGCGCTGTCGTGGCAGCCAAACTTTATCCGGCTGGGGCGACCACCAATTCAGATTCTGGCGTAACCTGCGCTCAAAATATTTACCCTGTATTGGAAGCGATGCAAGACGTTGGCATGCTGCTGCTGATTCATGGCGAAGTAACCGCTCACGATGTGGATATTTTTGACCGAGAAAAAGCCTTCCTCGATACAGTACTTGCTCCTATTGTTAATGATTTCCCAAATCTGAAAATAGTGTTAGAACACATCACCACCGCCGATGCTGCCGAGTTTGTACAAAATGCGAACCAGAATGTAGCGGCAACGATCACGGCGCATCATCTACTGTATAACCGCAATCACATGCTTGCTGGTGGTATTCGCCCTCATTTTTACTGTTTGCCAATCCTTAAGCGCAACACCCACCAGCTTGCGCTGATTCAGGCAGCGACATCGGGCAATAAGAAATTTTTCTTGGGTACTGATTCTGCGCCTCATGCCAAAGGCAAAAAAGAAGCCGCTTGCGGCTGCGCTGGATCGTACACAGCGCACGCAGCCTTAGAGTTATACGCAGAGGTGTTTGAGCAAGTTGGTAAAATTGGCAACCTTGAAGCGTTTGCCAGTCACAATGGCCCTGATTTTTACGGCCTACCCCGTAATAACGACACCGTTACTTTGGTCAAAGAAGAGTGGCCAGTTGCTGAAAGTATGCCATTTGGCTCAGATATTGTGGTGCCGATCCGCGCCGGTGAAACGGTCGCGTGGGCAGTAAAATAGCCCATTAATGCATCAAAAAGGGAAGCCGCGGCTTCCCTCTCTTTATCATTATCATTTTTGCACCACACAGCGCTTATCTCAGCTTAGGCTGACGCTCTAACAGCACCATCACTTCGCTATGATCGGTATGTGGAAACATATCAAACCATTGCAGTTTTTTGGGTAAGTAGCCCACCATACCTTGCATATCAGTGATCAGCGTTTGCGGGTTACAGCTTGAGTAAATGATGTGTTTGGGTGATAAAGCCACCAATCGCTCAACTAATTCAGCTCCTAAACCACGACGCGGAGGGTTGACTAGCACCAGCTCAGGCGCGATTGATTGAGCCTGTGAGAATTGGGCAGAATCCAGCGCAGCAAAGTCTAAATTGGTAATGCCCATCGTCTTGGCAGAGCGTTTAGCACTGGCAATCGCTTCTGGTTCAATTTCAATGCCTGTGACTGCCGTGGTTGAGCTGGCACAATGTAGGGCAAAACCGCCCACGCCACAAAACAGATCCCACATATGACTTGGGTTTATCTCTCTCACCCAATCACGCGCCGCCGCGTACAACTGCTTCGCTACATGCGGGTTGGTTTGGAAAAAACTTTTCGGGCGGATAACCATAGGCACCTGATTAAACTGCTCAATCAAATACTCACACTCGGTTAAAAAAATCTCTTCTTCACCTTCTAGGCGCGCCATGTGGATGGGTTGAAGGTTAACTGAGACGACGCGAATGGTTGGAAACTGCGCCTGAAGCCGCGCGAGGTTTTGCTCAACTCGGCCTAAAGCTTCGCGGCTTCTCAGTACGAAACGCAGCATAAACTCACCTGAATATTCGCTGCGTGTGAGCAATATGTATTTGAGTTCGCCTTTCTTCTTGGCTTTATTATAGGGAGGAATGCCCGAGCTACGGATCCAATCTTGTAGATAAGTTAATAGCGCTTGTGTCTCTTGTGGGTAGAGAGCACATTGCACTAACGACACGGGCGTTGATAGCCCATCAACCATGGATTCAACACCCAAAATCGGTGCATGAGCCGCGCCAAGAGCCACCATTTTCGCTTTGTTACGAAAACCCGTCTCTTCACTTATGACAGGTTCTAGCCACTGCTGTGGCATCTGCGTTGAAAACAGCGCTTTTAGTGCCAAATCTTTGCGCTTCACCTGCTCTGAATAAGAAACCGCGCAATGAGTACAAGAACGGCACAGCTGTTGATCAAAAAACGCACACTGCATAATGGGAACTGCCAAAAACGAAAAGCGCTAGTCTATTCGTCTGCGGGCAAATCACCATTCAATATGGTTATCATCACCATAAAAAAAATTAATGGGACGATTTCAATTTACTCACCATCCCCCACACTGCAACCACAGCCAGCCCGGCGAGTAAACCAACGAAACCATTAAGCAAGGTTGGCATCACTACTGCTAATAAAGAGAGTTCAGCAACGGCTACAATCACAGGTTCAAGCACGTGGTGAATAAAAGGGATGTTGTGCACCACAATGCCACCGCCCACTAAAAACATCGCGGCGGTACCCACTACAGTTAATGCTTTCATGAGCTTAGGCGCGAAACTGATCAACCCTTTACCAAAGCGAGCACGCAGCCCTGCGCCATCTGAAGTGCGCTCTAGGTAGAAACCTAAATCGTCCAATTTCACAATGCCTGCCACCAAACCATAAACGCCGATGGTCATGACCACTGCAATCAAACTCACCACCAAAATTTGTGTCACCATGCTATGGCCTTGCACTGTCCCCAACGCAATCACGATGATCTCGGCCGATAAAATAAAATCGGTCCGAATCGCCCCAGCGACTTTACGTTTTTCATAGTCATCAATCGATACGTCAGTGAGCATGCGCTCATCCGCGTCAGCGGTGCTGTGATGACTGGTATGAAACACTTTTTCTAAGATTTTTTCTGCCCCTTCAAAGCAGAGAAAAAGTCCACCGACTAACAAGAGCGGCATTATCAGCCAAGGGGCTAATGAGCTCATCAACAAGGCGGCGGGAACCAAAATTAATTTGTTGCGAAATGAGCCTTTAGCCACTGCCCATACCACTGGGATCTCTCGTTCAGCGGCAACACCAGACACCTGCTGAGCATTGAGCGCCAAGTCATCCCCCAATACGCCTGCCGTTTTTTTCGCGGCCATTTTTGACATCAACGCCACATCATCGAGCACGGTTGCAATATCATCAAGAAGGGTAAGTAAGCTCGCGCCTGCCATGCAAATTCTCTCTTATTCATTTTCATTATTCAAAGCGTGACAAAATGTAACACCAAGCGCTGATGAAGGGAAACACAGCGATAAGAATCCCACCAACAGTGCTGACGCTTCAAGTAGCAAAGCAGTAAAGAACACTAGCTCAGTGACTGAGTATATTCGGCTGGCAATTGAGCCAGAGCGCTCTGTAACGCGGCGAAGCAGTCAGGATCAATGGCAGTATGTAGATTCTCTTGCATGATCAAAAGTGCTTTATCAATTGGCATCGCGGAGCGATAAGGGCGTTCCGCGCTGAGAGCATCAAAAATATCGGCTGTCGTGATGATTCGAGTCATCACGCTGATCTCATCACCGTTTACACCACGCGGATAGCCAGTACCATCGAGTTTCTCATGATGTGCCCCTGCCATACGTGCCAACGTCTTAAAGGGCGATAATTTCTGCAAGATTTGTTCAGTAAACGCGGCATGTGCCTGAACGGCTTTCCACTCCATATCGTCTAACTTACCGGGTTTATCTAAAATGGCATTACTGACCCCTAACTTACCAATGTCGTGCAGTAATGCCGCGCGTCTCAACCAAGATCGATCAGTTTCCGAAATGGCTAATTGTCGTGCGATAAAATCAGTATACACAGCCACTCGTTCACTGTGCCCTGCGGTATAGGGGCTTTTTGCATCAACAATCTTGCCAAATGCCGTGACGATACAGTCTAAATACGCTTCATCCAAAGGCTGATGCGCTTGTGCCGGTGGTAAATGCATCACTCGTTGGCTGATATCAGAGGCTTTGAGGCTAGCCACAAAGTGCGGGTTATCCACCAACTGCTCAATAATCTCAACCAATTGTGGGTCAAACCATACACCACTACGCTCTGTAACCTCGCGTATTGCTTCGTCCAAATCATGTTCCATTTGAAAAACGTCAAACACTTGAGCTAATAACGCAATCCGCGAGAAAAGGGGGATGGCTTCACCTTTTAGTTGTTGAGGGCGCCCTTGACCATTCCAATGTTCATCCAGTGAGTGGATCCCCTGCGCGACGACTTCGCTAAATCGCAACTCTCGCGCCACATCAGCCCCACGAGTACAACGAGTTTGAATAAGCTCTTGTGCATAATCATTACCATTTTTCAAAATGTCGATGGTAGTTAAAATACGTTCTGCCCAGCTCTGCTCTGAACCGGTATTTTTGACGATAAAGTTAATCACACTCGATAGACTGGTTCCGACGGTTTTATAACGCCGTTTGAAAGCGAGATCATCAGTGGCATACAACTCGCAAATTCGCGCGGCGTTGCTACTGCAGCCCGCATCTTTCAATAGCAAGGTAAAAAACAGATCATGCAGCTCAGCCTGATCGAGCTCTAATTGCATGCCAATATGCATACCAACCCAGCAACAGCGAATGCAGTGCTCCGGTGGTTGGCCTTCCGTCATGTCTAAGGCGGTCGTTAGCGAAATCATTAGTTCAGAAAGGGGGAAACTATTCTCCAATCGTGTTCTCACTCAATTGCATTGGTCTGGTTGCAGTTTAGATGTGACCGTTCGGTTTAGCCAATGATTTACCTCAGTTATCAGGCCAGAGTTGGACTATTTCCTTGCTCTAACAAACCTGCATTGCCCAAAAACAGGTTGAGGTAATGAACCCTGTTAACGGGCTCTGGTAAATCCAGCTTGGTATTTTTGATTGCTCTTGACACTCACACCTCTTACTCTGTGGGCAACTAGTCAGAAAGGAACCCTCATGTACTCTGTTTATACTTATCCTATCGGTACGCCAGGCACACCTTGGCAAGCAGCAGAACGCGAAGCGTGGCTCGCGCAAACGACGATTAAACGAGAATATCAGCAAGAAGTCGTGCCGAAAATTAACGCTTTGGCAACGGATTTTGAGATAGAGCAATACGGTGCACTATCAATAGACAAAGATCGCTACCCATTATTTGCCTTAAAAAGTCGCTCATGGAACCCTGACAAACCAACGGTGTTGATCACAGGTGGCGTACACGGTTACGAAACCAGCGGAGTGCACGGCGCGTTGCAGTTTTTAGCGACTCAAGCACAGCAGTATCAATCTCATTTCAACATTGCCGTTGCCCCGTGCATAAGCCCTTGGGGCTATGAAACGATCAATCGTTGGAACCCATCAGCGCTTGACCCTAATCGCTCATTTTACGCCAATAGCCCAGCCGAAGAGTCTGCAAGCTTAATGCGCTGGGTCGCAAGCTTAGGTGACGTGCTGGTGCATATTGATTTGCATGAAACTACAGACAGTGATGAAAGCGAATTTCGCCCTGCACTAGCAGCGCGCGATGGGATTAGATATGAAGCCGATACGATTCCCGATGGGTTTTATACTGTCGGCGATACGGAAAATCCGCAGCCAGAATTCCAAGCAGCCATTATTGAATCGGTACGCAAAGTCACGCACATTGCACCAGCCGATAGTAAAGGCGAGATCATCGGCTCTCCCATCACTCAAGAAGGGGTGATCAACTACCCCATGAAAGCGTTAGGGTTATGCGGTGGCATCACAAATTGCTACTTCGGCACCACCACCGAAGTGTACCCAGATAGCCCAAAAGTCACAGCGCAAGAGTGTAATGACGCACAAGTGGCTGCCATTGTTGGCGCTTTGGACTACGTGTGCCGCTAAAACGATAAAACACCAAACACCCTATGTCATGGATTCATGAGTAATAGACGTTGTAAAAAGTCACCACATCAAGTCTAAGGTTCTTCTTTATGGTTTGATCAGCGACAAAGTGCTTACATACGCTTAAGCAATATTATAACAAACGATTTTTATACTGTTCCGGCGTTTGGCCGGAGTATTTTTTAAACATGGTAATAAAAGGACTGGCTTGGTTGTAGCCAAGAGTTAATGCTACCTCTTTCACTGAATGCCCTGTGCGCAGTAAATCCATAGAATAGAGATAGCGTACTCTTAATCGCCATTCGGTAAAACTCATCCCGAGTTCCGTTTGGCAATGACGCGCTAATGTTCGCTCTGTGGTATGTACTTTTTCAGCCCACAAAGCCAATGTCGTATCATCGGTCGGGTTTTCTTCTACCGCCGCTAAAATCGGGGCTAAATATTTGTGATTAGTGGAAGGCAAAAAATGATGCTGCGTTTCTTGCGTTGCCAATTGGTCGAGCAATACTTGAACTAAACGTTTATCTTGCGCGTTTTGAGCCACACTGATTTCACGCGATCGAAAATCCTCAATGATGGCAGAAACGATGGGCGTCACTTTTATCAAACTGGTGTGCCTGGGAAAACCATGGGTGAGAGCCCGATCAATATTGAGCGAACAATATTCAATTGGCTTACGATTATAGCTGCAGTGTTTCACCCCCGCAGGAACCCAAATCGCGAGATGAGGCGGAGCGAGAAATCGCGTTTCTTGCGCTTCCATTTCCAAAATCCCGCCGGAAATTAGCTGCACTTGTCCCCATGGATGGCTATGAGTTCGCGTTTCTGTGTTTGACAAAAACGCATCGAAATTCATAAAGACATCCGATGGCGCACTGTCAATCGATAGTGAAGGGTGAAGATTTCTGGGCGCTTTTTTCAAACTTGTCTTCCTATCGCTCGCAATGTCGTTTTGGAGATATATATAATTATAGAGACCTGCCACACTATACTTCAAAGCACAATTTGCGACGAGGCTCACATGGTATATCTTCTTCCACTATTCACGGTTCTAATTTGGGGTGGTAACTCTATCATCAACAAGCTCGCCGCAGAAACCATTGAACCAAGTGCGATGAGTTTTTATCGCTGGTTTGTCGCGATGCTGTTGCTAACCCCCTTTTGCTTACCTACCGTGATCCGTCAATGGGTAATCATCAAACCCCATTTAACTAAACTGGCTTTTTTAGCCATGTTAGGCATGGTACTGAATCAGTCTCTTGGCTATTACGCAGGGCTAACGACTACTGCATCAAATATGTCGTTGATCACTTCGCTGGTACCACTGCTCAGTGTGTTCATCAGCGTTCCTCTGCTCCATAAGCGCATTTCAGCTTTGAGTGTTGTCGGAGGAGTCCTCTCTCTCGCAGGGCTTGCTTTTATGCTAGGTCAAGGCGATATGAGCTTCTTCTTGCATCAAGATATTACACATGGTGATGCATTAATGGTGGTGGCTGCAACCGTTTACGCACTTTATTGTGTGTTACTTAAACGGTGGAAAATGCCGCTAAGCAATTGGACGCTTATTTATATGCAAGGGTTGTTTGCTGTCTTAATGCTGACACCATTATGGTTGACCAGTAAACATCTCCTACCCACGGAAGGCTCACTGCCCCTAATCGCTTACGCTTCCGTCGCTGCATCCTTATTGGCTCCATGGATGTGGGTAAAAGCGATCGATTTAATTGGTGCAGACTCTAGTGCGATGTTTATGAATTTGTTACCTGTGGTGGCGGTTTCGCTTGCCACAACCCTGTTAGGTGAAACAGTGCAAAACTACCATCTTTTAGGTGGAACGATGGTAATTTCCGGGGTTATTTTATCCCAAATAAAACTGACAAAAAGCCGTACAACAGCTATCGAGGGCGCAATACAACCATAAAATTGAGCATCTAGCATCGATTCGAGCTATGTTTATGGAAGAAGAATAAAAATAAACAAAAATGAAATGTATTGAGGGATCCTTTACGTCAGATCCGTTAGGCAACCTAGCAAATTTGGTGGCCAGATAATGATTCTTGATAACATCGAAGATGTGTATAGCAATAATTTGTTTGCCTTGCATGAGCTTGTTCTCAACGAGCTCGGTTCATACGTATTCGTAAAAAACCGTCAAGGTGAGTATCTGTATGCAAATCAGCTAACACTTAAACTGTTTGGCACAACTTTGGAAGAACTCAGAGGCAAAACTGATCATGATTTTTTTCAAGATGACCTACTCGCCGATATTTTACACAGCGATCAAATGGTATTTGATACCAAACAGCCTTTCATCAGTGAAGAACGTGCACAAGCAAAATTCGATACCAAAGTACGCGTCTACCGCGCAATAAAGAAACCTATTCTAAGTACACAAACGGGTGAAGTGATTGGCCTTATCGGTGTTTCTACTGAGATTACCGATATTGTTGAACTGCGAGAGCAACTACACACTCTGGCCAATACCGATGACTTAACGCAGCTCTACAATCGCCGCAAGTTGTGGCGAGAAGCGTGTAATGAATTTACGTTGGCTCAGCGTGATCATTATCCGATAAGTTGTATCGCGATTGATATCGACAACTTCAAGTTAGTAAATGATACCTATGGCCACCAGCGAGGAGATGATGTGATTTGGCAGTTAGCAGAGATAGCGAGAAAGCACACACGCCATGGCGATGCCTGCGGTAGAATTGGTGGTGAAGAGTTTCTGATTGTTCTGCATAAGGCCAATGCGCATGAGGCCTTTCAAGTGGCAGATCGTTTACGTAAAGAATTTTATGCATACGCATTTTTTGACAACGGCGCACACTTTAGTATCAGTTGTGGTATCTCTGAAATTGCGGGTAGCGATGCCGATTTTTTCGAAATTTATCGCCGCTCAGACAAAGCACTTTATAAAGCCAAGCTCGCTGGACGGAATCAATGTGCCACATTCCAAGAAACATAACTATGTTCCATAAAGAGCCTATAATGTTCGTTTAATGTGAATTATCACTTAAAACGAGCAAATACTCGCGTATCCCATTCACTAATGATTGAATTTGGTCGATTAAACCGTACACTCACGAAGTCGTAGTGCCTTACGCAAAGTAAGCATTCAAGGTATTGACCTATTTAAGCTTCAATGAATAAGGATATTTAAGGTGAAAGCAGTTAAACGCCATCAAGAAATTATCGAATTAGTTCAAACACACGGATTTGTGAGTACCGATGATTTAGTCGAGCGATTCAATGTCAGCCCACAAACCATCCGCCGAGATCTCAACGAACTTGCAGATGCCAATAAGTTACGACGCAATCACGGCGGCGCCACCATCGCGTCTAGTTCTGAAAACTCCTCTTACCACACTCGCCAAGTAACTTATCAGCAAGAAAAAGAGAAAGTGGCTGCAGAGCTAGTCAAACACATTCCCGATGGCGCAACGCTCTTTATCGACATAGGTACGACACCTGAAGCTATCGCTCGGGCATTAATGCTCAATCACGAAAATCTGCGCATTGTCACCAACAACATTAACGTGGCGACGATTTTAATGGCCAAACCAGATTTCAATGTCATCTTAGCGGGCGGTGAAGTGCGCAATAAAGACGGTGGCGTGACGGGTGAAGCCACTTTGGATTTCATTTCACAATTTCGTCTCGATTTCGGTATTTTAGGGATTAGCGGCATTGACTATGATGGCTCACTTTTAGATTTCGATTATCACGAAGTGAGAGTCAAACGGGCGATCATCGAAAATAGTCGCTGTGTTTATCTCGGTGTCGACCACAGTAAATTCGGACGTAATGCCATGGTGAAGCTAGGCACAATTGCCGATGTAGATTTGATCATTACCAATGCTCAACCACCAGAAGAAATTGATGCATTCGCTCGTGAAAATGAAGTAACCATTCAGGTGGTATAGATAGATTGAGGCCAAACCGACATTTGAACTAGATTTTCCCGCCAAATAGATAAACTATTTCATTATTTGCTCGTACTGTTACGGTTTTTTTTGATATAAATGCCAATATAGTACGACGCAATTTAGAACTTTCGGCTTATGTACAAAATTCTGAGACTGATCCAAGAGAACCAACAAATCACTAGCCACGATGATTTGGAAAATGTACTCAATGGGCTCAATAACTTAATTGATCATGAATTTTTCCTCTTTGGCCTCTCTTTTCAACCCACGTTAAAAACCAGTGAAACGCTTGTCACGGACAATTACCCCAATAGTTGGCGACAGCAATATGATGAATCAGGCTTCATGCATATCGATCCAATTGTCAAATACAGCATTACCAATTTTTTGCCCATTCGCTGGGATGACGCTAAGCGGGTCAATGAGGATGGACGAGTCATTTTCGAAGAGGCGCGTTGCAATGGACTCAAAGCGGGATTTAGCATTCCAATCCATGGACTTAGGGGGGAATTTGGCATGATAAGTTTTGCAACCTCAGATACCAAGTCTTACGATTTGAATCAACAAAGTATCCATACCTCACAGCTCATTGTACCGTTACTGGCTCATAATATTGGCAACATCACCCGTTACCATAAAGACGCAAAACCGAGAGCGGTGCTCACCGCACGTGAAGTACAATGCTTAGCTTGGGCGGCCGAAGGCAAAAGCGCATGGGAAATTGCCACGATTATTAATACGTCAGAACGTACCGTGAAGTTCCATTTCAGTAATGCTTGTAAAAAGCTTGGCGCGACGAATCGCTACCAAGCGATCACTAAAGCTATTTTAGGTGGCTATATCAATCCCTATTTATAAGGCTTATGCATTGACACTTGCACGATATGCTTCATTCATTGGAATATGCAAAGCGACAGAACGTGTACTTCCCAAAAGATGCACTTTTTTATCACCGAGTCTTTCGCATGGGATCCCCATTCGCTTAATCAATTTTTCCACACTGGCCGATGTGACCGTTACATAGGCATTGATGTGATATTGCTGGGCGTGATGATACAGCGACTGAAACATCTGCAGCGTAACATTACTCACGCCGCCCAATTGCGCCGAATGATCTTTATCGACCGCAAAACGACTCAGCTCATAAATCTCCTTTGCTTTGGGTGCTTGCTGCACACCGAGTAATTCCGAAAAAGTATCTTTAAGCATATAACGCGACGTCGTTGGCAAAATTCGCCAACACCCCACTAAATGACCCTGTTCCTCTTTGGCATACAAATAGTGTGCTTCTGGAACGTCGTACTCATCAGTCTCCATTTCTCGATTTGTTTTTAGCTCCCACTGCAAGCGTTGCGAAAAAACTTTATAGCGTAACTTCAGCAATGACACATAATCAGCTTGAGGGACACTTTGAAAGGTATGTGAATAAATTGAAATAGTCATGTGACTTCTCCTTAGGTTATTGGAGAAATCACGCTAAACAATCTCATCAGAGATAGAACCTGTTCGATCGAACAGTTACGTCGAAATACTGTTTAAACTATTATTAACGCAACTGAATAACTAACGCTCAGTTGGCTCAATAAGGTACAACATAAAGTAAATAACTCGTACCGCTCGGCTTTAAAAATCCTCTTAGGCAACTAAGAGGATTTTTTATATCTGCTGCATTCAAAATAATATTGCAGTTTGGTTAACGCTTTGTTATTTATGATTCCGTTAATAAAAAACAAGGATTCCCCAATGAGTAGTGGCCAACGTGCAATAACTTTGCGTTTTTTAGCAGAGCCCGGTGATGTGAATTTTGGTGGTAAAGTCCACGGTGGCGCTGTCATGAAATGGATAGATCTAGCGGCCTATGCGTGCTCTGCAGGCTGGAGTGGTAAATATTGCATCACCGCTTATGCTGGAGGGATCCGCTTTGTCGCTCCTATCCACGTAGGGAACCTCGTTGAAGTCAGCGCAAAAGTCATTTATACGGGAACGAGCTCAATGCATATTGCCATTGATGTGCAAGCGAGTGATCCAAAAGAGTTAAAAAACCAGCTGACTACCCATTGTATTGTCATCATGGTGGCTGTCGATGGGCAAGGCAAGCCCACCCCTATACCCGAATGGGTGCCGCAAACAGCAGAAGATATTGCCCTACGCCAATCAGCGATACGCTTAATGAACATGCGTAAAGAGATAGGGGAAGAGATGGAAGCTCACGTTAAGTACTTAAAATAACCACCCATGATGCGCTCAGTTGTCATTTTTTCTTCATCTTTATCTGCTTAAATCGAGTTCTCTGAAATTTTGCATCGATGATAGGAAAAGGCTTTGACTCTCAGAGAGATTACCTTGAGCGAATCGACATTAGTCGACCCAAAGTCAATTGAGTATCACTGGGTCCGAACGCTTTACGTTGAAGGCTACCAGCCCCAAGAAATTAACCACTATATCCGTGCCTGCTTTGGCGGAGATGATACCTTCGCCGATCTGTTTCGCCGCGTTGCGTTGCAACAAGAGAGTTTGTATGTCCTTTTGCAATACTTAGGCTGCGCCCCTTCTAGCCGTGAGTTCTAATTTTTTAGCTTTCCTTTACGACGTTACACGAAGATTTCAGATGTGAGTCGCATCCAAACACCATTTCACTTTTGAGACATTCAATTCATCATATACTGCATGTGCGTTACCAATAGCACCCTTTAATGCAGATATAAAAAAACCCAAGCAATGCTCGGGTCTTGGTTACAAAAACTGTTAGTTTGTTGGATAGTAAGGAATAAAGCTAACAGCCAGCTATGCGTAACGCCAGATTTGCATATTACTTAACTGATCGGCGGCCAAACCAAATACGTTAAGCTAATACAATATGGGCGACCTCACGGTCGCCCTATCGTTATTATCCTTTCACACCACCGGCCGTAAGTCCTCCGACTAACCAGCGCTGTGCAAGCAAAAATACGACAGTGATAGGTAAAGCAGACAACACTGCTGCTGCTGCAAAATCTCCCCACAAATAGTTCTGAGGATAAAGATACTGCTGCATACCCACCGCTAATGTATATGAGTTTACATCAGAAAGTAGCAAAGATGCCACTGGTACTTCACCAACCACCCCAATAAACGAGAGAATAAACACAACCGCAAGAATCGGCACAGAGAGTGGTAGCAGCACCAGTCTAAAGGCTTGCCATGGTGTAGCTCCATCTAAAGCAGCCGCTTCTTCTAATGAGTTATCTATCGTTTCAAAATAGCCTTTGATCGTCCATACGTGCAGTGCGATACCACCTAGGTAGGAGAAAATTAAACCACCATGCGTATTTAAGCCAAGAAATGGGATGTATTGACCTAATTTGTCAAACAGTGCATACATCGCAACCAGTGCCAGTACCGCTGGGAACATTTGAAAAATCATCATCGCTTTTAGGATGGTGTCTTTACCTTTAAAACGCATGCGCGCAAAGGCATAAGCAGACGTTGTCGATAGGGCCACAATGAGCACTGAAGTAATGCCTGCTACTTTCACTGAATTCCATAACCAAGTCAGAACCGGAAATGGCGGCGGTGTAACAGAGCCATCAGCATTAGTGACAGCAAAACCTAATGCCAATTTCCAGTGTTCTAGAGATGGGTTATCTGGGATCAAACTGCCCGTGGCAAAGTTCCCTTCACGAAATGAAATCGCAATGACCATCAATAGTGGAAAAATGATCAGCGATAAAAATGCCCACAGAGCAACATGAGTCGCCCATAAGCGATATTTGAGAGATTGACCTTGTACCATCGCCATAACGATTACTCCTTAATTCTGTGACAGCTTCGTAAAACGTAAGTTGAGTAGTGCTAACCCACCAACCAGTAAGAAGATCAAGGTTGCGATGGCACTAGCCAAACCGAAGTCTTGACCACCAGCTCCTTCAAACGCAATACGATAGGTATAGCTTACGAGTAAATCGGTGTAACCGGCTGGCTCTGAAGTACCAATCATATTCGGGCCACCTTGTGTCAGAAGTTGAATCATCACAAAGTTGTTAAAGTTAAACGCAAAGCTCGCAATAAGTAACGGAGTCATTGGTTTGATCATGAGCGGCAATGTGATACGGGTGAAGTTGTGTAAAAAACCTGCACCATCAATCGCCGATGCTTCATATAAATCCTCTGGAATCGCTTTCAAAAGACCCATACACAAAATCATCATGTAAGGAAAACCAAGCCAAGTATTGACGATCAGCACCATACTTTTAGCGAGAAAGGGGTCTGAGAACCAGCTAGGACTAATGCCAAAAATACTGTTGAGCACCATATTGATCTCACCAAAGCTTTGGTTGAACAAGCCTTTGAAGATCAAAATAGAAATAAAGGCAGGAACAGCATAAGGCAGGATTAATAGCACTCGGTAAACGGCGCGGCCTTTAAGCTCTTCCCATTGCACAACACTAGCCAACACTAACCCTATCATAAGAGTGAAAATCACGGTTAAGGTTGAGAAAACGACCGTCCAGATAAAGATATTGATGAAAGGCTCTTTAATACCGTCATCTTTCCATACACGCTCAAAGTTATGTGTGCCAATTTTCACCACAAAACCAGGCGATACTGTCGCACCGATAAATTGACCACTTTCGTCCACTGGTTGATAAAAGCCAACATCCATATTCGGCCGTAGTATTTCGCCTGTTTGATTATTGACCAGCGTTTCGCCATCATCTTGCATGGTGTAAAGCGGCGATACGGCGGCAAACTTGCGCAAGCCACTCATGCGTACATCTTCACCACTAGGGAAATGCAGATCAATTGAGCTCAACGTAGCACGGTGATTAATAATGGTTTTAATCGGCTCTTTGGTGCCCTCAATACCCTCAATAGGTTGAAGGTCCATATCGGTCACCGATAAGCCATTTAAGGAAAATACGTCGGTAGCGAGCGTCTGCTCTCCATCTTCGATTGCAATTCGATAACCACTTTCCGTTTTGTATAGAGTGAAAGGATAGCTTTCCCCGCCCTGATAAGTTCGATCCAACAGCACGGTTTGTGCACGTTCTAAAGAGAGTTGGTTTTTAGCACTGTAGTTAGTAAAAGCCAGACCAACGGTGTAGGCCAAAGGAAAGAGGATGAATAAGATCATTCCCGCGATACCCGGATAAATATAGCGGTGTGCGTAAGTATGTTTACTGCCGAAAATATAAAGGGCCAGAGCGGTAAGAATGAGAGTAAGCAGCGCAAAGGCGAGCTCACCGCGAGAATACATAAGAATAGTGGCGTAACCGTTAACGATACCAACCGTACCTAATAATGCCCATTTAATGAGCACATTTTTACTGGAAGGAAGTGCCGTTTCGGGTGCTGACAAAGCATCTGTACCTTGAACTGACTGCATAGAAGAACCTGCTAGCGATATAAACGTAAAATGAAGGAGAGGTTACCCTCTCCTTAAGGGCTTGACCAAAACCGAATTATTTAGTCATTTGTTTTTCTGCATCAGCCAGTGCGGCATCGACAGTTTGGCGGCCATCTACAATATTGATAATTGCACTTTTCGCGCTGCCCCAAAATGCATTCATCTGAGGGATGTTCGGCATAATTTCGCCATTCATTGCGTTATCCATTGTCGCGGCGATGCGTGTATCTGCATCAAGCTCACGTTGGAAAGAGTTAAGAGCCACCGCACCAAGAGGTTTGTCATTATTGACCATGCGCAGACCATCATTGGTGAGTAAGTAGTTTTCGATAAACTCAATCGCGAGATCTTTATTTGGAGAAGCGGTGCTGATACCAGCCGTCAATACGCCCACGAACGGCTTGGAAGATTGCCCGTTAAATTTCGGTAATGTCGTCACACCGTAGTTAATGCCTGATTTTTCAATGTTGCCCCAAGCCCACGGACCGTTGATCGTCATTGCCGTTTTACCTTGGTTAAACGCAGCTTCAGAAACAGAGTAGTCCATATCCGGAGAGATCACGCCTTTGTCCACTAAGCCTTTCACGAAGTTCATCGCGTCTTTTACGCCTTTATTCGCGATACCCGCATCTTTCACATCATAGCCATCAATCGTGTATTTGAATGCGTAACCGCCATCAGCAGCCATAAGAGGCCATGTGAAATACGGTTCTTTCAAGTTCCACATGATGGCCGTTTTGCCCTCTTTCTTAAGTTTGGCGTTCAACGCTTCCACTTCTTCCCAGCTTTTCGGTGGGTTTGGCACAAGATCTTTGTTATAGATGAGAGACAAGGATTCTACCGCGACTGGGTAGCCGATGATTTTACCGTTGTATTTCACCGCATCCCAGGCAAAATCCACGATACCCTCTTGAATCGCTTTTGAAGGTTTAATTTCAGCCAGCAAGCCAGCTTCTGCATAACCACCAAAACGGTCATGAGCCCAGAACACAATATCAGGTCCATCACCCGTTGCTGCGGTTTGTGGGAATTTATCTTGAAGTGCGTCAGGGTGGGCCACGGTCACTTTGATACCCGTGTCCGCCTCAAATTTCTTACCCACTTCAGCCAAACCGTTATAGCCTTTATCACCATTAATCCAAATGGTGAGTTGTCCTTCTTCAATAGCAGCATGTGCACCAAACGAACCAAGAGCAACTAGAGTACTTAGCGCGACTGTGCTTAGGGCGTTTTTCATGTTCATATCCTTTTTATTTTTGTGTTGTAGGGCTCACCAACAGGTTTCGCCGTATTTCGTCATATATAATCAGAGAAAACCTAACTTGACTCATCCTCCTACGCCCTACGCCCTCGATATTATGGACTATTTTCGTGATCATCATCGCTCAAGGTTAGAGAGCTCAATCACAAAAAAATACCTTTTTGTGACATGCTTCCACTTAACAGCCATTAATTATTTGAACTGGATCTAACTCAGCCCTTAAACCCCTCCTCCATCGCATCCATCGCTACTCCCCCCTATAAAAAACTCAATTAGGAGGATGTATCAAACACACACATCACACAAAATACAGTCATCCCAGAGTGGATAGTAAGAGCCTTTTCCAGTAACTCATCGTTTACTGGCTTACATCGCTAGATTGGTTTGCTGTCATAAATGAGCGTTCGTGGTAATTGATTTTATAACGGGGGAGACGCTCAATGTGCAGGGGAAGTGAACTAAATCATTGGCATGGATGGGTGATGCTTTCTTCAAACTCCCTTAATTTGAAGACATCACCCTTTTTCTTACATTATTAACCACCTTACCCAATTCCTGCTGTCATTGCCTGCAAGAAAACTCATATAATGATGGGCAGTGATTTATAAAAAATATTGATCGAGGACGAGCTCTATGGCGAGTGTCACGTTAAAAAATGTATGTAAAGCATACGGTGATGTATTAATTTCTAAAAATGTCGACTTAGAAATTCAAGAAGGCGAATTTGTCGTCTTTGTCGGTCCGTCAGGTTGTGGGAAATCCACCCTACTGCGTTGCATCGCAGGCCTAGAAGATATCACCTCGGGTGACTTGTTTATTGGCGATAAGCGAATGAATGATGTTGAACCCTCTAAACGTGGCGTCGGCATGGTATTTCAATCCTATGCGCTCTACCCGCACCTTAATCTTTTCGACAACATGTCTTTTGGCCTAAAGTTGGCCAAAGCCGATAAAAAGGAGATCGAGCAACGTGTTGAGCACGCCGCCGATATTCTCCAGCTCAGCCATTTGCTTGAACGTCAACCTAAGTCTCTTTCAGGTGGCCAACGTCAGCGTGTCGCGATTGGGCGTACTTTAGTCTCACAACCGAATGTCTTTTTGCTTGATGAGCCGCTGTCTAACCTAGATGCAGCGCTGCGCGTACAGATGCGTTCAGAGATAACCAAACTGCAACGCAAATTGGGCTGCACTATGATTTACGTTACCCATGACCAAGTCGAAGCAATGACAATGGCTGACAAAATCGTGGTCTTGGATGCTGGTTTCGTATCACAAGTAGGTAAACCACTTGAGTTGTATCATTACCCAGAAAATCGTTTCGTCGCAGGCTTCATCGGTTCTCCTAAAATGAACTTCATGAGCGTATTCATCGAAGATGTCGAAGCCGAACGTGTGAAAGTTCAACTCTCTAATGGAACCTCATTTTGGATTTTGGTCGATGGAACCACGATCACTCGCGGCGAGCGTATGTCATTAGGTGTGCGTCCAGAGCACTTGCTGAGCGCTGAAGATGGTGACGCGAAAATTGAAGGCAAGGTGATGATGGTTGAGAAACTCGGCAATGAAACACAAGTCTACATGAACTTGAAAGGCTCTGATTCTGATGTAATTTACCGCCAGCCTGATACTTTGGGCGTTGAAACAGGTGATACATTGACAATTGGTATTCCAGGGCATCGCTGCCATCTCTTCCACAGCGATGGACGTGCATGCCGCCGCCTTTACAAAGAAAAAGGCATCGAAGCCGAATAAAAAGAAATTCAGTTAAGAAAATAAGACAGCCCCTTTGATAGGGGCTGTCTTATTTAAAAATAAATAAAATTTAATTAAACTCTTCAATACCAATATTATCTTTTGCCCATAATAATGCCTGAAGTCTATTTTTAGCATTTATCTTTTTAAATACATTATGTAAATGTGTTTTTACTGTATTTTCACTTACAAACAACTCATCTGCAATTTGCATATTAGATGCACCACAGCCAAGTAGCTTAATTATTTGCTGCTCTCTTTTCGTTAATTTAGCATAAGCTTGAGAGGTAATAGATGAATTACCTGCACGATAATGCTGTATATATTCCTGAGCCAATTTTCGATTAAACCACATTTCATCATCAAGCACTTTTTCCATGCCCTTAACTAAAGATTCAAGCTGATCATTGGTATAAAATACACCCACAAGATTCTGCCATTTAAAGAGCATTTTAGGTTCAATATCTAGCGGGCAATTAATAAGCACTTCTTTTGCATCAGGGCAGGATAAGCGTTTAAATGCTGAGTAATCAGCAAAATTATTTTCATCAACGCGAGAATAGTCGATGATAACCAATTGAATTTTATAGGATGATAGACTGTTATCATTCATCCACGTATCGCAAAGCGGAGAGATATCAATACTAATCGGCAACTTTGACTCTAGCGAATCTTTAAGTAAGCGAGACTGCATACAAACATCAGAAAGCAATCGAACGTTAATTTTTTTTTCTTCACTCATTTTAAACTCCTAGATCATACCGCTCACTTGATAAAACTAACGTTAAGCGACTATAAGTCAATATCTCAAAATAACCCGCTCTCATTTTAATAAAAAACCTAATGAATAAATCCATTTAATTCATGAAGTTATTGTGCATTCTTATTTATGAGAACAAATGACTGTTTTATTTATATACCTTACTACTTGAAGTAGTTTGGGTGTAGTAGGCCATTCTATAAAAGGTAATGGAATAAAAAAGATAAAGAATCGAGTGTCATTCCTAACGAATGAAAAGCACCACGCACTTCTGGTGTTAAGAAAAAGCGTGGCACTCACTGCTCATTGACTATTACTTTAAAAATCAACATCGATGAGAAAATCACCCTATTGAGGCTAGGTCCGATATAGAACTTTTACAACATGCCAACCAAACTTGGTTTTCACCAAATGGGGTGTCAGTACCTCACCAGTGAAACAGATTTTATCAAATTGAGGTACCATCTGCCCCTGACGAAACTCACCCAGATCGCCCCCTTTTTTACCAGAAGGACAGGTAGAATATTTTCTGGCTAATGTTTGAAATTTCGCTCCTTTTTTTAACTGAGCGATAATATCTTCAGCTTGTTCTTTATGCTTCACTAAAATGTGAAGAGCCGCTGCCGTTCTTGCCATCATTTTTCTCAATAAATTTGCTACTGCAAATAGTGTAACGGATGCTTTTCAAGAGTCCAACCCCAATGTAAGAGTGCAAAAGATCAATAAACATACGGTTATACTGTTTATTTGCATTTAACGCATTGCCGTCAGTAAGAGATCGTTTAGTATTAAGCATAAGAAACAACGTTGAGTAAGGTGTTATGGCTAAAACCCCCAGTAAGGCAAACCAATCCCAAGGCATGTTGATGTTCACATTGAACACTCAGAAACAGCTTTTTGCTATCGGGACTCTGAAAGTACGAGAGATTGTCCCTTACATGCCAATGACACAAATCCCATATTCTCATCACCATGTGATCGGAACGGTGACTATCCGTAACTTGACGGTACCTGTCATTGATATGGCTGCCGCCATTGGCTTTAGAGCAATTCAACCTAGCGAATATAAACAATGCTACTTAATCGTGACGGACTGCCTGCGAACTGTAGTTGCGTTTATGGTACGTAGCATTGAGAAAATCATCGAGTGTGACTGGCGAACAATCGAGTCTTCACCTGCAGTGGCGGGAAAAGACGTTTTTGTCACTGGCATAACCCGCTATCAAAAACAGATTGTGCAGTTACTTGACGTCGAATTATTACTTTCAAAAATTTATCCACAGTATGAATCAACTAAGATCCCGATGCTGACTGATATTGAACGTGAGCGATTAAAAGCACTGCGTATTTTACTGGTGGATGATTCATCTATTGCACGTAAACAATTGTCAGATGCCTTAGACAGTATCAACATCCCTTACCAAATCTGTAAAAATGGGCTTGATGCCATTGAGCTGATGCGTCAAGACGCTCAACATCAACGTGCGATCGATTTGCTGGTCAGTGATATTGAAATGCCGGGCCTCGATGGATATGAACTGGCCTTTGAGGTTCAAAATGATCCAATGCTGAGCCATGCTTATTGTATTCTTCACACCTCGCTTTCCAGTGAGATCTGTTTGGATAGAGCTCACCAAGTCGGAGCCCACGAAGCTTTGGAAAAATTTAACGCAACAGAATTAATAGAAGCGATGCTGCGTGGCGCAAAAAAACTGGAACAACGTAAGGATACCGCTTAATCAAGCTTTGCTTGCACAAACAGAGCCTGAAGCGCTTCTCTATCTGATTTTTTCAGTTTACTCACTACAAGCTGATAAGAGCGTTCACATAATTCCTCTAACATCATCTGGTCAACATCTCCGTTTAACTTAACGGAGATCCAGTGTCTTTTATTCATATGATAACCAGGACGAATAGCGGAAAAGGCACTGGTCAGAACTTCACCATCTTCTGGAGTGCACTTCAATGTCACAAACGGCTCTTCTCTCGACTGAGAAGTATAGGCAAACATTTTACCGCGAATTTTGAAAACCAACGCGTCAGGACCAAACGGATAGCTACTTTCTACCTGAGGTAAAATATCCAAAAACGATTCAATATCATACATCTCCATCTATTACTCCTTGATTCAGTAACCAACTTATTTTAATCATTCAACGATTCAATATATAAAAAACCCCCTACTATGTCTGTCTGTTGTGTTTGATCTACATCAAGAATCGATTGTTCACCGTAAATAAAAATTCAACTTCAAACTTTAGTTGCATTTTTTTAGCGCATAACTTTGGGATATCCGCTAATCTTAGCGGTATGAATATCTGTGACTGTCTATTAATTTTACGATAATGACCAGCGACGACTTTAAGAGATCTACAGCCAATTTAAAAAAAGCAGTACCGTTGATGATGAAAAATCATGTGGCGGCAACACCTGCTAACTATGCACTTTGGTATACCTATGTTGACAACGCCATACCTCAACTCAATCGAGAACTCGATTCTGTATTGGAAAACTTTGGCCTTTGTCCTCCCGCGGCAAGCTCTCAACTCTATAACAGCTATGTCGCATCGCGCTCTGAAACCAGTTTAAGCACGCTACGCAACAACATTGAAGTGTTAGTCAATGAAGTCGCAAGTTCAATGTCAGATACCCTAACCGATACCAGCGAATTTGCCAGAGTGATTGATAAAAGTTTTAGTGAATTAGAACGAGTCGAAAACGATGATTTATCGATCGAAGAGGTGATGAAAGTGGTTCGCCAATTGGTCACTGAATCGCGAGATATTCGCCATTCAACTCAGTTTCTAAATGGTCAACTTAATAGTGCCAGTAAAGAAATTCATCGACTGAAAGAGCAGCTTGCCGAGGTGCAAAAAGAGGCTTTATTCGATGGATTGTCCGGTTTATATAACCGCCGTTCGTTCAATGATGATCTCTTTACCCTAATAAGCGCGCAGCAACCAATAAGCCTGATCTTATTAGATATCGATCACTTCAAATCTTTTAATGACAATTACGGCCACCTATTTGGTGACACCGTCATCAAAGGCATCGCTAAAAAGCTTCAGAGTAGCTGTCGAGATGGCATTACCGCCTACCGATTTGGCGGCGAAGAGTTCGTTTTAATTGTTCCAAATAAAACACTGCGCATTGCCAGACAGTTTGCAGAATCACTGCGCCGTTCGATAGAGAAAATGAGCGTGAAGGATCGCCGTTCAGGAAACCAAGTTGGTAATATTACCGCCTCTTTTGGTGTGACAGAATTACAACTAGGTGATACGTCCGAGTCTTTGATAGAAAGAACAGATAAACTGCTCTATGAAGCAAAACAGTTAGGCCGCAACCGTGTTATGCCGCTTTAATCGCTTCAACCTCTTATGGCTTATAGGTAGCTGAAAAGCAATCACAAGTTCCATAAACCTCAATTTATGGATAGAAAAGTAAAAGGGGCGCCACGCCCCATTTAATCCCAATACGCATCTATAACCTAAGCAAGGTTAAAACTGTAGTTTAAGTAATAGTCTTCACCATCTTTTGCGGTGTACTCCTTATCTTCACTACAAGCTTGAGGCTTACCCTTTTCATCACCTTTGACTAGGCTTACCCAGTGGCGCATTGCGGCGCTGGGCATTTCTTCCACCGATTGGGTAAATGTGGTACACGTTTCTAACTGAATATCATTAATCTCTATCAGCTCAACGCGCCCAGTCCCTTTAGTGCAGCCTAACATCACTTCAACATGACTACCACTTCCATCACGGAACAAGATCGAACATGGTGACTCCTTTTCACCATTGAAGGCAACAAAATGTTTTGGGTGCTTCAAACCACTATGACGCCCATCCTTGAAATAAGCCAACACATGGCGGTAATCGATCACATAACTGGTCACATCTTGATGAGAGCCCGTCGCCAAAGGGAACAATCTATCGAGTAGTTGCTTCGCTCTACTCTGCTTTTCATTTTGTTGATTAGCACTGATAGTCTCGACGGCGAAGACGGCTTCAGCGATAAAGGGTTTATCTAGTTTTTGGATTTCTGTTTTATCGAATGTCAGCATATTCATCGTCTTTTCCTTATAGGTAACTCAACATTTTGTGTTCTAGAGCAATTATTCCAAACTTGCGTTTAACCTTTGTGCAAATTTGTGACCTTGCTTACTTGGTAGATTAACCAATTTTTTACTACAATTTCACAACAAAAATTTTACAGTGTGAATTTTACAAAATGGCCTTATCAAAAAGCTTAGTTCGTCAGTCACATTTCTTAGGGACAAAAGTCAGAAACTTAAGAAAGCGTAATCACCTAACGATGGAAGACTTATCGGCACGCTGTATTCGTATCAACCCAGAATACGCCCCCTCCGTTTCATACCTTTCGATGATTGAGCGTGGAAAACGGGTGCCTAGTGTTGATATGTTGGAGGTCATTGCCCAAGTTTTCCAAAAAGATCCCGCTTGGTTTTTAGATGATGAACCAGGTCAAACGGATATTACTCCTGACAAGGGTAACAGAGGTGGGATCAGCGGTATGGCTCTTGAACCTAGCTTTTTATTCTCAAATGATATTTTACAAATCGCGATCCCAGAGATGCTTTCCCAAACCGGGATCACTGGCAAACAGTTTGCTCATCTATTGATCCGTGCTCACCAAGAGAGTTTACAAAACCACTTCCCAGATCTTGAGCGAGCGGCAGAAGAAGTGGGTTTAAAACGCTTAAACTTAGCTGTTGAAGATCTTATCGACATCGCCAAAAGCCTTGGTTTGGTTATCCGCTGGGTCACGAGAACCCCGCAAGATGTTGTTGATGAGCTTGGTGTTAGCGCCAAACAACTTATTACCTCTTTTTTTGAACCACCATGCACGATCTACCTCAATGAAATTCTACGTGAGTACCCAACTCGCCTAAAGTACGACCTCGCGGTGTATATTGGCCACAATATTCTGCACAGCAAAGAGGGACTAAAAAGTGTCTTAACGGTTGGCCACACAAACAGTTGGGAAGAAACGCCTGATGCCACCGCCACCTGCGAATTAAATTCCCAAGATATCCTTCAGGCATGGCGAGATTTTGAATCGAGTTTTTTTGCTGGCGCACTACTGTGCCCCAAAGTGCCTTATCGACAACTTCTTGATCGCAGCGGCTACGAAATCGATGTACATTTGAAAGCAGGGGTTTCTCCTTCTGTTGCGATGAGACGCATGACGGTCGTGTCACCCTATCCGCATTGGCACTATTTCGATGCTTATGGTGAAGGCAAATTAAAAGCGGTTTATCGTGGCAATGGGATCCCTCTACCGTGGGGGAATATGCGTAAAGTGAATGACCCTTGCCAGCATTGGGCCGTGTTTAGACGTCTTTCAGAGCCGCAAAGTGGCAGCTCTGCGCAAATTTCGATTTTGAATGTAGGTGATGAGCCGAGAATATATTGCTGTGAATCCGTCAATATGATCGATCCAGCAGGCAATAATCGAGTGCTATGCGCAGGAATAGATTTGAATCCAGCCATCAATGCACAAGGTGGGGATGCTCACTCAATTGCTGAGGAGCTCAAAGCGTTATGCGTCAGCAACGGCGGAAGCTCTCTTATTCCAAGACATATTAAAAAAGATCTCACGACTATTGCTAAAATTCTTAATATCAATTGGATTGAACGCGGAATTGAAAATAATGCGCGCTTAATCTGCTCACGCGGTGCTGTCTGTCCAAGAAAACCAAGCTGCTATGAGAAATGTGCTGGCTAGTTGCAGAGCGTAAAAATAAAAAAAGCCAATCACAAAAAGTATGATTGGCTATTAATAAGTGTGAACAAAAATAAGGTTCACTAACAACGTCAGTTGGCTAGGTGACCCTCGGCTTAGAAGGGTCACTTACTATATAGCAGGATGCATGCCAACTTTAAAACTGCCAAAAAACACCTTATCTGTCTACTTTATGAGCGGTTTCATTACAACGTGTCGCATAATAAATTTGCATTTTGCAATTAAATTTCAAAATGCAAATCTGAATAAATAATTTAGTAGTACTGCTGCCTCTTTTCTTGATACATCCGCTCATCAGCCAGTTTCAACATCGCATCCACATTATCAAATTCTGGGCTAAATGCGGCTGCGCCTACACTGACATGTAGGTTAATTAAGTGCTGCTCATAAATGACTGGCGCATTACACAACGCACTTTTTATTTTGAGACTGATCCGCTCAATATCATCGTTGTCCGATACTCGAGACAGCAAAACCAGAAACTCATCACCGCCAATACGTGCAACTAAATCCGAAGAACGCAATACGCTTTTCACTCGCTCCGCACAAGCAATCAACACCTTGTCACCCGCCGCATGCCCATAGGTGTCATTGATCGATTTGAACTTATCAATATCAATGTTGAGGATGACAAAACCAGCCGATTGGTCCATTTTTATAGCCTGCTCAAAATATCGATCAAGCGTATACATGAAGTACCGACGGTTAGGAAGCTGAGTTAATTCATCATGAAGTGCTCTTTCATTAGCAATAGAGTACAAGCGATATATCGTAATAAACGCCGCAACCAACAAGATTAAGATCGGATAACCTAACAGCCGTACAATGTGAACCTGATACCAAGGCACTTGACCTAAAACATCGCTTTTCTGCGCAACAGCAATTTCCCAGCCGCCATAGGGAAAATGAACACTTTGTTTTGCAAAAGCTTTCGTGAACACCTCTTGTTCACCAAAAAATACCTCGCCTTCCGAACCAGTACTGTCTACCCCACGTATCGCCAAATTAAAGCGGTGAGTAAAACGTTCAACGCCAGTGGAAAGTAATAACGAATCTAAATCGATCACGACACTGCATACTCCCCAATATTGTTGGTTATCAGGAGGGTCAGTAAATATAGGAATCCGAGCAACAAGGCCTCGCCCACCTTGAACTAGGTTCACAGGGCCTGCAATGAAGATCTCTTGGATCTCCCTTGCTTTTAAGATCGTGGCCCATTGTTTGGGAACGGTACGGTAATCTAAGCCTATCGTTTTGTGATTTCCGCTCAATGGATAGGTGTAACGAATCACATCATCAGGCGCAAGCCCAATCACGCGCAAATGTCTACCTTCATGTAAAATATTAGCCGCAATCTTTTCCCAATCTTCGAACTGAGAATGGGCGTTAATCGCAATTAAACTGGTTAACCCATTTGCTACATAGATGTCAGACAAAATGGCAGCTTCTAACTGAGCTCGAATAATCGAAAGCTCTTCCTTTGCTCTGGTTTGAAGATTATCTCGGATAAAACTTCGTTGATTGAAATTGATAATTTCGATCAACCCTCCACAAAAAATGATGAAGGCAACGAGAAGCAAATTGACAGACCACTGTTTGCCTGAGATATGTCTCATGCAACTCTCCCTCACTAGCCTGTAGCGATCACTACATGTGTATGGTTTTACTTGCTCTATTTAGAATAGTGCTTCTTACTTAAGATTAACGTAATTAATGGGGGAATACCCAAATTAATTACAAATTTGTTGATATGACCAAATGAACTCGTAGCTTTTTGCTAACATAGCAATATTTTAATTCATCAATTTGCATAGCGTAAAAAGCACAATCAGCTAAACGCATTATCCTAACGACGGCTCAAAGCGGTCATTTTACGCACACTTGACACATCACCAACAATAATAAATCCATTAAATGCTAATGTTATTATGAATATTAGCTTAGAGGTGTGTTTTCATCATGTTATTAAAAAAGAGTGGCCTATTTCTGGGATTAGCTATTACATTGTGGTTGCCTGCCTCTGGCTATGCAGAGCCGGCGTCAACAACGAATAACACTTTTTCTGAATCTGCGGAGCTTATTCGTCAAACCTATGAAGAGCAACTTTTCACATTGCCGGCATTCAAAGAGGGGCACTATGGGTTACGGATGTATCGCCAAACTCTAGATCCTAAATATTCAGCAGCGGTGTGGAGTGATCTTGCTCGCGTAGCAAGCCGACTTAATCAATTTTCCGCAGAAGTTTCAACTGCTGAACAGGTTTTTCTCTACTCTGAGCAACGTTTGGCTGGATACCTCGATGACGAAGATGAACGCAGCCAATTACGCTATATCGCCACTAAACATATGCCAGAATATCTCTACTTAGGCGTCGACCTATTAGGCTCTATGGCCCGTGCCAACGAATATGGTTTGAAACATAAAGAAGATCAGCTTTTGCGCCAAGTGATCCGCCGTTATGATTTTACTAAGTACGCCACTGATGAAGAAATGATTAAAGCGTGGGCCGCACAACTTGCTAACCAAGTCTATTGGTTACGCCAGTTAGGTGAACAAGATGTCGTACAACCATTCATTGATAGCTTTAGGAAAACATACCCAGATTCTGCTGATAAAGCATTCTCCGCGCAACAATATGGCAATAAACTGTATGGCATGACACACATTATTTTTGCCGATTCGGAATACTATCAAAATCCCATTAAAGAGCAGCAGCATCAATGGATCTTCGACTACTTTCGCAATAATATCGATACCATTTTGCTAAGAGCGAAGGAAGATGTGGTTGCTGAAGTTGGGATCACTTTTCTACTCGCAGGTTTAGAAAAAGATCCTGTTGTAGAAAAAACTCGTCTCGCAATTCAACAAGCGATTGATAAAAAGAAAGGGATGATCCCCTCTACCTCAGGTGTGTTTGACCTTGCCGACGGAGAGCACCGCAATGTACTTGCCATTATGTTACTTGACTGGCAGAAAACCAACCAAGCGCCCACAGTGAAAAATAATCCTAAGGTATTTTCTAGCCTGCCTTATGGGCTCATCAGACAGTAGCAATAAGCGGGTTAAGCTGATTTAAGCTGGTTTGACGATACTGAGGATTTAAATAGCTTCGGGATAAGAATTCCGGTAAAAGTTGCCATCACAATCAAGCCCAATCCTACCATTTGTGTTGGCAAGTACTGCACATTAAAAAACAACTGTTGCCATAAAGCGGTAAAAAGCAAATTGGTAAAAATTAACGGAGCGAGCTGCGAGCCAGAGTGTGCCAGACGGTAGGCTTTGGCTCGAAAAATTTGAGTGTTGATGACTAATATAGAGACTCCGCTCAAGGCAATAACCACAGCTAACTGCTGCAAGCTGCCCCAGGTTTGTTGAAGTACATTCGCGTCCGAGGTAGGAAGAAATAACAAAGGTAGTAATAAGATTGATGCACACACAAACGTCCAAGCATTGATATCAATAGATCGCATATCACTTTTCGTCGCTCGATATAAGCTTAACTGCGATCCCGCATTCAGCGCTCCCGCAAGTAAACCGACCAATAACTCCATCCGTAAATGGATGCCCGAAACATCGCCAGCCAGCAGTAACACCCCGATAAATGTAATGGCCAAGCTCACAACCGTGCCTGCTTTCATCACTACACCAAATATTAATTTTTCTAACAAAGGAATAAACAGTGGACCAGTGCTAAACAATACAACACTTTCCACCAAAGAAAGATGCTGAAGTGAGTAAATAAAACAGAGCTGACAGCCTGCAATACATACTGAGCGAACCCACAGAGCCCGTTTCATACCTTTGGGAGGAAAACGGAAATGAGTTAAGCTCATTACTCCCAACAATATGAGCGCGGGGAGTAAAAATCGGAGAAAACTGAGACTTTGTAGCGGTATCTCATGTGCAAGAAACTTAGACAGTAGCCCTGTCAATGACAAGCTAAATGTGGAGGACAACATAAATAATGGGGCCAAAATTCGTGGGTTCATACAACTCTCCTCTAGTACAGCCATCATAGAGCAATGACGAAAGGAAAAATAACGAGTAATATTAACCAAACCTGTAAGAGAAACTTACCAATGCGAAAACTACCTCCGCTCAAGTCACTCTACTCATTTATTGCCGTAGCAGAAACAGGCAGTATGACGGATGCAGCAAAGCACCTTAATGTTAGTCATTCAGCCGTCAGTCAATCAATAAAAGCATTAGAGAACCAGCTAAACCAGCCGCTATTCAATCGCGTTGGGCGTCACGTCGTACTCAATAATGCTGGTCAAAAATACTATCGGAGAATTGCGCCTGCTTTGGAGCAAATCGTTGAAGCAACTGAAGTGCTTATGAGAGATGAGCGCCATAACCGACTGACACTCAACATGGTCAACTCATTAGCGCTGCACTGGTGGATACCACGAGTTAACCGCTTTCAAGAGCACGCGCCACATATAGACGTGAGAATATCGAGTTTAACAGGCACTTTTTCTCTAACATCAGAGAACGTTGATATCGCGATTGTTCATGGTAAACAAGATGAGTGGCAAGACTACTATTGTGAGAAACTTGCCGAAGATGAATTGGTGCTGGTATGCAGCCCTGAACTCATAAAACCTGACCTCATAAAGCAAGGTGATAAGCAGACGCTTTCATCCATACTTAAATGCCACCCAGCGATTATCGCTGTGAACGAGCGCCGCAAAAAAGACTGGCAAATTTGGTGCGATGCTTATCAACTTACCATGCCAGCAAGTCGCAAAAACCTATCATTTGTCTCTTCAGCACAAGCCGTACAAGCAACTATCCGCCAATTAGGTATTTTCGTTACCCATCGCCTCTTTGTAAAAGATGACATCAAGTTAGGCCTACTACAAGAACTCGGTTCCGCAGTGACTAATCCCTATCAAGACTACTACTTCGTTTGTGCCAAAGAGCAACTGAAACAAGAGAGTATCTTAGTGTTAAGAAGTTGGATCAAAAAAGAATTTGCGATGTAACTAAATTTGTAATGTAACTAAATTTGTAATGTAACTACAGGACGGCTTAGATTTTTTTGCTATATCCATATTTGCTTATATTCATTTTTTTATAAAAAAATAATGGCTTAAATAATGGCTTATTTGAACAACGTTAAAATAATCGACAAAACATGCTGATAATACAATAAGTTATAAGACCATTGATCACCGATTATTAATAGCCTAATGACTTAACGAAAACGCCAAATGATTAGCCATTGTATTTTTTAACTGACTCCATGCACTTCGTCCGCAAAACTCTGTTATTTATTCTAGACTTAACTCGGTATCTAATACTTTAGGATAGCATCGAGATCGAGTATGACTGAACTGGTAGGTAGACATTTAGAAGAGATGGCCAATATGCGAGCGTCACGCAAGCGTAGGGTCGTTGCCTTATGCTCGTTTGTGTCTGTGCTACTTTTCGCCTTTTATGGCATTCTTCATTTTCTTGAACAGCAATATTACCTGAGCACTTTTAATTTATTATGCTTGATCGCCATTGCCTCTAATTACCTTTATTTCTACCATCACTCAGATAACACCTCCTATGCCGATTTATTCCTCAGTGCCATCTTGTTAACAAAAGGGGTCATATTACTACTATATGGACAGCATATGGTCGGCAATGTGCTGTGGTTGTTTCCAATTATTGCGGCGGTGATCTTCATTAATGACTTTCGAATAGGCTTAGTTTTTAGCTGTAGTTTCTTTATGCTAATTGGCGTCTCAGTACAACTCTCCGGTGCCGATATTCTTCCTCAATATCTCCCCATAGATCGGTTTTTTCTCAGTCTCATCGCACTCTGTTGCATGTGTCATATTTCCTCTTACTATTACAACAAAGCGGTTTGCTATATCCAGCATCTTTATCAAGAGGGAATTGAAGACCTTGCCTACACCGACCAACTGACTGGGCTCGCCAATCGTTGGAGTTTCGAAACTTGGGCACGTGAAAAGCTCTCCCAGCAGACTGATAAAAAGACCATCACCGCACTCGTTTTTCTAGACATTGATAATTTCAAGTCCATTAATGACAGCTACGGACATGAGGTCGGGGATCGAGTCTTACAATATTTCGCCAATCGTTTAAAAAACAACGTCCGAAATAAAGACCGGAAGACCGATAAACACGATTACTCCATCGCGAGATTTGCCGGAGATGAGTTCGTGCTACTACTTTACGATATCAAAACGGTTAAGGATTTGGATGGTGTTCTCAACCGGATTTGTTATCTGTTTGAGGATAAATATCAAGGGTCAGAAATGATCAATAACCTCACCGTCAGCATCGGCGCTGCTTTGTTTCCTTCTGATGCTGATAACTTGGCCGAGCTGACTCGGTGCGCAGACAAAGCGATGTACGCAGCAAAACACAACGGCAAAAATCAATATCAGTATTACCAACATATTTCACTTGACCATACTGACGCATCTACTGCAACCCATTCAGCAACAGTGACACCAATAAAGAAAGCTAGCGAGTCATATACATAATCCACAAACCTACTGCACATACCACCACCATCCATGCGGCGTAGCGTGCTGTATTAGGTTTATTTGGTTTAGGGTGAATCACTGGCCTCATTGCCGCACGCCTTGCTGCTTCAACAATGGAAACGTCTTTATCACTGAGCTGTTCAAGCGTATCGCGATTTTTCTGCGCTTGATTAGCCACCTTGGTAAATCGGTGCATCTGCTCAAGCGTAAAATCCTCTTTGGGATCATAATGCGGATTCTGATCTTCATGTTTGGGCAACATAGACATTGGGCATCCTCCTCGTGATCCAACCTACTCTAATTATAGCCCCCCTCAAGATATGTTCGAATTTCTCGACGAAGACCTTCAAAACACAGCGCTCTTCTTTATCAGCACCTTGTCTTAGACTGATGTTATACCGACAAGGAGAATCATTATGCTAACGCAACGTGAAATAAAACAGATAATCCCCGCACAACCCACTTCGGATGGAGATGGCGTAAAAATTAGCCGCGTTGCTGGCTTTAATAACGCTAATTTTTCACCATTTTTAATGCTCGATGAATTTAAATCTGATCAAAAAGCCGATTATATTGGCGGATTCCCTCCTCATCCACACCGAGGAATCGAAACTCTCACTTATATGCTAAATGGGCATTTCCAACATCAAGATCATATGGGTAATGTCGGTGAATTACGCTCTGGTGGTGCCCAATGGATGGCCGCAGGAAGAGGTGTTATTCATAGCGAGATGCCAATCATGACTGAAGGTCAGTTGCACGGTTTTCAGATTTGGATCAATCAGCCTGCTAGCCAAAAAATGGCGCCAGCGCAATACCACGACTTTCAACCCGAAACCATTACCGAATACCACTCCCAAGAGGCTGGCCTGCTGAGAGTACTTGCGGGTGATGTCACTTGTGGCAACCAGATAGTAACTGGCCCATTAACAAAAACGGGCGTTAAATTGAGTGTGGCCGACTGGCAAGCAACACCGGGTAGCCAATTAGAGATCGCCACTCCCAATTACTTTAATGTCATGGCATTTACCTACAAAGGCAATGCACAGCTAGGCAGTAAAGTGTTGAAGCAAGGCGAGCTAGCGTTGCTCTCAAAAGGTGAGTTCTTAACATTAACAGCCAATGATACGAGCGGAGTATTGTTGCTAATGGGGCAACCCATTGATGAACCTGTCGTGCATTATGGGCCGTTTGTAATGAACTCATTTTCTGAGATAGAACAAGCAATTAAAGACTACAACTCAGGTGTGTTTGAACAGTATTAATCATAGGGTAACCATCCGGCTGATCTTAAGTGTCATTTTGGGGTTCTCAGAAAGTTTGCCTATACTCAAGTAGTAAATTTGACGAGAGGCACGAAATATGTGGGTATTGACTAGAAATATTCTCATTTCATTGGCAGCAGTGCTGCTCAGCTCAACGCTTTTTGCTAACACCCTTAAAGCTGATTTTAGGCATCGACCACCAGAAATGGTGATCAGTCCAGATGGTCAAAAAATCAGCGGCCCATTAAAGGAAATCCTTGAAGAAGCAGCAAAAAATATAGGCTTCGATATCGAGTGGCGAAACATTCCATTTCCTCGCAGCCTTGCTACTTTAGAAAATGGTACTGTTGACATTGTTCCACGTGTCATACGAACAGCAGACAGAGAAGCATTTGTTCGCTTTATCGGTCCTATAAGTGAGCAAACACGGAATATTGTTTTTGTCACTCGCAGTGATGGGCCAGCAATCAACAATTATCAAGATTTACGAGAGCTGAATGTCGGTGTGAAAAGAGGTACCGCTTATTTCGAAGCGTTTGATCAAGACAAAGAGATAAATAGAACGGTTGTTAATGATGACTTCAACCTAGCAAGAATGCTAGAGGCAAAGAGAATAGATACCGTTATCGTATTGGATTTACCTGCGCTAGAAGTGGAATTAAAAACAATCAATTTTAGTAACTACCAAGTAGCAACCTACTACTATCCAAACACTATCGGCAACTATTACGGTATGCCTAAAAGCCATCCACAAGCGGATGCATTACAAGACGCTCTGTCTGAAATGGTAAAAAGTGGAAGGATCGAAGCCATCTATGCAAAATTTGGCTTAACAGCTCAATAAGAAATAGGGCTTTTAAGCCCTATTTCAACTACAAATATTCGCACAAATAAGCTGTTGCTTCGGCAACTTTCAAATCAAAGGACGAATTCTCAGCGACTTCAAAAGATTCATTCGCTTTAAATGTAGACCAATGTTCATCCCCTAAACGCTTTATCGTTAACGAACCTTTGATGACTGTCATACGCTCAGGAGCGGCCGTGCCAAAGGTGTATTCGCCAGGAGCCATTACGCCCACCGAACTGTCACCACTTTGGTGAGCAAAACCTAAAGATTTAACCGCCCCATCGAAGTATGTGTTTTCTTTGATCATTTCTCTTCCTTGTAAAATAAACCACCAAAATATGGTGAATAACACGTTTGTAAGCCGTTTTATCTGAAATCGTAAAAATACACAAGTGGCAATTGGGATTAAACAAATAGTGAAACGCGACCTATACTGATCGGTAAGTCAACAAAATTCATGATGCAATGTTCATCTTGTCATCCATTAGTACTGGTTTTGGAAAAAAGATCATATTTTCTAGTGTGACATTTGCTAAACCACACGACATATTCCACTCTCTAACCTTGTTTTAATTGGTTAGCCTTACCGATACTAGTCGCTGATTGCTTACGTTATGGAGTGGGAATGGCAGTTAAGGGTTTCACGCATGCAAATAAAGCCTCTTCAGGTCACCCTATGAAAAAAAAGTGGGTATTAAAAAGTCTTTTTTGGATAGTGCTGTTCACTATCGCAGTTGGTTTTGCCACTTTGCTTTTAGTGAGCTATCAAGAGTATACAAGCCCCAAAAATGTCTATGGTTCATGGATTGAAATCGGTACACCCAGCTATAGCACTGAGGTTCTTACTCTCAATTCAAATGGCGTGTTTCGAAATAATCGCTTAGTCAGCACTCAGTTTGAATATGATGGGGATAAAATTGTGATTAACACTGGTAGTGGCGTGACCATTTACCAACTTGCTGGGACAACAAACTCCCCTCAACTGAAGCGCATTGAACCTGTCATGCCTTTACAACGCTTTATCAAACAAGGCTATGAAAGCACGGTAGAAAACGATGAAAACGGCGACCCAAGTAAAAATCGTCGTTCAGCATTATCTGAGCACTTTTCACAACCATAGTGCTTAAAGTGACGCGATCAGAGCTGAGTCTAAATAGAAAAGCCCCCGAATCGGGAGCTCTGTTGATACTTTATATTATAGAGTGACGCCATATTTAGCGTGCGCGACGCGCCTCTACGGCACCAGCCAACTGACGCAATACCACTTCAGTGTCATCCCAGCCAATACATGCATCCGTAATCGATTGACCATAAGTGGCCGCACAACCATCCACGAGATCCTGACGTCCTTCAACGAGATGAGACTCAATCATCACACCAAAAATAGCATGTTCACCCGATGCAATCTGCTCGCTCACATCTTGTGATACCACAAGTTGACGCTGGTACTGTTTAGAGCTGTTTGCGTGGCTAAAGTCAATCATCACTTTTTGTGGTAAACCGGAGATTTCTAGTTCCTGCTTGATAGCCGCGACATGTTGAGCGTTGTAGTTTGGCTCTTTACCACCTCGTAGAATGATATGGCAATCAGGGTTGCCTGCCGTTTGAATGATGGCCGAATGACCATACTTAGTGACCGACAAGAAATGGTGCGATGCACTGGCAGAGCGAATCGCATCAGAAGCGATTTTGATATTGCCATCTGTCCCATTTTTGAACCCAACCGGACAAGATAGACCCGATGCGAGTTCACGGTGAACTTGAGATTCTGTTGTACGAGCACCAATAGCACCCCAACTGATAAGGTCAGCCACATACTGCGGTGTGATCATATCCAAAAATTCGCTCGCTGTCGGCATCCCCATATCGGTCAAATCAAGCAGTAACTTACGCGCCATGCGTAAACCATCGTTAATTTTATAGGTATCATTTAAATAAGGGTCGTTAATGAGCCCTTTCCATCCGACGGTCGTACGAGGTTTTTCAAAATAGACACGCATGACAATTTCAAGGCGATCACCTAGTTCATCGCGCAACACTTTAAGACGTTTTCCATATTCAACAGCCGCTTGAGGATCATGAATTGAACATGGGCCAATGATCACCAATAAGCGATCATCTTTATCTTGTAGAATATTATGAATGGCTTCTCGAGCCTGAAATGTGGTTGAAGAAGCAACTTCTGTTGCCGGAAACTTTTCTAGAACCGCAACAGGAGGTAATAACTCTTTAACTCGTTTAATTTTTACATCATCAGTCTGAAACATTGCTTACTTCTTCCTTATTCTTTTCTACTGCCTACCGAACAACGGACAGGTTGGATCTATACGCAGCCTTGCTTTCGGCTCTCCCCTGTAACCTATCTACTAAAAACCACAACTTCAATCATTATTTTCAACAAAAGGCAATATTGGCTACTTTTTTACAAAATTATCATTGCGTAAAAAAATAGTTACACTCTTGAGCTGGAACCCACAAATTAACGCTAATATGAGCTTCGTAGGTGCATTATCTCGTTGATATTGCTAAGGTAGGTGATAACAAAATAGCAACAAGATATTCAACCATGAATGCGATAGAGTTTGAAAAAGTAAACAAGTGGTACAATAATTTTCACGCTTTGAAAGACATTACTCTTCAGGTTCGTCGAGGGGAAATCTTAGTCGTTTGTGGCCCTTCAGGCTCAGGAAAATCAACATTAATCCGAACGGTCAATGGGTTAGAAGCTATCACCGCGGGCAAGATCACCCTGAACTCTAACCATTCCGACATCACACAGCCTGCGGGAAAAATCGGTATGGTTTTCCAGCATTTCAACCTTTTCCCTCACTTGACGGTGATTGAAAACCTTATTTTAGCTCCAATTCGTACACTGAAATTGAGTAAGCAAGCCGCAAGACAAAGAGCGAGCCATTTTTTACAGCGAGTGAATATTCTTGACCAAGCTGACAAATATCCGGTGCAATTATCTGGCGGTCAGCAACAGCGTGTTGCCATTGCACGCTCACTCTGTATGCAACCAGAAATTTTATTGTTTGATGAGCCCACTTCAGCTCTCGATCCTGAAACCATCCAGGAGGTGCTGGATGTCATGGTAGATCTTGCTCAAGATGGCATCACCATGATGTGCGTCACTCATGAAATGGGTTTTGCCCGAAAAGTAGCGGATCGCGTCATTTTTATGGATGAAGGAAGAATTCTCGAGATCGCTACGCCGGAAGAGATATTTCGTCAGCCAAAACACCCAAGAACTCAACAGTTTCTCAACCAAATATTGAGCCATTGATGATAAAAGTACTGATAAAACCGATCTTCTCCGCTCTAGTACAGATAGTTCTATTGCTTGCGGGGATGGTATGGCTACTTGATTCTGGCGCACATGCTATGGGTTACCAGTGGCAATGGCATCGTGTGCCTGATTTCATTGCTTTTTACGACGAAGGTGAATGGTGGCCCGCGGAACTGCTCGAAGGGTTAGCCGTCACGGTGCAAATCTCAACGGTCAGCCTATTTTTTACGCTGGTCATTGGCTTAACAACCGCTTTGTTGAAGCTTTCCAATTCAGTGGTAGGGCGTTGGTTGGCCAATATTTATATTGAGCTTATCCGCAACACGCCGCTACTGGTGCAGATATACCTGCTCTATTTTGTGTTTGGCCCAGTGCTGGGCTTAGATCGCTTCTCTACTGCCATTTTAGCTTTGGCACTGTTTCAAGGCGCTTATACTGCCGAAGTGTTTCGTGGTGGTTTAAACAGCATTCCGAAGGGACAGTTTGAAGCGGCACGAACATTAGGGCTTTCTCGTTTTTATACCTATGTTGATGTGATCTTACCGCAACTTATCCAACGTACATTACCTCCACTGACCAATGAAGTCGTGTCATTAATTAAAAACTCGTCTATCGTCAGTGTGATGGCTATTTTTGACTTAACCACTCAAGGTAGAAATATTGTCTCAGAAACGGCGATGCCATTTGAAATATGGTTTACCGTCGCTGCAATTTATTTACTGTTAACTCTGTCTTTATCAGGGTTTTCAGCATGGTTAGAACACAAACTCGGGGCGCAATGGCGCGCTCAATAATCATCCTTAAAAGGAGAACATCATGCAGCAATCTGCACCAAAAGCGTGGCAACGCGCTGGATTGAAGGCTATCGCCGCTCTATCGCTCGGGTTGACCATGTTACTAGGGATAACCATTTCCATACCCGCCTTTGCCAGTGAAACGCCTAGCCTTGATAAAATCACTGAACGAGGCACATTGCGTGTGGGTATGTCTACATTTGTGCCTTGGGCAATGCGCAACAAGCAAGGCGACCTAATTGGCTTTGAAATTGATGTTGCCAAACGTCTTGCTGAAGATTCAGGTTGGAAAGTGGAATTTGTACCTACCGCGTGGGATGGCATTATTCCAGCACTCTTAGCACAGAAATTTGATGTCATTATCGGCGGCATGTCTATCACGCCAGAACGCTCGAAAAGCGTGCTCTTTACCACCCCCTACTCACATTCAGGCGTGCAGCTTGCTGCCAATCAATCCTTAGCTAATGGCTTTTCCACCATTGAAGACTTCAACTCTCGTCGAGTGACTATCGCAGCGCGCCGTGGGGCATTTACCGTTCAAGTCGCCCGTGAAACCTTCCCCAAAGCCAAAATTCTGCAATTTGATGACGATGCACAAGCCTTTCAAGAAGTATTAAACGGCCAAGCACACGCCGTGATTGCGTCAAGCCCTAAACCTGAACATGAAACAGTGAAACACAGTGACAAACTGTTCATTCCTTTCAATGAACGGTTGTCCAAAGGGAACGAAGCGTTTGCCGTTCGCTTAGGTGAAGAGGACAAAAAAGCCTTTTTTGATCAATGGATTATTGAACGAACCAATGACGGCTGGTTAAGTGAACGCTACGAATATTGGTTCTCAACGCTAGATTGGCAAAACCAAATCGTCTCAGGGCAATAGCCTGAGGGGCGGATGTGAATAGAACAAAAACTGTGCTGTATGAAAAACGGAACCTTAAACCATGGCTACAATTATCGCTCAATAAGCTCGATTATGCGTTACTCGTAGCACTGTTAGGCTTTGTTATTTGGTTAACGCACCGAGCCGAGCTTGGGGTGAATTATAATTGGCGTTGGCAAGAAGCTTTTGCTCTGATTTTCACCCCAACGAGCCATGGTGCTATCCCTTATTTCTTTCAGGGGTTAGTTGCTACTTTGCGCTTAAGTGTCTGGGCGATGGTGCTGGCCCTTGTGTTAGGCACACTGCTTGGCGTAGCACGCCACTCTCATTTTTCGTGGTTCAGAATTCCGGCTAACGCTTTTGTGCAATTAGTTAGGAACATTCCGCCGCTGGTTTTCGTGTTCATTTTTTATTTTTTTGTCTCCAATCAACTGATCCCGTTGTTGGGCCTAGAAAACCTACTACGGGAACACCATGAGCCAACCAATGTCATTCAGCATTGGCTGTTTGGTCCTTCTCATCTATGGGAAAATTTGTTTTCTGGAATTGTGTGTATTGGGATGCTTTCATCGGCCTACATCGCTGAAGTTGTTCGTTCAGGTTTGGCCGGAATCGCTCAAGGTCAGTGGGAAGCAGCGCACTCTTTAGGGCTGTCTCGATGGGTAAAATACCGATACGTCATTGCCCCTCAAGTATTGGCGGCGATCACGCCGGCTTTAGCTGGGCAAGCGATTTCTTTGGTCAAAGATTCTTCGATTGTATCGCTAATTTCAATTCAAGAAATGACGTTTGTTGGCACAGAAATCGCTAACTCTTCTGGGCTTATTTTTGAAATATGGTTGTTAGTGGGCGGTGCATACTTGGGTTTATGTTTAAGCCTCTCTTTACTGTTTAGGCGGCTCGAGCTACGCAGTTTACGCCATCTCTCGCTTCATCACTCTAACTAGATAACACTGAATTTGTCAGCGTCAGTTGCGCAACCAATCAAAGAGAAGCAACACGTGATGAGAAACAAAATAAGAACGATGTTTAGCGATTGCGCCCCCATTATTGAGAATGAATATCAGTTAAGATCAATTCAACATGAATGTAAGAAGGTGAAACCATGATGCAACACGTTTCCGAATGGTTAGAAAAAGATCCCGATCCTAAAACTCGCCAAGAACTACAAGCACTAGTCGATCAGCATCAGTTAGATGAGATAAAAGCTCGCTTTCAATCACGCCTTGAGTTCGGCACCGCAGGTTTACGCGGCATGGTGGGATGCGGCCCTAATCGTATGAACCGCCTGGTAATTCAAGAAACGGCGACGGGTTTAGGGCACTACCTCATTCAACAAGTCAGCAATGCCAAAACACGTGGGGTGGTGATTGGCTATGATGGCCGGCCAGATTCTCAGCGATTTGCACATGATACCGCCTCAGTACTCGCCGCGCTGGGGATCAAAGTGTATCTCACGCATAAAGTGGCACCGACCCCAGTAGTCGCTTTTGGGGTAAAACACTTTAATGCCGCCGCCGCAGTCGTAGTCACCGCCAGTCACAACCCACCCGAATACAATGGCTTTAAGGTGTACTGGGAAAATGGTGCACAGATTATCCCGCCTCACGATTCAGGTATTGCAGCAGAAATCGACTTAGCGGCAACGCGAGCTATTTCTCTGATGCCGTTAGACAACGCGCACCAACAAGGCCTTTTGCAATGGCTAACAGAAGAGTATTACCAAACTTACCGTCGTACCCTCAATCAAAGCCCATTGTTAAACCACCACACTGATCCGCAATGCCTTACCATTGCGTATACCGCGATGCATGGTGTCGGCGCTGAGATGGCTGAAACTTTGCTGCATGACGCTGGGTTTACCCATGTCATCAGTGTGAAAGAACAACGCGAACCAGATGGCCGTTTCCCGACCGTCAACTTCCCGAACCCTGAAGAGCCGGGGGCGATGGATATGGTTATCGCGTTAGCTCATGCCCAAAATGCACAACTGGCCTGCGCCAACGACCCAGATGCCGACCGATTTGCCGTTGCCGTACAACGAGCGGATGGTCAATACCAAATGCTGACTGGCGATCAAGTTGGCACACTATTTGGGGACTATTTGCTCTCCAAAACCGATGCCTCAAAGCAGTTGGTTGGCAACACCATCGTCTCATCCAGTTTACTCGGTAATATTGCGCAGGCGAAAGGTGCAAAATACTACCAAACCTTGACTGGCTTTAAATGGTTGACTAACGTGGCGATGCAACAACAAAGCGATGAACAGCGGTTCTTATTCGCCTATGAAGAAGCATTGGGTTACACCATAGGGCAAACCGTTTGGGATAAAGATGGCCTTTCGGCCATGGTGGCATTTGCACAACTAGCGGCCGAATTATACAGCCAAGGTAAGACTATTTGGGATCAACTCGAAACCATTTACCGCCAGCACGGTTTTTACATTAATGCACAACGTAGCATTAAGTTAGACCCTAACTCACCGCCGATCGGTGATAAGCTTCGCGCCACACCGCCAACGGAAATCGCCGGTCGAAAAGTGCTCATGATCGACGATCTCAAATCACTAACACGTTATATTGCCGATGGAACAACGCAAGTGATTCAACTTCCTGCTAGCGATGTATTGACCTATCACTTGGAAGGCGGAGCGAGAGTGATTGTCCGCCCGTCGGGCACTGAGCCTAAATTGAAATGCTATTACGAGGTCGTCGGAACCTTTGAAGCAGGAGAAGATTTCGCCAGCGCCGAGAAAAAAGCTGACGAGCAAATGGCGATGCTTATCGCAGAACACCAACACAGCTTGTAGCACTCATTGCTGGATAAGCACAACGAAATAACAGGCCGTCTTCAGTTCATTGTTGGCGGCATTTTTATTTCATCTGTTTAGGTTGCGCACCATCGCGACACTCTTTTGCCTTCAGTGGATAACACGATATGCGCAATTTTGTACAAAACCATTCTGAATAAATCGGCTACACTGGTTGTTGCAAAAAGGTAGGATATGAAATGCCCAAGCAGAAAAGCAAAAAGAGAGAACTAGCCAAGTTTTATATCGCTAATGAACTTGGCGGAATTGAGCTTCTCGATGCACAATACGAAACACAAAACTTTTCGCGCCACAGCCACGAAGGGTACACGGTAGGAGTTATTGAACGCGGTGCTCAACGATTTTACCGCACCGGTGGTCATCATATTGCTCCACAAGACAGCATTATTTTGGTTAATGCCGAAGAAATCCATAATGGCCATTCTGCTGTAGAAGGTGGTTGGGCCTATAAAGCCATGTATCCACTTCCAGAACAATTTAGTACCGTGCTTCAAGAGTTAGGTTCCTTTAACTCATGCGCTCCTTATTTTCCAGAACCCGTAGTCTACGATCCTGAATTAGCAAACCAATTTCGTTTAGTTTTTGATACGTTAGAGCAGTCGAGTAACCGTCTATTACGCGAAACATTAGTGTACGCGACCCTAACCAAACTGGTAGCACGTCATGCCAAAAGTCCTCCGATCTCAGTACCTAAAACTAAAATTCAGCAGTCGCTCTATACGGTTAAAGAATTCTTAGATGACTTTCCCCAGGCCGATGTCTCATTAGAAGATTTATCAAAACTAGCTGGAGTTAGCCCCTATCATTTGGTTCGTTCATTTCAAAAAATGTATGGCTTCCCACCGCATGCCTATCAAATTCAAGCGCGGTTGCGTTATGCTAAAACACTATTGAGAAGTGGTCATCCCATTTCAGATGCTGCGCAAGAATCTGGGTTTCATGACCAAAGTCATCTACATCGCCACTTTAAGCGTGCAATGGGCTTAACGCCAAAACAGTTCTTAGCCAAATAGCAAGCGCAATTTTGTACAATCGCTTGACCCAACCTTGTGGCTTGATAGATTCATCACTTCCAGCAAAGGAATTACTATGGATATCACACTATTGAACCACGTACATTTGGAACCTCGAGGTCGCCTCTTTGGGCAAGGCGCACTGGCCATGCTACCGCTGAGTATTGCCGTTTTACCATGGGGCTTATTGGCAGGATCATTTGCGATTGAAAGTGGCCTGACCGTATTAGAGAGCCAAGCACTCTCTGCGGTTTTATTTGCAGGCTCAGCGCAACTCGTCGCCACGGGGATGTTTAAAACAGGTGCAGGGCTGTTGACTCTGCTGATCACCACATTTTTCATCACTTCTCGCCATTTTCTCTACAGCGTTTCCATGCGCAGCAAAATCAGCCCACTCCCGACACGTTGGCGTTTAATTCTGGGTTTTCTGCTCACTGATGAGCTGTTTGCGGTCTGCGGACAACAAAATGAAAAACAGTTTAACCGTTGGTACGCGCTTGGTGCAGGTTTAAGCTTCTATTTAGTTTGGAATTTGGCCACACTGGTCGGCATTATTGCAGGCAGCTACATCCCCGCTTTAAACGAGTTGGGGTTGGAATTTGCAGTCGCGGCTACTTTTATCGCCATTGTCATTCCGAACATTAAAAACATACCGATACTCGTTGCTGTCATCAGTGCCCTAGTGTTATCGGTAAGCCTGACTCTTTGGCAAGTTGAAGGTAGCTTAATGCTAGCAAGCATTGGCGCAATGTGTGCAGGTTATGTTTCTGAAGTTTTACTCTGTTCGAGCAGGAGGAACCAACGATGATTCTGCTTTCTATCCTCGCCATGACCGCTTTGGTCTTTATGAGCCGTTATCTGTTCTTAGAGCCTAAATTACCGCTGCGTCTCAACCCAGTTATCCAGCGCTTACTCACTTATTCTAGCCCTGCTGTATTAACTGCTATTTGGGCTCCGATTGTGTTCCTGCCAGAGCAAACACTTTGGCTTGATCGCCATAATCCCTACTTGTGGGCCGCAGCATTAGCGGGACTGATTGCATGGAAAACCAAGAATGTCCTGCTGACCACGATCATCAGTATGGCGACTTTCTTTTTGCTAAATTTAACGCTCTTAGCCCATTAAAGACAGAGGCTGCGGTGCATACTGATAATAACCGCAGCCCGAATAGCGCAAATCAGTTTTATTGCGCTAGCCATTCAATCTCGATTAAAGTCTGCTCTCCACATTTAAGACGCCCTAAAAAGAGATCGCCACAATGCACTTCTCCAACTCCTTGTGGCGTTCCGGTCATCACAACGTCACCATCACGCAGCGATGTGTAAGATTTCAGCTCTTCTAAAATGATGGCGGGTGAATAGATCATTTGGTTTACACCACCGCACTGAACCCGAACACAATTGATGAATAGCTCTAACTGCAACTTATTGATGTCGATACCATGCAATGGCACAAATCGGCTAAGTACTGCTGAACCGTCAAATGCTTTCGCCCTCTCCCAAGGTAAACCTTTTGCTTTAAGCTGAGATTGCAGTACCCGCTTAGTCAGATCTAACCCCAAACCAACCGCGCTATATTGACCTTTTTTGATCAAAAAACAAATTTCAGCTTCATAGTGAAGCGTCTCTTGGTGAAACGAGGATAGAGTGGTTGTGATGCTCGTGTTGGGTTTATTAAACACCACCATTTGTTCTGGAATTGTGTTATTAAGCTCTTGAATATGTTCAATATAGTTCCGTCCAACACACAATACTTTAGACGGGGTTATCTTCTGTTTATCCAAACGAACCGAATACATATACTCTTCCTTGAGATGACTAAGATCGTCGAGTTTACCTCATCTACAGCGCGAGTGAATGGATTTGCATCTTCATTAGATAAAAGTAAGATCTTCGACTCAAAATTCATGGCACCTTGACTATTTTGAACATCACTACATAACATTCTCTTTAATAAATCATCAATAAAAACAACATGTAAACATCATGAATCAGTAATTAAACATTCATTTAAAACATCTACTTTACTCACATCAAACCGTTCGAGCACTGAAGCTCATTGATTATGAATAAGGTAAATAAAATGAAAAAAACAACAATCGCAACCGCAATTCTTACAGCATTGGTATCAGGTTCTTCTTTTGCTGCGACCGTTTACAAAGCGGATGGAAATGAGCTTAAAGTTGGTGGACGTGCAGAATTTCGTGGCGATTTCGGTGGTGATGACAAAGGCAAAGAAATTGAAGGCACGATGAAAAACAAAAGCCGTGCGCGTTTGAACATTACAGGTTCAACAGAAATCTCTGACTCTTTGAAAGGTTTTGCAACCTATGAAGCAGAGCAAACGGTTAATTCCTCCGCCAGCAACGATAAGAATTCTGATTTCAACCAACGTTACCTATTTGCAGGTTTACAAGCTGATTTTGGTGCTATTTCTGTCGGCCGCCAAGATACGGCTGGCGTGCAAATTTCTCAAATGTCAGACATCGGTACTTATACTGGCGCTCAAAAAGAGTTCATCAACGCAGGTAATGAGCAAATCAACAACACCTTCCTCTACGCAGCTACATTTGATGCCCTCAATGTGAAAGCAAGCTTTATTGCAGGCGAAGAAAAAGACACCGATGGCTTTGGTCTTTCTGCAATTTATAACTTACCTATCGGCCTTGGTTTAGGCTTGGGCTACGCAAGCAACGATAATGGCACAGGCCAAGGTGCAGCGAATCAAATTATTGCCGGTGCTAATTACACGTTGGACGATTTGTACTTAGGCCTGACCTATACACAAGGGGACTTGGACGATAAAGCGAAGAGCGAATTCAACGGGATTGAATTTGCTGCGCAATACAAAATCACAAGTAACTTCCGCTTGATTGGGGTGTATCAAAAAACGGAAAATGAAACTGCAAACGTCACAACGACGAAAAGTGATTTTGCTGAGTTGACGGGACGTTATGATTTCAATAAATCAATCTACACTTACGTTGCCTACAAAATGAACAACCTAGATAAAAAAGACCTCGGCACTGCGTATGATGCAAAAGACTCTATTCGCCTAGGTCTACGTTACAACTTCTAATTTTAATTATACGAACGCATATACTCCCTAAGGATTTTGTCCTTTTGGCCAGGCACCCGCTTGGCCTTTTTTATTTTCCGCATTGCACCACAATGAAACACATTGCACTAGGCTAGACCATTCTTCATAGAGCCAATAATATAATTTCATTATTTTTCAATAAGTTAAATGTGGCACACAACCTGCTATGTAATAAGTACAAATGCATGGCAGCGTTTGTGCTTCTTTTCAGTGCTAAGGCAGAGCACTGGCCGTTCATGTTCTTTCGCCCTCTTTTTAGGGGGCTTTTTTTATCCCATCACCACAGCCCATACGCAAAATGTTTGGCGTTTCAGACAAGTGGAAATCAGCAGGGATAACACTTGCTCAAATTTATTGAACCACTCCATTCATTTCAGAGATTGGTTTAACGCTGATAAGTCAGTATGATTCAACGACTTTTTCTATAACCCTCTTCTCTATGACCAAAATACTTCACCACCCAATCCAAGGGGCAAGTTGGATGCTAATCGCAGGCCTCGCCTTTGCGATAGTCAATAGCCTTGCTCAAGTCACCAGTATCAATTATGGCCTGTCATCTACCACGGTGGCGCTGGTTCAATATGCCATCGCGTTAGTCGTTATTTTGCCGTATTTATCAACGTTAGGGATCCGCTACTCGCTGCGCACCGAGCATTTAAGCATGCATATTTTCCGTGTGTTTTTATCTGTGATTGGCATACAACTCTGGTTATGGGCACTCGCCTATCCCGTACCCATTTGGCAAGGTATTGCACTGCTGATGACCTCTCCTCTGTTTGCCACGATTGGCTCAGGCCTTTTTTTAAAAGAGAAAGTGGGTACAGCGCGCTGGGGAGCAACATTAACTGGCTTTATCGGGGCGATGATCATCCTTGAACCTTGGGCTGACGATTTCAACTGGGCATCGTTGCTGCCTGTTGGCGCGGCATTTTTTTGGGCTTGTTACTCTTTGATGGTGAAAAAACTGTCTGCCCATGACTCACCGTCTACTATGGTGGTCTACCTTTTGGTACTGATCACACCGTTCAATCTACTGCTCGCTTTACCAGATTGGCAAACACCTCAAGGGAGCACTCTATGGCTCATATTGCTTTTTGCGGGTGCGATGACAGCACTGGCTCAATGGGCGATCGTTAAAGCCTATGCGGTGGCAGATGCGTCTTTTGTGCAACCTTTTGATCACGCAAAGCTGCCACTGAATGTTTTGGCGGGTTGGTTAGTGTTTGGCTGGGCACCACCCGGGCGATTATGGCTTGGCGCTGCCATCATTATCGCTTCAGTGGCCTTTATTACTCACTGGGAAACAAAAAAATCTTCGCGTTGAAATAAAAAGTCACTCAACTCTTTCCTATTCTCTAAGCAATGCTTCTTGAGGAAAACACGATGGCAAAACCGATAAAAATCACACTATACCGATGGGCTGGAAGTTGGGGTCCATTTAAAGTCACCATCCCTTGCGGCGAGTGTACGCTCACCAAAGACATTTTGACTGACACCTTCAATAATGAACTGGAGGGCATTCCCATCGAGTTAGAAGTCAAAGACTGGCTATCGTACTGGTGGGAACCCTTGAAACTTGGCGCATTGCACGCCCCAATATTGGTCGTTGAAGGTAAAGTGATCAGCCAAGGAGAAGCGTTAAATCGAGGTGTTTTGGTTCAATCGGTGATCAAAGAGTGGGCACAACGTGACGAGTTAACTGGCAATATTGTGTATGGAAAAGCCACTTGCCCATACTGCGTCAAAGCAAAGAAATTGCTGGATGAAGCGGGGATTCAATACACCTATCATGATGTAGTCAAAGAAAGTGCGGCGCTGTACCGGATGATCCCAGAAGTTAAAGCCATCATTGGTCAAAAAACGCCCGTCACCGTGCCACAAATTTGGCTAGAAAGCCGCTATATCGGCGGGTGTGATAAATTGGAAGATTGGCTAACCAAAAAAAGTCAGTAGTGCCCCCCCAGAGTATCTGGTTACTTTAGAAGAAAAAGTACTGACGCCTCAGAAACCGCCGACTCTTTAGTCAGTAATGGTATACGGGCTCTTTGTGGACGAATGGTGGACGAATTTGCACAGTCATTTTTACCCCAGTAAATAAAGCAAAGCCCCAGCTTGTTACCAAGCTAGGGCTTTTTAATTCTTAGGCATTCACTATTTGCTGAATTTCTTCACTAGCGTTTTAATGAAAGACTTTTTCTTTGCTTGTGGTTTGCCATGCATTGCATCATACATCGCTTTTTTTGCGATCAGTTGACCAACGTAAGCACCACCTAATTCATAACCCATGAATCACCTCAACATGTAATTTATTTACCTGACGAGGTGTATATTAGTCCAAAAAAGAACAAAAACAAGACTTAAGTCACAAAATAAAGTAATTAATTTTCAGTTAACCGCGTTTAGGCTGCTTATAGGTTTTACCAGCAGCCAAGTAAGTTTCTTTCTGCTTAACTTCAAACATGGTTTCAAAAAACCAAGCAACAAACTTAATAACGTCATCGCCTTCATTCATAATGTGTTCGACAAACTCTTCTTCTTCACCTTGCTCATTTTCTTGCAACACGACGTGGTAAATGCGTTGCTCCCCATCCACTTCGGCTAAAGCAAACTGACCCACTAACGATAAGGCTGCTTCAGCAATATCTTGATCTTCAAATACTTTCAGCATATCTAACGCTTGAGGAAGTGTTTTTTGCTCGCACAAGCTTTTGACTAATGCTTGAAATTCATCTTGTTGCATTGATTTTTCCGTCGAATTAATGTCGCCGAGATTATACCTCAAATTATTTCTCTTGTGCCGACATGTACGATGTAAATGCACCACTAGACTTAAACCGCTTCAAACCGGAAGGGTATAAACAGCATTAAGCGAATTTGGTTTGACGTAAGCGATAGGAAGAACACAACACCAAAAACATAGCGCAACTGGTTGCTAAATAGAACCAGCCTAGCGACATCTGACTCGTGATCCATCTTTCCACCAAGTATCCCCCTAAAAATCCAGCTAAACACATTTGAATGGAGCCAGATAGAGCCGCAACGGAGCCCGCTTGAGTTTTGTGTGGCCCGAGCAGCATGCTGGTGGATAATGGAAATGAGATACCTTGCGCAATCGTTAACCAAGTAAATCCCCACACTAAATTGAACACGCTCATCGGTGTTATCAGTAACCAAACACCGGCAAAGGCCATAATGACAATCGCCAAAGCAAGTAAACGTTGGGATGAAAAACGATCATTGAGTAAGTTAACGGCAACACTGCCTATCATCAAACCCGCGGAAGGGACGATCATTACGGTTCCATAATCGGCGGCCGTTAACCCCAGCTTGTTTTGCAAGAGAAAAGGCAGCACCGATAGAGTCACTAAGCTAGATAAATAGCTGATCCAGTTGTAACTGGCGCTGGTCAGCACTTGGGAATTTTTCAAGAGTAGCAAGTAGTTATGCAATACGGCCTTAGGTTGAAACCGATGTTTCGCGTATGGCAACGTTTCTGGCAATATCCACCAACCTAAAATAAAAATGGTACAGATATACATTAATACGAACACAAACACGGACTGCCAACTAAAATGAAAGGCAAGCCCCCCACCGAGTACGGGGGCAATAATTGGCATAATTGAGGCGGTGATGGCGATGTAAGAAAGCGCCTTTGTTAATTGCAGACCATCATAACTGTCACGCAGCACACTGCGGCCAAGAACAGAAGCACTTCCCGCGCCAAGCCCTTGCAGTAGGCGACCAGCAGCCAACGCATGAAAATTATCCGAAAAACAGACACACAATACTGTACCGGCCAAATAGATCCCCTGCCCGAGTAAAAATGTCGGGCGTCTACCAACCGCATCAGACAATGGCCCGTAAAAAAGCTGTGACATCCCAAACGCCACTAAAAAGAGCGTAACGAGCCATTGAATACTGGCTTGGTCAACCATTAAGTCTCGGCTGATCAGCGGCAGTGCAGGTAAATAGATGCTCACCCCAACTTGGCCCGTGGCAATGATCATCATCGCCAATAACATCGGCGTCTTTTTAAATGGTGTGCTAGCGAGAGTTTTCATGGGTTGCTAAGTGAGCTCTTATCGTCGGTAGATGTGGTGTCAAAATACGTTTTCAGTATATATTGGCAACTCAGATTTGATAATAAAGCACTCAGGAAATGAATTAGTTCCAATGAGGAATGAGTAGGGTAACAATGGATTGGATACAAAATGTTAAAACATACATGCGAGTGGTTGAAGAAGGCAGCTTTAACGGCGCGGCACGTAAGCTCAATACCACCAGCTCAGCCATCAGTAAACGAGTACATTGGCTGGAAGAGAAAATTGGCGTGCAGTTACTTAAGCGCACCACACGAACGGTGACACAAACCGAAGCGGGTGCTCTCTTTTATGAGCGAGCAAAAGCACAACTTGAAAGTTGGCAATCGGTGGTTGATGAAACACGCTCTGTCAGCCAAACTCCCGCTGGCCTGCTAAAAATTGGGGCGACACTCTCTGTGGGCTCAAAATTTTTGGTGCAGTATTTAGATGAATTTCTACAGCGCTACCCTGACATTCGAATCCAACTGACCACAACAACTCCGGGGCAATTGCCCGAACTTCACCTTGATTTATTCATCAGCCGAGAAATTGACCAACTCAATTCCCTCAGTTTTAAAGCCTCACCCCTATTTGAACATAGGGCCGGCTTTTATGCTTCTCCTAACTATATTGAAAAATATGGTATGCCCAAATCTGCCGAACAGCTTCAACAGCACAATGTCTTGATTTGGGGAGAACACACAACGCGCGAATTAAAAACCTCAACGGGCAAGCGCCTATCGTTATCGGGTAACTTCGCGACAACCAATCCAGAAGCACTTTTCTATGCAGGCAAAAATGGCATGGGAGTGATTGTCACCAACGACGTGATGGTCAAAGAAGAGCTACGTTTGGGCAATCTGGTACGTTTGCTACCCGATATCACCGTTGATCAAGCAACGGTTTACGCTTATTACCCTAAACTTGATTATCAACACACTCGAACTCATTTATTTCTCAACTACTTAAAAGAAAAATTAACGAATGAAGCTAGGTAACTAAATTGGGGTTACGTCTATTTCCATCACAAAATTGTCCACCAGAGCAAATTTACCCTAGACAAAAAAGTACTCATAAAACTCTGCAACTAAGCCGCTGAATAACCAATATTTTATTTTTTTACGTCTCAAGTACCCATCATTGCGAGTGGCAAAACTGCGCAATGTCGACCATAGTCACTAAGTGCATATTCTAAAAAAACAGAGTACGACATATGACTAAAACATCATTGGCTAGGGATGCAGTTAGTCTAAACACCATTAACGAGCTCATGCTGCTCGATGGCTCTGAGTTACATGATCGGGCCACATTGGTGCTGCATACACATTTTCAAACCTGCTGTACATGCATCGTCGAGTTAGACAAATGGCATTACAGAGCTCACACCTTATCTCATGCTGGTGAGACGCCAGACAACAACGACACGGGTTATCCGCTCAGGGGAACACCGTGTGAGCAAGTGTGGAAATCAAAACAGGAATACTGTCTGTTTCCATCACAAGTGACCAAAATTTTTCCTGATGACAAGTTTCTAATTGAAAATAAGATTGATGCCTATATCGGTATTCCCCTACGTGCCAAGAATGGCGAAATACTCGGAATGCTCGTGTCTACCTTCTATTCTCCCATCGAAGATGAGGAATTCGTGATTGGCTACCACCGAATCATTGCGAACATAGTCGTTCACAGCCTGCGCAATAAGTGGTTGAGCGAACGCTCTGACAGCTTGGTTAATCAACTTAGTTACGAAGTTTCTCACGACAACCTGACCGATTTAATGAACCGCAGTTATCTAGCAGACAAATTAGAACGCTTAGTTGAAACAACCAATGAACCGTTTACTCTTGCTTATTTAGACATCGATAATTTTAAATCGATCAATGACTTATATGGGCACTATATTGGCGACCAAATCATTAAGTTTGTGGCTAATGCCATCATTCAAAGCGTTCCGGAAGAGAATTTGGCATTTCGAATCGCTGGGGATGAATATGCGTTTATCACCTTCTCTAATGATCCGTTGCAAATCTGCCGCTGTATATTGGATAAGCTAAATACAGGTTATGTCGATGCATCACATCGCATTAAAATTAGCTTAAGCATTGGCATTTCAAGGAAAACTCAAGAGACAATCACGGCCGATCAACTGATTCTCAATGCCTGTTTAGCACTCAAAGAGTGTAAGCAAACTCGCGGTAGTAATATCCGTTGTTATGATACCCATCTGAGTGACCAATACCATCGTCAAACCCAAATCACAGAAGCTCTACGCCGTGAACTCAATAAGTTAACCAGTAAAAATAGTGAGCTATTTGTGGTGGCGCAACCGATCGTCAGTCGTCACCAAGAACAGTGGAACTATTTTGAGATTCTCACTCGCTGGAATAGCGAAACTCTGGGTGCGATTTCACCGATTGAGTTTATCGACACTGCTGAGCAGTCAGGTTTAATTGTGGAATTAGGAGAACGCATTGTTGAGCTGGCATGCCTAGCAAAAGTTGAGCTAGAGGAGGGCTTAGGCTACAAGGTAAAATTAGGACTTAACTGTTCGGCACATGAACTGATCAACTCCAAGCGCTATCTCGAACACTTAATGCAAACCATTACTCAATACGGCTTTGAGCCTAATGAATTCACAATTGAGCTCACCGAAACAGTACTACTTTCACAAACCAGTGAAGTTAGATACATCTTAGATAAGCTCAGACTACTTGGTTTTACCATCGCGCTTGATGACTTTGGCACTGGCTATTCGAGCTTGAATTACATCCATAGCTACCCCATCGATTGCATTAAAATTGATGCCACTTTTATCAAAAACATGGTGTGTAACGAAACAGCAGAGCGTGTAGTTTGGTTGATTATTCAATTGGCAAATCAACTTAGGGTTGATCTCGTCGCAGAAGGGGTGGAGAACCAAGAAGCTCTGGAGAAACTCTATGCTATGGGCTGTGAACAGATCCAAGGTTACTATTTTTCAAAGCCAGAAACACCGCACTCTATCGTGACTCACTGGAACAACATGAGCCATGTACGGCGCGCATAAAAAACCCTCACTCTGAAAGTGAGGGATTACTAATATCCATTATGCTATCAAATTAAGACTCTTGGTCAGCCGAAGACTCACTGGTAGCATACCGCAGTTCTTGCTGCTGAAGCATAGAATCGAGTTCATTACGCCTTGCAACAAACCCCGCCATCTCTTTTTTAGGCACTGAGTTTGCCATTGGTATGTTGGCGGTCATGGCATTCACTGCGCGATCTCGAACCATCAGCTCATAATGCAGATGAGGCCCAGTGACTCGGCCCGATTGCCCAGATAAACCGATCCGCTCACCTCGCGATACTTTCTGACCTTTACGCACTAAAATTTTACTCAAATGCAAATAGCGTGTTTTGTAAGTACTGCCATGTTGTATCACCACATAATTACCCGCATAAGGGTGCTTACGCGTCATGATCACCGTACCATCGCCAGTCGAGAATACCGGAGTACCGACTGGTACACCAAAATCAGTACCATTGTGCGGAGCCACTCTTTTTGTGACTGGGTGCAGGCGATGCGCATCAAAGTTAGAGGTAATGCGTTTATTTGTCGTCGGATAGCGTTGAAATGCGCGCTGTAAACTATCGCCATTTTTGTCATAGTACTGCCCATCACGGTGTAAATAAGCAGAAACGTCTTTGCCTCGACTGTAGATTTTAATCGCTTGGATTTCACGATTGCCCGTCAATTTCTCACCGACAAATTGACGAGATTGAACCACTTCAAATCGATCGCCAACCCTAAGATCACGAGAGAAATTGAGTTTATCTTTAAGTAAAGAAACGATCTGTTCTATCTCAGCGCTGCCTAACCCTATCGAATTGACCGACTGAGAAAAGCTGCCTTGGATCTCGCCAACCATGGCGAACTCTTTCCATACACCCGGTATTTTAACATCTTGAAACTCATAGGTACCATCATCTAAACGTGAATATACCGCGCGCTCGACTAGGCTAAATTCTAGCTCCATTTTGGAAAGCGCATTTCCATTTTGCGCTTTCCAAAACCTGAGGATGTTGCCAGGTTTTAACGTATCCAATGCGAGGTAGTTTAAATCGGTTTCCATAATCTTCATCAAGTCTTGGTAACCAAAGCCAAGTTGATTAAAGATAGTACTTAAATTGTCACCAGATTTAATCTCATATTCAAAATCCGGAAGATTTTTTACCTCAATAGCATCAGATAAAATCGACTGAACAATTTGAGTTTCGGTAATAGAGAGCTCAATTTGGCGCTGTAAGGAGCTATCCTGAATAGACGAGGAAAATGCGATGGCCGCGACAATCGGTAGGCCAATAATCGACGCTTTTTTTGGAAGTGAAAGCTCAGAAAAGCGCAGAATGAGAGAACGAGGAAGCACTATCTATCCTGTGGATTAAGTCAAAAGAGCCTCAAGATTAAGACTTTCTGTTTCAAAAGTCACCTATATCGTGTGATTCTATGGTCAAAAAAGGCACCGGAGTGCCTTATAACAAATCAACAATTACACGTAAAAATGAGTACTGTCCTAATCATGTTTCACGCTTTCACAAGATTTATCAACAACCTATTGATAAGTCGTCACTAGGCTATTTTCTTCGCCAAAACCATTGGCAATGTACTGGTCAGCGCTAGGATCGTTAACCCATTGTTGGTCATCCAACAAGTAACGAAATTGAAATTCAGCATCTTTAGGTAAACGGGTTTTAAATTTAAAACTATTACTTTTCGCCACCTTTTTCATCGGTTCTGGTTGCCAGTCAAGAAAGTCCGCTACTATCGCAACATTGCCAGCCGTATCTGGGGCGTCCACTTCAAAGGTCACTTCGACTTCTTCTTTTGTTTTAAAAAAACGTTTATTGATCATCACAAACTCCATCTCTGTATAAAAAACATCCTACCTAGTGAATCATAAGAAAATAGACTCACATCCACAACTCTAAATAGTAAAAATTCCGCCGCCGAACCACTATATTTATAACCTCAGTTGAATATTCACCCCTCTTTACAGCATTTTAAATGAGCGTAGAATCCACCGCGCTTTCTATTTTCCCCTATTTTCAATAAGGTTATCAATTATGTTTGCCGTATATGAATCCTATAAAGCAGGTCTGCTACGACCAAAACAGTGGCTAAATAATATCAGTGCAGGTTTGATTGTAGGGGTTGTCGCTCTGCCACTGGCGATGGCATTCGCTATTGCTTCTGGCGTGAAACCAGAGCAAGGGATATACACCGCCATTATTGCAGGCGTTATCGTTTCACTGTTTGGCGGCTCGCGAGTGCAGATAGCCGGCCCAACGGGCGCTTTCATCGTGATACTCGCTGGAATTGTTAGCCAGTATGGGGTCAGCGGGTTGCAGATAGCCACTATGATGGCCGGTGTGATTCTATTGGTTCTGGGGGTCGCAAAACTCGGTAGTATCATCCGCTATATTCCTGACCCCGTAATCGTCGGCTTCACCAGCGGTATCGGTGTCATTATCTGGGTTGGGCAATGGCAAGAATTCTTCGGCCTCCCCAAGATCGAAGGTGAGCATTTTCATCAAAAATTAGTGTCTATTTTCCATGCCTTTCCGCAGATGGATTGGGCCACCACAAGCCTTGCATTATTTTCACTCACGCTGGTTATCTTCGGCCCTAAGATCCCGAAACTCTCGAAAGTGCCAGGGCCGCTGCTTGCTCTCGTCACCGTTACCGTGTTGCAATATTTTGTTGGCTTTGAAGGGATCCGCACGATTGGATCGGCTTTTGGAGGCATACCTCAAGGACTGCCAGAGTTTTCGCTTCCAGAAGTTAGCTTCTCTCAAATTATTCTATTGATTGGCCCTGCTTTTGCGATTGCCATGCTAGGTGCGATTGAATCATTGCTTTCGGCGGTGGTTGCCGATGGTATGGCGGGTACCAAACACAACTCAAACCAAGAGTTAGTCGGCCAAGGTATCGCTAATATCGTGGCTCCTCTCTTCGGTGGTATTGCAGCAACAGGCGCCATTGCACGTACTGCAACCAATATACGCAACGGGGGGACAAGCCCACTTTCGGGCGTGGTGCACTCGCTCACTCTGGTCATTATCCTTATTGCACTTGCACCATTAGCCGTCAATATTCCGCTGGCAGTACTCAGTGCGATTTTGTTCGTCGTAGCATGGAACATGAGTGAAGTTCCCCACTTTATTAAATTGGTTAAACGTGCACCCAAAGCCGATGTGGTTATTTTGTTGCTAACCTTTGGATTAACCGTGTTTGCTGACTTAGTTGTCGCCGTCAATATCGGGGTGATCATCGCTACCCTTCACTTTGTAAAACGTATGGCATCTAGTGTTGAGGTAAAAGCCAGTACACACCATGAGCTCAGTGCTGAGCTGCTTCGTCATGGGCAAACTCAGTTACCAAGAGAGCTCGCCGTTTACGCCTTAGAAGGCCCATTTTTCTTTGCTGCGGCTGAAACCTTTGAGCGTGTGATGAGCAGCATTCAAGAGCAGCCAGAAATTTTAATTATTCGCCTTAAATGGGTTCCATTTATGGACATTACTGGCCTGCAATCCATTGAGGAAATGATCGAAAACTTCCATAAAAAGAATGTGCAAGTGTTGATCTCTGGTGCAAATACTCGTGTTGCAATGAAACTGAAAAAAGCGGGGATTGTTGATTTGGTCGGTGAAGATAATTTCTTTAGTCAATTCGATGATGCGCTTAGCGTTAGCCTACAACGTTTGAATATCAGTACAACTCAATAAAGCTCATTGGACCTATACATTTTTGGCCTTTAGCCTGCGGTTAAAGGCCTTTGACTGACCCGTCCCTCTTACCTTAACCACCCAATTTTCCTCAGCCCTCCTTAATTCTTTTTAAAACGCACGCCTCAATCACCAACAGATTATTAACCAATACAACAATAACAAAACAAATGACCATGTTATCTGAGAATAATAGCTCTTTTGTTTGAATACTTAACCTTGATTAATGAATAGTATTGCAAGCCATCTTAAAAATAGATATTCTTGCCTGCAATGACTAAATAGAGCTATTTAGTGCATTTTTATGCCACCAGTTGGTGACTATTGACCCGCAGTAATACGAGACACGACATGCAAGATAACGCTCAAACTATTGAAGCTCCTGTAGCACCAACACAAAGTAGCTTTTGGATGTTTTTCATCCCATCGTTAATTGGTCTATTTTTGTTTATGGCGCCAATTAGCTACCAAGGCGACTTAACCATTCCAGTTGCCGTCCTTGCTAAATCTATCCAAGCTATTTTAGGCGATTACCTTGTTGCAATAGTGACAGTGATCATCGCCTTTATGTCTGCAGCTTCCATTTTATGTAAAATTTTTCAACCTGCATTCATTACAAAGAGTCCTTTCTTAAATGGGCTTTTTAATCCATCGGCTCTTTGGTTAGCCGTCCGTGTATTTGGTGGTATCGCCGTCATCATGACGTTTTTCCAAATCGGCCCGAAGGCTATCTGGGAAGAAAACACTGGCGGTATGGTTCTTGAGAGTTTATTACCCACTTTATTTTCTGTATTTATTTTTGCAGGGCTTTTGCTACCTTTACTGCTTAACTTCGGGCTACTGGAGCTATTTGGTAGTTTATTAAGCAGAATCATGCGTCCAGTTTTCAACCTTCCAGGCCGTAGCGCAATCGACTGCATGGCTTCTTGGTTGGGCGATGGTAGTGTCGGTATTTTGCTGACCAGCAAACAGTACGAAAGCAAATTCTACACACAGCGTGAAGCCGCTATTGTTGGTACAACGTTTTCTGCCGTTTCAATTACCTTCAGCTTAGTCGTTATTGCGCAAGTTAAGCTAGAGCATCTGTTCCTACCTTTTTATGGCACCATTTGCCTTGCAGGCTTTGTTGCAGCGATCATCATTCCTCGCCTGCCACCATTAAGTTTCAAAAAGAACACTTATATTGATGGTACCTCTCCAGCTAAAGATGCCGATGCAGTTCCAAGCGGCCATACCTCGTTCTCATGGGGGATGGAATTAGCACTGGCGAAAGCAAGCCAAGTTAAATCTGCAAAATCGATCTTCGCTGAAGGCATGCGTAACGCTGTTGATATGGTGTTTGGTGTGCTACCTGTCGTGATGGGCTTGGGTACTCTGGCTCTGATTGTTGCAGAATACACCTCTGTATTTTCTGTATTGGGCCGACCGTTTATTCCTTTTCTAGAATTACTTGGTGTACCTGAGGCTGTTCAAGCATCTCAAACCATTGTGGTCGGTTTTGCGGATATGTTTATTCCCGCGATTCTTGCAGCTTCCATTGATAATGAAATGACACGTTTCGTGATTGCGGCCATGTCAGTGACTCAGTTGATCTATATGTCTGAAGTGGGTGCATTAATGTTAGGCAGCAAAATTCCTGTCAACATACTTGAGCTGTTTGTCATATTTATTCTGCGTACGCTCATTACACTGCCAGTGATAGCTGGTGTAGCACATCTCATATTTTAGTAAACAATGCAGCAGTAACGGCACTAATAACATTTCAATATGCAAGTCCCCACTTATGTGGGGATTTTTTGTTCTAAACTAAAGATTGATTCGACCAAATTAACAGAAATATAAATAGAAAATAATTTCATTGATTAAATTATCACCTTATACTTTTAGCCTATGCTCTAAGAAAAAAGCAGAAGTAAATAAGGTAGTTTATGATGAGATGGATAACCGCTTTACCACTTATTTTTTTCAGCTTATTTGTTCATGCTGCAAGCTTAACTATTACCCTCCCAAACCAAGATCGGGTTACTTATTCTCTTGCACAATTGGCAGAGATACTGCCTCGTGAAACCTTCACGACTCAGCTTCCTTGGTTACCAAAAGAAAATACTTTCACTGGTTTTAAAGTTATTGATTTAATTAATCATTTGCAAGTTGGACAGGTTTCTTCTGTATCATTTTTGGCCATTAATGATTACGCCGCTAATATTGCAATTGAAAACTTAACTCGCTATGAACCCATTATTGCTTATCACATGAATGGCGATGAAATGAAAATAAGAAACAAGGGGCCGTTTTGGCTGATCTACAATCTAGATAAATATCCACAAATAGACAATGACATTTATTACACCCAAATGGTGTGGCAGTTAGAAAAACTATTGGTTCACGGTAAATAATGAATTTTACAAAACACAGCACTTTACACCCCTTGTTATACCGGGCAAAAACACTGTTGATTGTCCTGTCAGTCGCCTTGATCGTCGCTAATTTGTATATACTTTCGACCACACGCTCTTTAGCCAACTCCTATACCGACCAACGTAACTATGCAACTTGGTATTTATTCCAGCTCACCAAAGAGTATTCTGAGCTGGTTGCTTCGATTCCTTATTACCTAGAGTCAAAGGAGAAGAGAGCGCACACTTGGCTGCAGTATGAGCTGATTTGGAGCCGTTTTGACTTGATTCTAACGAGTAAGGAATCGGATAATTTTATGGGTAGAACGGATTCCCAGCATTTCTTTAAGAACAACTTTGATGATTTCAAAATATTAGAAAGCTTATTGCTGGCCGTTAAAGATCAAAAGTCATTGGCTGTATTTGAAAAACATGCTCGCTTGATTTACGACCAGATTATCGGCTATGTAAACCAAAACTTTCAACTGCAAAGCCCTATCTATCTCGAGCAAAAAGAAAAAGCAAATAGGCTAACACAGGTACAATTTCTGCTGATGTTCTTGATGCTGGGTTGCATTGGCTTAGTTAGCTATATTTTTCATAAAGAAGCGGTTGCTCAGCGTACCTTAGCGTTAACTGACCCTCTAACTGGGCTTGCTAACCGCCTTGCTATGTTTGAAGAGCTGAATCAAATTTCTACCAACAACCCCTTCTCTCTCTTTCTTCTCGACTTAAATGGCTTTAAGCCCATTAACGACCAAAATGGTCATAAAGCAGGGGACAGTGTGTTGCAACAAGTAGCGTTTCGCTTAACACATTCGATTCCAACCTTTGATTATTCGGTATTTCGTATGGGGGGTGATGAGTTTGCCCTGATCATCCATAGCGTAGATGCGATGGAACTGAGCATTATGCAACGCCACATTAAAGCGTGTTTTAAAGAGAATTTTTTCGTGGATAATGGAGTGGGAGCAAAGCTTTCAACCAGTATCGGTATTGCCTCTTTTCCTAAAGATTCAGCCAATATTAATCAATTAATACATATTGCGGATAAGAATATGTATGCCATGAAGTTTCTACAAAAAAGCCCCTCTGTATGAGGGGCAAAGTTACCATCGCTTTATAGTTATAATGAGTCCGCTATTATTCCAGGTTAGCCGCTGCAATAAGTGACTAGCCGAAATCGCCATTGACATATCCCATGGTTCTATCATCTTTAGGATTGTTGAAAATCACTTGTGTATCATTGTGTTCAACCAATTCCCCCATTAAGAAAAACGCTGTGCGATCAGAAATACGACGCGCTTGCTGCATTGAGTGCGTGACAATAACGATGGTGTAATTCTTTTTCAGCTCTTCCATCAATTCTTCAATTTTGTGTGTTGCAATCGGGTCAAGGGCGGACGTTGGTTCATCCATCAAAATCACATCCGGCTCCATCGCTATCGTACGTGCGATGCACAAACGCTGTTGTTGACCACCAGAGAGGCCAAACGCATGCGACTTCAAGCGATCTTTTACTTCATTCCACAACGCTGCGCCGCGCAACGAGCGCTCAACCACTTCATCGATGTGCTTTTTATCTTTAATCCCTTGTGCGCGTAACCCATACGCCACGTTTTCATAAATACTCATTGGGAACGGATTTGGCTTTTGGAACACCATTCCCACTTTGATACGCAGATCTGCAACATCAATATTGCCGTAAATATCTTGCCCATCCATCGCCAATTTACCGGTGATAGTCACGCCTTCAATGAGGTCATTCATTCGGTTCAAACAGCGTAATAAAGTCGATTTTCCGCAGCCAGAAGGGCCAATCAGCGCTGTCACTTGACGAGTTGGAATAGGCAGGTTGATTGATTTTAGCGCTTGGTTATCGCCATAAAAAAGGTCTAGGTTTTCAATATTAAATTTGTTCATTCTTGTTATCTCTCAAAATTCTGTAAATCGCGCCCAACGCTCTGCTTAATAAGAAGCGGTATTAAATCGTCTTGCGATTAGCTTCGTCACCATGTTGATCAGTAGCACAACCACAATCAGCACGGTTGCTGTGCCGTAGGCTTGATTCCACTCTTCAACCGTGAACAGCTCTGTTGTGAGTTTGTAAAGGTGAACGGTTAGGGTGCGGCCTGAATCGAGCAATGAATCAGGAATACGTGCCACCATTCCTGCGGTTAAAAACACAGGGGCCGACTCACCAATAACACGACCAATACTCAAAATAATTGACGTGAGAATGCCGGGCATTGCACTTGGCAAAATCAGACGCCAAATGGTGTATATTTTTGAGGCTCCAAGACCATAAGAACCTTCGCGATAAGTTTGAGGGACGGCCATCAACGCTTCTTCTGTGGTCCGAATAATCACAGGCAAAATCAAAATGCTGAGCGTTAGCGCACCCGACAAAATAGAGAAGCCTAAGCCTAGAATCACCACAAAGAAGGTCATGCCAAATAGACCAAAGATAATGGAGGGGATCCCCGCCAAAGATTCGGTACAAAAGCGGATCACTTTCACCAAGCGGCTACCGATTTTGGCGTATTCGGTAAGATAAATCGCCGTCATAATACCCAACGGGGCGGCCACCGAAATAGAAGCGATCACCATATAAATCGTCGATATGATCATCGGGAAGATCCCGTGTTCATTGCCAGTACGGGTGTAATCGTCAGTAACGAAATTCCAATCTACGTGTTGTAGCCCGTTAGAAAGGATGTACCAGATAATCCAAAATAGGAAGCCGACTGTTACAGCGGCCGCAATCCAAATAGATATTTTCAATACGTTATCTTTTAGCTGGCGGGCACGTTTTAGTTTTACTGTATCCATCACTATTATCTCGCTCTCTCACGGTTTAAATAGAGCAATGTGGCATTCAAGATCATGATGAATGCCAATAGCACAACGCCTGTTGCATAAAGCGCACTGGCATGAACACCACTTGCGTAAGACATTTCAATCGCAATATTGGCTGTCAGCGTGCGTGCTGAGTCTAAAATACCTTCAGGCATCGCTGGCGCGTTGCCCATCACCATAATAATGGCCATGGTTTCACCGAGCGCACGCCCAATTCCTAAGATGACGCCGGTCATAATTCCGGAGCGAGCTGCCGGTACCAGCAATTTGAAGATGGTAAAAATACTGGATGCACCTAATGCCAAAGAACCTTCTTTGTACGCATGAGGGACTGCGCGAATAGAAGTCTCGGACACGGTAATCACCGTCGGTAAGATCATGACACCAAGCACAATAATGCCCGCGAGAATGGTATTGCCCGCAGGAACTTGGAAAATGTCCTGAATCACAGGAACAATAATCACAAGACCAAAGAAACCATAGACCACGGAAGGAATACCAGCGAGCAATTCAACGGCTGGGCGAATGATATTCGCGACACGTTTTGGTGCGACTTCGGCAATAAAGATAGCGGTGAGTACGCCCACAGGCACACCAACGATAACCGCACCAAACGTTGAAACCACAGAAGCGACAATCATAGTTGCCACACCATACAGAGCTGGCGGCAACCAATCTTGTCCAAGGACGATACCCGAGATACCCACTTCTTGAAATGCGGGAATACTTTCGCGGAAAATGAAGTAGGCAATGATGGCAAGAGACACAATGCCAATAATGGCACTGGTAAGAAACAACCCGTGGAAAATGCGCTCTTTCCAGTCCACACGCTTTTTAGCACGAAGTGCACGTTTGGAAGCTTGCGTAGAAACGTTGTTCATAAGCTTTTCACTATTTGTTGCGATGGTCATAGTATCAATCTCACTATTCGATGGAATCGACGTGGATAGAAAAGGCTCAGCCCCAACGATGGGCTAAGCAAACTTTTAAAGTTATTTCCCCAAACAACTTGAAGTGGCGGCTAAACAGCAAGTCAGTGAATTCCCATCCACATGGATAAAGCATGTGTTTGGGCTGAACGAAACAACGTCGCTGCACCTTCAAGTCGAATGGGAGAGTCTATTAGTTCACTGCGATATAGTGATGTTCTGCAACGAGTTTTTGAGCTTCAGGCGTTAGCATCCAATCAAGGAACTGTTGCGTTTGAGCGGATGGTTGGCCTTTTTTGTACAGTACAAGGAAAGGACGAGCCACTTTGTATGAACCATTTTTCACGTTATCTACCGATGCATCAGTACCGTCTACCGCTAAGGCATGAACCGTGTTATCAACGGTGCCAAGAGAGATGTAACCGATGGAATAAGGGTTAGACGCAACCATAGTTTTCAAACTGCCGTTACCGTTAGCTACTTGAGCTCGTTGAGAGATAGCAGATACCGTCTTGTCTGAGATTTTTTTTGTCAGTTTCATAATCTCTTCGAATGCACCACGAGTCCCTGATGCGGTATCGCGAGTAATTGCAACGATAGGTTTGTCTTCACCACCGACATCTTTCCAATTCGTGATCTCGCCTCGGTAAACAGCAGAGACTTGTTCAGCACTCAACCCTTTTACTTTATTGCTTGGATGCACAACCACCGCTATACCATCAAGCGCGATCTTTTCTTCAACTAATGATGCTTCTTTTTCTGAGCTTTTTAGGCCACGTGAAGACATACCAATATCCGCACTGCCGTTCTTAGCGGCTTTAATACCGGCAGAAGAACCTGGGCCTTGAACCTCAATAAACACGTCCGCGTTTTTCTTCATATATGTTTCAGAGAAAACTTCCATCAATGGCGTTACGCTGCTAGAGCCAACAGCAGAAATGGTTTCTTTTGCAAAAACTGGGTTAACTGCCAATGCACCTAAAAGAGCGATTGCACCGATTACTGTCTTTTTCATCACAAATATCCTTAAGAGGCTTTATTGCCGTTGTGTATTGAACGAAACTCACTTTAGGACGCAAATATGACAGTTGTGTTTCACTTAGTTTAAAACTAGATGACACAGTAAAATATTTTAGGAAAACAGAGGAAGGGCAGCGCATTTTTGAGTGCATCGCTTAAGATCAATCTGAAAAAATTGGCAAAGTCATTAGGTGCCGCCGCGAGTCAGAAATTATCCATTTATTACCCGACCACCAGCAGAGCACCCCATTCTAAGTTCGATTTATAGGGGTGAATTTTATGAACGCTCAAATACCGGTTTCGCCAATTTTCTCAGCAGATTCGGCTTTTTCACCACCAGATAAACAGCCGTAACGGCAAGGCAGAAGCCCGCAACACCAAACCCATCCAATGATTCATCAAAAGCAAGCCATGCTTGAATGGCGGTGGTTGGCGGTACAAGATAAAACACTGAAGCCACACTTGAGGCCGCACCGTGTTCAACCATATACAACAGCAATAAAATAGAGACACATGACAGCACCACAACCAGCCATACCAGTGTCATGATAAAGGTCGGTGTCCATTGCACTTGCATGGTTTCAAAGCTCCAAGCCCAAGGTAAAAATAGGCATAACGCAGCCACATATTGCACGGTAGCGCTGCCAATCATATCCACACCTTGGCAAAATTTTTTCTGATATAAGGTGCCGAGCGTGATGCCGAGCAGAGATAACAAACACAAACTAATGGCAGGCCATTTGTGTACTTCCGATTGCCACTCAATGTTACCCATCAAGACGAGACTTATCCCAGAAAACCCAAGAGCTAACCCTAACCACTGCGCCAGATTAAAGCGCTCTGTACTCATAAAAACCAGCAGCAGCGCAGTCAAAATGGGTTGCGTCCCCACCAGCAGAGCACTTAAACCTGCTGGCATTCCCCAAGAAATCGCTTGGTAGGTTCCGCCCAAATAGCAACCATGAATCAACACGCCCGTTATACAGGAATGCCACAAATGGCGACCACGCGGAATGCGCCTTTTGAGCAATAACAGCAAACCAATAAAAAGCACCACGTTCGCCACCATGCGCAGCGTGAGCAGCGTGGCAGGTTCCGCATACATTAAGCCAAACCTTGCGCCAACGAAACCAGATGCCCATAGCACGACAAACAAGAACGGGATCATTCTTACAAACATCACAAAATTCCTAGCCACAATCGATTCTATGCTGCTACTTTATTTGGGTACAGTTATTCGCAAAAGGCACAGATTTGAATAATTTAGTGGGTACAGAATGAAAAGTAAGCTTAAAAACACGGATCCTAAATATACTGAACCTAAATATACTGAACCTAAATATACTGAACCTAAATATACTGAGGTAAAACGTCATCTTAAGCAGACCATCGACGATGGTTTATTCCACGCACACGATAAAATGCCTTCCATTCGCCAGCTATGCGAACAACTGTCTGTCAGCAAAAATACCGTTATTCGTGCTTATCAAGAGTTAGAAGCGATGAATGTCGTCTACTCTCAGCCTCGTTCAGGCTATCGAGTCCAAGGTGCTGTAACCCCTTTGGAGATTCCGCTGCCACAACCCAATAGCATTGACCTGCTCTCTTTATCTAAATCAATTTTGGTTCAACCCACAGTGAAACATCACATGCCCGCAGGTTCAGCGCATCCTAATACGCAAAGCGCCGCGATTCGTAGTTTGTATGCAGAAATTGGCCGCCACAGCCGCCAGCAAACGCACATTCCTAGCCACTATCAACTACCGCCAGGTAATAGCCATTTAGTCAAACAACTGCTAAAAATATCGCAAGATTTGGGCCTACAAATCAAAGCACAAGAAATCGCCATTACGCATGGCGGTCAGCAGGCCATCAGCCTCGCATTTCGTGCATTAACCAAGCGCGAAGACATTGTGGCCGTTGAGTCACCTTGTTATTTTGGCACGCTGCTGTTGCTTGAATCATTAGGCTTAAAAGTGGTGGAGATCCCCAGCCATAGTGTCGAAGGCATCGACATCAGCGCCCTCGAACAAGCGCTATCTCAATGGCCGATTAAGGCAATTCTCGTCACGCCGAATTTTAACAACCCAACCGGTTCACAAATGCCTCTGGAAAAACGTAAACAGCTTTTGGCTGTCAGTGGTGATACACCAATTATTGAAGATGATGTGTTTGGTGGCCTGTATTTTCAAAAGCCGATACCTTGCTTGAAGATGCTGGATGGCAAAGGCCGCGTTATTTACATCAATTCGCTCTCCAAAACCTTGGATTCACGGCTGAGGATCGGTTGGATCATCGCTGGAAAGTATCAAGCGCAAATAGAAAAGATATTGCTCAGCGAGAATATGGGCAGCTTGAATTTAATCCAATCAGCCGTAGCGGAATTTCTCGAAAGTGGTAAGTACCGTCAACATCTAGCCAAAATGCGCCGTACTTACCAACTGAACCAGCAGCGCTTTGCCAAATTGCTCACCACCTCGCTCAATCACTACCCGTCGCTGCAAGGGCAGTTTCAATTAAGCCGACCTGAAGGTTCATTTTTATGCTGGCTGACACTTCCGCCATTCATCGATAGTTTTGAGCTTTATCAACGTGGCCTGCAAAACAAAATCAGCCTCCTGCCGGGGCATCTTTTTGCAACACAGGGGCAATTCCAACACTGTATCCGTTTCAGTGTAGCGAACTTTGAAGACAACATGGCATGGCAGGAAAGCATAAACAAACTGACCGAACTGATTCATCTCGCGGCATCAGATCACAAGACGTAAGCATACGCATTTTAAAAAATTGCTGACTAACCACTTGTATTGCAACAAAGTCGGCATAAGATGAATGCCTTAGTTCAATGAAGGTTTGCTATGAATAATCAATTATCATTAAGAGCGTTAGAGCGCGGTGACTTACGCTTTATCCATGATCTCAATAACAACCGCAACATTATGTCTTACTGGTTTGAAGAGCCTTATGAATCTTTTGATGAACTGGAAGAGCTGTACAACAAGCACATTCACGATAACGCCGAGCGTCGGTTTGTGGTTGAGAACCGAGATAAGGAACTGATCGGTCTCGTTGAATTAATTGAAATTGATTACATTCACCGCAGTGGCGAGTTTCAGATCATCATCACGCCAGAGCACCAAGGAAAAGGGTTTGCACAAACCTTGATCAACAAAGCCTTAGACTACTCTTTCACCATTTTGAACCTACACAAAATCTACCTGCATGTGTCGACGGAAAACGAAAAAGCCATCCATTTATACCAAAAAGCCGGCTTTGTTGAGGAAGGGCACTTAGTTGAAGAATTCTTTATTAATGGCCAATATCGTGATGTAAAGCGCATGTACATTTTGCAAAACGCGTATCTTAATAAGCCCGCGTAACGTCATAGGAGTGAATAATGGTCACTTGCAGTCAATATGATTACATTGAGCTCGCGTGTTTGTTTCATTTGCCCGTCAAGCTCACTTTAAAAAATGGTATTACCTATTCAGGCACCGCGATGGACACTCTGCGCAATGAACACCAACAAGAGTGCATTGTGTTGAAAAATGAACAAAGTGAACACTTAATTGAAACCAATGCCTTATTGATGATGGAGGCATTAAGCTCACATCCTCATTTTACCCTGATCAAATTTGACTGATAAAAGAGCGTGGAAGCACAAAAGCCACGCTTACTTATTAGCTTTGCGTTAACTGGCAATATCGAGCTTGTTGCCCGTCACGCCATTAATGCGAAACCACCCAGCGATGCTGAAACGCTCAGCATTGGTAGGTTGTACTTCATGCGGAAAACGTTCGGATAAAAAGACCAGTAAACGCCCCGCTATCGGCGCAACCGTCGCGAGATACTGATCTTGAACATCGTAAATAACCAACTCACCTGCATCAGCACCACACCACCGATCATTCATATAAAATACCGTCGTCAGTTTGCGGCTGGCGTTGCCTGTAAAGGCGTCGAGGTGTTTTTGGTAGAATGCCCCTATTTCATATTTGGCAAAATGAGCTTCGTATTCAAATAGCCCAAGAAAAAAATGGCGGTTAACCTCTTGCCGAATTTGCTCCATACGTTGCAAATAGTCTTGCACAGGCAGGCCCATGCTGTTTTCAATCCACTGGATTTTATCGTTGCGTATTTCAACCTCTAATTGCAAGGCATCGTGCCTGCCAATTCGCGCCACTTGTAACTGCGGTGGCGTACATGCTCGTAGGTTTTTGGTTTGCTCTGGTGTTAAAAAGTCATCCCATATGTACCAACCTTGATCGGCAATTGCGTCCATCAATTTATCTAACGACATTTTCACACTACATATAACAAAAGTGCTGTGGTTATATCGATAGCAAGCCATAACAACAAATCGGTGTTTCGATGCTTAAGACAAGGCGAATTTGTGGAGGCGGAGAAGCTGGCAAGAAAAGACTAGAAACAAACACCATGGTTGTTGAACAACCTATCGTTGAATACCCTCCTACATAACAAAGGGGCACTGACTCGTGCCCCTTTAAATTTAATCAATAAAGATGATTAATCCAGTCTTAACGTTACACCACTGTAGTTACTATAGCCTTTGAGCATCACATGGTAGGTGGTTCCTGGTGTTGCAGAAATTGTGCACTGTTCATTGTTACCCGATTTGTAAGGGCGACAATCCCACGAAGAAGTGGTTGGTTTGCTGCCGGCTTTGACATACAAATCAGCATCACCTGAGCCCAAACTGATCGAAACTTTAGCGCTGGTTGAGCTTGCGACCGTAAAGGTATAGAAGGCTTCGGAGCTTCGCGTACCTTGTAACCCTATTACTGGTTTGCCTTTTTCTAGCACATTCCCCGTTGGAGGAACTACGCCACAGCTAGCATTTACGCCCACTTGGTTAAAGGCATCAACCACATCCGCTTTGTTATAACCTAAGTCTTGTGCCGCTTTTGCGACGCCACATCCACCTTGGTCAAAGGTACTGTTTGCTGTCCAATATAACTGGTTAGCGACTGTGAACACTTCAAAACCTTTACGAACCGACCAATTGGCTTTGTTGGCTAGCAAATAATACGCGCGATTAAACACACCACTTGAATAGTGAACATTTAATCCATTGTAGTATTGAGAAGCGTGATCGATAGAACGGCCATCTTTTGACGGTTGATCAAAATAACGTAAGCCACCGGAAGATTTGAAAATGTCGCTCCCGACCACCCAGTCAACGCTGCCTTTCATATAAAATTCAGCCGCTTCCCCAGCAATATCAGAGAACGCTTCATTCATCCCGCCAGACATATTTTGGTAAACAAGCCCTGAGTTCTGCTCGGTAAAGCCGTGGCTAACTTCATGCGCGCTGACGTTGATATCCACTAATGGATAAAATGTATTTTGGCCATCACCAAAGGTCATGGACGATCCGTTCCAGAAGGCGTTTTCATAGTTGCTATCATAATGCACACGCATAGTTAGCTGGAAGGTTAATGGAGTAGTGTTCATCCAGTCTTTGTACATATCGAACACCACTTTACCAAAGTAGTGTGCGTCATTAAGCGGTGAATAAGCGCCATTAATCGCTTTGTAATCGTTGTAATTACTCGCGTCGGTACATGAATAGCTGAACGTTGAACCACCCGATGTCGCATGCTTCATATCCACGGTTTTTACAGCGCTATTCATCATGCTACAGGTGTTGCCTACTTTATTTATCACTAACCCTGGGAAGTCTGTTCCGTACTGATAAAAACCTGTCTTCTGATTTCCACCAGGTCCAGTACCCGTCGCCTCTGCATGGTTTAACCCTTCCCAAGTTTGTAATACTTCACCAGAGTTCGCATCAATAAAGAAAAATGGCCGTGCAGGTTCATTGGTTGCAACAAAGAAGTCGACTAAATAAACCATTTGAGCCATTTGGTTTTCGTCCAAACGCACCATCAATTGAGCACGCTCGTTTTCTGTAACAAGATCCGCACTCGTTAGTGATGGGTTTTGTTGTTGGTAATGCGTAAGTGCAATGCTAACCGCCTGCTTTTGTTCAACTTGTGGTGAAGTACTTACCACATCAGAATCAATTTGCTGCGCCATCATGCCGTAAACTTGGCCGATACCTTTCTCAGTTTGCGTTGCTACGACTGACGTATTAAAGACCGGTAAACCATGATACATCTGCTGGTAACGGACTTTGACTTTACCATTAGGTAGAGTGACGCTTTTTATCACCTGAAAGCCATTTTGTGTTGGCACAATACTGCGAGCCTGCATGGATAAAGCTTGTTCTAGTAGACTTGGATCATCAACCTGCACCATTTTCGCGGCTGATACTGGTAGTGCTGCGCTGATAGAGGCTGCGAGGAATAGCCACTTCATTTGACGTTGTACTTTTTTCATTTCTCAATCCTAGAGAGTTATTATTAGCATCCGCTGACGACTTACATCCAATCAACCACCAGCGACGTGACTGCGAATGATTCGCTCATTGAAAATGGATCAAGAAAACCAACCTCGCCAGTAGCACGGAAAAATAGTGCAAAACGAGCGTCAAATAAAATGGTCACAAAAAAGACAATAGCCAAAATAACTCGAAGAGTTTTTATGATAATTAATTTTAATATCAACAAGATAAACACAAATGATAATTATATGTACATTTAATAGTGCACATAACTATCAATATAATTTTTGCTTGAAATTGAAAAAGGCAGCGCTCGCTGCCTTCTATTAATCACCTTGCTACCACTAAAACTTATAACCAGCGCCTATCATAAATACCCAAGGATCAATGGTCACATCAGTTTTTTGCTCAATGCCGCCAAACTTATACGTTGCCTCGGTTTCAATATCGGCATACCAAACTGACGCATTCAAAAACCACTGTTCGTTGAGCATATAATCAAAACCAGCATTGGCCGCTAAACCCCAAGAATCTTTGAGTTTGAGATCCGTTAAGGTTGCACCACTTCCCGTACTGTTAAAACCTTCATCGAAGAACATGGTGTAGTTAATGCCCGCTCCAACATAAGGACGGAATTTCGATGACGCTTCACCAAAGTAGTATTGCAACATAAAAGTTGGCGGTAGATGTTTTGTTTCAGCAATGTCACCTAAGTTCAAAAGATTGGTTGAAATAGTATGGCTAAAAGGTGTAGCCGCTAACACTTCAAAGCTAATATTGTCGGTGATCATATAGCCTATTGTTAAGCCAAGCTGAACGTTTGAGTCCACAGCAAGCTCTTCATTTGAGCCTAAAATACCATCGCTGCTATCATTGGGCACCACAGCGGCAAGACCGGCACGCACAATAAAGTCACCTTCTTTGTGGGCAAAAACATTCGTAGAAACAAGAGCAGAAAGCACGGCAAGGCCGCAAAGTGTTTTTTTCATTGTGATTTCCTTTTTGTAGGGCGGGGTAATAGTTTTTATTTGCGCGCACAGTAGCACATAAAAACCACACTTTTTTGATGGAAATCAATTTGTAAAATTTATCGCCGATCAGCTTACAACTCTGCAACCTTGATCACTTTTCTAGGCATAAAAACACACAGTCATGTAATGCGTTTTTTATGTGCATCACACCTAGCCTAACGTTGAAATGGCTTTGTTATTTATGGTTAAAAACTGACAATATTGGTAAGAAATAGTAATAGCGTTTTATTGTCAGAAAATATCATCATAATTTATCACGCACCTAACAGAGCTTGACGGACTCCTCACACCACAATTGTTAATATGAACTCCTCAGATTAACCCTTTCTGCTTTTCTAAAAACAAAGGACAACTCAATGAAACGATTTCTTTTACCTCTATTTGGTTTGCTCGCGTTAGCGGGGTGTGATCAACAAACGCAAACAGAAAGTGCTAAGGCTCTAGAGCCCACCGCCGTGGTGGCGGAAACAGATGCCGTACCGTCGCCCATCTGTGCAAGCGAGTTGATGCCGGGAGGTTGGCAAGCGACAGAAATTACCGACGAAGCTAAAGAAGCGTTGAAGAGCGCTTTAGCACAAATGGAGAGCAATGCACAATTAAAAGACATTATCGATGTCCGCTCACAAGTGGTTAACGGGGTGAATTATGCCATTGAGTTTGAAATGGATGATGGCAGCATTTGGAATGCGATAATCTATCGCAGTTTAGAAGGTGATTACTTGTTAACCCAACCAGCAAAACAAGGCAAATTGTGTGAATAACCTCATCTCATAAGCCATGATTAAACCAGAGAGTTAAAGAGTAAAAAGAGGCCATGGCCTCTTTTTACTACTCGATACTATAGCTATTTAATACTATCGCCATACGCCCCATTCACCCGTAGTTCCGGGCTCTTCATTTTTTGTCCACCACTGCGCGGTCCAAGTTTGCTGATTGTGCATAACGACATCACCGGACGTATAAATTTTAGTCGCATTCCAAGCATTATCTGGGACAGGTGGCTGTGGCGTTTCCTCTTTTAGCAAAGAAAGCTGATAACTGTAAGTCGCGTTTGGAGCAAACACACGGTTAGCATACACATTCTGGCTATCGTACATATAGTGATTCATTTCTTGGTGCCAAATACCAATAAACCACTCCCCTTTTTTTACTTGGTTAAACTGACCTGCCATTTCCGCTGGCCACGTTGCTGTATTATTGGCTGAAATCGCTAAGCTGATATCGGTCGTTTCATTGCCATTGGCATCGAAGGTACGCAAACGAACCGTATCGCCAGATTCAACAGGACCAAAACCTTGTGAAAGATAACCACCAAGATCGCTGAGATTCTGCGCAGGTTCTGATGGGTCTGTCGGATCCGTTGGGTTTGATCCACCACCGCTAAAACTAATATCACTGCAGTTATAAAAACCTTCGCCCGCGGCATCAATACGTTGCCAGCGGGTATAAAGCACTGCATCACCACTTCTATCGGCGGGTAGGGTAATCTTGATGCGATATTTTTTATCCGTCCCTACGGTGATATTACCTTTGGTATCAATAAGATCCAGATCATCCCAAGTTAATGGGGCCTCACCAGTATAAGTCGGTTTAGAGAGATAAAACTCCCAATAAGAGGGGTTATGTGGCGCGGTAGCATTAAAGACTAATTCGATTTGTTGATTAGCATCTAAATTCACGGCCGTTTTTTGCCAATGAGGTGAAGCAACATCTAACCCTGCTTTCGCGTTGCTGCCTGCGGAGCACAACAAGCCGTCGCGAACAACAGCTTGAACATGAGCCATGTCACGATAATTTGCCACATTGGCCGCAACTTCATTGCGTTGTACAAAAGGATAAGCTCCGGACTGATCAAAAGCCGCTTGGCATGCTGCATTAGGGATCGTATTACTCCAAAAACCACCATCTAAGTAACAGGTATTTTGCCGCGCGCTCGGAAATTCAACCCAACCATGAGCTTGTGCATGAGCAGAAAGCAATCCGCTCAATGAAAGCAAACCCAATACACTGACTTTATTAAAATTATTCATCATTCTTCCTTTTTGTATTATTAGCATCAATGCCACAGAACGACACTCTGTAACACATGAATTGCCAATCAAAGCTAGCAAGAATTATCAATAGACAGTGTCAAATCTGGGTAGGAATACTGGACTATTTGCTTATTTTGCCACTCTCTTTCCAATCAAAAAGGATATGAATCATTGAACTCACAGTGAGTTTCGAGTGACTTCATGGTTTAACAATTTTTGCCAACTTTCCTTATCTGCGATTTAATTGACGACAAAACAACCAAAAACAAACATCTCGCGAACAAAAATGAAAACGATTACATCTCAATTTAATGGCACTAACCATGAAAAAATGAAAACTAATCATTTGTTTTTATGCACAAATTAATTCCCTTGTAACATTTGTCACAGAAATACATTTAGTTGCACACGACAATGCCGTTCTCTTTCGAATGAAACATTTTTTATCGTTCGAGCTTTAGAACCATCGCACTACAATAATGAGGTCAACTATGTTTGGTATCTTTAAACCCCAAGCGCATATCGAGAGGCTCGCTACTGAGCGGCTCGATAGCACTTATAGCCGCTTGCGCTGGCAGTTATTCATCAGTATTTTCTTCGGCTACGCAGGCTACTACCTTGTTCGTAAGAACTTTAGTTTGGCGATGCCTTATTTGATTGACCAAGGTTTTAGCCGCGGTGATCTCGGGGTAGCTCTTGCCGCCGTATCGATTGCTTATGGCCTATCTAAATTTTTAATGGGGAGTGTTTCTGACCGCTCTAACCCACGCTACTTCTTAAGTGCAGGCCTTTTAATGTCTGCGTTAGTAATGTTCTGTTTCGGTTTTATGCCGTGGGCAACAGGCAGCATTACTGCGATGTTTATTTTGCTGTTCTTAAACGGTTGGTTCCAAGGTATGGGCTGGCCTGCTTGTGGCCGTACCATGGTTCACTGGTGGTCACGTAAAGAACGTGGGGAAATTGTTTCTGTATGGAACGTAGCCCACAACGTCGGCGGTGGCTTAATCGGTCCCCTTTTCTTGTTTGGTCTTTGGGCATTTAACGATGATTGGCGCGCCGCATTTTACGTTCCTGCCTTTTTTGCGACCTTAGTTGCCATTTTCATTTGGATGACACTGCGCGATACGCCGCAATCTTGTGGTTTACCACCGATTGAAGAGTATAAAGATGACTACCCAGACGACTACGATAAATCTCATGAGAATGAGATGACCGCGAAGGAAATCTTCTTTAAGTACGTTTTCTCTAACAAATTGTTGTGGTCTATCGCTATTGCCAACGCTTTTGTGTATCTCATTCGTTATGGCGTATTGGACTGGGCTCCTGTTTATTTGAAAGAAGCTAAAGAGTTCACCGTTGATAAATCTTCTTGGGCGTACTTCTTGTATGAGTGGGCAGGTATTCCGGGAACGCTATTGTGTGGTTGGATATCCGACAAAGTATTCAAAGGCCGTCGTGCACCTGCGGGCATCTTATTCATGGTTCTCGTTACTTTTGCGGTACTCATTTACTGGTTTAACCCTGCTGGTAACCCAGGTATCGACATGGCGGCTCTTGTTGCGATTGGTTTCTTAATTTATGGCCCAGTAATGTTGATTGGTTTATACGCACTGGAACTGGCTCCGAAAAAAGCAGCAGGTACCGCAGCCGGTTTAACAGGTTTGTTTGGTTATCTCGGCGGCGCAGTAGCGGCAAATGCGGTATTGGGTTACACCGTTGACCACTTTGGTTGGGATGGCGGCTTTATGATCCTAGTCGCTTCGTGCGGTATTTCTATCCTTTGTCTGCTGTATGCCTACATTGGCGAGCGTGCTCACCATAAAGAAAAAGACAGAATTGCGGAAGAAAAAGCGTCAACACAATCATAAATCTGACACCTAAATGTGTTGAATTTACGTTACGCACTGTTCACTTTGAATCAAAACTCTCCCCCTGCAACGTCAGGGGGAATTTTTAAGGATAACAATATGAAACTGACACTACTCGCACTTTCCATGGCTACTTTAGCCAGCTCGGCGTGGGTTCAAGCAGAACCATTGGTGATAGCGCATCGCGGCGCTTCCGGTTATCTGCCTGAACATACCCTTGAAGCCAAAGCGCTTGCTTACGGCATGAAGCCTGATTTTATTGAACAAGATGTCGTGATGACCAAGGATGACCAATTGGTGGTTCTACACGATCACTACCTTGACCGCGTCACTGACGTTGCAGAGCGTTTCCCTGACCGCGCACGTGGTGATGGCCGCTACTATGCCATCGATTTTACGCTGGCAGAGATCAAAAGCCTGCGCGTAACTGAAGGTTTTAATATCGATGACAAAGGCAATAAAACCGCTGGTTTCCCCAACCGTTTCCCTCTTTGGAAATCAGACTTCACCGTCCCAACCTTAGCGGAAGAGATCGAGCTGATCCAAGGGCTGAACAAAACGCTCGGTTACGATATTGGTATTTATCCGGAAATCAAAGCGCCTTGGTTCCACCGCCATGAAGGTAAAGACATCAGTAAAGCGGTACTGAAAATGTTGAAGGAATATGGTTACGACAGTCAAGAGTCAAACGTTTACTTGCAATGTTTTGATCCTATCGAGCTAAAACGCATTAATGATGAACTGCTTCCAGCAATGAACATGGACCTCAAACTGGTTCAATTGATGGCCTACACCGATTGGAATGAGACCATGATCTATGATGGCGACCAAGCACAGCCATACAGCTATGATTGGATGTTCGAAGCAAACGGCATGAAGCAAGTCGCTACCTACGCCGATGGAATTGGCCCGTGGAAACCTATGTTGGTTGACGACGCTTCAACCAAAGAAAACATCATCATCAAGCCATTGATGAAAGCCGCTAAAACCGCCGGATTAGTCGTTCACCCTTATACCTTCCGCGCAGAACCCGATCGTATTGCACCTTATGCCGACAGCTTTGATGGGATGCTCGATGTGTTCTACAACACTGTCAAAGTGGATGGTTTATTTACGGACTATCCCGATAAAGCAGTGGAGTTTTTGCATTCAACTCGCTAAGTAAGCGTGATTAACCTTACCACTTTGGCACGCTTCATCCCCAGTATCATCATGCTGGGGATGTTATTTTTGGTGACTTAATGCCTTCACCACCTTAAGCACATGCTTATTTAAGTTACTGGCTTCCCAAAGCACCGCAATTTGGCTGTTAAAAGGCATCTCCTCGATAGGAGTGATCACGGCAGAATCATCGATATGTTCAGCCAGTGATTGGGGCACAACAGCTACGCCAAATCCCGCCTGAGCCATTGCAACCATCGACCTCAACTGCGGAGCCGAAAAACGTTGATCGACACGGATGCCCACATCGTCAAACAGCGCTTTCATACCATCATGCAATGCTGGCCCCGTTTCACGAGGAAACAACAACACGTGCTCATTTTTTAACTGAACTAAAGTAAGGCGATCTTTTTCAGCCAAGGTATGCCCTAAAGGGATCACCGCGACAAAAGGCTCTTCAAATAAAACCACCCGCTTTAAAGACTCACTGGCATAACAAGGTAAACGCACCAATGCTATATCCAACTGCTTAGCTTTCAACTGCTCAACCAACTCTGGCATCGCTTGCTCAACCGCGGTGAGATTCACGTTTGAAAAACTGTCCCTTATCTCCCGCACTCGGGATAATATTTGGGTATTCATCGCAACCGAAGTAGCAAAGCCCATCCGTACTTCATTTTTTTCTCCACGCGCCAACTGTTTTACTTTCGCCTTCGCTCGATCCACATCATTTAAGATGGTGACCGCATCAACATAAAACATTTGCCCAGCCTCGGTCAGCTCTACCCCACGTGGTAAACGCTTGAATAACAGCGTATCGAGCTCATGCTCCAATTTCTTTATCTGCTGGCTCAACGGTGGTTGAGCAATACCTAACACTTCAGCCGCTCGTGTGAAATGGCGAGTTTGTGCCACCGCCACAAAATACTTGAGATAGCGAAACTCCATATCTTTTCCATATAGAAATAAATCTTATTTATATTGGATTTAGCCACGTGGAGAAGTCAATCTAAATATACACTTTATTGCATAAATGGTTATTCTCATGCGTGGATTCTACACTCCGCTTTGTGCTTGTTCTCTCGATGTAGCAAAAGAGTTTGCTGAATATCATCATGTAACGGGTGATGGAGAGATTTACCAAACTTCGTTGATGAGTGCGTTGATTGCTGGCGTTTATGAAGGCGCAACAACGGTTGAACAACTGCTGCAACATGGCGATTTTGGCTTGGGCACATTCAATCAATTAGACGGTGAGCTCATTGCGTTTGATAAAGAGGTTTTCCAATTAAAAGCCGATGGTTCGGCTAACCCCGCACACTTAGCGCAGCAAACCCCCTTCGCCGTCATGACTTTTTTCACTCCTGATGTCGAAGTTCCTATCACCTCTAAAATGTCTCGTGCTGACGTTCATCATCTGATTGATGAGCTAGTACCCAGTGACAATATTTTCTGCGCAGTACGCATTGACGGTTTATATCAGTTTGTCAGAACGCGTACCGTGCCGCGTCAAACTCGCCCATTTCGCCCAATGTTGGATGTTGTAAAAGAGCAGCCCACATTTAATTTCACCTTCAAACAAGGCGTTATCGCCGGTTTTAGAAGCCCGCAGTACACCACAGGTATTAACGTTCCGGGGTATCACGAACATTTCATTACCGAAGATAGAAAAGGCGGCGGCCACATACAGGACTACTCTATTTCGTCGGGCTTTTTACAAATTGGCAAAGTATCGCGCTTGGTAATTGATACCCCGACTTCGCTAGATTTCCTTAAAGCCAACCTAGCTCCCAATGACATCCGAACCGCGATTGAAAAAGCGGAAAAATAGCGCTGAACAGGAGAAAAAGAATTGAATTGAAAAAAGCCGCCAGATAGCACCACCACTTCGTCAAGAAGTGTCAACGTCAGTCAACAATAAGGGTATAAAAATGAATACAAAACCTACCACTAGAAATGGCGCTCAATTAATCGCTCAACAGCTGGAATCTTTGGGTGTCCGCTATATTTTTGGCATTCCGGGGGCCAAAATTGATCGGTTATTTGACGCCATTGAAGACACCAATATTCAAATGATCCCAGTGCGTCACGAAGCCAATGCGGCCTTTATGGCCGGCGTCATCGGCCGTTTAACCGGCAAAGCTGGAGTCACCATGGTGACCTCAGGCCCGGGCTGTGGCAACTTGGTTTCAGGGGTTGCCACTGCCAATTCAGAAGGTGACCCGCTGGTCGCTATCGGCGGCGCGGTCAAACGAGCAGATCAACAAAAGCAAACGCACCAGAGTATGGATACCGTCAGTATTTTCCGCTCTATCACAAAATCCAGTGCAGAAATTCAACATGTTGATGCCGCCAGCGAAGTGATGGCCAATGCCTTTCGCACAGCAGAATCAGGCCGGCCGGGGGCGTGTTTCGTTAGCATTCCCCAAGATGTGTTATCCGACCACACTCTCACTGATATTATTGTTCCATCACGTAATGCTCATTCAAGCCAAGCCAGCCCAGAAGCGATCGAAGAAGCCATTACCCGAATCGAGCGGTCACAGCGCTGCGTCGTCTTACTCGGCTTACACGCCAGTCGCGCTGAAAATGCTCAAGCCATCAGCCGTTTTTTGCGCACCACTCAACTGCCTGTAGTCGGAACCTATCAAGCCGCTGGGGCAGTTGATATTAACTATTATCACCATTTCGCTGGCCGCGTAGGTTTATTTAACAATCAGCCCGGAGATGTATTGCTGCAAGATGCTGACCTGATTGTCACTATTGGTTTTAACCCCATCGAGTACGACCCAGAGCTTTGGAACGCAAAACAGTCCCCAATCATCCACTTAGACATTGAACCAGCAGAGTATCAGCTCAATTACCAACCTTGTGTGGAAATTGTCGGCAATATCGTTCAATCACTGGATGATATGATCGATTGTGTCACCAATTTCGCACGCCTCTCTCCCAAAGCCTTATCGATTTTAGAGGAAGTGGCACAACAGCGGCAGATAATAAAATCCTACCCTACTCGTCAATCTCAGCATGGGTTTCATCCATTAACCTTAATCAAAGCGATGCAATCCATTATTACCCCAGACACCACTTTGTGTCTGGATATGGGCAGCTTCCATATCTGGATTGCACGCTATTTAAGCTGTTTTCGCGCCCGTCAAATGCTGATTTCAAATGGTCAGCAAACTATGGGCGTTGCCCTACCTTGGGCGATTGGTGCAAACCTGCTTAAACCCAGTACCAAAGTGGTCTCTGTTTCTGGTGATGGTGGCTTCATGCAATCAAGCATGGAGTTAGAAACTGCCGTCCGCCTAAAATGCAACATTGTACATATCATCTGGGTCGATAACGCCTACAACATGGTCGAGATACAAGAGATGAAAAAGTATCAACGCCCGTCCGGAATAAAATTTGGCCCGATAGACTTTAAAGCGTATGCCGAATCATTTGGCGCGCAAGGCTTTGCCGTGACCGAACGTCATCAACTGATGCCTATGCTGCATCAAGCCATGGAAACTCAAGGACCTGCTGTCATCGCTATCCCCGTTGATTACAGCGACAACTACAAGTTGATGCTACCCAGAACACAAGAAAATCGAGATCCAATTTTTGAGCATATCGAAGGAGAAACAATATGAATGGTTTAACCCATAAAGTCGCTTTAGTCACGGGTGCCGCCAACGGCATCGGCTTTGCGATAGCACAGCGTTTATATGATGAAGGGGCCAATGTAGTACTGGCCGACTGGAATGAAGAGCAGCTCGCCACCGCCATCGAAGCTTTTGACTCAACACGCGTCGCGGCGCAAGTGATTGACGTCTCCGATCCTAAAAAAGTAAAAGCTATGATCGATAACGCCGTATCACGCTTCGGTAAGCTCGACATTTTAGTCAACAATGCGGGCATCCACATCCCCGGCTCCGTCTTAGAAAGCAGTGTTGAAGATTGGAAGAAAATATCAGCGGTGAATATTGATGGCGTCGTGTATTGCTCTAAATTTGCCTTACCTGAGCTGCTAAAAACGCAGGGGACCATAGTCAACACCGCTTCAGTCTCTGGCTTAGGTGGCGACTGGGGTGCCGCATTTTACTGCGCCAGTAAAGGCGCGGTAGTCAACCTCACTCGCGCCATGGCGTTAGACCACGGTGCCGCTGGCGTGCGAATTAACGCCGTGTGCCCAAGCTTAGTTAAAACCAATATGACCAATGGTTGGTCGCAAGAGATTAGAGATAAATTTAACGAGCGCATCGCTCTAGGACGCGCCGCAGAACCGAGCGAAATTGCCGCCGCAGTGGCCTTCTTAGCCAGTGACGATGCATCGTTTATTAATGGTGTCAATTTACCCGTCGATGGTGGCGCTACCGCTTCCGACGGCCAACCTAAAATCGTTTAACCACGAAAACTCAGCCAGTACCCAAACCATTTTCCGTGCTGGCTGATATTTTAAAACCGCATAATTCAAAACAAGCCCCATAAACCTTTCAGCCCTAAACGGCCTCCTTTTCCACAATTAGTACATAGTACAACTCAAAGAAACACCCCCTCCTAACCTCCCCCTGAAAGGGGGAGGAACAGAACGGTATCAGCTTCCACTCTAGGGCATATAATTGGACAGAAGTTTGTCAGTGCTTTTACTAAATTAGCTATTCACGGATAACTTTTGATATTACAAAAGACTGTGTGGCACTGATTGATACGGTGCCGTACGTGAAAGGAAATGGACAATAGCGTGCATCGTAACCTTGCGTTGCTCAAATTATTTATGCAAATATTCACGAAATATCAGTCAGGTTGATAGATCAGCTTCGTTACAGAAACTATAAACTATGCTTCCAGCGAAATAGTGTTATGAGTCATCTTAGCTATTATACCCCCAATTCGCTTGCGCATCTCACGTCTATCCACAATCATGTCGATAGCGCCATGCTCTAAAAGGAACTCACTTCGCTGAAAACCTTCGGGCAATTTCTCACGAACGGTTTGCTCTATAACTCGACGCCCAGCAAACCCGATAATTGCTTTTGGCTCACCGATGTTAACATCTCCCAGCATGGCTAGACTCGCAGATACACCACCCAATGTTTGGTCTGTTAATACAGATATATAAGGGAGGCCTTCATTGGATAAACGATTTAATGCAGCGCTGGTTTTTGACATTTGCATTAACGACATTAGAGATTCTTGCATACGAGCACCACCACTGGCAGAAAAGCAAACTAATCCACAATTTGCTTCAATAGCGGCCTCAACGGCACGAACAAAACGAGCGCCGACAACAGAACCCATTGAGCCAGCCATAAAAGAAAACTCGAAAGCACAGGCAACAACTGGTAAGCCCAGTAGCTTTCCTTTCATCACAACTAAGGCATCCTTTTCTCCTGTACTTTTCTGGGCTATAGCAAGACGTTCCTTGTAGCGTCTCAGATCCTTAAAGTTCAGTAAATCTTGTGGCTCATGTTCACTGGCAATCTCAACTCGTTCCCCTTTATCCAGAAAGCTGTCTAAGCGGTGGCGTGCCGACATTCTCAAATGATGATCGCATTTTGGACATACCTCCAGATTTTCCTCAAGAGCCATGCGGTAAAGGATCTGGTCGCACGAGGGACATTTGGTCCATACCCCATCTGGAATCGACGCTTTACGTGTACTGATTATATTCTTTTTATCTAACAGCTTTTCTAACCAACTCATGGGATACCTTTACCAGATAACTTTAATAAGGGGCATTGTATAAGCCAATTTCTGGTAATAAAGTGTCAAATATGGGTTTTATAATCCAATATTATGGGATGAAATGAAATGTTTGATAAGATTGACCAGCAGTGGCTAAAAAGTTTTCATTGTGTCTATGAAAACAACAGCTTTAAACGCGCGGCGGAATTTCTAAACTTACCGACGTCAAATGTCAGTCGCCATATCGCTTTACTGGAAGAGCGACTGGATACACGACTATTTGACAGGACTACACGTCGGATAGCTCCGACAGATGCAGGGGAACATCTTTATTTACGAACACAGCCACTGCTGGACAAGCTTAATGACGCACTTGAGGAAGTGACTCAGCATTCTTATGAAGTCATGGGACAACTTAGAGTTTTAATGCCAGACTCGCCTGTTTTAGCTCAAGCAGTGGTTTCTTTTTGTACCCAGCATCCCTCAATTTCATTATGTTGTGATACGAGTATCAGCCCTAAAGAGGATTTACTTGATGGGTTTGACGTTATTTTGAGCTTTCACAGAGGAAAGCTTGAAGACAATAATTGGGTAGCTAAGGAGATTAAACGCTGGCAAAGTGCTGTTGTAGCATCCCCCCAACTTCTAAAGGTCTCTCCCAGACCTTTTCAGATTACCGATTTAAAACACGTTCCGTGCATCAATAGCTTTACAGCACTAAATGGAATTCCTTGGGTTTTCAAAAATGCTAAAGGTGAGCAAATTACCCAAAAGGTACAGTCTTCATTTAAGGTTAATAGCGGACATCTTGCCAAATCTGGCGCATTAGCTGGTTTGGGATTCGCGATACTACCAATCGAATCCTGTCGTAATGAGATAGATGCAGGCTCTTTGAACGTCGTAGAACTGGAGTACGAACCTGAAGATTTAGTTTTGTATGTCTTTTATGCTTCCAGAAAACACTTGGCTAAAAAGATCCCGATGTTTATTGAACACTTACAGCGCCAAGCAAATTTATATAAAAGTACATAAGCTGAAGAACAATTTCTATGAAAGGCTTTGTCTGAACCACTTCTTTTAGAGTAGGTGATTAGCTAAGCGAATTGTTATACAAAAGTTAGGCTACTTGGTATACGCAGTATGGTGCAAGTAATTGGGAGATTCCGCGCATCGATATTGCGCGGTCTGCCATTAGTAAAAGTCGGGCTATTTTCTGGCGAAATTTACCACCGTTTTGTTGCGCAAACTTGGAAAGGGGCATTTTCGTGTTTCATGCCCCGTCGGCACACCTTTGGACACATGTAAGTTATCGATTTTGCTAAATTAGCATTTAATGCATTACTTGAAGTATAGCAAAGTGCTCATTCGTGACACTTATTAGCGACTGATGATTAATTTCAATCCTAATCCTCCCATCATTGACCCAGACAAATAATCAATAAATTGTTTAAATTTTAAGTACGCTTGACGAGGGCGTGAAGCAGATAAAACTAAAGCTACAATAAGATACCATCCTGCATTACTCAAAAATGTGCAGATTGGAACCACAATATAGAAATACGTAGGTATGTTTTGCGGTAGCAGTGTTGTAAATACGCTGGCAAATACGATGGCTGTTTTGGGGTTGCTGAGTTGGGTTCCTAAACCTAATAAGTACGAACGAAATAAGGAAATGTCTTGGCATCGAGTAGCATCTATGGACTGTAACGGAATTCGAGCTGATCTCACAATTCCAAATGCCAAAAACAAGAGATAGCATCCGCCTGCAATTTTAAATATTGAATAGCTTACCGGCATCAGGCTAAAAATCGTTTGTAATCCGAGTAAGGCGGCAACCGATAGAACTAAAGCTCCCGTCCCCATACCTAACGCGGTAAAAATCCCATGCCGTCTTGAAAGTGAAATTGCTCGTCTGGCAACAAAGATAAAGCTGGGACCCGGACTCATAGCGCCGAGAGTAAGCGCTCCAGTGATTGCCAATATTGGCATGTATGTTTGCAAATCAAGGTCCATGTGTTTCCTCACTAACTATCTATAAAAAAACCAGCTCAATGAGCCGGTGATAAAATAAAAAGCTACCAGAAACTTAACTTTATGCTTGATAGGCTTTCGCTAGTTTATCCAAAAATTCGTGTAGCTTTTGGTTCATCTCATCATAGTCATGATTCATTAGTACTTCAGGCTCATCAACGAAACGATAGTTTGCTGCCTCGCTGAGATCATCATTTTCTATCAGCAACGCTACAACATCTTTAGTCAATTCCATATGACACTGAAAACCAAACACAAAATCGCTATAAGCAACGATTTGTCGAGGACAGCCTTCACTGTACGCAATGATTTTGGCGTCTGGAGTCAGTCCCGGCATGTCGTTGTGCCAATGCCCCACTTCCAGAACGGTGCCGAAATGGTCAAACAGTGGATGGGTACTGCCGTCTTTGGTTAGCGTGATAGGGAACTTACCAATTTCGCGTTCAGGACTATGCTCATAGTGAGCACCTAATGCTTCACCAATGAGTTGAGATCCCAAACAAATACCAAGTACGACTTTTCCTGCATCAATCGCTTTTGTAATTACCGCCTTTTCACCTTTGGCATCGAAATGAGCACATTGTTCGATAGTGGTCACAGGATCTTGTGGGCCGCCCATGACAATCAGAAAATCGATATCATCTACTTTTTCCGGAAGAGAGTCACCGTCATAAACCCGAGAGTAACCCGTTGAATGGCCACGAGTTTTAGCCCAAGACTCATAAGCTCCCGGAGCTTCAAAATGTTCATGGATGATAAAGTGAATGTGCATCATTTAGTCCTTTTGTTTTTTGATAACAATTGACTGATGATGTTATATCAAAACAAACTGGCGTAATTTATAATGACTGACAATTAATGTAGACAAGCCGCCATTTATGCAAGCTAATGATTTAATCAGAGATTTTCCAGATAAACAATTTATAACTAAAACGACTATCATGGCTTCTGGTTATATTGATGATTTCCATTCACACCCATGGCACCAAATCGTCTTCCCACGTCAAGGTTTGTTACAATCAGACATTAGTGATAAAAGTGGAATAGTCCCTCACAATGGTATGCTCTTTATCCCCGCCAATACCATTCATAAATCTGTTGCAATTACAGACACAGAATTTTTAGCGATTTACCTCAACCCTAACAAACATGTGCAGTATGGAAGTGAGCCGAAATCCTGTCAGGTAAGCTCCTTCCTCAAAGAGTTGATATTGCTTTTATTTAAAAGTGATACGCTCTCACAGCCGGAATCCAACTTGGCACATTTGTTAACAGTCTTACGAGATCAAATCGAGGCAGCAAAAAGTTATGAAATACCACTTCTCATCCCTACGGACAAACGCCTTTTATCTATTTTTCTACAGCTTAAACAGCAACCTGACTTACCGTTTACGTTAAAAGAATGGGCAAAAAAAGTCGGAGCATCTGAGCGCACATTATCCAGATTATGTGCGAAAGAGTTCTCTCAATCATTTGCTCTGTGGCGACAAAATATAAGGCTGGTTTTATCTCTGCCATTATTAAGCTCGAAAATGAGCATACAGGAAATTGCTATGGAGTTGGGATACGCATCTGATTCATCCTATGTACAGGCTTTTAAAAAGCTGTTCAATCAGACACCAAGAAAATACCGCACTGCAAACCTATAAACGAGTACAGACTCTCTAATACACGGATTACACTACTTTTGGGATTATTTTTAGTATAGCAAAATCAAGAACCATCTCTGATGCACTATCTGAGACGAAACTCACTTTGGGGCAAAAGTGTTTTAGTAAGCCATACCAATCATAATAAATGGCACACTCTCAACGATCACGAAACTGATTCCCTCCCCTTCAAGGGGAGGGTTAGGGTGGGGTGTTTCTTGGTTGCTGGCAGTACCCCCTCCTAACCTCCCCCTAAAAGGGGGAGGAACAGAACGGTATACGACCGAAGACATCCTTTACATAAGTCACACTCAAAAATAGTGTGAAATAGTCAAATAGCGGGCACGGATGTGCTCTATCAGCAAGCGGACTTTATTCGGGGGTTGGCGAGTAAAGGGATACACGGCATATATACCCAATTTTTTGCCCACTTGTTCCGGGAAAATATCCACTAGCTGGCCGTTACGAAAATCATGATAAACCAAACAGCGCGGTACATAAGCAACACCGTGGCCGCCTAAAGCCGCTTTTCTCAGTGCCGTGGCATTATCCGTAGAGAAGCAGCCCGACACTGTGACAATATAGTTTCCTTTGCGACCTTTAAATTCCCACTCGCTCGCGCCTGTGGTTTGGTAGGCATATTGAAAGCAGTTGTGGTTGACTAAATCTTCCGGTTTTAACGGTTTTCCATTTTTCGCAATATAAGAGGGAGAAGCGCACACAACCCACTGTGAGTCTAAAATATGCCGCGCAATTAGGCTTGAATCTTCCAAGTAACCAGTGCGGATCACTAGGTCAAAACCCCCTTCCACTAAATCAACAAAACGGTTATCAAGCGACATGTCTACCGTTAAACCGGGGTGTAAATTGCAAAATTCCGCAACCGCGTCGGCCAATATTAGATCGCCTGATATGGTGGGTACCGACATTTTGATGTGGCCGCTGACATTTTCACCAAACCCAGCCACCGCATCGACGGCTTCTTGAGTGGCAAGCTTCACATTTTTCGCACCCTGTAACAGTGCCTTACCTGCTTCGGTCAGGGTTAATTTACGCGTAGTTCGATATAATAGCTGCACGCCTAACTCTTCTTCTAAACGCGCCATTCTTTTACTAACTACCGAATTTGTAAGGCTATTCTGTTCTGCTACTTTACTAAAACTTCCCAGCTCCATCACTTGTGAAAACAATATTAGGTCGTCTGCTCGCATCTTATTATGTCAATTTTGGAATTAATTATTTTCATTATTTCCCTATATCCATAAAAAATAAAGGAGTAAATTCACCCCGAATTAACAAAAACATCACAAATATAATAATTTAGCTACCCGACGTGGCCGAAAGGTCTGTAGCCCCTACAGGATGTCTGCTCCTCAACTATCCTACTATTTAGAGATAGAACGAAGAGCACACTTTACGAGGAAGTATCCAATGAACGAAACCTTACTGGCACTAGTGGCCTTCTCCCCCATTGTGGCGGCAGCGATTCTTTTAGTCGGGCTCAACTGGCCTGCGAAAAAGGCGATGCCTGTGGCCTTTGCATTAACTGTGGCCATCGCCCTCACATTTTGGGATATGTCGGCAAACCGCGTGCTCGCTTCTGTTTTGCAAGGGTTCGGTATCACGATTTCCGTGCTCTGGATTGTGTTTGGCGCAATCTTCCTACTCAACACCTTAAAACACACTGGTGCTATCACCACCATTCGTAACGGTTTTACGGATGTTTCGGCTGATCGCCGTGTGCAAGCCATCATCATTGCGTGGTGTTTTGGCTCTTTTATTGAAGGCGCTTCTGGTTTTGGTACACCGGCGGCTATCGCGGCTCCGTTGCTGGTTGCGATTGGTTTTCCTGCGTTGGCTGCCGTATTGATGGGGATGATGATCCAATCCACTCCTGTCTCTTTCGGCGCAGTGGGTACGCCGATTATTGTCGGGGTAAACAAGGGGTTAGATACGCACAACATCACCGAAACGCTGATCAGCAACGGTTCAAGTTGGGATGTGTATTTACAGCAAATCACCGCTAGTGTCGCCATCACCCATGCGATAGTCGGTACATTGATGCCAGTATTAATGGCGATGATGTTGACGCGCTTTTTCGGTAAAAACAAAAGCTGGACCGAAGGGTTAGATATTTTGCCTTTTGCGATTTTCTCTGGCTTGGCTTTTACTGTGCCTTACGCGCTAACGGGCGTCTTTCTTGGCCCAGAATTTCCCTCATTAATCGGTGGCTTGATCAGCTTGGCACTGGTTGTCACGGCCGCGAAAAAAGGCTTTTTAGTACCAAAATCACAATGGGATTTTCCAGAAGAAAAATCGTGGCCCGCAGAGTGGTTAGGCTCATTAAAAATTGATATTGAAGAGATCAAAGCTAAACCGATGGGCCTTGCATTGGCTTGGACTCCCTATGTTCTGCTTGCGGTTATCCTTGTGGCAAGCCGTGTGAGCAGCGAATTTAAGTCACTGCTGGCTGGAGTGAGCCTATCCTTTAACAACATTCTGGCTGAAACGGGCATCAGCACGGCCATTCAACCGCTTTATCTTCCCGGTGGCATCTTGGTTTTTGTTGCGTTACTGGCAGTAATATTGCAGTCACGCAGTGCCACACCGCTCATCAAAGCATTCGGTGAATCAAGCAAAACGCTGATCGGCGCGGGTTTTGTGTTGGTATTCACTATCCCTATGGTGCGCATTTTTATTAACTCTGGCGTCAATGGCGCAGAGCTTGCGAGCATGCCTGTCACTACCGCCAATTTTGCCGCGGGTTTAGTCGGTGATGCCTTCCCCGCATTAAGTGCCACCGTTGGCGCACTTGGGGCGTTCATCGCAGGCTCAAATACGGTGTCGAACATGATGTTCAGTCAGTTCCAGTTTGAAGTGGCGCAAACACTCTCTATTTCCAGTGTGATGATCATTGCGCTACAAGCTGTTGGCGCAGCGGCGGGCAATATGATTGCGATTCACAACGTCGTCGCGGCATCAGCAACGGTCGGTTTATTGGGCCGTGAAGGAGCCACGCTGCGCAAAACCATTATCCCGACTTTCTACTACCTTGTGATGACTGGCCTTATCGGTTTAGTGGTGATTTACGGCTTTAATATGACCGATGTACTAATGACCCAGCAACCCTAAGTTTGGTGATGTGATTTGGTATCAACTTGGTTTTTATAACCATTAATCTTGTGTAATAAATGCAGAGCTCGCTAGGCGGCGGCTCTGTACAAATTAGGATTCAATCTATGATTATTTCAGCCTCCACCGACTATCGCGCTGCCGCGAAAGCGAAATTGCCTCCTTTTCTGTTTCATTATATTGATGGTGGCTCATACGGTGAGCACACGCTCACACGCAATACCGCGGATTTAGCTGACATCGCACTGCGCCAACGCGTGCTTAATGACATGTCAGAGCTCAGTTTAGAAACACAACTGTTTGGCGAACAGCTTGCAATGCCGATTGCCCTTGCCCCTGTTGGCTTAACTGGTATGTACGCGCGGCGCGGCGAAGTGCAAGCGGCGCGCGCGGCTGAAAATAAAGGCATTCCTTTTACACTGTCCACCGTATCGGTTTGTCCGATCGAAGAAGTATCATCGGCGCTGGCTCGACCAATTTGGTTTCAACTCTACGTGCTTAAAGATCGCGGCTTTATGAAAAATGTGTTGGAGCGCGCCAAAGCCGCGGGGGTAAAAAACCTCGTGTTTACCGTGGATATGCCCGTTCCCGGCGCGCGTTACCGCGATATGCATTCTGGCATGAGCGGCCCTAATGCGGCGATGCGCCGAGTATTTCAAGCGATGAAACACCCAAGCTGGGCGTGGGATGTTGGCTTGCTCGGTAAACCACACGATTTAGGCAATATTTCTGCCTACCGTGGCACGCCGACTAAATTGGAAGACTACATTGGTTGGCTTGGTGAGAATTTTGATCCTTCCATTTCATGGAAAGATTTAGAGTGGATCCGCGACTTTTGGGACGGCCCGATGATCATTAAAGGCATTCTAGATACAGAAGATGCCAAAGACGCGGTGCGCTTTGGCGCTGATGGCATTATCGTATCCAACCACGGTGGTCGCCAGCTTGATGGAGTGTTGTCAACCGCCAAAGCCTTACCTGCGATTGCTGATGCGGTGAAGGGCGACCTGAAAATTCTGGTCGATTCTGGAATTCGCACTGGGCTTGATGTGGTGCGCATGCTGGCGCTGGGCGCGGACTGCACGCTGCTGGGTCGCTCGTTTGTTTATGCATTGGCGGCGCAAGGTCAAAGCGGCGTTGAAAATTTGCTCGATTTATATGAAAAAGAGATGCGCGTTGCCATGACCTTAACCGGAGCGAAAACCATTACTGATTTGTCACGAGACTCGTTAGTCAAACTTTAATCTCATGATGACAAACCAACGGTAGCCGCACGTTAACCTATCCACAACCTCAATTTAAAATGGGAAACAATGATGGCCAGCACTCTTTCAGACGCCACCTATCGTCAACTGGAAACGCAACTCGCTACACGCATCGACCCTGAGCGCATCATCACGCAGCAAGCAAAACGCCTTGCTTATGGCACTGATGCCAGTTTCTATCGCTTGGTGCCGAAAATTGTGCTGCGCTTACAAAGCCTTGATGAGGTCATTTTTGCCATTAAAAGCTGCCGCGAGCTTGGCGTTCACTGCACGTTTCGCGCCGCTGGAACCAGTTTATCTGGTCAGGCAGTTTCTGATTCAGTCTTGATCGCCTTAACCGATGACTGGCGCGGCCATCGCATTCACGATGAGGGCAAAAAAATCACCCTACAACCGGGGGTCATCGGAGCTGATGCCAACAAATACCTTGCCCCTTTTCAACGCAAAATCGGCCCAGATCCAGCCTCAATCAACACCTGCAAAATTGGTGGAATCGCCGCCAATAACGCCAGTGGTATGTGCTGCGGCACCGCGCAAAATTCTTACCGTACTGTCGATAGTATGAAGATCGTCTTCGCAGACGGTTCCGTGCTCGACACCGCAAACCCGGAAAGCATCGCTGCATTCAAAATCGCTAAACCCGAATTGATTGAAGGTATTGCTCAACTTCATGCACAAACGGCGAAAAATCACACACTATCAAAGCTTATTCACCACAAATATCGCCTAAAAAACACCACTGGCTATGCCCTAAATGCTCTCGTTGATTACTCTGATCCGATTGAAATCATTGAACATTTGATGATTGGGTCGGAAGGCACACTCGGTTTTATTGCCGACATCACCTACAACACCGTCATTGAGCACGCGCACAAAGCCTCAGCGCTGCTTGTCTTTGCCGATATTGAACAGGCTAGCCAAGCAGTTACGACGCTGTCCAAAACCCCAGTTGCGGCAGTCGAAATGATGGATGGACGCGCGATGCGCTCTGTCGCTGACAAAGCCGGCATGCCCGCATTTATTGCGCAATTGGATCTAGAAGCCGCTGCGCTGCTAATTGAGTCTCACGCCAGCGATCACGCGGCCCTTCATTCGCAATGCAGCGCCGTGATGGCAGCACTAAGCGATTACCAGATCATCGAATCCGTACCATTCACCTCCGATGCCAAGACGGTGGCAACCTTATGGGGCATTCGCAAAGGGATGTTCCCTGCCGTGGGCGCGGTGCGCGAAGTGGGGACAACCGTCATCATTGAAGATGTGGCGTTTCCGGTAGAAAGCCTTGCCAATGGTGTGCGCGACTTGCAGGCTCTGTTTGATCACTACCACTATCACGAAGCCATCATCTTCGGCCACGCTCTAGAAGGCAACTTGCATTTTGTCTTTACACAAGGCTTTGATAGCCAAAGTGAGATCGACCGCTACGGCGCATTTATGGATGAAGTGGCCGAGCTGGTGGCCGTGAAATATCAAGGCTCACTCAAAGCCGAGCACGGCACGGGCCGTAACATGGCACCGTATGTGGAATTGGAATGGGGCAAAGACGGTTACACCTTAATGCAACAAATCAAAACCCTGTTTGACCCACAAGGCTTGCTCAACCCCGGCGTTATAATCAACGATGATCCGCGTTCCCACTTAGCTAACCTAAAGCCAATGCCAGCAGCTGATGCCTTGGTCGATCGCTGCATCGAATGCGGGTTTTGCGAACCTGTTTGTCCGTCTCGCACACTATCACTCTCGCCCCGTCAACGAATCGTCTTGTACCGCGAACTGCAACGTCGACGCGCTCAAGGTGAAACGGTAGAAGCTTCTGAGCTTGAAAAAGTCTTTGAATACCAAGGATTAGACACCTGCGCCGCAACTGGCTTATGCGCTGAGCGCTGCCCTGTTGGCATCAACACTGGCGATTTAGTGAAAAAGCTGCGCACCGCGAAATACCAAAAATTCATCCCCATTGCTACATGGACAGCGGATCACTTTGCCGCCACCACAGCCGTGGCTAAAATCGGCCTCAGTGCCAACCAATTGGCTAGCAAATGGCTGGGCGAGAAGTTAGTCGGCGGCGCAACCAACGGCTTGCGTAAACTCAGCAAAGGCAAAACGCCTATTTGGTATCCACAACTGCCGCAAGCCAATCATCAGAACTTAGCCATTGCAGTAGAAAACCTGCCGCGCCGTGAGAAAAAAGTTGTCTATCTGCCCTCTTGTGCGAGCCGAAATATGGGCCAGCAGAACAGCGCGGGCGATCAGCGGCCATTAACCGAAGTGACCTTATCGCTGCTTAACAAAGCAGGATATGAGGTGATTCTACCTAATGAGCTCAACAGCCAATGTTGTGGCATGCCCTATGACAGCAAGGGAATGAATGAGCTTGCGCAGTCAAAAGCGCAGCAGTTAGAAGCCGCGTTATGGCAAGCTAGCCAACAAGGGCGATATCCGGTATTGATGGATACCAGCCCGTGTGCAAAACGCAGTATTGAACAATTTACCAAACCACTGGAGATCTTAGAACCCGTCGGTTTTGTCAATAAGTATCTGCTGGATTCTTTAGCTATCAAAGTCAAAGAAGAAACTGTGATGCTGCATATCACCTGCAGTGCGCGCAAAATGGGGTTAGAAGCCGAGATGCTCAAATTGACCCAAACCTGCGTCAGCACAGTGATTGTGCCAGAGCATATTCAATGCTGCGGCTGGGCGGGCGATAAAGGCTTTACCACGCCAGAACTGAATGCGGCGGCCGTTCATCCGCTCAAAGAGCAAGTCCCTGCTCACTGCGAACGCGGATTCAGTAATAGCCGTACCTGTGAAATTGGCCTGTCGCACCACAGCGGCATTCCATATCAATCCATTTTGTATTTGGTTGATGAAGTGTCTAAACCGCTTTGATCTACCCTCAATCTTAAAATAGCTCATTGGATAAAATGGGCTGTTTTTTTGTCTCTTTATCTGGCGTACCTTTACCTCGCATACCAAGAGTGTGTAAATACGCTTTGGGGCTTAAACCAAACTGACTGCGAAAACGTTGATTAAATCGCTGTTCCGATTGGTAGCCGCAACACTGCGCCAATATCGCTATATTTCGTTGGCCACTTTGCATTAAGTTCAGCGCGTGATTCACACGCACTTCAGCCAAAACCTCACGGTAACGGGTGCCATGTTGCTTTAAGCGTCGAATTAAGGTCGCGCGGCTCATGGCAAAGTGCGTTGCTACCCGCTCAAGTGGATGTTCTTCTTCTGGTGACTGGGCGAGGTAGTTTCTCAGCTTCTGCTCAAAGGGTAGAGAATTACTCTCAAAGAGCCAATGCAGTACACCTTGCTCAGCCAATTGTTGGTATAACACCATCAGTAGATAGGCTTGGGTTTCTTGGCTGATTAACGAAAGATCGAACGAGGCGAGCGCATTGAGCGAACTTTTCAGTGAGGGGCTGGTTGAAATCACAGGCCACATAACTGGGCGATCATGATTTGCGCTTAACGCAAGCATCGCCTCGGTCGGGCGGTAGGTGAAACTGAACAGCCTTGAAGAGAAGTAACCGTGTTCTGGTAAATTTTCGAAACTGAGCGAAGCTGAGGCCTCACACAACAATAACGAAGTGCTCGATAGATTAGTGGCCTCTTCTTTATGAAACAGTTTTTTACTGCCAGATTGGATCTGAATCAAGCTTGGAGAGTGAATCCTCACATTTCTCAGCCTTTGTTGCTGAGCGGCTCGAAAGGTGGTGACTTGGTATTGGTGATTCATCACTCCCCCATGAATTAGCGTGTATAGGTTGCGGTCAGCGTCGCTTTTTCTAACGCCAAACTATTGAGGGTAAAACCAACCACCGCAGGTGATACATCGGCCGCCAAATTGAGTTTTTCCGTCGGGAGAGCCCATACCGTAAACTGGTAACGGTGCATTCCGTGCCCTTCTGGCGGACAAGCACCACCAAAACCAACGCTGCCATAATCGATACGTGTTTCTATTGCACCGAGCTTTTTGACTTCAACCCCACGTGCTAGCTCACTCACTGTCGCTGGAATATCCAGCGCAATCCAATGCCAAAAGCCACTTCCTGTCGGAGCATCTGGATCAAAAGCCGTAATAGCAAAACTTTTGGTTCCTTGTGGTGCATCAGTCCAAATTAAGTGCGGCGAAAGATTCTCCCCAGCACAACCCCAGCCTGAAAATTCAAAGGTTTTTGCCATCGGGTGGCCTTCTTGGATATCACGGCTGCTGAGTTGCAGAGCGTTTGCCATCCCTGTAAATAATAAGCTGGTGGTTAACGTCGTGGTGACGATGGCCGAGCTAAAAATCGTCGAGTTCATTGTTTTCTCCTATGAATAAGTTCATGAACAAGTCTAGCAGCATCACCCATCCAACATCCGACAAAAAGTATCATTTTAACGCTTTAAAGATTGAACAGTGATACTTTTTGTTGACCCCATTCCTCTACCATCATCGAGAGACTACTGGAGAGGACTGCTATTGATAATATTACGCACAATTAAGTTTACACACATATCGAGACTATTTTTGAGCCAATACTCTCATAGGCTCATATGCTTTATGAGGCATTTATTGCCACATAGAGGAGATCAAAATGCAATTATCAATACGTCTACTTGGCTTAATAGCAGCAGTGGTGTTGAGTTCTACTCCAGCGACTGCTTCAATAGAAAAAGAATCACTCCCCACCATTGCGGATAAAGTAATCCATCCGCATTCTTTAACAACCCATCAATCTCTAACCACTCACTATCCAATCCATTCGCCGGGAGCCAGCTTTATTAAGGTCCACTTTGATAAGTTTCAACTCAGCAAAGGGGGAAGCGTCACACTACGCTCTCCACACAGCAATGAAAGTATCACCTACGACAGTTCAGAGAACGGGCCTTTATTTGCCCGCTCGATTAATGGGGATAGCGTTATCGTGGAGTGGAAAACCGGTGAACATCCTGACCAAGCACAGATCTCAATTGACTATTTTATGGCAGGGAATGAAAGTGCCACGTTACCACAACCGAACCTAGCCGCTGATAATTCTGGGTTGTTTTCAACCTGTGGCATCAATGAAAGAAAAGATGTTGCTTGTTGGAGCGACTCACACCCTGAAAAAGTGGCGTGGAGTAGCGCCGTAGCAAGGCTACTGATTGATGGCCGTAGTTTATGCACAGCTTGGCGTGTCGGGCCCAATAATCACATGATCACCAATAACCACTGTGTATCAACAGCCTCTGAACTAAAAAATACTGAAGTATGGTTTAATTACCAACGCACAACTTGCGGCGGTAGCTTGGATACCACAGTAAAAGTCATGGGCGATCAGTTATTAAGCACCGATTATACCTTGGACTACACATTATTCACGGTGGCTAATTTCGAGCAGCTAGGACAATTTAGTTACTTAGGCTTAGACAATTCAGAGCCCAGCTACGGCACGGGTATTTATATTCCACAACACGGCGCTGGTAACCCCAAAGAGTTGGCGATAGAAAGCGATCAAAATGGCTCTGGCATGTGCCAAATTGATATAGCCTCTACCAATGGTCGCGGTGCCAATACCGACACAGGGTATTTTTGTGACACTATTGGCGGCTCTTCTGGTTCACCTGTATTGGCCTCTGAGAGCCATAAAGTCATTGCACTACACCACTTTGGGGGATGTGAAAACCAAGGGGTCAAAATCAGCAAAATCTGGCCTCAGGTTGCACCATTTTTTGATAACCAGTTGCCCGTAGGGAAAAAAGGAGGCACTCCACCTCCGCAAGATGGCGTCATCCAACGTGGGCAAAGCATTACTGGCATCACCTTGAGCAAAGGCCAACAAAAACGATTCATTTTACCTGCATCAGAACGCCAAACAGCGGTGAAAATTTCGATAACCTCTGGGCAAGGCGATGCCGATCTCTATACCCTTTCAGGCAATCCACCGACCAAAAGAGTCTTTGATTGTCGGCCTTACCAATCAGGAAGTAATGAGCAATGCTTAGCAGAGCCAAATGCTGAGGATCTGCATATCATGATCGATGCATACTCGAATTTTTCTGATGTAACATTACAGGTAGAATAAAACAGAAAATTAGCTGACCAACCACTTGCAAGTCGCAAGTGGTTGGTCATAGTTTAAAACTCTTGGTTCATTTTTAGTAGGCTGTTGAGTAATACTGTTTCTTCGTTTGCATCCAAGTATCTCGTCAGATCTTTCACTAACTCCACATGCAACTGATTATGCTGGCGATGAATTTTCTGACCTTCCGCGGTTAAAGTCACGACAATCGATCTTCTGTCATCTGGGTGCGCGCCGCGTTCAATCAACTTAGCATTCACTAACTTCTCTATTTGAACGGTGAGCGTACCAGTTGTGATGCCGAGCTTTTGCGCTAACTCTTTCATTCTCAGCGCGCCATGAATACCTAACACCTCGATGGTGTGGATCTGCGCCAGAGAGTAGCCGGTGTCTCGCACCACAGATTGCTCCCATGAGGACATCTTGTCGTAAAATTCCGTTAATTGTTGATTCAGTTTTTCGATATTACTCATCATGCCATCGGGTGAACTTCAAGGGTAAGGTGGTGGATTTTATCAAACTTCGCCAATATTTGTTTATATTCTGCAACGGTTTTATCAACATGAGATTCTAAGATAATCGCAGCTGAGTAGTGATGACCACTGATTTTCCAAATATGGAGATCTTTAATCACCGCAAATGCGGCTAGCTCTTCTTCAATTAAACGTCGATAGGGTTGCTCGATGCTTTCATCTAATAAAATAGGGCTAGTCTGCTTGATAAGGCCTATTGTCCACTTAGCAATCACGGCAGCGCCGACGATGCCTACAACAGAATCTAACCAATTCCAGCCATAATATTTTCCAAACAAGAGCGCCACAATCGCCAAAAGAGAAGTCAAGGCATCGGCAAGAACATGCAAATAGGCAGCTCGTAAATTGTGATCGTGATGGTCATGGTCATGGTCATGGTCATGGTCATGGTCACCATGATGGTGGTGATGGTTATCATGCAACAATAGCATGCTCACTAAATTCACCAGCAAGCCAATGATGGCGACAATAATCGCTTCATTAAATTGAATCGCTTCGGGATTGAATAAACGATGAACCGATTCCACCACCATCAGCAACGCCACAATACCTAATGCAATCGCACTGGTGTAGCCTCCCAACACACTCACTTTACCTGTACCAAATGAGAACTTCTCACTGTGTGCATGCTTTCTAGCATAACGGTAAGCAAACAGCGTAATGCAGAAAGCAGCCGCATGAGTACCCATATGCCAACCATCGGCAAGTAAAGCCATCGAACCGAAAATAGTACCAGAAATGATCTCCGCTACCATGGTGACAAGCGTGAGCAAAAGAACGTAAAACGTGCGTTTCTCATTTTGGTCTGCGCTAGCGATAAAGTTATGACGATGCTCGGTAGTAAACTGCAAAATCCCACTCACTTAGTTTGATAATCAAAATATTTGATTTAAATTTAGTTTGATTATCAAATATTTTCAACAAACTCTGTCTATCAGTTAGTACCGAAACCATTGGGGAAATAGGCTAAGTGGAAAGTAGAGGTAGGAAGGGAGAACGAGAGCCCTCCTCCGTTGAGAAGGAGAGCCGGAAGGAATTACCACATCAAATCATCAGGGACTACGAAATCCGCGTACGGATCATCTTCAGCAGGTAGAGATTCATCGGCAGTTTTATTTTCGATAATGCTCTCTTCATCACGCATGAAGATTTTATCCGCTACTACACCCGGGATGACAGCATAGCCATCTTCATAACGCGCGATAGCCAGGATTCCTTTACTCAGTTGATCACGAACCAATGAATCGACATAAAGTGACTTCACCAACTTACCATCAACAAAGTTGTATTTGATTTCACCGTGTTTTAGATCCAGCTTATTCATCTCAATCAGTTGTTTTACTTGAGCACGAATTTCTTTGCTCAACAACTGCTCTTTTTGCTGTTTATTCAGTGCCTTGTCGCGCTCTTGTTGCTCGACTTTATTCGCTTCTACTGCCGCTTTCACTTCACGTGCTTGCACGCGCGATTTTTTAGAGCTCTTTTTCGCTTTGCTGAGTTTTTTGGCGTTAACTAAACCCGCTTTTAGCATTTGCTCTTGTAGAGATAAGGTTGCCATGATCAATCCAAGTCAGTTATTTGCTGGTGAGTTTAACGGTTCATGGCGAGTGAATAAAGAGCGCTGTAGTTATCTTATTCATCCTAACGAGCAAAAAATGCTTTTCTAAACTCATAACGCTGCTTTGCCGCATAGCGCACCCACTCTTCTGTCGAAAGGGTGGCATAGGCTGTCTTTCTCTGGCTTGAGAGCGTTTTTTCTAACTGCGCTAACGCTTGCTGGTAGTCAATGACTTGAGCAGCCTGCGCTTGTTGCTCGATTTGGCGATGGGCCACCTCACTGCGCTCATGTTCATTTAAGTAAAGTTCGGCTAAACCTTGTTGTACTTCTAAGCGCTGTTCTAACGATAAATGTTGAGGGATCAGCCGAATCGCTTGTTCATAGCGTGCATTACCTGTGTTTAATGAAAAGGTATCCCATTGATATTGATGCTGTGTAAGCCGCTGTTCAATGCTCTGCAACGCCTCTTCTACGGAAGCAATGCCTTCGTAGTCATTGGGTTGCTGTACAAAATCATCATAAGCGTACTGATCAGCAAACAAGATATCCGCTTGTCGCCCCCATACTTGTTGATCAATCGATTTTACATAAGCCATTTTGTCACCTAATTCCGTATCCTGACTGATGAGTTCCATTCCAAGCAACGCGTCACGTTGCGCCTGTTTTTGCCAATAGAGTGCAACCAGCTCATAGCGTTCATGGGGCAACTGCGTTTGTAATTGTTGTAGCCGCGCAGCGCACACATTTTGCTGACGACACTGTTGCCAAAACTGCTCTATTCTCTCTCTCAGCGCTTTGCCTATTTCTGTTTGCAGCGTTTCACCAACGAGTGTCCACTCTTCATGGGTTTGATGATCGCGATTAGCCAGCAAAGCAACGCTACTTTGCTCTGGCAAACGCACCGTGCCCGGCAATGCAACCTCAATTCTATTGGGGGGTGTTTGGATAGTGGGAAACTCATCCCTCTTCACCCACCAATAACTTGCGCTGCCGACTAAGGCAACGCAGATCAATAACCTAACCCAACGCATCTAGCGGATCTCAGCTTTAACCGGAAAGTGATCCGATAAATTGTAATGCTGCCATAAACGCTCGTCCGTGGTTCTTGGCACCAGCACAGTATTGCGGTTTTGTTGTTCGCTTGGTTGTGCAAACTCTTGGCTTACCACCACATAATCGAGGTACTCCACGTTTTCACCACCGGATAAGGCTTCTCCTGCAAAATCATTGATACGCGGATCAAACGTTGATTCGGTATAGCCTGCGTAGCTAGGTTCGGTTGACGCAAGATTCGCGAGCATGTTTTGATAGTCATCGGCAAATTTACGTTTATTCACGTTAAAATCACCGCCATAAATCACCGTTTCTGTGCTGGGAATAGAGAACGATTGCGCAAAACTGCGCATCTGTCTGAACTGACGTTGGCGATAATCGCGAGCGGTATCGGTATCAAACGAGGCAGTATGCGTTGCAAACAGATGATAAGCCTGACCATTTTTGATAATTTCAGCATAATTCACCCCTTTATCAGCAAAACAGTCAGTTCCCGAGCAATCAGGGAAGACATATTGTCCTTGGTTAACAATTGGGTAGCGGCTGACGATCATCACTCCGCCGTCATGGATATTCACCCCAGACTTATCGAGCATCTTCGTTTGGTACGGATACTCTTTTGCCAGCTCTCGAAGAAAGGCATCACGCCCCGCAGCAAACACTTCTTGCAGCATTACGGCATCATATCCTTTGATATGCTGAGGGATGATAGCAAAACGCTCGGCAATATTTGAAGCAATCACAGGTAACGCCCAAACGTTATAGGTCATCACTTTTAAGGTCTCAGCGTCGGGTGTTTCTTCTGTATTCGTTGGCGTAATGGTGTAATAAATATCGTCGTAACGAGTGGTGCTGACGGATTTAAACGCAAACTCGGTTGGACGTTCAATCAACTGCGTTGAGTAATAACGGTGAACCGCACGATCATTTTGCCACTGAAGAGGGACATCTCGTGCTTGTACCCCATGCTCAATGCTTGAGTTATACCAATGACCTTCCATCTTCTGCTGTAAAGAGAAAACCTGCCCTTGCGGTAAAGTCACCATGGTTTCAAATTGGTACGTTTTGCCAGATTTCACCCCTTGCCAACGGTTAAAGCTGAGCACCATTTTAGTTTCCCACGGGCCTAACGTTTCACTGTGTTGCTGCCATTCACTGCCTTGTTGCAACTGATCAGATCCGGTCTGTTTCACGGCAATAGACATTGGCAGCGCAGAGTTATTGGTTAAATAAATATCGGTGTCCGCCAATACCACATGAGCAGCAAGAGACAACCCAAATAGCATGACTTTATTAATAATCTTCACGTTTTCATCCTTTAACTGTGAAAAAATAAATTAAGCCATCCCCCTATGAAATATTGATGTAAGAAATACGACAGTTTGAGTACTCCAAGAAAGGTCACGAAAAATATAAAAACTATTGAACGATTTATCGATATTTTTTCTTTCAAGGCAAATTTTAGCGTTATACTGCCCGCCCCAAATTGTGAGAGGATTTTTTGTGGAACGTGAAATGTCAGTGATCATTGGTTTGTGTAACCCTAAAAGCCCAACCAACGTAGGTGGTGTGATGCGCGCGGCAGGTTGCTACCAAGCATGCGCGGTTCGCTACAGTGGTGAGCGTTATGATCGCGCAGTGAAATTTCAAACCGACACAAAAAACATTCAAAGTAAAATCCCGCTCACCGCGATGGTAGAGATCACGCAGGACTTGCCAAGTGAGATGAAAATCGTCTGTGTTGAACTGGCAGAAGGAGCCACACCACTGCCCGAGTTTATACACCCGGAAAAAGCGCTGTATGTGTTTGGCCCTGAAGATGGTTCTATTCCACAAGAGATAGTCAACCAAGCCAGCGAGGTTGTATACATCCCAACAATTGGTTGCATGAATTTGGCCGCGAGCGTCAATGTGCTGCTGTATGATCGCTTAGCAAAATCCAAGCTCGATATTGATCACAGCCAACGTATTCTGAGCAGCCGAGATGTGAAAAATCGTTTGAAGTTTAAACGTGCTGATCAACCTGCCACTTAAGGCTGCAATCGAAGCCAATGAAACAAGCGAACGTTCTTCACTCAATAGAGCATAACGCTCACTTATTTCATTGGCAGTCATAACGGTTAAGTCTCGCTAGCGAATATCCAGCTGTTTAAGAACCGATGGGTAACCCCAACCATCTTCACCAACTTTAACTTCGTCTCCCGTTAAATAGTGATAAAGAGTGGGCGCAAGTGAGCCATTTTCGACTGAACCGAGCGGCGTGGCTTGATTGCCAATTGGACTCCCCCAAAAACCGATAAAAGCATCTTTTTCTAGATAGCTTTCACCCGCATGACGCCCCGGAACTTTAGTATTAAAGCCAACGCCCTCTTTAGGAAATAGGTTAATGGTGCCCGCACGGTCGTCTTCATAAATAGCAGCGAGCTGATTAACCGAATCTGGACGGGACGTAAAACGTGTTAACTCTCGCCACTGCGCACTTGAGCACCACGTCTCAGGTTGATTCGCTTTAGCGTGATAAACGCAACGTTCGACGAGTTGTGCATAATGTTCTAGCTCGTCAGATGAAGGAGGCGACAAATAAGCATTTAGCTGCTGAACGCTAAGCAGCAATGGCTGTTCCGATTTAGCAAAATAGCGCAGTTTATCACCCTTTTTTTCAATCCATTCATCCACTCGTTTACCTTGCCGCTCGCCAATCAACCGTACAGAACAGTCCGTTAAATCACATGGTTTTTCTCTCACGACTAAATAATCTAGGCTTTCAGCAAGTCGCGCTACGGTTTCATCGATCACATCAACCTGCTGCCCTGGCTTAGAATGGATCGGTTGCCAACGGATCAGCTCTTGATAAACCGGTTGAACTTCCCATCCAGCTTCTGCATTAAAGAAATCCATCATAAAATTTCCACCCGCAGTGGAAGCGACGACCACATCAATCCCTTTGTTTGACGGCGCGTTAATCGCATTCGTCATTTTTGGCCCTTCTCCCTCATCCGATGAGATTTTCTTCACCTTGAGTTTTATTCCCAGTTGCGACGCTAGCGGCTCAAAGATCTGTTTTTCTGGGTTGAGGGAGAAATAAACAGGAGCTAAACCATGATCGCCAGCCATGCCCCATAACGTGCGGTCATATACTCCAGCGTCTTGATAGGTTGCTTCTATTTGCGCTAGCCAGTAATCGAGGCGGTTTAGTTCCCCAGTTGGCATGATGACTTCATCGCTGAATGGGCCGCTAAAATGAGCAAAATGATCCGGCCATGGATTATAAATCAGCGTATAGTCGGGCATTCCTTTCCGTTCTTTTTGTGCAAGTTGTTTCAACTGGTGAGCAAGTACTTGATGGCGAGTCCAGCGAGTATAAAAATCCCACTTGCTTATCTGCTGATAGCGCGTGACCTCTTCAACTAATGTCGTTCGCAACTGTTGGAGTTCACGTTCGACAATCGCGCGCTCTTTCAGCTCACGCACACACCGCTTTTCACCAAAATCACGTAATGCCTCACCCGCCCCTAAATTCACTAAACCATCATAAGTGGTGTGAGCATTCCAATCGTATTGCGCATTGCAGTTGAGGGTGTTGAGGTAAGCAAGGCGATCAAACATCGTTTGTACTTGGTTTTTAACCAGTAAGCGATCAAGCTGCAGTGCATCATTACCAAAAAAGTAATAAGCACGGTCGGTTGGGCGATCAACAAAGTGGAAATTGGGTATGCCAGTACCACCTTGGCCGGACACCTTCGCTCCTGTTTTTATGATCGGTAAATTACGCACACTGATCGTTGGTGTTGATGAAATGCCCACTTGAGTAATAGAAGCGCGATGATCACGATACAAGCGTTTAAAAAACGGCAAGTAATGTGGATCGTGATAAGGCTGCTCAGCCAATATCTGCATGAAACGTACTTGCTGCTGATGTTCGGGTTGAACCACCTCCATTGAAGAAGGCTTAGTGCTCAATCGATTGTTGTGATCTTGGTGAGCTTTGCGGATAAATGGCTTACTTGGATCAACCAAACCTTCGATCAGCCCTTGTTGCAAACCATCCACGGTGATCTGCACTGCCATACGACGTTGTTGCTGAGAGCGGAGAAACGCAACCAATGCTTGAGGATCATCATCAAGTGCTTTTTGTAACCAGGAATTTAGTGCTTGTTCACGCTCTTGCTGATAGACAAATTGACGGTAGCCTTTTAATACGTTCATACGCACAAAATCAATCAAAGTAACCGTGATTGCCTCTGCTTTGTTGTTCACACGTGCTGTATTTTCTGGCTTTGCATCTTCTAATACCCCAAAAAGGGCTTGCTTCATCTCTCCTTCATCCATCCCATTAGCAGCCTGACTAATAATTTGGATCACTATCGGTTGGATTTTATTAATCAGTAATCGATCGGGTTCACTTGACGTCAGATATTGATAGTGATCCGGCAATCTCTCAAGCTGTTGCCACTCACCAATTTCAACCAAGGCATCATACACAGTCACCATGGCCGCAATAAATTGGGCATCCACTTTAATCCCTTCATGATGCCCTTGATCTTTAATATTTTCTTTTTGTTCACTCACCACCTCTTCCCCATAATGGTAGAGGCTATGCTCGAATCCCTTTAAAACCTTTGCGTCATAAACAGTACTTAAATACTGTTTAAATACATCATCATTTTCTAACCCCGTATAACGATCATAATATTGATATAAAAAATAGCCCAGCGGGATGGCGTAAGTTGGGTTAGAAATTTGTGCAATAACGCGAGCTTTTGTTTTTGCATCTAAAGGCAACATAAGGATATAGCTATCGAGTGTTACCCCGGCGATGGTAAATAAGGTCGAATCACGGGCAAAGCGCGTTGAATAGCTTAAAGACGACGCCATTTGATTTTTCAATATTTGCGCCGAATTGAACAGCCCACCAACCACAGGCGCGTCACTGATAGCAGCGAAAGAGGTTGATGAAAGTAAAGAGGTTAAGAGTAACGAGATGGGTTTTAGCCGCCCAAAAGAATAAAATATCATACTGTTTTCCCTACAGTTATTGCATGCGCACATTGTGGCAAGCTTACTCGTAAGGTCAAGCCGTAAGTTATATTTACGTTATAAATCTGCCATATATCCATATCAAAAGTAATGATACCAATTAGGTATTCTATATTGGTTAATTCTATTGCGTTCTTAGCGATTCGAATCTATAACAGTGGAAACAAAAATAATAAATAACACCCTCATTTAACGCTAGAGAAACTTGGCTTAATTTGTTTTTAACTTATTTAATTCGAGGTAATCATGCGTACCAACCAACCTGTCACACAAAAAGAAGTCAAGTTTCCACCTAGCTATAACTTATTATCGGTCACTAAACCAAGCAGCCATATCACTTATGCCAGTAAAGAGTTTTGTGAAGTGGCGGGCTACTCATTAGAAGAGCTTATCAACCAGCCTCACAACCTAGTTCGTCACCCAGACATGCCAGCAGAAGCGTTTAAAGATATGTGGGAGCATTTAAAACGCGGCCAATCTTGGATGGGTATCGTCAAAAATAGATGTAAAAATGGCGATCATTATTGGGTTGATGCGTTTGCTTCTCCGATAGTCGAAAATGGCAAAACGGTTGAGTTTCAGTCGGTACGTTTGTGTCCAAGTCGAGAACACATCACCAACGCAGAAAAAATCTACGCGCAGCTTAAAGCAGGCAAAACACCCAGGCAGTTAAAGCTGCCTCGGACTCGCCTGTGGCAACGTTTGGCCATCTCCTTAGTCCCCATTGCAGGCATCAGTTTTGTGGCTGATACTCTTCTTCCGGGAATAGGCTTAGTATTGATGTTATTACTGTCCATGGTTGCAGGTTATAGTTTGACTCGCCGCTTAGAATCGCTCAGTGCCGAAGCTCGCAAAGTGTTTAACAACCCACTAATGGAATTGGTGTATAACAACCATATTGATGACATTTCTGAAATCAAACTTGCGTTAAAAATGCGCCAATCCGAACTCAATGCTGTGGTGGGACGCATTCAAGATTCAAACCAACAAATTGGTGAAGCGGCCAATTCATCTTCAAAAAACTGCAAAACAACTGCGACCAATTTAGAAGGTCAAACACGAGAAACCGAACAAGTTGCCGCCGCGATCAATGAAATGCACTCTACCGCGAATGAAATTGCACAAAATGCGCAAAGTGCATCAGACGCAACAGAGAAAGCAAAATTGGCCGCCGAAGAAGGTATGGATTCGGTAAAAGATACATTGAATGCAATGCAACAGCTCGCAACACAACTAGACAGCGCCTCATCGGTTGTCACACAGTTGGCAGACCACGGAAAAACCATTGGCCAAGTGTTAATTGTGATCCAATCTGTCGCTGAGCAAACCAACCTGCTTGCACTTAACGCCGCTATTGAAGCTGCTCGGGCTGGCGAGCAAGGCCGTGGATTTGCGGTCGTCGCCGACGAAGTTCGCACCTTGGCACAACGCAGCCATGAGTCCACTAAAGAGATCCAAAATGTCATTGCGCTGATTCAAACCAGTACCCACCAAGCTGTCGATGCGATGCATGAAGGCGCACAGTTATCTAAATTATGTGTTAATAGTGCTAATGTCTCTGGCGATAAACTCAATATGCTACTTACACAAGTGATTGATATTACGGATAGAAATGAACAAATTGCCACCGCCGTAGAAGAGATGGCACGCGTGACTGAAGATATGAATTCAAGCGTTCAATCGATCAGTGATGTCTGTGTGGCGACCAATATTTTGGCCAGTGATACACGAGATGAATGTGAGGATTTAGTGGTAAACCTTAGCTCTCAAGGCACATTAGTTCGCCAATTCCGACGGTTATAATTTCATGTCCTACTAGCCCTCTAACGAGGGCTTTTTATTAACGGTAGATAGACTTTGTGGACTCTCGCACAATTAAATCGATAGGGGGTAACCTAGCATCGTGCCTCTCACCACTGAGCAAGTTGAGAATGGAATGCGCACACACCGCACCGATCTCTTCAATTGGTTGGCGCAATGTCGTTAGGGCCGGAGTGAAATACTGAGAGACAGGTAAGTCATCAAAACCAATCACTGAAACATCATCTGGCACTCGCACACCGTGATCAGTTAACGCCTTAATGGCACCATAAGCCGTTTGATCATTAGCAGCAAAAATCGCCGAGAAATGGACTTTAGACTGCAACAGTTCAACCGTCTTTTCATACCCACATTCAGAGCTAAAGTCACCTTGTTTAATGAGTTTAGGCATAGGCTTAATTCCCGCTTCACGAAGCGCTTTTTGGTAGCCAGTGAAACGGGCGGTTGAATCAGGCTGATTAGCGAGCCCTTTTATATGAGCAATGTTCACGTGCCCTAATTGCAATAGGTGCAAGGTGGCAATATAACCGCCGAGTACATTGTCCACATTAATGCAACGTACATTATTACTAACAATTTGGTGGCCGACAGCAATGATGGGAATCGATTGAGCATATTTGAGGATTTGATCGCTTTTTAAACTGCCTGTCACTATGATCATTCCATCGACATTGCTTCTTGCAAGATACTCCAGTGCATGTGCTTCCAAGTTTTTCTGCCACTGACCTGTGGCAATCACCAGTGAATACCCTTGGGTCATTAATACCTTCTCCATGTCATTCAGAATTCGACTGGTGTGAGGGCTCTCTGCGTGCTGCACTAATACACCAATAGTCATCGAACGCTTATTGCCTAGATGACTGGTTGGGTAACTAGGTTTGTAGCCAAGGGTTTTAATTGCACGTTCAATATTTTGGCTTTTTTCATCCGATACGTAAGTTGTGCGATTCAAAAAACGAGAGACAGTGCTTGCCGAAACTTCGGCAAGCTTAGCGACATCATAAACAGTGGGTGCTTTCTTTGATTTTCTCATGGCGATGTTTGGCCCTTTAGAAGCACTCCTTCTCCACACGGAGAAGGAGTCTATCGTTTCTTTTTACTGTGTATCCCAACATATATTGGCGATCACAAATTGACACTCACCATTAGTAAATAATGAGAAGGGCGTGTCGAGATGAGTAAAACTTAATCCCTGCTCTGAGAAATGTGAACAAGCAATGTTCACGCGCGTAAAGCTATCATTGATGGTGGAAAAGTAGTGGCTGACGTCCACTTTAACCACGTTATCAATATCCCCCAAACATCCAGGAACAACGGCGCGTTGCAGTGCCAAATAAACAGGTTCTGTTGCCGCTCTGAGCACTTTAATCTCAAAACTGACCACACCATGCGCATTATCGTAATGGCTGAAATCTTCCGCTTGCCCTAGCCCCGTTTGCGCATAAACCATTGCTCCACCCCCCAGAATTTCTACCTCAACGGCGTCTTGCTGCTGCTGGTAGTTATACGGCTTAGTTCGGACAGCACCGAGTTTCATCACGTTGTTGCGTGAGACATCCACGCCCATCCAATGTTCAGCATCCGACACTTTAAGTTGATAATCGCCTATCGTCGCCATAATTCCATACAGATGCTCTGCACGTGTTGCTTGCCATTTTGCTTCTTCTGAGTCGATATCTAGATCAAGGTTATCCAAATCTCGAGTTTGTTTTTTTTCAGCGTAATTAAGCCCATAACCGTATTCAAATAAAGGTGCATGTTCCCCAACAGGAGACTGCTCACATTCAGGCACGACATAATTGGGAATATGAGGAGGAATACGGTTCACACAGGTGCTGCGCTTTTTATTGGGCCAACTGAATGACAAGGTACCAGAGAAGTCGATATTAACTTCACCATTCTCTTTAGCCACTAAAACATCAGTAATGCCACGTCCTTCGCTGCCGGGTAAAAATGCCGCAACAAAAGCATCAGACAAGGATATTTCTTCATTGACAAACAGTGGACGACCGCTAAAGAAAATCGATACCACTTTTACGCCGCGCTTATGAAATGCTTTGATTTTTTCGCTATCTGATCGGTAGCGACGTTTCAAGGTTGAAAACTCCAAAGATTGCCACGCTTTAATGTCACCCATCATTTCAGAATAAGGATCTTCACCAAACACCACAACCGCAATATCACCCGCTTGCCAATCACCTGTTAATTCTGGATCGTAGCAAACATTATCTATGCCCAATTCTGCTTCTAACGCCATTTTCACTGTGGTGGCTCCGGGGAAATCGGCTAAGTTATTTTCATCCCCTTGCCAAGTGAGGTTCCACCCGCCCGCTTGCTTTTGCAAATCATTGGCACCGCTGCCCGTTAACACAACCTTGCACCCACGTTTGAGCGGTAAAATACCCTTGTTATTTTTCAACAGTACCATCGATTGCTGCACGGCTTGGCGAGCGATAGCACGATGTTCAGAGCAACCAATCAGTGACTGCTGACCAGCCAAAGCTCGCGCTGAAGGATGCGGTTTTTTCCATAAACCCGCGCGCATTTTCACCCGTAAAATACGCGTCACAGCATCATCAATTCGGCTTTGGCTCAGTACTCCACTTTTTGCATCGCTCACCGCCTGACGATAGGCTGATTGCCAATGCTCACGAATAGGGATCATTAAAATATCGTTACCCGCATTGATAGCGTAAGTCGCATTACCATCGGTACATTTACTGACTTCAGAATGACCATGCCAATCGGTTACAACTAATCCATCAAAGCCCATTTGATCTTTCAAAACATCAGTGAGTAGGTACTTACTGCCATGAATTTTGAGGTTGTAATCACCTGAAATGTGCGGCGCGTGATCATAGTTCGCTTGGTTATCCCACGAATTAAATGAAGACATCACAACTTGCGCACCAGCATTAAGGCCACTGAAATAGCCCATGGCATGCACGTTACGCAGCAGATCTTCACTGTAAGTATTGCTGCCGCGATCAACACCATTCACTGTGCCGCCATCGCCCACCCAATGTTTGACGTTTGAGATCACATGATGCTCACCTTGTAAGTCAATGGCATCACCTTGCAAACCTGCGACCATTTCGCTGGCATAAACATAAGTCACTTCAGGGTCTTCAGAGTAACCTTCATAGCAGCGCCCCCAACGCAAATCACGAGGGGTGGCTACGGTTGGTGCAAAGGTCCAATCAATACCCGTCGCGGCGATTTCCAGCGCGGTAATACGGCCAATTTTGCGAATTAACGCGGGATTGCGCGCGCACCCCAACCCAATATTGTGCGGAAATACGGTTGCGCCAAAGACGTTATTGTGGCCGTGTACTGCGTCAGTCCCCCACATAAACGGAATATGAAATGGGCGACCTTGATAAGCTTTTTCTGCGGCAAACCAGTATTCATCGGCTTTCGCTACCCATTCACTGGCTGGTGCATGTTTATTGCTGTTTGGCCAAGAGCCACCACCATTGAGTACCGTACCAATCTTATAATCGATGATTTCTTGCGGCGTAATATCGCGGATTTCTGGTTGGATAATCTGGCCAATTTTTTCTTCTAAGGTCATCAACCCTACGATTCTTGCTACTTGCTGTTCAATTTCAGGGTCAGCTTTGATTGCTGATTCTATTTTGGGCCAAACGTCGAAATAAGGGGCTTGCTTTATTATTGTCATCGTCTTGTTCACCATTAAAAACTGGCCAATGAGTTTTCACTCAGCGCATCAAAAATATGAATCGCATCTAGGTCGAGATAGAGTGTAACCTTCGTCACCTCTACCTCTGCCGCTTGGGTTTCCACCATCAAAGGCTGGCCTGCAACATGGGTTTTCAACAAAATACTCGCACCGAGCAACTCTTTATCTTTGAGCGTGACGGCAATTGGCAATACACGTTCATGGTTAACTTGTTCTGCGCGTAAGTGAATGTCGGTGGGGCGAATACCGACATGCAGTGCGAGGTTTTTAGACGCATGAGCTTTAAATCGCTCGGGAAGCGGAATAAAGATGTCACCCAGTTGGATAAGCCATTCGCCATCTTGCTGGATAAGTTGTGCATCAAGCATGTTCATCGAAGGGTTACCAATAAACTGCGCCACAAATTTGTTCGCCGGGCGTTGAAACACCTCTGTTGGCGTACCGACTTGCGCAACATAGCCATCTTTGAGGATCACAATGCGATCAGCGAGCGTCATGGCCTCAATTTGATCATGCGTAACATAAATAGTGGTAGTTTTAAGCTGACGATGTAACTGCTTGATCTCTTCGCGCATCACACCACGAAGTTTGGCATCTAAGTTAGACAGTGGCTCATCAAACAAGAACACTTTTGGCGTACGCACCATGGCACGCCCCATCGCCACGCGTTGGCGTTGACCGCCAGATAACTCTTTAGGCTTACGATCAAGGAGCGGGTCAAGCTCTAACATTTTTGCCGCTTTACGCACTTCCTTATCGATTTCAGTTTTTGGCATGCCTTTTAACTTCAATGCAAACGCGATGTTTTCATACACGCTCATATGTGGGTAAAGCGCATAACTTTGGAACACCATCGCTAAGTCTCTATCTTTGGCATCTACGTTATTCATCCACTTGTCACCAACGTAAATATCACCGGCCGTAATCGACTCCAGACCCGCCAACATGCGTAATGTGGTTGATTTTCCGCAACCCGATGGGCCAAGAAATACCACAAACTCACCATCATTCACCGTGAAATCAAAATGCCTAACAACATCCACATGACCAAACGACTTCTTAATGTTCTTAAATTCAACTTTTGCCATAATTTTTCTCCTTCACACTGCGCCTTCTTGAAACAGAACTACGCCAGCATGAGTAACTAAAATGAGGGATTGAAGGCTAATCAGCCTTTTACTGCACCGGATGTTAAGCCGCTTATCATCTGTTTGGACGCAAAGAGATAGATAGTCACCAACGGCAATATAGAAATGGTGGTGCCAAGCATCACCGCACCCCAAGGCGTATTTGGAATGCCTTGCACGCTACGTAACGCCTGAGTAATGACGTAGTTTTCTGGCGATGTGAGCACCACTAACGGGTTCATAAAGCTGTTCCAGAAAAAGACAAACTGTACAATCGCCAGTGTTGCCAATGCAGGTTTCATCAACGGCAAAACAACGCTCCAGTAAGTACGAAACTCTCCCGCGCCATCGAGTTTGGCCGCTTCTAATAACTCTTTAGGAATAGAGGCCATCACGTGTTGGCGCATTAGAAAAATCCCGAACGGAGTAGTGGTAAACGGCAGCCAAACTGCCATGTGGTTATCCATCAAACCCAGAAATTTCACGATCATAAAATAGGGGATCAAGCTCAAGACGGGTGGGATCATCATGGAAGCCACCAACATGCCAAATAGCGCGTTCTTACCTTTGAACTGAAACACAGCAAATGCGTAACCGCCCATACTGCAAAACAACAGTGAGATAGTGGTGCCTAAAAAGGCAATGTAGATAGAGTTAAACATCGCCTGCCAAAACGGCATAATCTGCAACAGCTTTGTATAGTTAATGGCTAAGCTATCCCCAATGGCAAAGCTGATGCCTGAACCGAAGATTTCCGTACGATCGCGCGTTGACAGCAGCGCCGACCACAAAAATGGGAAAACAGTGATCAACGCCGAGACAATCAATACAACCGCCAGTAGCGCCATCATTACTTTAGTGATGAGTTCAATGCTGCGATCACTGAGTTTTAAAGCGTGGATTGACATGCTATTACTCCCCCAACCCTTTTTTACCAAAGAAGAAAAACTGAATCGCAGTACAAGTTGCAATCAGCGCAAACAGCAGCCAAGAAATAGCGGATGCCGTGCCCATCTCTAGCCACTCCCAACCCACTTTGTAGAGATACATTGAGATGGTTAAGCCCGCTTGGCCTACGCCTCCGGTGCCGCGCGTTAATACAAACGGTTCTTCAAACAGTTGTAAGTTGCCAATGATGGTCATGGTGACGGCAAAGAAAACGAAAGGGCGAATCATCGGCAGTGAGATATTCCAAAAACGGCGAAAAGCGTTAGCGCCATCCATCCGCGCGGCCTCTAAAATTTCTTTGGGAATGGTCATTAAACCTGTGGTGTACAACACGATGTTAAAACCGGTGTATTTCCAAAAAACCATGATGGCAATCGAGGGTTTGATCATGTTGGCATCATCTAACCAACGGATAGGCTGATACTCATTAAGCCAAGAAAATGCCCAGCCAAAGACACTGCTATCAGCTAAAGCCATTAAGCTTTGGTTGATGATGCCCGAATTGGGTGAATACATATTGAAGAAGATGAGCGACGCCGCCACCGTTGAGGTAATGAATGGCAAAAAATAAGCGGATGTTAGCCAATGACGCAGCCGATCGCCCAATGAAACCAAAATATAGGCCACTGGAATAGCCACTAAATGTTGAGCGACGCCCGAGGTTATCGCCAACCACAATGTATTGCTTAATGAACGCCACAACCAAGGGTCGGTCAATGCAACTTGGTAGTTATCAAATCCCACATAATTCATGGCGGCAACCCCTTCGACGGGGTTCCACGCATGAAAAGAGAGATAAACAGAAAACAGGAGAGGAAAAACTCCAAAAACAGAAAAAATAATCAAAAACGGCAATAGAAACCCGTACGGTGTAAGCGCTTTCAAACTCAGGTGAGAAAAAAAACGTCGACCCGATGGCGCTTGCACAGCGTTGCTCGTAACGTGATTCATAATAACGACCTCTTAGGCATAACATCATGCCTTCTATAACTTACGCTTAGTGAACCACCAGCACCGCTGGCGGTTCTTTTTAATGATGACCGTGCTATTGCATATTACGGGTACGACGCTGAATTAAACGTTCTGCATCTTTCAGTGCGGCTTTGATGTCTTTGCCTTCATCCAACACTTCCATCAGTGCATTTTCTAAGATGATAGAACGAGCCACATGGTCGCCTTTCGCAGGCGCGACTGGTTTGATGTTTTTTGCCACATTCGCAAACAACAAACGCGCTTTTTGACCACCTAGAAATTCAATTTCTTCATTGAACATTGGGTCATCGTAAGTCGTGACATTAGAGGGGAACGCGGCAATCGTTTCGAACGCTTTAAGCTGCACATCACGGTTGGTTGTCATGTACTCAATCAGCTTCCACGCGTCATCTTGATGTTTTGACTGAGTAGGGATTGAGAGAAATGAACCGCCCCAACTGCCGTAAATACCATCAGGAAGGTTTGATACGGCCCATTTGCCTGCTGTATCTGGCGCAATCCAGTTTTTCAGATGTCCGAGTAACCACGCACCAGAAAGCTGAGTGGCAAAAGTACCGTTACGGAAACCTTCATACCATTCGTTAGACCATGCCAAAATTCGGCCATCTAGCCCTTTTTCACGAATCGTTTTTGCCACTTCAAATGCATGTACAAAACGTTCGGAAGTGACGACTGAATTTCCCTTACTATCAAAATACAATCCTTCGCCGTCAGGAACCGTGGTAAAAATGATCGCTTGTGCTACATCAGCGGCGGATGCAATCAGCTGTACGTTTTGTTTCTTCAATATTTCACCGGCTTTGATGTAGGAGTCCCAATCTTTGATCGCTTGATTAATGTCAATCCCCGCCTTTTCAAACACATCGGTTCGGTAGTACATAACGCCTGGGCCAAGGTCGACAGGAATGCCATACATATGGCCATCGCCACCCTTGCCTTGTGCCCAAGCATAAGGCGCAAAATGGTCTTGGAATTTGTCCGCGCCATATTTTTCCGACAAATTGACTAAGCCACCGGAGGCAACAAAGGGGCCAATTTTCTCTACATCAACCACAATCACATCCCCCGCACCGGATCCTGTGGCAAGGTTCGTCGTCAGCTTGGTGTGGTGGTCGCCGTGGTTATTCATTAAATAGTCAACCTTGATACCACTCTTTTGTTCAAAGTCCGGCAATAAGACTTTCAAACTGCTATCAAAGTCGGGGAAACCGTCTAAACGGATGGTGTGGTCGGCAGCATATGTAAGCGAAGAAAATCCTAAAGCCACGGCGCTTGATAGCACTAAGGTCTTAAATTTCATGATTCATCCTTAATATCTTTATTGTTAGGTTTATAGGGTGTTGAGTAAATTTTTGACGGAGTCTCGTATCACCAACGAAGGGGATAATTTGAAGTTCACGTCGCGTTTGTTTTTGTGCAGCTTTTGAATAACGAGCTGAACCGCTTCTAAGCTCATCTGTTCAAGAGGGAAATTCACGGTCGTTAACGCTGGGGTGAGGTAACGCGCGAATAAAATATCGTCAAATCCAACCAAGGATATGTGTTGTGGTATTTGCAACCCGACACGGCGCAACTCTTCAAATGCACCAAATGCCATATGATCGTTTGAAGCAAATACGGCGCTAAATTCACAGTGACGCATCAGTAATTTGCGCATCGCTTTGACGCCGGATTCTTCGGTAAAACCAGCTTCAGACACGAGTGCTTCTTCATAGTCAAGCCCAGCCTCTTCCAACGCTTTGCGGTAGCCTTGCAAACGGCCTCGCGCATCAGATTTATCCAATGGCCCAGTAATACAAGCAATTCGTTGATGACCCTGACTGAGTAAATACTGTGTCGCCAAAAAGCCACCTATCTCGTTATCAATGTCAATACAGCTGCTGGCCATTTCAGGAATAAAACGGTTCACCAGCACCAAATGAACCCCTTGTTGATCCAATTCAATCAAGTAGTCATCGGTTAGATGTTGAGTATGGAGAATTAATGCATCGACTCGGCGACCTAGCAGAAATTGCACCGACTCTTTTTGCCCTTGCTCTGTGTTCGAGCCTGCTGTCACGACGACGTGGTAGCCAAACTTACGCAGTTGCTCTTCAATGTTGTGCAAAATGCTTGAATAAAAAGGGCCCCCTAATTCCGGTACTATGATGCCGATGCTCCCCGTACGGCTTGAGGCCAGTGCTTGAGCAATAGAATTGGGGCGGTAACCAAGATCTTTAATCGCCTTTTCGACTCTGAGTTTTTTATCGTGGCTAACACGGCTAGTTCCATTAATCACCCGCGACACCGTCGCTTGCGATACACCTGCATGTTCAGACACATCTTTAATTGTCGCCACTCTCGCCTCACAACATTACTGACAAAACCAACAAGAAACCGCTTTCATGAGCTAGTATTCAAGATATCCCCTCGCTTTAGCGTGAGAGAAATCACATCGAACTAGGCACACAAATGACAATTATCTAAACATTGAAAGCCACAGCAGTTTCCCAAGCAGCCATGAAACTGTTTCATGGCAATCGGAAGAGAGAAAAAGATGGTGGCCGATTACCGTAAATAAAAAAGGGCCACTAATGTGGCCCGAAAGCGTAAGTGTATCGCTGGAGGTTAAAAACCACGGCAGGCATCGAGCGAGCCGTGAAAAAAGAATGGACAGTTAATGATCAAATATGGGGTTACCACCACGCTTCCCACATCGCGCCAATCGTTACCGTATCTGGGTTACTTGCGGCTTTAAATAGGCCGTCTTTGTCGATCACAGTTTCGTTATCGGCATCACCCAAAGTGGCATAGAAACGGAGCATTGGTCGAGCGCCTGCACCTTTACCAAACGAAATGTTCTGCGATAGTGTCACTTTCCAAGAAGAGTTGGTGGCGTCGATGTTGTCAAAATCTACAACATCATAGCCAGCTTCTAACCACGTTGAGTTGGTCTCATCCCAAAAATACATCGGGCGGACCAACACGTTGTAGTTAGTACGGTCATACTGTTTGTATGCGCCATCTTCGTAGGCTTGATAAGCCGCTAAGTATTCGATCGCCGCATTGTCTCCCAGCGCCTTACTCCCATCAAAGCTCACCAACAACGCTGATTGATTCTCCGTTTTCCAAAAAACACTGTCTTTGGCGTTATCAGCATAACGCACCACCAAACGGTCATCCCCAAACTTCAATTCACCCGCCACTTGAAACGCGTTGAGTTTTTTGGCCGTTGGATCCGAATTATCATCAAAGCCGTAGTTAGCATAAATGCTGAGATTGGTTGTATCAGAAAATTGAATGCCGTGGATTTTGGTGGTCAATGCGTAATTACCATCTGGATGATCGCTAGGAGAAGCCCCCGTTGCACTAACGACACTGGCGTCGAATTTAATGCCTCCTAGATTAAGGTTGTAGAAACCACCACCTTGCCCATCATGCGTCATCCAAAAATAGTCGTTCAAATTCGTTGAAATACGTTGGTGAAAGTCTCGACCAGCCCATACATAAAGTTCAGGTTGGCTTTCAAAAATGTTGGTTCCGCCAGCGTAAGCTTTAGGCACACCCACCTCATCACCCCAATGGTTGAACATCACCACCACATCCCAAATAGCACCGCTGTCACTGACGAATCCTTTACCAAATTGGAACTCACCACCGTTACCTTCGTTACCTAAACGGCCTGTTGAGTTACCGTTTAAACGGCCATTGGTTTCAACCAGTTTGACATCGCCATTTTGGTAGGCTGCGCCATAACGAGCATAACCAGAAAATACGATACCCGCGGGAACTTTCATATCCGGCGTCAGCACCAGCGGTTGTTGTTCTTTATCCAACACCTCAGGATTTGGCATTGGATCGTTGGCAAAAGAAGGAGCAGAAGAGAGTACGGCAGCCACAGCTAGGGATAGAGGTAGAAGCTTATAATTTTTCATGTTAAGTCCTATTAATCACTTGGTTTGTTTTTGTTCTGTGGTCAGTTTAAAAAATGAAACAAGTGAAAATTAGGTGTCGCTTCACAGCGCGCTCGACTGCTTTTGGCGATGAAACTGAGGAAGAGCGTTATTGTTATTTTTTATTAACACCATCAATACATTAAACGCAAATTGATTCACAAAACAGAAATGAAATCGGTTTCATTTCATAGAAATAGGACGAGTTCATCACGAGATTAACGCTCAAGTATTCACCAAATGGTTAGGTTTTTATGAAATATTTCACAAATATGATGATTTTCATGTCATTGCACAGAGCAACTAGACTGGGGATGGACGTCGCTCTCTTCATGTATAGCTGTTAACATACTCAACGCACATAACGTACAAACCATACTGAGCTTGTTTTTCACCGCAGAGGCCACATATTAAAACCTCTACCCATATAGTTGAGCCGAGCAATGTCAAACACCACCCCGTTATCTCCACCTTCACTCACACGCCAACTCTTGCAAATGACTTGGCCGATGATGTTTGGTGTGCTGTCCCTTATGAGCTTCCAACTGGTTGATAGTGCGTTTATCGGCCAACTTGGCGTGTTACCCCTTGCCGCGCAAGGGTTTACATTACCCATTCAGATGATCATCATCGGCCTTCAGGTTGGGCTTGGCATCGCGACCACAGCGGTGATTGCTCGCGCACTGGGTGCAAACCAAATTCGCTACGCGAAGCAGCTTGGGGGGTTGGTTGTCGCTATCGGCAGTATTGGGGTTGCTCTGTTTTCAGTCATTATCTATTTACTGCGTCACCCCATCTTAGCGCTACTCAGCGCTCCTGAATCTGTGTATCAGATCGTCGACAGCTACTGGATTTATTGGTTAATCAGTGCTTGGGTGGGCGCGGTGCTGTACTTTTTATACAGCCTGTGTCGAGCCAATGGCAATACCATGTTGCCGGGTACTATGATGATGGTCACCAGCATTTTAAACCTGATTTTAGACCCTATTTTTATCTTCACTTTTGATTTGGGTATTGAAGGCGCGGCGCTGGCGACCATTTTAGCCTTTGGGATTGGCGTGTTCGTGGTTGCACCCAAGGTGTCAAAAAGGCACTGGATGCTGTTTGATTGGTCAGATTTGGATGTGGGGAAAAGTATTCGCTCTATCAGCCATATCATGGGGCCGGCCATGATAAGCCAACTTCTTCCACCGCTTTCTTCGATGCTGGCAACCAAACTATTGGCCAGTTTCGGTACAGCAGCTGTCGCGGCATGGGCATTAGGATCTCGTTTTGAGTTTTTTGCGATGGTCGCAATATTGGCATTAACTATGTCGATGCCACCGATGGTAGGCCGTTTGCTTGGCGCAGGCCAATTGCAAGACATTCGAAAATTGGTTCGTATTGCGTGCCAATTTATTCTTGGGTTTCAGCTCATCATCGCCGTGGTGACCTATCTATTATCCGGCCACCTTGCCGCGCTGATGACCAGCGAACAAAGTGTCGAATCCATTTTGCACTGGCACTTAATGATCGTGCCAATCAGTTTAGGGCCGCTTGGTATCTGCATGTTAATGGTATCGGTTTCTAATGCGTTGGCGAAATCATACACCGCCTTAACCATTTCCGCGCTGCGCCTGTTTGTGTTCTTCTTACCCTGTTTATGGGTTGGCGCTCAAATAGCGGCGCTGCATGGCCTGTTTATCGGGGCGTTGGTCGGTAATATCCTCGCAGGCCTTGCCGCGTGGGCGATGTACCAACGTGCACTTCGGCAAGTTGAGCAGCAGAAAAACCATTGAGTTTGGGTAACACAGAGCCCAAACGAGCAATCTAGTCTCAAAAATATGAATTTGGTCTATAGTTAACACACGTTAAGTTGATGAATATTTTCGATAACTATGGACAACAAACCGGTTTTCGTAATTGCGGCGGAAGTGGCAGCAGAGCTAAACCAAAGCGTACTCATTGCAAAAAAATTACTGCTTGTCGCCAGCAATGCCAGAGCTCTGGCTCTGCGTGCGGGCGAAAGTGCCGCAGGTTTTCGGCCAATTACTGATTCGATTGATGATTTAGTCCGCGTCACGCTAGAGGCGTCGCACACCATCAACTTAAAAGCGCAGCGTATTAGCCAACTCGCAACCGCAAGGACTCGTGCACGCGCTGCGCTTGAACGTTTTGAAAATGTGTATATACAAGCGCATAACGCTCGGCATTTACACAGTTTGGATGTCGTACATCATCAGAACCAAGAGGAATATAGCAAACTCAGTCACAGTTTCTACTCTGAAGCTCAAAACCTGCACGAGTTATTGCAAACCTTGTACGACAACCTGCGCATTGCACAAATCATCTCGATCATGCTGAGCGTGGAAGCCTCTCAAGCAGATGAGCGATATCAAGCACAACTGCAAAGCATTGCGAATAACGTCGCTGAACTGGCAAAAGAAATTCAAGCTCACGTCATGCTATCGCTCAAAACATTCTCTCTCTTTTCTCAGGTGAACTATGCAATCAAAAATACTATTTGAACGCGGCCATCATCGCTGGGTGATGTTTGCTCGCGATCCAAACAAACCAGAAAAAATCATTGATACCAACCAATATATGATAGTCAATCGTGATCAAGCGATATTGCTAGACCCCGGTGGCATTGAACTGTTTTCGGCAATGCTCGGTTGCGTCGTGAAAGAAGTGCCGATTGAACATATCAAGCATCTTTTTGCCTCTCACCAAGATCCAGACATCATCTCTTCCCTCGGTTTATGGGATAAAGCACTGCCCAGTGCAACATTACATTCACCTTGGTTGTGGGAAGGGTTTATCCGCCATTTTGGTATGGAGTCAATTCAATTCTCCCCCATCAAAGATGAAGGTGGAAAAGTGTCCTTATCAGGTCACGACCTGCACTTTATCCCAGCACATTACATGCACTCTTCTGGTAACTTTTCGGTTTACGACCCTGATGCAAAAATATTGATGTCTGGCGATATTGGTGCCGCGCTCGACAGCCCTAACGCCTCTTTTTTTGTAGAAGATTTTCAAAGCCATATTCCAAAAATGACTTATTTTCATCAACGTTGGATGCCATCTAACCGCGCCAAAAGTGATTGGATTGAGCGAGTCAGCCAGCTGGATATTAAGATGATGTGTCCGCAACATGGCGCTATTTTTCGGGGCGATGATGTTCAACGATTTTTGGAATGGCTAGATAAGCTGGAAGTTGGCGTAGCGATAAAAAAATAGCACTGTTAAGGCTCTCGATGAGAGCCTTACAAAAAGAGCAAATTAAGCTTGAGTAATGGGTTCACGCTCGACCGTATCGGGCTGATGCTCTGCGACCCAGTAAAGCCAAATCATCACTAGGCACAGCACAAAGCAAAGACCAAACAGCCAATTTGAATTGAGGTATCCAATCACCGCCCCCCCAACCAGTGGCGCAATCGCAAAACCTAACGAATAAAGCGCGGCGGCACCAAAGTAAGAACCACGCAAATGGGCGGGAGCCATGCGGTCTATTTGTACGTTTAAGGTTGGAAAAGCAATGACTTCGCCCATACTCAAAACAAAGCAAGCGAGCGCCCAACCAATCGGTAAATCTGCAGGGGTAAACAGAAAGCCGAGTTGCGCAAGCCCCATCAATAACATGCCGATCCGAGTTCGTACAAACAGCGGGACGTTTTCCAACCACTTCAACATTGGGAACTGGAAGATGATAATGGTCATGGTATTTACCAGCACTAACCCTGCGACAATTTGCGCTGCATCGGCGGCACTGGTGCGTACAATCACTTGTGGAATAGACGATTCTACCTGCCCATAGATGAACATCATGATGAAGTTCGCCACCATCAACTTCACAAAAATATTATCTTTACTGATCACTCTTAGCGTCGAAGAAAAATCAGGCAAACCAGAGCGATCGGGTTTGGTGTAGCGCCCTTTACGTTCAATACCGAGCAACAGCCAAAAGCCAAACAATAAATACGTGCCGCCGGTAAAGAAAAAGAGAGTTTGTGGATGAGAAAGCCCAAACGTAATCCCAAGCAGTGGCCCAATGGCACCACCTAGATTGAGTAGGAAATAGCGGATGTTGAGCGCCAGCTCGCGATCTTTCAAATTCGGCAAGTTATCACCGATCACCGCTTTGCCCGGCGCTTCAATCATTGGTCGCATTAAACCGGTAAGGACAATAAGCACGTAAAACTGCCAGATTTGATCAGCCACACCAATGCCACTGTAGGCAAATGCAGCCATCACACTGCCAAGAACCATCACCCACTTGCGACCAAATTTGTCGGAAAGATACCCTGAATACAGCCCAGTAATTGCTCCTACAACAGCAGAGGTCGCCAGCATTCCACCCACTTCAATCGGCGATGCACCATAATCTTGGTAAAGAAACACGATCAAAAATGGCCATGCCATGAAAAAACTGGTACGAGCAATCAATGTTCCGGTTAATACCGTCCACACTGAAAAATTAAACCTTTTTACCCTTTCTAAACGAAATAAGCTTTCCTCTTTCGCCATAAAAACACTCCTTACTTTCAGCCACTTGACCATGCGTTCACACGATGAACATCACATTTTTAGTTCTTATTGCGTCAATATATGAAGATAATGTTAATAAAGATAGTGTTTTTTATACAGGGGAGATCGAATCATAAAAACAAACAGCTAACCCAAAAAAACCTAGTTATTTCGGATGGTTAGATATTCTTTGATTCATAAAAAAACCGCATAACCTTTCGAGTTATGCGGTTGAGACTAGGAAATAGTAGTCGATTTATAGTTTGAAGAAGGCGAGCTGCGCTTTTTGCTTCTCGGCCAATTGTGACAGTTCGGCACTGGCACTGGCGCTCTGGCTGATACCCGTTACGTTTTGATTTACAAGCTCAGACATATTAACCACGTTACGGTTAATATCTTGCGTGACTTGCGACTGCTCTTCTGCCGCAGTCGCCACTTGGGTATTTGAATCATTGATGTCTGAAACCGATTCCGTGATCCCAACAAGCGCATCATTTGCTCGTTGCGTTAACTCACCGTTACGCGCAAGCATCTCAATGCTGGTTTGCATGCTATCGTTTGCAAGAATCGATTGGCTTTGCAGCTCTTCAATGATAACTCGAATCTCTTTAGTTGAACTCTCAGTACGTGCAGCAAGCATGCGAACTTCATCAGCCACGACCGCAAAACCACGACCAGTCTCACCTGCACGTGCCGCTTCAATAGCCGCATTCAGTGCCAATAAGTTGGTTTGTTCAGAGACACCTCGGATCACTTCAACGACATCGTTGATCTGCTCTGATTGCTCTTTTAAACGTAAAACTACGCTCGCAGCATGATTCAGCGATTCTGACATTTGTAAGCTCGCTTGGGCGCTCTCTTTAAAAATAGCTAAGCCTGATTTAGCAAGTTCATCCGCTTCGCGAGCGGTTGAATCAGCGACCGTTGCGTTATCACTCACGTTGTTTGCTGTGCTCGCAAGTTCATTCACCGCCGAAGCAACTTGTTCAATTTCACTCAACTCTTGTTGTGCATTTGACTCTGCTTGCGTCATCACCGCAGCCAGCTCGGTTGAAGCTGACGCCACTTCTTCACTAATACGGTTTAAATGATCTACCGTAGCATGTAACTGAGAGGTAGTCGTATTGACATCTTTACCAAGCTTTGAGATTTCATTCTCGCCATCCGCATCAGCGCGAATGGTTAAGTTCCCCTGCGCTAATTCACGCATCACAGCTTGCAGCTTCTGAATCGGGGCCACAATCATATTGGAAAGGATCCAAGCCACCACAAGAGATAACGCAAGCACAGACAGTACAGTAAACATCGCAGTGTTCATTGCGCTCTGTTCATGTGCTGCAATTTTATCCAATGCTTGATCTGCTTGCTGCTTAACTTTTTTACTCAGGTCAGAAACAGCACTGAGCATATCATGGCCTGTTTCTCTAAACTCGGAAATGTATGACATGTATTCAGTTTCAGATACAGCGCCTTGATCATACCGTTCCAACAATGCCAACATTTGGTTTGAAAGAGTTACGTATTCATCCACACGGCTAAGAATATGAGAAACATCACCTTGATATATTGACTCTTTTTGCAAATTTTTCAGTTGTGTGGCAATGTCATTTTTCGTTTGTTTTAACTCGAGTGGAAGCTCCTTACGATAGCGTGGGTCAATAATCGAATACAGTGCATTAATGCGCATCAAGTTAATATCATCGACTACAAATACGGACAATGTCTCCTCATTTTCTTGAACGGCACTTCTTACAGCCGTAGCCTCAAACTGATCATGCTCTAAATTATTTTTTGTAATCCACAGAGCGACTACTAAGGCAAATGTGGTAATTAAAACAGGAAGCAGTACCTGAACTCGGATAGGCAAATCTTTCAGTGAAAAGTGCATAAATCTCTCTAAAATGTAGCGGTGGCCATAAAACCAAAAGGTAATGCACTGTAATTTATGCTAGATGAAAGCGACTAATGAATATTTATAAAATTATAAATAAAGAACAAACTCAATAAAAACAAACAACTAGAGTTGACAAAGTGATTCTTTTCATCTTTTTTTACAAATTGATATAAAAATGACCACTCGATGAGTGGCCATTAAACCATTAACAATATTTCAAAAATCACCCAATAAGGTTATTTTCTAAGCGCATTCAGTTTGGCTTGTGCTAAACCGAAGATGGTATCAACCGGGTAGCTGCCATCTTCTGTTGCTTCGCCTGCGGGTTTGCCAGTAAAGAGCTCAACCGCTTCAGTGACATGTTCAATAGCCCAGATATTGAACTCCCCTTTCTCGACCGCTTTAACAACGTCAGCGCGTAACATCAGATTGTGCATGTTTGAACGAGGAATGATGACACCTTGCTGGCTGGTGCGCCCTTTGATTGCACACACATCAAAGAAACCTTCAATTTTCTCATTCACACCGCCAATCGGCTGCGACTCACCAAATTGGTTCATCGAACCTGTGATCGCAATATCTTGGCGATTAGGCCGTTTAGAAAACGCAGACACAATCGCACAGAATTCGGCCATGCTGGCACTATCACCATCCACACCACCGTATGATTGCTCAAATGTGATGGTTGTGGTAAGTGGTACACGCGCCGTACGGCCAAATACCGAAGAGAGATACGCGGATAAAATCATCACACCTTTAGAGTGGATGCTGCCACCCAGATCGACACTGCGCTCGATATCGATAATGTCACCATCGCCATAGGAAGTGGTGGCGGTAATACGGTTTGGCGCACCAAACATATGATCGCTGGTGCTCAATACCGACAGCGCATTCACCTGCCCGACAGCCATGCCTTGCGTTTGGATTAGCGTTGTACCGTTAACATACGACTCCATCACACTGTCTTGCAGGCGGCTCACTCGCATCTCTTGGTTGCTGAGCGCCTCTTCGACATGATTCTGGCGGATCATGTTTGAATTCGCCTGCTTCGCCACATAGTTAGATTCGCGTAACAAATTGGCAATATGCGCCGAATGAAGTGACAGTTTGCCTTGATCGCCCGTTGTACGTGAACTGTGTTCAATGATGCGTGCAATCGCTTTACGGTCGCAATGCAGCATATTGTTGTCGTGCACTATGCTCGAAATAAAACGCGCGTAATGTAGCTCGGTATCGGGCGTACGTTTCATCTCATCTTCAAAATCGGCCGTTACTCGGAACAATTCGCTAAATTCAGGATCGTAATGAGTCAGCAGCTGATAGGTGTGGTAATCACCAAATAGGATGATTTTCACATTTAGCGGGATAGGCTCTGGGTCAAGTGAAACCGTCCCTGTTAGCGTGACCTCTTTTTCCAAAGAGGTAAAACTCATTTGGCGTGAACGCAGCGCGCGCTTTAAACCGTCCCAAACATAGGGCTGTTCAAGCACTTTCACCGCATCCATCAACAACACACCACCATTGGCTTTATGTAAACTACCCGCTCGAATCAACGAAAAATCGGTAAATACTGTGCCTTTAAAAGTCGCCGTTTCGATATAACCAAATAGAGAGTGGTAGTTCGGGTTCTCTTCTACCACGATCGGTAGCTTGTCTGAAGGCTGGCTGACCAGCACATTGACTTTGTAGCGACGCGGCAGACGCTTATCTAAAGAAGCTGTCGCGACTTCGCCTTGCTCACTGTCTTCATCTAAAAAAATGTCCGCATTATCGACGATGTCTTTTTGTAACTCCGTGAGATACGTTTTGATGTCTGGGTAGCCAGAATAATCTTGCTTAAGCTGCTTAATAAAGTGGGTAATCACGCCAAGCGTTACTTCATCATTGAGCTTTTTGATCTTCTCACTGTAGGAGTCTTCCCATTCGGTCAGTTGACGTACCATATTGCGTAGGCTGATTTCTAGCTCATCAATGGTATGGCTAAAGTGCTCTTGCTCTTTTTTAGACAAGGCGTCAAAGGACTCTTCGGTGTGCATCTCTTCACCGTTCATCGCAACAAATTGATAGTCGCCTTGAGTGGTGATGGTTAAGCTAATGCCTTTATCTTTGGCTTCTTTACTGATGCTATCCAATTCACTTTGCTGTTTTTGTGCCATCTGATTTTTCAGTTTATCGGCACGAGCAAAGTAAATCTCGTTATCAAAAGCTAACGGGATCGCATTGACCAACTTATTCATTAACTTTTCAATGTCTTGCTTGAGTTTAACCCCAATACCCGAAGGTAACTTCAGCACTTTTGGGGTTCGAATATCGCTGAAATTGGCCACATAACACCAATCAAACAACGCATCGACATCATGCTGATGGCGGTTTAAATAGCGCAAAATCATCGTACGTTTGCCCAACCCATTACGGCCAATAGCGTAGATGTTGTAACCCTTCTCTTTGATCGACATTGCAAATTCGACCGCTTTTTGCGCCCGTTCTTGCCCCACAATCTCATCAACTGGGTCTAACTCCTTAGTTGATTTACAAGGGAGTTTTTCTAACTGGGCAACGTGGTAGAGCTGCTCTGCATTCAATCGTTGAATCGCCATCACTCCGCTCCTTAGCTTTTGGATTCTTGTTGTAGTTTGACCTAAGTGTAGAAGCAATTCATTTATATTTTAGCGAGTTACACCTTATTCGCGTTTAACCGAACAAATAATAAACAATCACCACACCCAAAATCGCAAATAACAATTATTTGCATTTGATAATAAATTGCATTTAAATAAGTGAACGCCGTCATTCTGGAGAACTGAGTATGGACTTACAACAGTGCTGGACAAGCTATCTCAAGGCTGAACAACTATTAGCGCAAGGGCATTGGCCACAAGCACACTGTTTGTTTGAAGATGTACTGCATCATATGCCAAGCCATATTCAATCAGCACTAAACTGCGAACATACAAAACCTTGCCAGTTGGTGTGCTTGATCTCTGGGCTATGTGATGCTGCTGTTTCTCAATCTGAAATTTTCAACCACTTGGGTCAGCATAAACAGGCCTTTGATGTCTTAAATCAATCTTATGCTCTGCTGCAGTTTACTGCGATTGAGCCCAATGCCTTGGTTAACCGCCTTGCCAACGTACTCACCAAACAAAGCGATGACTTACTCAAACATATGGGTGCTTTTTGTTCAGCTCAGCGCAGTGCGACTTGGATGTTGGAGTTCGAACACGTACAAAAAGCGCACCACTATTTCAACCAACTCAAACGTTATAACCAAGTACAGGCTCAAGTTCCGTCGTCAAACTGTCATTGTTCAACTGAATAATCACCATAGAGTTACCATTCCGGATAAGACTGACCACCTAGCATCATTCACAGCCGCTATAAGTAACGTGCTGTGGTCAGGGGATGAGACTTAGGCAGAACCTAACCTCTCACCCTGAAAATGTGTCGAGATGGCATGAGAATTTAATCGATTGCGTTATCAATAGTTGATGTATGTCAAATTGTCGTAGACAATACGCACCCGAGTCTAGGGGCGATCCCTGGACTGCGTTCTGCACTTTTGGAGGAGCGCATTGGTTTTAACTATCGACATTATAGTTAGAGCCTATTTTCTATTTTTGCATGACGCTGCTACCGTTGGCGCATGCTAAATACCTCGTTTTTAAGGGAAAGATGATGGTAATACCTGAAAACAGCAGTATTGTGATTTTTGGTGCTTCAGGCGACTTAACCTATCGCAAGCTTATACCTGCTCTGTATCACTTGTTCGCCAGTGATCAACTGCCGAAATCCTTTGCTATTCTGGGTGTCAGCCGAACCCAATACAGCGATGAGTCATACCGTGAAAAATTAAAGCGCTCTCTTCAGGAAATGGAAAAGACCGTCCCAGATATTCTCGACGCCTTTTGCGAGCACTTGCATTATCAAGCGATCAATACTTCAGATGTTGCAGAATACGCGCAGCTCGCCACGCGTCTTGACTCTTTGGCTGAGCAATACCAATTCACGCAACGCAACACTCTGTTCTATCTCGCGACGCCGCCGAGCCTTTATGGCGTCATCCCGGCCAATCTCGCAGCGCATGGATTAAATAGCGAAGCGCAAGGTTGGAAGCGTTTGATCATCGAAAAACCGTTTGGTTATGACCTCGCATCGGCTCAAAGCCTTGATATCGAAATTCATCGCCATTTCCAAGAACACCAGATCTACCGTATCGACCATTATTTAGGCAAAGAGACGGTACAAAACCTGTTGGTTTTCCGTTTTGCTAACGGGATGTTCGAACCTTTGTGGAACCGCAATTTCATTGACTATGTCGAAATTACAGGCGCAGAATTTTTGGGCGTCGAAGAACGCGGTGGCTATTACGACGGTTCTGGTGCGGTGCGTGATATGTTCCAAAACCATTTACTGCAAGTGTTAGCTATGGTTAGCATGGAACCACCAGCCGCCATTAATGCCGATTCAATTCGTAACGAAGTCAATAAAGTGCTGCAAAGCCTGCAACCGCTTTCTGATGATGACCTACGCCACAACCTCGTACTGGGGCAATATACGGAATCGGAAGTTCGTGGCCAGTTTTTACCCAGTTACCGTGATGAACATGGTGTGGCAGCAGATTCGCGCACTGAAACCTATGTCGGTTTGAAAATGTTTATCAATAACTGGCGCTGGAATGGCGTGCCATTTTATGTGCGTTCAGGTAAACGTTTACCAACGCGCGTCACCGAAGTGGTCATTCACTTTAAGCGTACGCCACACCCTGTTTTTGGGCAAAATGCCCCTGAAAACAAGCTCATCATCCGCATTCAGCCCGATGAAGGCATTCAAATGAGCTTTGGTTTGAAGGAGCCAGGTGCGGGCTTTAAAGCCAAAGAAGTCTCCATGAACTTCCATTACACATCACTGGAAGAAACCAAGATGTTGACCGCTTATGAACGGCTCCTTTTGGATGCGCTCAACGGTGATGCAACTTTATTTGCGCGTACCGATGCCGTAGAAGCGTGTTGGAAGTTCGTGCAACCTATTTTGGATTTCAAACAAGACCCTCAATCGCTGTTTGGCTATGCCTGTGGCACGTGGGGACCAAAAGAGTCCGATTTGCTGCTACACAATGATGGCCGCGCGTGGCGCTTCCCGTGTAAAAACTTGACCGATACGGATTACTGCGAATTATGATCAATCATAAAATTTGTCAAACCCCAGAACAGGTGGTTGAAACGCTCGCCAATGAAATGCAACGCTATAGCGAGCAAGGTCAGCCAGTTCATATCTCCCTTTCCGGTGGCAGCACACCCAAAATGCTATTCAAATTATTGGCCAGTGAACCTTATGCACAGGCGATTGCATGGCAAAACCTGCATTTCTGGTGGGGTGATGAACGCTGTGTCGCTCCTGACGATGCCGAAAGCAACTTTGGTGAAGCCAATACACTGCTGTTTAGCCAAGTGAACATTCCACCTCAAAATATTCACCGTATTCGCGGCGAAGATGATCCACAAACCGAAGCTAAGCGCTTTGCCGATGAGATGGCAAAAGTCATTCCATCCGTCAACGGTACTCCTGTTTTTGATTGGATTTTGCTCGGTGTTGGCGCAGATGGCCATACGGCATCCCTGTTCCCTAATGTGACCGACTACGAGGATGAGAATTTATCTTTAGTGGCAACGCATCCGGAATCAGGCCAACTTCGTGTCTCTAAAACAGCGAAAGTGTTGGAAGCTGCAAAACGCATTAGTTACCTCGTTCTTGGCGCAGGTAAAGCCGAGATCGTACACGAAATTCACACCACGAAAGCCGAGGATCTTCCTTATCCGGCTGCCAAAGTTAAATCAACAACTGGCGAAACAGAGTGGTTTTTAGATTCAGATGCCGCAACAAAGATTGCGTGAAGGAGAGAAATAAATGAAAGGTGATATCGGTGTAATCGGCCTAGCAGTGATGGGCCAAAACCTTATCCTAAATATGAACGACCACGGTTTTAAAGTGGTAGCTCACAACCGTACCGCGGCAAAAGTCGATGAGTTCCTAGCAGGCCCAGCGAAAGACACCAATATTGTTGGTGCTTATTCACTGCAAGAGTTAGTCGACAAACTGGCGACACCTCGCAAAGTGATGCTGATGGTGCGTGCGGGCCAAGTCGTGGATGATTTCATCGACCAACTGGTTCCGCTACTCGATAAAGGCGACATCATTATCGATGGCGGTAACACGAACTTCCCAGACACCAACCGCCGTGTTGCAGCACTGCGTGAAAAAGGTATTCACTTTATCGGTACAGGCGTTTCTGGCGGCGAAGAAGGGGCACGTTTTGGCCCATCTATCATGCCAGGTGGCGCACCTGAAGCTTGGGAAGCCGTGAAGCCAATTTTCCAAGGTATCTCAGCAAAAACCGAAGCTGGTGAGCCTTGCTGTGATTGGGTGGGTAACGACGGCGCGGGCCACTTCGTTAAAATGGTACACAACGGTATCGAATATGGCGATATGCAGCTAATTACCGAAGCTTATCAGTTTATGAAAGACGGCTTGGGTTTAAACCATGATGAAATGCAAAAAGTGTTTGCTGATTGGAACAAGACCGAGCTCGATAGCTACCTAGTGGAAATCACCGCTGATATCTTAGGCTACAAAGACGAAGATGGTGAAGCTCTGGTTGAGAAAATCCTCGATACTGCTGGCCAAAAAGGCACAGGTAAATGGACGGGCATTAACGCACTCGATATGGGTATTCCGCTGACGCTCATAACTGAGTCAGTTTTCTCTCGTTGCCTTTCAGCATTGAAAGATCAGCGCGTTGCTGCCGAAGCGCTGTTTGGTAAGAGCAATATGCAGATCGAAGGTGATAAACAAGAGTGGGTTGATGCACTTCGTCAAGCGCTACTTGCGTCTAAGATCATCTCTTACGCACAAGGCTTTATGCTAATGCGCCAAGCGTCTAACGAAAATGGTTGGAATCTTAACTACGGTAACGTGGCATTGATGTGGCGTGGTGGTTGTATCATCCGCTCCGCATTCCTGAGCAACATTCGTGATGCGTTCGAAGCTAACCCAGAAATCGCCTTCTTAGGTTCAGATGCCTACTTCAAGGGCATTTTGGATAACTGCCTAGCGGCTTGGCGTAAAGTAGCGGCCAAATCAATGGAAGTCGGCATTCCAATGCCATGTATGACCTCCGCGCTCACTTTCTTAGATGGCTACACCACCGCTCGCTTACCGGCTAATTTACTGCAAGCACAACGTGATTACTTTGGTGCTCACACTTATGAGCGTACTGACCGTCCACGTGGTGAATTCTTCCACACAAACTGGACTGGTACAGGCGGCGATACGGCGTCTACCACTTACGACGTATAAAAAATTCGGCTTACGATGAAAAAAGGACTAGCTAAGCCCCTTCATCTACGCCTATAATTTGGCCGTCATGGAGGATGTTAACTAGGTTAACATCCTCTATTTTTTTGTTTCCAAAACTATATGAGATCCAAAGATGACCATCAATAAGTTCTATGTATTTGTCCCACAGGCTGTGGAAGAAGACACTCATAGGGAAAATGAAGTTCAATCTGCTATGGAAGCTCAACGTCAGGCATTAGTGCAACAAGCGCAGAAACAAGGCGCAGTAGCATAATCCATAAGCAGAGTGTGGCAACACGCTCTGCTTATCACTCCTCTCTACCTCATCTATAGGCATATCGTTTGCCAATCATGATTCACGAAATACTCCTTTAAGTGATCAATCAAAGCTCTGACAGCGGGTGATAAATGACGCCGAGAAGGATATAAAGCGTAAATGTCCATTTTCTTCGGTTGCCAATGCGCTAACACCTGCTGTAAGTCCCCCCTTTCTAACGCACCCTTGGCTAGATAAGTCGGCTGTAAAGCAACGCCCATCCCGTGGATAGCCGCATGTAACAAAGTGGTGGCTTCATTTGCAGTTAGCTGGCATGGCACCTCCACCGATTGATGCTTATCATCTTGTTTTAAATGCCAAATATGTCGCTCAAAATTTTTGTATCCAAGACAACGATGCTGTGAGAGATCGCTTGGTATGAGTATTGGCTCACAGCGCATAAGATAGTCAGGAGAGGCAACCAATACAGAATCACATTGGGCGATAGGGCGCCCGATTAAAGAAGGATCGGGATCGGCCGCAATACGGATCGCTAAATCAATTCGCTCTGCAATCAAATCTGCGGTTTTATCCTGTACATCAATATCAATTTCGATATTTGGATGCGTATTCAAAAAAGGTTTAACGGCCGGGATCAGTTGAGAAAAGCCAAACGACATGCTGGTCGCAATCCGGATTTTTCCAGATAACGACTGTTGATCCATCAACTGATGTTCTAGTTGCTGCGCTTGCTCGACCCATAATTTTATCGCGTCTAGGCATTGAACTCCTGCTGATGTGAGCGATACTTTTCGTGTGGTTCGGTTCAATAACCGAGCTTGTAACCAAGTTTCCATGGTTTCAACATGCCGAGTCACCATAGGACGAGAAATATCCAGCCGTTCCGCTGTCGCCGTAAAACTTTGGGTAATCGCTATATCTAAAAAGACCTGAGCTGCTGTGAGTTTGTCCATGATTAGTTCTAATTAAGAAACAATGATGTCAATTATTAGCTATATATCCGAACAAGTCTAATTCGTATGATAGCTCCCGAACCGATAACATACTCTTTGGATAAATAATCATGAAAACACTGACTCTACTTACCGCAACCACACTCATCAGCAGCACCGCGTTTGCAGCACAACAACCTTTGACACTTGATGTCTACAATGCAGATGGCAATAGCTTCCATGTCAACTCCACTTTGGTTTATGGCGAAACAGAAGCGATGGTGGTTGACACTGGCTTTACTAAAGCCGACGCACTCCGTATTGCAGCAAAAGTACTCGACTCTGGCAAAAACTTAACCACGATTTTTATTAGCCAAGCTGACCCTGATTACTACTTTGGCGCTGAAGTACTGCATGACATGTTTCCACAAGCGAAAGTGCTGACGACTCCTGGCGTACGTGCAACGATTGCAGAAAAACTCGAAGGTAAACTGGCATTTTGGGCTCCAAAAATGGGGGCAAATGCCCCTGTAAAACCAGTACTACCAACAGCTTATAATGGCAAAACCTTAACCATTGATGGGCAAACTATTGAAATTCGCGATGCGGATGGAGCATTAGCGCATCGTCCTTATTTATGGATACCAGCCAATAAAGCGATTTTAGGTAACGTCGCGGTATACGGAAATGTTCATTTATGGATGGCTGATGCACAAAGTGATGCGAGCCGCCAAGCTTGGGCGCAACAACTTGATCAAATGAAAGCACTCAAACCAAACGTAGTGATCCCGGGGCATATGACTTCTGGAACAGCGCTTGATGCTTCTTCAATTGAATTTGCACAACAATATCTTATGGATTTTGCTAAAGCCAAAGCAAACAGCAAAGACAGCGCTCAGTTAATTCAAACCATGCAAAACCTTTACCCTAATGCTGGCCTACCAATGGCTTTAGAAATTGGTGCCAAAGTTCATATGGGTGAGATGAAATGGTAAACGTCCACTATATTTTCGACCCAATGTGTGGCTGGTGTTACGGAGCAACCTCTCTGATTCAGCAGTTGAATGAAATGAGCGGAGTCAAACTGCACCTTCATCCGGGTGGAATGATCGAGCGATCGCCTCTTTCAGATGGTTTTCGCCAACATGTACTGCAAGCTGATCAGCGCATTGCTCAGCAAACAGGAGCCGTATTTGGGGAAGGTTACATCGCCAAAATCAAAAGTGGCGAAACCGTGATATTGGACTCATACGTTACTGCTCAAGCCATTATTGCAGCGCAATTACTCGGTGTATCGCCAAGTGTTATGCTCAAAAGCATTCAACAAGCGCACTACCAGCAAGGTTTGCCTGTGGCCGATACTGACACATTGGCACTGTTAGCCCAATCGCTTGACCTAGAGCCAAATCAATGGCTACAAGCGATGGAGCAAGCTAAAGCTCAGTTACCAGAGCAGTTAGAGCAGACGCAAAGCTTAATGGCGCAATATCAACTTTCTGGTTTTCCCTCGATTGTGTATGAAGCAGAGGGGCAATGGCGAACCGTATCTGTTAGCCATTTCTATAATCGACCGCAGCAATGGGCTGATTTCTGGAAAAATATGACTCAGTAATTAGTGCCTCATCCCTCTCTTTAGTAAAGAGAGGGATTTTTCGATCTACTTGTTCATCATTTTGATGCTTTTACGCACCACTAAAGTCGGCTCTAATTGGACAATTTGCGGTTCGAGCGCTTCGTTTTCTAAACGGGCAAGTAAGGTGTCAACTGCCGCTTTACCTAAACGATATTTGGGTTGATGAATAGTGGTTAGAGCTGGCGACATAAAACGGGCGATGTGAATATCGTCATACCCCATCAGCGAAAGATCTTCAGGAATGCGGATCCCTTTTTCATTAGCTGCATTAATCACACCCATTGCCATCATGTCATTAGAGACAAAAATCGCACTCGGTAATGGTCCTTTGGCTAACATTTTATTGAACGCTTCGTAGCCACCTTCACATTCAAAATCGGATTCAACAATCCAATTGGGATAAATGTCCAAACCTGCTTCCAAGACAGCGCGCTTATAGCCTTCATAACGCATTTGAGCTTGATGTCGAATCAATGGCCCAGTAATGCAACCGATTTCTTTATGACCGCACTCAATCAAATAGTTCGTCGCAATATAACCACCACGTAAAGAGTTATCTTGTATTTTATCGCTAGGAAAGAGCATTGGGCCCCAATCCATCACCACGACAGGGATATCTGGGTAGCGTTCAAAAACGTCAATCCGCTCACCTTCTAAGGTGGAGCACATCAAAAGTAAGCCATCAACGCGCTTTTGCAGCAGCGTGTTGATAGAGGCTTGCATCCGCTGGCTATCCCCTTCGGTATTACACAAAATAAGGTTATAACCTTTGTGGTAGCAACTGCGCTCTACCCCTTTGACCACTTCGCCAAAAAAGGGGTTAGTCGAAGTGGTCACTAACATACCAATGGTGCGCGTTCGGTTCATTTTGAGACTGCGAGCCAATGCTGACGGGGCATAGTTCAGATCTTGCGCGGCTTTATTGACACGCTCAGCGATTTCATCGCTCACATAGCGAGATTTATTAATGACATGGCTGACGGTAGACGTGGATACGCCGGCTAATCTTGCAATATCTTTCATTGTCGCCATGTCTGTTTTTCCTATTCTATTGATGCTGAGCGAGAAACGCGTCCACTTCTACTCGGGTGGGTATTGAGGTTTGCGCGCCAAAACGGGTAACAGAAATGGCTGCCGCAGCATGTGCAAATTTAATGGCTGATTCTAAAGGCATATCTTCCAACAAACCCGTGACCAAAGCACCGTTAAACGTATCACCTGCCGCGGTGGTGTCTGTCACATCGACTTTAAAACCAGCAATCAGTTGACCACGCCCATTTTGGCTTAGCCAAACGCCTTTTGCACCTAAGGTGATCAAGACGATTTCAATCCCTTTTTTATGCAGTTCATTGGCCGCCAATTGCGCCGTGTGATCATCATCAACCGTGATCCCCGTTAAGCGCTGCGCTTCCGTTTCGTTTGGTGTGATCACATCGACACATTCTAGCAGAGTATCAGGCAGATCTCGGGCAGGCGCTGGGTTTAAAATCACATTGGTACGATTTTGTTTGGCGATTTGCGCAGCTTTAATAATGCCATCGATTGGCGTCTCTAATTGCATCAATAAATATTTGGCCGCGCCAATGGCGGCTAAATCCGCTTCAATGGCATCAGCCGTCAGCTTGTCATTCGCCTCTGCCGAAATACAGATGCTGTTTTCTCCGCTATCCGAGACTTGGATCATCGCAATGCCCGTCGGACAATTGGGCTGCATTTTAACTCCCGCAATGTTGATACCATCGAGCTTAAAATTCTCACGAATATTGATACCGAATGCGTCGTCACCCACGCAGGCAATAAAACCAATGTCCGCTTTTAATCGCGCGGCCGCTACAGCTTGGTTGGCCCCTTTACCACCGGGAATAACTTGATAATGACGACCATGCAGCGTCTCGCCCGGGCGAGGAAATGAAGGCACTTGCAAAACATGGTCAGCGTTAACACTACCTAATACCACTAACTGATTCATAATTTGTCCTTTGTTCATGAGTGAACATGTTTGAAATAGAGCTGGAGAGGTTTGGCTTTTGTGGCTTCACCTGAAAAAACAAACCTATCGAGCCTGATTACTGGTTATTGATGGCTGAGGGGTTATAGAAGAGGTAGCTCTCTACGAGCCAGTAAAGAGCTACCTACAGCAAAGATTATTTGCTGATGATTTTTAGAGGAACCGGAATGTACTCATCCACTTGTTCGCCTTTTAGCATTTTATCGGCCGTTTCAATGCCAAGTGCACCGATCATGTCTGGTTGTTGAGCAACAGTCGCAGCAAGTTGGCCGCGTTCTACCGCCGCGATACCATCGTCGGTACCATCAAAACCAATGATCATCACCTCTTTGCCTGATGCTTGAACGGCGCGAAGTGCACCCAATGCCATTTCATCATTTTGGGCAAATACGGCTTGAACATCTGGGTTTGCCGCTAGCAGGTTTTCCATTACATTCAAACCTTTAGTGCGGTCAAAATCAGCAGGCTGGCTAGCAAGCAGTTCCATTTCACTGCCTTTCACCGCGTTCATGAAACCTTCTCCACGCTCACGAGCGGCCGATGTGCCGGCAATCCCTTCCAGTTGAATGACTTTGGCTTTTGCACCGATTTTTTCGACGATAAAGTGACCGGCCATTTCACCACCGACTACGTTATCAGAAGCGATGTGGCTCACAACATCACCACGGCTTGCACCGCGATCCAGTGTCAACACTGGCACTTTAGCGCGGTTGGCCATACGAATGGCGTTAGAGACGGCATCAGAATCGGTTGGGTTGATCAAAATCGCTTTAACGCCACGGACGGTTAAGTCTTCTACGTTTGATAGCTCTTTGCTTGGATCATTTTGTGAATCCAAGACGATCAGGTTGTAGCCTAGCTCTTTCGCTTTCGCTTCTGCGCCATCTTTCATGGTGACAAAAAATGGGTTGTTCAGAGTGGATAGTACAATCGCCATGGTATCTTGCGCATGCGCAGCCACAGAGACAGTGGTGGAAAGTAGAGCAGCAGAGATTAAAGTTGCAAGTTTTTTCATCTTTATAGTCCTTTTTGTAGGGGCCGTTTTAAAGCTAATATGGCTCGCTTTAAAACGGAGGTTTTCTATCATGTTACTTATTTTTGTTATCCACGAGTACCGCGAGCAAAATAACCACGGCTTTCGCAATCATTTGGTAGTAAGAAGAGACATCAAGCAGGTTCAGCGCGTTATTAAGAAAGCCGATGATCAGCGCCCCAATTAACGTGCCCATAATGCGTCCTTTACCCCCCATCAAGCTGGTACCACCAAGTACGACGGCAGCGATGGCATCCAGCTCATAACCCATACCAGCAGTCGGTTGCGCAGAAGAGAGGCGAGACGTGACGATGATGCCAGCCAGCGCAGCCAATAGACCACAGATGGCGTACACACCAATTTTCACGCGATCCACATTAATACCTGACAATCGAGTCGCAGACTCATTGCCACCTAGCGCGTAAATATAGCGGCCAAAACGTGTATGGTTGAGTAAGTACCAAACCGCAGCAAAGACCACCACCATCATCCACACCGGAACGGGAATACCCAACGCGTAACCTGTACCAAACCAAGCAAAAGCATCTGCAGTATCGGTAAAACCTGTCGAAATTGGACGTCCATCGGTATAAACCATGGTCACACCACGCAGTAAGGTCATGGTGACTAAGGTGGCAATAAACGCTTGCACTTTACCTTTGGCGATAATGATGCCGCTAATCGCACCCAGTGCCGCGCCAGCAAGTAACGCTGTAGGGACTGCGATAATGACAGGAATCTCAAGACCAATCATGGTTGCAGCAAAAGCGCCGCACAACGCCAGTACCGAGCCAACACTCAAATCGATACCTGCCGTTAGAATAACCAAGGTCATCCCCACAGCGATAATGGCGTTGACTGAGGTTTGGCGCAAAATGTTCAGTATGTTGTCAACCGTGAAGAAATTGGGGTTTAAAAAAGAGACAACGACCACTAAAAAAAGCAAAGCAATCAGTGATTTTTGCTCAATGAGCCACTCTTTACTGATCCATTTTCTGCGGTTAGTTTGGGTTGAATTACTCATGCTGTTACTGCTCATGCTGCTTCCTCATTGATCTTTTTGCCTACCGCACAGGCGAGTAGAATCTCTTGGTTGGCTTGTTTGGCACAAAATTCGCCGCTGATTCGACCTTCATGCATCACCAAAATTCGGTCACTCATCCCTAGCACTTCTGGCATCTCTGACGAGACCAAAATAATGCTCATCCCTTCGGCTTTAAATTGGTTAATCAATTGGTAAATCTCTTTTTTGGCTCCCACGTCAACCCCGCGTGTGGGTTCATCCAAAATCAAGACTTTGGGACGTGTCATCAACCCTTTCGCAATCGCTACTTTTTGCTGATTGCCACCGGATAAATTGCCAATGATTTGATCACGAGATGGCGTTTTGATGTTGAATAGGCGAATGAAATCTTCCACTGCGATGACTTCATCACTGTGTTGAATCTGTACACCTTTGCTAAATTTATTCAACGCACACAGTGACATGTTCTCTTTCACCGACAGGCCAAGAACCAAACCGTCCCCTTTGCGATCTTCTGAAATATACGCGATACCGTTTGCAAGACCATCTTGTGGGCTGACTGGGTTGATGGTTTTGTTCTCAAGGTTAATCACGCCTCGCTCACTGGGCAGCGCGCCGTAAATCACCTTCATTAATTCAGTGCGCCCTGCGCCCATCAAACCCGAGACACCGAGGATTTCACCTCGTTTGAGCGTAAAATTAATGTCATGCACACCTGAGCCCGTAAGGCCTATCACTTCAAGGCAAGTGTCGCCGTGCTTTACCTCAATGCGTGGATACTGTTCTTCTAATTTCCGGCCGACCATCATCTCAATCAGGCCATCTTCATTGGTGTCAGACACTTTGCACTGGCCAATGAATTTGCCATCACGTAACACGGTTATGTCGTCGCAAATTTCAAAAATTTCTTTCAATCGATGTGAGATATAAACAATGCCGCAACCTTGTTCACGCAACTCGTTAATCACATTAAATAACGATTCAGTTTCGGTATCCGTCAGCGCATCCGTCGGTTCATCCATGATGATCACTTTCGACTCAAATGAGAGCGCTTTTGCAATCTCAACCATCTGTTGCTCACCAAGGCTTAAGTCACCCAACAAGGTCTTGGAGCTGTGTTTAACGTTTAAACGAGCCAGTAGTTTGTCGGCTGCTTGGTACATTTCATTCCATAAAATTCGCCCCATCGCACCGGTTATCTCTCTGCCTAGAAAAATGTTTTCAGCAATAGTTAATTCCGGAATCAAATTCAACTCTTGGTGAATAATGCTGATGCCCGCTTGTTGTGAATCTCGTGGGCCTTTAAAGGCGGCTGGTTTTCCTTGGTAAGTGATAGAACCCGCATCCAATGAATAGATACCCGTCAACACTTTCATTAAGGTTGATTTACCCGCGCCGTTTTCGCCCATCAACGCCATCACGCGGCCGGGGTAAACATTGAGGCTAGCTTTATCGAGCGCTTTCACGCCGGGGAACGCTTTTTCAATCTCACTGAGCGCTAAAATTGCTTGAGTCATAGTGGATCCTCAATCGCGGCTTAAAACACGACGCCTGCTTGAAAAATAACATTCGCATACGGCGTGCATTCGCCTGTTCTTACCACGGCGCGGCTGCGCATAGTGCGCTCTTTAAAATCTTGATGAGAGAGGTAAGTGACAGCAATCGCTTTCTCGCACAACTCCTCTTCCGCTTTCAGCTCAGCAAGCAGCGCTTTGTGATGCTCAGGGCTTACTTGTGCAAACTCTTCAGCAATGATCACACCTTCAATTTGAGATTCAGAAAGAATCACGCGGACCGTGTCAATAAAACCGGGAATACCGTGAGTTAATGCTAAATCAATACGCTGCACTTCATCAGGAATGGGCAAACCGGCATCACAAATTGTGATTTCATCGGTATGCCCTAAAGTAGCCACCAAGTAAGAGAGTTCTGAGTTTAATAGGGTACTTTTTTTCATTGTTATACCTTCACGTTAGGCTTTATGTTTCGCTTTTTGACACCTTTCTATCACTCTTGAATCGTTCAAGAAAATCTCATCGAAACGTTTCGATGAATCCTAGCGTAGCAAAAATAATTTGCACGATACGAAAATAGGTAATGTGATTTTGATCGTTGATTAGTGAGCTGAGGAGTAAAAAAGAGTGAGGATCATCACTGAGTAATTTGTCATTAGATGCCCATTTTTAGCATAGGATTAACACTGAGAGCGTGATTTTCGGTATAGTCACTCCGAACAAAAATCGCATCCATTTGGAACTCAAACATGAAAAAAATAGCCTTGGTATTGTTTACTGCATTCTCACTCGCCGCCTGCTCAGAAGTGGGCAGCGAAGCATGGTGCCAAGATATGAAAGAGAAACCAAAAGGCGAATGGAACGCCGGGCAGGCGGTGGATTATGCAAAGCACTGTGTCTTCCAATCACAAATTGGCAGCGACGCGTGGTGTGAAGATATGAAAGACAAGCCAAAAGGTGATTGGACAGCGAATGAGGCTGGTTCTTATGCTAAATATTGTTTGCTGTAAGAAGGGAGTCCCCAGAGCTAGGTTGCTATGGGGTTTACGGCCATCAAATTAATTGGTGGATTTTTTCATACTATTTTTGATATTAATTAACTATCAAAAATCACTTTTATAAGATTATTTACAATAACCTATCAATATATAATTAATTTGTTAACTGTTAGCTCTAGCCGTTATCAACATCCTCTATATATTGTTTAATATATTCATCAAGGCTTTCTAAATTAGACTGTTCACATTGAATCATCAGCAATTCACCACGTTGACCACCAATATTCGCATAAAGCATACACCTTTCATGGATAGCTAACCTTTGCTTATTGTAAAAATCATCTGGAAAGCCATAATCTATAGACTTAAAAGAAATAACTTTTTTAATCTGAGCCTCTGACCTTGCTATCTCATTTTGGATGCATCCTATCATTTCTTGATGCACAGTAGATGTATCATAGCAATTATCGCTAGCAATGGCGCCACTACTAATACTGAATAATATCAATAGAGCAGTAAAAATTTCAGAAAGCAACCTATTCATTTTATATCAACCTCTAAACCTTTAGTTTCCAGTTCAAGTAAAGTTTTCTTCTCTGACTCTGCCCGTTTTTTTAAATCATCCCACCATGATGGTGAAGATCTAAAGAGCCTCTCTGTATTAAGAGTCTTATAGTCTTGTACAAGAATAATAAACTCCCTATCTGTAACACTTTCCACATTTTTTCCATTCAACGCATTAATAATTAAATTAGTTCGCCCGCCAAACTGCACGGAAGTGGACCATATCAAATCGTGCACAGCAGCTCGATTATGCTCAAACAATAGTCCTTTTCCTTTAAGCTTTTCTATTTGTATATCGTAATGTGTTTGCTTAATAAATTGATGTTGTTCTTCTCTAAATTCTTGGGGGTATTTAGAAGCTATATCCAACCAAGCAGTATTAAATTCTTTCGTCGCTGGATTCAATCCAATAAAAAAATCTTTAAATTTTGATGATCGAATATACTGTTGTACCACGCCAAGGTTTGATGACATTTGATAACAGCCATATGAAGCACCACCATAATCTCCATTTCCTGTTGATATGACCCCTGGACCTCTTCCTGCCGACTCATATTTCTCTGAAGTTTTACCTAGCGTCCACATTTCATGGACATCATTTTCATAAACCCACCCATCGACCAGCGCTTCATCTAAACCTAACAATGTGCCTTGGCCAACAATACCATCAACGGGGCCAATGCTGTATGACGGATGCGTTTGATGGCTGGGTTGATAACTTTTTTGGAACTGTTCGATGGCCGTTTTGGTTTTATTACCGAAATCACCATCGGCTTGCAAATCAAATTTCATTTTGATTAACGCTTGCTGAATCAAGCTCACTTCTTCACCATTGTTGCCTTTTCTGAAAGCGCTGGCTTGTTTCTTCGCTAACTTTTCCAGCTCTTCTGAAGGTTTCAACACATCCGATTGTAGCAGTGACACTTTATCTTCGTTTTGTGCATCCTCTTTTGGGCTCTCTTCCTGAGCGCTCTTTTCTGCCACCTTCGCTTCTGACTGCTTTTCTGATGATGCAGATGATTTCTGCGCAGCGGATTGTACTGCGGCAGCCTCAAAATGAGTGATCACATTCGCTTGGCCGCTTTGCATGGTCGCGCTAATAGCACTCGCTTGTAATTCGGCCGGAGCTTTCATATCAAGTAGTGGGGTTGCCAACATGGCGGATTGCCCACCATAAGCGCTACCGCTGCCCGCACTTCCGCCAGCATTGAGGTTAATCGCAGGACCAACGATGTGCACGCCACCGGCATCCACTTTAACAAAGCTGCCACCCGCTTTTAAAGTCACTTCAGCCCCAGCTTCTACAACGATTTTAGCTCCCGCTTTAAGACTGATTTCGCGCCCTGTCTGTATCGCGGTCAGTTTGGCCACTTTATGCTGTACTGACCCGCTAATCTCTACACTGTTATCTTTGGTTATGTTATCGCGGCTTTCGCCCTCTACCGTGAGGTGGTGGTTATGTTTAACGTGCGTAAGCTGGTCGTTATCCACCGTGAGGTGCTGGTCGTGCTTGATGTGCGCCGTGGCGTCATTGAGCACCAAGGCGTCTAAGTCTTTTTGCGCGTGTAGGTAGATTTTCTCTTGCGCTGCTTGGTCTTCAAAACTCAGCTCGTTAAACCCTTGCCCTTGGTGCGTTTCACTGCGCAGCACGGTTTTGGTTTTGTTATCCGGCAATGTGTACGGCGCTTTGTTGGTCGCATGGTAGGTACGGCCTGTCACTATCGGTTGGTCTGGGTCGCCGTTAAGAAACGAGACGATGACTTCATGACCAATGCGCGGAATGGCTATCATGCCATATTGGCTGCCAGCCCAACCTTGTGAGACGCGCACCCAGCATGAGCTGTGTTCATCGCCGTTGGAATATCTGTCCCACGGGAAATGCAGTTTGACGCGGCCATGTTCGTCACAGAAGATTTCTTCGCCGTCAGGGCCCACGACTAACGCCATGCAAGGGCCGTCCACTTGAGGTTTGGCTTGCGGTGTCGCACGCCACGTGACATCAGCAGGAATGAGCGTGAATTGGTTGCTGTACGTGGTCGCGCCACTGCCGCCCTCTTCTTCCAAAGCTTGTGGCTGACGCCCTTGGTGGTGCACTTGCACTACAACCCAGTCGCGGTTCGCGCTGTCGTCAAGATGCTCTTGTAAGTCAAACTTTGTGCCCGCTTGCAGGCCCGGATGGTTACTTTTTCCGCTCGCGGTACGCGCTTCTCGTCGTAGGTACTCTAAGCGAATTTGATTAAAGGCTTTGCCGCTGACGTCGTCTTTAAAGCGACCCGGTGCATCAAAGTGCTCGTAGGTCGCTTGCTGGTAATCCATCTCGCGCCCTTGCGCTTGCTGAGCAAACGAGTAGCTCGGCTTTTTAAAGCTGTAATCTTGCAGCGCGCTGTGGCTCACTTCGGTTTGGCTGTGTTGCGTTAATTGCGACACATAAGGGCTCTCCATCACGCCACCCGCAAGGACGTTGTAAGGGATAGGCGTTTCTCGCTTCGTCAGGCTTTGGCTGTCGTCACTGAAAAAGAGGGTGTGTTTCCCCTCTTCATGGATGAAGTGATACACCAAGCCCTCTTCGGCGGCTAAGCGGTGCAAGAAGTCGATATCCGTCTCACGGTACTGCACGCAGAATTCACGCTGAGCACACTCACGCTTCAGCGAGAAGGCGTAGTCGTTAATGCCCATTTCTTGCAGTACGATGGAGAGGATTTCGGGAACGGTTTTGAGCTGGAAAATACGGCTGTTTTGGCGCAGTGATAACCGCTCTAATGCCGGGACGAAGGTCAGTGAGTAAAAGGTGTGATGATGGCCAATATCGCCTTTACTGAACTGGCGCACAATGCCGTGCACGCGCTGTACAACAAGGCCATCACGCAACATCTCAAGCTGAGCGGTTTTATCCACCAGCTCCAGCGCCGTTAAGCCAGATTGACGACTGGCCAGTTTTATCTCATAGCGAAAACCGTAGCAGCGCAGGCCCGCTTGCGTGCTATCAGACAGCGATTCCACACCTTGGTATTCATGCACCACTAACGTGTCGTCTGCCAAACCCTCCACGGTGAGCCTAAAACTTAACCTTGCCATCTTTTTCCCTTCCACTCTTTTATCGCAAAATGACACTAGTACAGCAAGTGCAGTGCCAGATATTTTTCTTTGATATTCATTAGCTTATAAACAGCTCGATTGACAAAGGCAACAAACTGCCTGATATGAGCAAAAAGTTGCCCTTCAATAACCAATTGTTGCTCAGCTTATTGAGTCTGAGCTTCCTGATTATGTGTCACAGTCAAATGCTCAAACTGCTTGTCGAGCTCGGCCATTTTCCAGCTCAAATTATTAAGCCGCTGCTTCAGAATCATAAACTCCTGTTCAGCCTGTACAACATCACCTTTTTTGAGCAACTCTTCGACATATGCAGCTCTCCCGTAAATAGGAGACAAACTAATAGCGAACTCCTCCAACGATTTGGTTTGTCTTTGCAGTTCGGTTAATTTTCCTTTTTGCGCGAGCAGCGCGATGTTAGCCATCTTGGTTCGCGTTTCACTAAAACGCTCCATAAAGCGCTCAGTTTGTTGCAGAGCTTCACGCTTAGCATCGGCAAACGCTTGATCAACCTCCAGTACCGATTCGGTTTGGGGATAAAGTTGCAATAACGCATCCAACACTTGCTGGGCTTCAACACGAGCCGATTCAAAAGAGCGCGCCATTTTTTGCTCAATCGCCTCTCGGTACAATGGCACAATCTCATTTGACAACTGTTCAAGCTTGGCTGGCGAGTTAGCCTGTTGAAACGCATTGACCTGCTCTGGCGTATGTAAAGCAGGTAACCTTAGGTTGGTTGCATAAGATATTGAGTTGAAAAACGGCAAATAAGTGACGGCCCCATACACCATCACAACACCAAGAACACCGGATATAAAAGCGGCCACATGCGTAATACGTGAGCGCTTTTGATTACTCACCTGCTCAACCTGTTCCGTTTGGGTATGGCGCTTTAGCAGCGAATGATATTGCGTTTCTAAACGATCAATATGTTCAAAAATAGCAAAACCTACTCCTTCGAAATCAACCAAATAATCCGGCTGTTGCAGCTCTAAAATGGCATGCATACGCTCACAAAAGCGCTCACAACGGTATAAATCACGCAGTGCTTCATGATTCGGACGCAGATCTTTTAACTCCCGCACTACACGAGCATTAACCCAATCGAGCACTTCCTTGCGCATTTTCGCCGATTTTACGTCCGGTTTTGGCAAATTACTTAAGCAGCAGCACAACAGTTCAACACCATTGGCGTATCCTGCTAAACCCTGCATTTTTAAACAGGCTACGGTGTAATAACCGCACAGCAAAAGGTCAATCCCCGGGCCTTTTGCTAATGTTTCACAAGCAACTTTCACCACAGCCCAGTCTGGACCACCTGATAATGGGTTGTTACGACGGTTGATCTCATCTCTCACCTTTTGGTAGGCATCAATGTGACGAACAGCAGCAGCATCATCTATCAAATGAAAACGAGCGTGGTCGATAAATACAATATTGGACATGACTACAGCGTCCTAAGTGAGTTGAGGAGCGATGACCAATCGCTCCTCACTATTATTTTAGTAAAGGGTTTTCGAGAGTTTGAATGACTTAAATAACCGCTCGGTGAATGGGTTAATATCTGCCTCTGAATTGAGTCGATAAATCATCTCACCACCGTCAACTGCAAACTTAAAGTCAACCGACGTGGAACTAGCACCCACCACATCACCTTGTTCAAGCAAGCGGAAAAATGCCCACGGACCTTGGATATTAATACTTCGTGGCGACATATTATTTTTCGTCGGCACTAACGTTACTTTAGAGATCGCAGAATCACGCAGCGTATTTGGCCAAATCAACTCGACACTGTCTCTTGGGCCGTGACTATAAGCGAGATATTGACCATCAACGTTCAGCACACTGCGGCGTTTGTTGTTGCTCAAGCGTAGCGGTTCAACCGAGAAACTAACGTCTAAGACCCCTTTGCGGTTAAAGAAAGCTTGCTGAATTTTCTTCGCCTGCTTGAGCTGTTCTAGAACGTCTTTGCGAATAATCGACTGCGCGTTATCGTCATCATTGACCGCAATATTTTCTTCCACAAACATTCTTAGCTGGTTGTTGTAGAAGTTGTCTAATGTGCCGTTGGGCGCAAAAAATGCTTCAAAATCAGAAAGAGAACTGTCCTTGTTGGAAGACTCATTAAATGGATAGCGCCCAGCCAATTTTTCTTCAAAGGTTTTGTAAACATCATCATGCCAGCGAACTTCAAGGTGCTTAATCGCTTCTTGTTTGACAACATACCAACTCTCATCCGCCAGTTTAGACACCATAGTATCGAGCGGTTTAGGCAAACCTGATGCAATACGTTTCACCGTGTAAATTGGATCAGCGTTCACTAATTTTACGCGTGCTTTGGTGGCATCAAGCGCAGCCATACCAACATCTGGCGCTTCTTGAATAGATTTGAGGTAATTTTGTAACTCTTCCACCGCCACTAACACTTCATTGATGTACGCTGGCTTATCACCGACTGGCTTGAGCATAGCGTTTAGTTCAGCAAAGGGCGCATCAATCTGCGAAGCAACTTTGTATTTTGGATTTTTTAACAGCTCTTTTTGCGCGGCTTCATCTTTAGGCACACTGGCATACATTTGAGTATTGCTTTCTAAAGTGCGAAGCAACCGCTGCATCGGTTCAATGTTGCCAGTAAAGTTTTCTAATACCGATACTGCGTCATTGATGTCGCTAAAATACTTAACGCTGATTTCATTAAGAGCCGCACGCCAGGTATTGGTGTAGTCCGCCACATACAAGCTGCGGATTTTGTTACGAAGGTCGTGCTTATCCGCTTCGCTAAATTGAGCCGATTTGGATTGCCCTAGTACCCAACTGTCGATCAAGGCCAGCTCAGAAACGGATTCAGATTGCGGCATAAAGTAATCTTCAAACCCTTTTTTGGTAAGCATTTGCGGAATATACAGCGAGCTGCTGTTGACCACTCGCTCTTCAAAAACCACATCAAAGACGGGGCCAATCAAGTTGCGTAAATTGATCGAGGGGCCAAGAACCGTTTGTGCATTCAACTTCAAATTACGGTAAACACGTTGATCGTTAGGCATAGAACCAAGATCAGACTGCACTTTCGCCACCACCTGATCATAAGGCTTCATCACCGACTCTGCATTGCGATCACCGCGCGCGCGATCACCCGCTAAATCCGTGTGTAACATGGCGTAGTCTAAATGCCCCAGTAGTTCTTCTTGGATCACGCGTTGCCCAGCAAACTCTTGCTGCCAGTATTTGGAGAAATAATCGAGTACATAATCCTTATAGCGGCCACTTTTATCTACCATCATGCGATAGACACGTAGCACGGCCAGTTTCTCTTCATCTGTTTTGGCTTGGTTAAGCTGCACAACGACATCAGCCATTAGTAGAGGTAAAAATCGGTTTTCCAATAAATTCAAATAAGTAGCTTCAACCATTGGACCAATCGTGTGGCCTTGGTACAAACCAAAATCGGAAATGTACTGTGGTTTGTCACGGAAGAAGCCAAACTCCAATGTCGCCTCTCGAATTTTATTGAGCGGCACGAGAACATCTTGCTGAGAGGCTAAATAAAGATTAGAGGGGAACTCGTTTTTGTACTCGTTTACTTTCGCTAACACCGCATCAGAATGCTTCACGTTACTAAGGTAATAACGATGCCAAGTGCCGACTAATAACACAGTTGCAATAGAACAAGCCACTACTGACAAACCAATCAAGCGCCGTTTTTGCTTCGCAACACGAAAATTATCTGAGGCAAGCCCAGCTTCAGGATAGATGATGTTATTAAACAGTTTTTGTGTGAAATAAACCGTTGAGTTTTTGGCTTGCTGCGCTTTGTTGATCGCATGCTCTAGCCCGTAACGACGTGAAGCGGCATCATCAAATGCGTTTGTGGGTACACCCTGTTGATACACAGAAGTGAAATACGCACCACGTACCAAAGCCGACGTAGAGAACTGATCACTGGCCAATGCATCGTTGAAAAATTGTAATAAGATCTCTTTTAAACCAGAAATTTGACGCGTGAAGCTATAAATAGCATTGCGCTCTTCGAGATCCATCGGCACAGAAACGGCGTGCGGCAACACATCATTAATGCGCTCAACAAACTGACTGTAGTCTTTTGAAAACTCGTTGAGCCAGTTATCCAAGTCATCAATAGAGTCGAGCGAAAAGGTAAAGCCCAACACATCTTCACGCTGACTGCGCGAGTAATGTTTAAAGAAAGGTTCAAAACCGTGTAATAAATCCAATTTCGTCAATGCAATATAGACAGGTAAACGCGTGGATAACGTCTCCATCAATTCACGTAAACGAGCACGCAATAAATTGGCGTAAGCTTTACGCTCGGTTGCAGTTGCGGTTGCTAAATGAGAAACGTCTAACGCTAAAACGATACCGTTGAGTGGACGACGGCTACGCGTTCTCTCCAACCAATTAACAAAATGAAGCCATAAACGGCGCTCCATCGCACCATCGTTATCATTGCTGTGGTTACCTTGTGTCAGTAGCTCTCCATCTGGATCGATCAATACCGATTCATCGCCAATCCACCAATCAAACGAATACGGGTTTTCACTTTTTTGACCCGAGGCTCGCATTACCGAAGAAAAAACAAAGTTTTGCCCAGAGCGGTTGATGAGGCTGGTTTTACCGGCATTTTCCAAACCGAGCACTAAATACCATGGCAACGCATAAAGATAATTACGTTTATTGAGGTTCTCTTTCATGCTGACCATCACTTGGTTCAGCTCAACCTCTTGGCGCTCTTCATAGGCTTTAATTGGATCTTGGCGAAGCTGATCTTCACGCTTTTGCTCGGCTTTAAAACCTTGCAATTTTCGCCACTGCCACACGCCCCAAACGGCCAATGCACCTAAAGTGAACAAGCTACTTGCCACTGCGCGAGCGGTTATCGATTCAAGTGGCTTATTACCCGCGATTTCTAGCCAAGGGCCTGCCCACCAAATCGCAACATTCAATAGAATGAATGTGCTAAATAGCAAAATAGGCATCGCCGCGGCAATGCCCGGTGTTAACTTTCTTGCGATCCCAACAATAAATTTCCACATGGGTTTGTGTCCTTCGTTTACTCTGACGTTGTGTATTGTTCTAATTGCTCAACTAATGAGGGTTCCCAATCGGTAACGCTCATGGTGCTAACCTGAGCATGTAACGTTTGGTACTGTTCTTTCGCCATCGCATCTAAATTATTGCTATTTAACAAATCAGCCGATAATAACCGCCAATAGAATTTATCCCTTGGCTCACTGGCGCTGACCAGACCATCGTTGAGCATAGAGAGCGCCACCGCAATGCCTCCCTCTTTCGCTAAGCTAAACGCCTCTTTGCGTTTGTCTTGCCAATCACCTGCTACTTGGCCTTGGGCGCTACTTTGCTGCTGGCTGAGTAGCCACTCTTTTACGCTCGCATTGACAAAAGGCTCGCCTCCTTTGAATTTCAACTCGAGTAGCGCAGGTAGACGTGCCACAAACTGCTGGCTTTCACTCAAAATGGCTTCACTCCACGCCTTTTGGCCTAAGCTTTGCGCGATTTGATAGCTCATCATCTGCCCTTCAAACCAGTAAGGTGCCATGGTCAAACTCTGCTCTACCTTGCGCCATAAGGCTAAATCTGGGCTACGCATTTGGTCGTGATACTCTTTGATTCGTTCTTGCGCCATCGCCCGTAACAGTGTTTCACCGCTGACGTCGTGCTCAGGTAATGAGGTAATACTTGACCACACGGCAAAACGCCTGACTCGTATTGCCAAGGCAATGCCGAACTCTTGTTCAGACAAAAACTCAGCTACCTTTAGTAAGGTCTGCTTAGTGGCTTTGTCACTTGAACTGTCGACTGAGATGGCGCTCTGGGTGGTGGTTTTACGTTCAACTACTGGAGTCTCTTGCACATGTTGAGTCGCTTGCTCACGTTCTGTTGCACGGCGCAGTTGGGCTTGAACTTTAGCCACTAGACTTTCAACGCTTTCAGACATCAGTCCGGCTTGAGTAGTCGCTTGCTGTAGCGCGTCGATCGCGGTGTTTAACTCATCACGATCTGGTCCATCAAATTGTGCGAAATCTAACTTGTCGATCACCAAGGCTAACCGCTGCACAATCTGGCTGAAGAATTTGCGACGTGGCAAACTGCCTCTTTTGCCTGGCGCAGGGAAGCAATCTTCCCAGTAAAGGGACATGAAATCGCTCAGCAGCTGCAGCGACGTGGTGAAACGTAGCGGTGTGACTTGGTTATGCAAACACTGCAACAAGTAGATCAATAATTTGAGATCTTTACTTTTTTCGCTGAGCAGTTTGAGCGTACTGTGTTCGACTTCATCCCATTGCACACTAGCGTGGGAGAGTGACCCCACTTTCATCATTTGATCTTCAACAAAATCAAACAGTGGATCATCAATCAGCCGCTCACCCACAGGGTTATCGGCTTGAATAGGCTGAGTAATACAGCGGCGATAATCGGTTAACTCCATTGGAACTCCTTACCAACCACAGCGTGTTTTTAGTGCCGTTAATGATTGCGAAAGCTCGCTCGCATCAAACTGCAACCCATCAACAAAAGGAGAGTTTGAACGCAGCACCAGGCGATTTTCTCGCGCCATCGCTTTCATCATCTCAATCGCTGGCATGCCTCTGCCTGAGGAAAAGAGCAAACCTAAATCGTCACTACGCCAAGATTGTGCCTGCATATTAGCAATCGACACTTGGATGCGAGGGTCATCAATCGCGCTAGGAAACGCCAATTCCACTCGACTCAAATTGTCGATACAGCTCATCAGCAGCACAGGTTTAGCGTTATCGTCAAATTTTGTATTTTGATTTAACGCAACCAAAGTAATCCACGCATTCCCTTTATCATCGTCGCCCTCAACGGTTAAGTGACTTGCTTCCCCGTCTTGATACTGGATGATGCTATCAAAGGCGCGTTGCCAAGATAGCGGTGCATTGGGCGTTGCCGCTTGAGGCATCACCACGTCAGAAGGCGTTTTAAACAGGTGGTCAAAACAGCTCAATCGCTCTAACCGAGATGTGATCGTAGTGCATTGCTCTGCTTGTGCTATAGCGTCATTTTCCGCATTTGCCATGGGGAAATACAGCGTCATAGAGAGGCAAACTGTGAGCCTAAACAACCGTTTATTCATGGTGTTTTAATCTCCAATTTTTGGCATTTATAGGCCAAGGTCCGCTTGGGAATACCGAGGCTTTGGGCCGCTTTGGCCCTGTCACCAGCAAAGTATTGGAGGCGCTCACGGATAATACGAGACTCAAATTCATTCACCGCTTGTTTTAAATCATCCACCACTCGGCTGACACCTGGCTCAGCTTTAGCGACCTTATGTCCATGTCGTTCAGTCTCTAGCTGCTGATCGGCTTTAGTGTATGCTAAACGTTGTGTAAAGCAGGACTCCTCCACCTGTGTGCCATCCAGTGTTTGCGCACAACCAAATTCAATAAGGTGCTTGAGTTCACGCACGTTACCGGGAAAGTCATAACGTTTTAGGCAATCGATCGCTTTATAGTGCACACCCCGAATGTTGGTTGCATGCTGCTCATTAAAGCTGCGTACAAAATGTTGGCTAAGCCGTTCAATGTCATCCATCCTTGCCGCAAGGCGTGGCAAAGTTATCGGGTACTGAAATAAGCGGTAATAAAGATCCTGACGAAACGATTTATTACGCACTTGTTCGAGGAGATTGACATGCGTTGCTGAAACCAAACGAAAATCAGAAGATTGTTCGTTTTTACCGCCAATCGGCCGAAAAGATCGAGATTCCAATACCCGCAGTAATTTGGCTTGCAGGCTCAAGGGCATATCACCGATTTCATCCAAAAACAGGGTTCCGCCATCGGCTTGCGCAATCAACCCTTGTTTATCGCTATCCGCGCCGGAAAACGCCCCTTTGCAGTAGCCGAACAGTTCACTTTCCAATAAGTTTTCAGGGATAGCCGCGCAGTTAATAGCAACAAATGGCGCTTGTTTACGGGGCGAGAGTTGGTGCACCGCTTGCGCGACCAACTCTTTACCTGTCCCTGTTTCACCTTGCACCATCACTGAAAGCTGTGATGGCGCGGCGTTGATGATCTGCTCTCTTAATTTTTTCATCGCCAAACTGTTACCGATTAAGGTTTCAGAGAGGCTCGCAATTAATGAACGACGAGCGTTGTCACGCTGAACGTCAGACAAGGATTCCGATAAGCTTTGTCGATTTTGTTCTTCCCGTTGCATCTCATTAAGCAACGACCACTGATGGCAAAAAACATCCACATACTTGATAAAATCTGGCTGCTCAAATAGGCCTTCCAAGGTATGGGTTTCACCAATCAACAGCAAAATAGACTGAACTTGTGTATCCCCATTCGGTAACGGGTGTACAACCACGCTATCTAACATGCCGACCCGGCTAGTGAGTTGACTAAACAGGCGATTAGATTGCCAAAAAACCAATTCATCAGCGGTTAAGTGCATCGATTTGGCCGATTGCAATACATGGGCAAACGGACAATCAAAATCGGTGACCGACCAGCTTAAATTCAGCGGGTTATCCTGTGGCACTAAGGTACGGCCGTCTGAACTAGGAACCAGTAACAAGCAAGTATCGAGCCTTAGCTCTCGGCGCAGCGTTTCTACAAACAATGCGGCCAATTGGCTAGGCTTTCTCGCGACAACAAGCTCGGTTGCGTAAGCTAACCAGTGACTCATGATCACTCAACCTCTCCAATAAACTCACCCTCTTCCGCCGCTAAATAGATGCGTTGCACTGGTTGTTTATCAGCCAATTTATTTAACAAAGCTAATGAAATCGGTGGTAGTAATTGACCTTCGATGATCGCTTCCAGCATACGAGCCCCATTTTCAGAGCGCGTTGCACGGCTTAAGATCTCTTCGATCAAGCTATCTTCAATCACCACGTCAGCGGCATAACGCTGTTTAAAGAGCTGCTCAAGGCGGGTTAACTTGCCACGCACAATCTGCTCTAGCACTTCTTTGCTGAGCGGTAGATACGGAATAATCTCCATACGAGCCAGTAAGGCGGGTTTGAAGAAAGCCGCAAGTTCTGGGTAAAGCTGCTCATCAAGCAACTGAGGCTGCTGCGCGTAATCGACTATGGTTTGGTAACCTAAATTCGAGGTGAGGAAGAAGACGATGTTTTGGCAGTCAATCACTCGACCTTCACCATCGGCCAGCTCACCTTTATCAAAGGCTTGGTAGAAAATATTGAGCACTTCTGGGTGCGCTTTTTCAACTTCGTCTAACAGCACCACAGAGTACGGCATTTTACGAATCGCTTCGGTAAGAATGCCACCCTCACCATAACCAACATAACCCGGAGGCGAACCAATCAGGCGTGAAACGGTATGCTTTTCTTGATATTCCGACATGTTGATAGTGGTTAAAAATTGTTTACCACCATAAAGTTGTTGCGCCAGTTGGACTACCGTTTCGGTTTTACCAACGCCACTTGGACCCACGAGTAGGAAGGAACCTTTTGGACGCCCCGGACGGCGCAAATCCGCGCGCGCCGTTAATAAGTTACGGTGAACACGCTCAATCGCAGTATCTTGCCCTTTGATTGCCTCACCTAAAATAGCCGTTAGGTGGGTGATTTTATGCAGCTCATCGCTGTTCATTTGGTCAACGGGCACGCCCGTCCAGTCCGCAATCACTTCCGCGATTTGCTGAGCATCGACTTGTGGATGCATGAGGCGATCATTATGAGGGATCACTTCTAAAGCTCGATATTGCTCCTGCAATTGAACAAGTAACTCATCGCGCTCAACTTGGGTCTGCTCACCATGCTCCTCAGCGCCATCTAAGAGCTGATCGCGTAGGGTAATAATGCGCTCAATGATCGCTTTTTGCTCTTGCCAGCTTTGAGTCAAGGTCGCTTTTTCAGCTTCATCGGCCACTTCTTGGCTACATAGCTCATCCAAGCGATGCGAATCAACCACTTGACCTAAATATTGAGCACGCTCAAGCATATCAATTTCAAGTTGACGTTGATGGCAAGCGGTCTCTAGTTGCGCTAAGCGCTTCGGCGGTGTGGTGATATTAATTGCAATACGCGCGCAAGCAGTATCCAACACATCAATCGCTTTATCCGGCAGTTGTCTACCTGAAATGTAACGCGCTGAAAGCTCGGCGGCGGCTTTCAATGCATCATCAGTAATCAATACGTTATGGGCTTTTTCGTAAACACGATTCAAGCCGCGCAGAATATCTACTGCTTGGCTGATGCTCGGCTCTTCTAATTTCACTAACTGGAAGCGACGAGTCAGCGCAGGATCTTTTTCAAAATACTTTTTGTACTCTTTCCATGTGGTGGCTGCGACAGTACTGAGCTCGCCTCGCGCAAGAGCTGGCTTGAGCAAGTTGGCCGCATCACTACCACCCTCTTGGTTGCCAGAACCAATTAAAGTGTGCGCTTCATCGATAAACAAAATGATCGGTTTAGGCGAGGTTTTGATCGCGTCAATCACGCCTTTAAGACGTTTTTCAAATTCACCTTTGACTGAAGCACCCGCTTGCAACAAGCCTAGATCGAGTGAGCACAACTCTACATTTTGCAGCTGTGTCGGCACATTGCCCGCAACGACGCGCAATGCAAGTCCTTCAATCATAGCGCTTTTACCGACACCAGCATCTCCCACAACGATAGGGTTGTTTTTACGACGACGACACAAAATGTCGATCATCAAGTTGAGTTCGTTTTCACGACACAGAACAGGGTCTAGTTCGCCGTTACGCGCTTGCGCCGTGACATTGGTGCAGTATTTATGCAGTGGCGAAGATGACACTGCATCCAGCGCAGCAGGAGCTTGAGAACCCGCTTTGCTTTTTTCAACCGCCGACTCGGAAGAGTCTTGCAACAGCGTATCAAACCCTTTGTTTAGGCTCTCTTTGTTGATGTGTTCAAAAAGACGGATTAGTTTAAGTGGTAGGTAACGATCAGCGCGCATCAACGCGGCTAAAAACACCACACCTGAACGAAGCTGATTCTGATTCAGCTCAGTGGTAGAAAGCAACCAAGCTTCCTGCAATAGCTCAACCAACAGTGGCGAGAATGCTGGATAGGTATCTAACACTTGCTCACGAGCGTAACTGGCACTGATGGCTTGTTTTACGGTTTCCACATCTAAGTTAGCGTGCTTAGCTATCACACGCACATCCGAAAGTGGGTTCTCTAACAGCACATGCAGGAAATGCTCATAGGTCACTTCTGGGTGCTGACGTTCAATACATAATGAAGCGGCTTGCTCTAGGGCTAGCTTACTCTGTTCATTGAGTTTTGAAATTAATGTGGGTAATTCAATACGGATCACTACAATCACCTAGCCTTTTATAATTAGAGTATTTGGTTCAATTGGTTTAATACGTCTGCCGATTGGCTGTGCAGTAAATAGGAATAGCCTAAAAACACACCGACCCAAATAATGACAAAACCAAGCAGCACTGACCAAACCGGTAACTGCCTGCTTAACTTATATTTTGATTTCACCACATGGTCCGTGGCGGAGGTCAGTTCTTTCGGCTCGTTTTCATCCAACGAACTGACGGTGTCATGTAAACGACTGATCACCTTTTCACGCTCGTTGTGGCCGCTTTCCATCACACGGTATTTACCTTCAAAACCTAACACTAGGCATTGATAGATAAACTCTAGCAACGCGCGATAACGTTTAGGTTCACCTTCCAAGCGACTTAAGATGGTAAACACTTTTTCGCCGCCCCAAGTCTCACTGTGGAAACGAGACAGCATAGAATGTTCAGCCCACACACTGGATGCACCCCACTCGGTTCCCATGACGGCTTCATCCAAAAACGCGCACAGAATGTAGCGATAAGCCATCAAAATCGCATGCTCAAACCCTTGCTCGGCAAGCTCGATTTCAATCGCTTTAATCTCTTCCACCGTCTGTTTGTAGATCTGCTCAATGTTGTCGCACTCTGACAAGCTGCGTACCCGCAGCGACAAACCAAACAGAGGGGTAGCAGCATCAATCAAAACATTAGGGTTATCACCACGCAGTTGAAACCAGTAATCTTGGTCGTGGTTGATCTGCTCGACGCTGTCAAAAAGCAGACCGCTGTATTGGGTGTTTTTTTTATCAATGGCCATCATCAGCTCCTAATCGCCCAGAATTGCAGGTCAAGATCTTCAAACGCACCCGCGACATGGAAAGCAAAACCACTTGAGCGACCTAACATCGACCATGCTGAGCTGGTTTTATCCAATTGGTAATAGGTATAACCGGCGTGGTAAGGCAACTGCCTTGGTGCCACTGGTAACGGTGTAATTGGAATGCCCGGTAATTGCAGTGAAATGAGCTCGCGGATTTTCTCCACTGACGATACTTTGGTCTGCTGAGTAAAGAGACGACGCAGTTCATCTAATGGCATGCGTGCTTTCACCGCGATGATGAATTCTGCGCTTTCAACTAGTTGAGGGTCGTGGATTGGGGCAACCATCAGGCCGTACTTACGTTTATCCAACTGAATCGAGACCGCTCTAGGCTCAAGTACGATACTTAGGCTCTGTCTTAAGTTGCGGATCAGCGGCCCAAAAGAGTGGGTCGGCATTTCATGGTTGTAGCTCGGGATGCTCGGTGGTAAACGACTTTCATCGGTAAATGTAGCCAATTCTCCACATACGCATGACAGGCACTCAAATAAACGTTCCGGGTGCAAACTGCGTAGCTCTGCCAAGTGTTGCATCTGGGGTTGTAAGCGATTCAGGGCTTGCAACAACATAAAGTCAGACACATCCGCGACCCCGCCTTGAGAGGGAGAACTGATACGTTGAGCAATGTTTTTGGCACGTTCGCGCATTAACCCAGAGATTTCGTTAATAAAACGGTGCAAAGCCGCATTGCTCGCAACATTAAGATGGCACGGAATAAAGTCCGGATCGAGTACGACACTGCCATCAGGACGTTTTTCTAAAATACGAGCGATCGCAATTGAGGCGTAAGAGCTTCTGTCTTCTTTTTCAAGCATCAACTGCACACGAACAGGTGAGACATCTAGCGTCGTGGTGTCACCGCGCACGGTATGCACATCGCGCACTTCTAAACGATTGCTTAAGTAACGCCCGGTTCCACGCTCTTCAGGCCAGTTAATCTCCATTAACGATTCACTGCGAAGCGGCACCGCTAAATAGACCAACTGGTTTGCAAGCGAAGCATCGGCAATCTCAAGCGCATCGGGCAGCACATCTTCCTGAGGAATACGGAAAACGGTTCCATCAGGCATAATGCCGACCGCACGTTCGATCGCGATACGGCCAAAAGAGAGATATTCAGGGTTAAGTGATAACTCTGATACTCCGTAAAGGTAGCCACTGACTGATGAGATGCGTTCATCAATATGATATTCAAAATAGCGTTGCTGCTGCTGGAAATGCTGCGGTTTAATGAATAGACCTTCATTCCAAATGACACGATTACGCGCAAACATCTTGTTACTCCACCCTTTCCAGTTTTACATCGTAGTCTTTGAAATACATCAAAAGATGGTATTCCCTACCTTTGTTAAGCACTTTGACGGCCTTTTTCCATTCACTCAGCTCAGGTTCAGCAAAATGCGCCATGACCCCAATGTAGTTCGTGCCTTCATCAATCTCGAACGCGTTCACAAACTTAAACTGGCCTGGTGTCATTACATAATCGTAATTGGCGATAAAATTGCTGCGTAACGCTTTTTTGTAGTCTGCCTTTACTTGGTCATAATCGGCAGACATAAACATCGAATCATCTTTCAGCTCAAACACTTGAACCTCTATCGGCGACGCTTCACCCCAAATATTAGGGTTAGTACCTTCATCACTAACGAGACTGAACGTTACCTTGGTCGGCTGTGTGGCTGGCTCATACTTTTCTGATGAGCTACAGGCGGTTAATACCGTCAGTAGCATCAGCAGGACAAAAGACCGCTTGTTCACCGTTATAGCTCCAGCTGTTTTTCACGAATTTTCTTGTCGTAAGACTGCTCGAAAATTTCCCAAAACAGTTTCTCAAATCCTTTTTGGCGATTAGAAGTGAGCTCTTGGTAGTAGTGGCAATACATCTCCCACGCCCAAGCATCTGAAGAGTGATTCTGTGCATCACTATTGCGCTTGTAATGTTGGAAACGGCGCAGTAGCACTTGAGGAGAAAAGGCATTAAGAATCTGATTTAGGGCTTCGCTAGTGGCGTGCTGCATTGCTTCGTTATGGTCGCGCACATTTTTTAGGCTTTCGGCAATCGCCGCTGGGGCAGACAAGTGCACCACACTTTTATCAGCATCATACAGAGTACGAATGGTTTCTTCGTATGATAGCCCCAAGCGAAGTGGGTTATCTTCAATCGGTTGCAAGTTACGATTCATCATACCAAAACGCCCTTCACTCACTTGCTGGTGAAGCTCAAGCAAACCTTGCACACAAGCTTGCAACGATTGCCCAAGCTCTTCTGAAAGCATGTGCATTTTCGCCATATCGTGGCTATTGCCAACGTCAACACCTAGCCCGGTGAGCATAGGGCCGGTCAATAAGTGTGATGCATTGTTTGACGAGCTGTTGTGTTGCTCGGAGTGAGGGTGGTAGCTTCTCGCCACTTCTTCCTCAAGTAGATCTAATACTTTATCGTCCATCGCTAAGCCCTCAGGTACGTTGTAAATGCTGTTGTTAATGTTCAAATGAGTCGGTGGTTGCGCAGTCTCATGGTGCTCAACAGCCGGAATAGGTGGTAAATCGGTGGAGGTTTTGCCAAAACCGAGAATTTTCTTTAATCGAATCGATGACGTCATCTCATACTCGCTGTCAGCTTGAGGCGTAAACTGCAGTTGCGACTGCTGGCTATCGTATTCTGGCACTAATGAATGTTGTGCTTGTGCGAGTGGTTTTTCCGTCTCTTCAAGCAACGACTCTTCTTGTTTAATGCCTTGCAATAAATCATCTAAAGCGGCGATAGGGTCCATTGAACTCGGCTCTGGTTCATCCTCGTCGCGGCTAATATCATCCAATGGACCATCTTTGAGTAGATCGAGCCCCTCTTTAGCAAACAGCTGATCCAAAGAGCCATTAATCAGAGAATCATCTTCACCCACTTGACCAAAAATGACACGAATTTGGTAAGGTCCAATGGCCACTTCATCTTTATGCTCCAACTTAGCCGAAGCACCTTGCCCTAACGGCTTATGGGAACCATTAACATAGGTATTACCAACCAGATCTTGAATGCAAAACGCACCATCAATCACACGGATGGCACAGTGATGATTTTGAATTTTCCCTTTACCGTCACGAAGCTGCCAATGCGCATCACTTGCAGAGCCAATCACACCGCCTTGCACATTAAACATCGCTTGTGCGGATAATCCTGATTCCAGTAGTTGCACATTCGTCACTACCATTGAAAGCATTTGCTTCTTCTGCATATCGCTATTGCCTTACTTGTATAAGCACGCTTTTGTCCGCCAAATCGCGCCCTAAAAATGATGACCAACCCAAAGCCACACCACTGTCATGGCATAAACTCATCACCGGAGCCTCGCTCTCGTGCATGGTCAGCTCAAGGTCGTAAGCCATCTGCTCTCGTAAAATAAACTCCACCAACTTACACAGCGGTTGATGTTCTTTGCCTGATGGCAAAAAATCGGCAAATCGTTCTCGAGTTAAGTTTTTGATACAGATAACAAACTTACCGTTACAGTCCATCACTGATTCACCCAACATGCTGTTGATCCCAAGCTCACCATTCTGCTTACCTAAGCAAAACTGCTGATAAGGCTCTATCCGGACTTTGCGTCGAACCCACTGGCGAATACTGACTTCTTGCAGATCAAAACAGTGCGCGATGATGCCAGACACCACTTGCGGTGAACGACTTCGGCCAGCCAAAGTGCCCGCATAAGCCAGCATCTTGCACCAATTTATCGGTGTTTCGCCGCGCAAGTCCGCATCACCCAAACCGACTAAAGCAAACAGCTGTGATGAAAATTGATCCTGCGCACCCGCTTGAAAACGGACGTAATAGCGATACTTTCGCCATACGCGATATACAAGGTTAATCAACCGGTTATTGAAAAAATCTAAAAAGGGCCGCTTGAAACCACCGGGATCTTCTTCGACCAATTGCTGCAAAATAAAACCAGGCAACGGTGACTGTGCCCCAGTTAATCCAAAAAAATTGGTTTGTAGGATCAGGCGCTCATCCGCGAACTCACGTAAATCGGTTACGTCCGCTGGTGCAAAACCTAAACTGGGGTTGGCACTGAATACCAACTGGCATGTCCGCTCCCAATCTTCTGATTCAGGATTAAACGCATTAAGTTTTTGCAGCAGTTCCACCAACTGGTAGAAGTTGTACGTTCGTACATCGCTTGGTAAACCCAGTAGAGGCTCCGGCACAGCCGCCGCAGCCATCTCTAGATCAATGGCTGCATTCCTGTCTGTGTTCCCCATGTGTACTTCTCTTGATTGGACGCGTTAATAACGATCAGCTCATGAAACGAATTGATGCTGGCATAGAGGGCAAAAAAGTGGCTAAGCACGGTGCCAAAGAGGTAAAGCTCCCCTTCTGAACCAAAACAGTTTTGATCAATATGAATCGTCGATTGCAGCCCTCGCACTGGCAAACCGCGCAATATTTTATCCACGGGTTGCGACTCAATTTTTTGGATCCCTTCAAGACGCAAACGCGCAACACGCTCCGCTTGGCGATCCACCAAGGCTCTGAAATCGTAAGCTCGCAACACACTGCTTAAGGCATCTTTGGACAGCAGCGATAAATAATTCAGCGATAAGTTAGAAATCAATACCCACAATAGACTGCCATCCAGTACTGGGCGCAGAGATTGTGAAGGCACGGTAATATTGCTGAAAGTGGCAAAGGGGGGCGAGCTGTCTGTCGGCTCACAAATGTCACCGACACCGAGTTCGAGCGGTAATAAGCGATTGGTGCAGGTGAGTTTGAGCGAGATGGCTTCATCGATATGCATGGATTGCGTTTCATCTCCGCGAATGAAAGAGATGAAATTATCAAATCCATCGCCACGGATACTGTCCCTCACTCGTGTACGGTAGTAGAGCGCTTCACGATTTCGAACCCGCTCCACTTCATGCTGAAAACTTTCAAACGCTGAATAGACACGTTTTTCACCCCGAATTCGTTGGCTGGCTTGAGTTTTGTCTTGCCAACCGAACACGCCGTCAACGCTGAACACTTCATAGTGAGAAGGGTAACGACTAGAGGGAATAATGCGATACTCTGAACGCTTGCCCGTTAAATCGATCGGATCGGCATCATGTTCAAATAAATTAATGACAGGGGTGCAGTACAGCTGGAAATTATCCTGACGCACTCGAACGTCCGCTGGCAAGGTTTTCGAAAAACTGATTTTCAGTTTGAACGCACCATGCACTGATTTCGGCACTACGCTAGCCAGACGGGTAATGTCAACAAAGTGAAATGCTTCAGGAAACGACAAGTATTCCTGCAAAACGCGATAACCTTCATACACATTGGAAGGATAGGGCAAAAGTGACTGCTCGCTATCAAATCCGACCGTTTGGAAGCTATTGCGCGGCAGCGTAAATTCTACCCCCGCGACTTCAACAGAAATCTTATCGAGGTAGTGGTTGAGCCATAGATAGAGCATTTGTGAGCTGTATTTATCACCACCTAAGTAAAAGCGCAGATCATCAAGATGCGCATCACCGACGCTTATCTCACCCAACATATTAAGCGACACTTCGATGATGGTCGCTTCTCTAGTATGTTGCGCAGTGACGTCAGTACATTTCAGTGGGTAAATCTGCACGTCACGACAGGTTCTAAAGTGACATTTGGTGCCGAAAACAGGCTTGCTATCGAGCTGAGTGCCACGAGCAATTTGCTGCTTATCACTGACACTTTTATCCGGTGTGAACGAGACAATACTCATGCTTGGCACAGGACGTAAGTAGTTTGGCCATAGCATGTTGATGATGGAGTGCGTTAGCTCAGGAAATTCATCTTCAACTTTTTCGCGCAAGCGAGCGGTGAGAAAGGCGAAGCCTTCCAATAAACGTTCGACATCAGGATCCGTCGTTTTACCGTGTAAAAAGCGAGAGAGTTGAGGATGAATTTCAGTGAAATGCTTTCCTTGTTCTTTAAGGAAAGCAAGCTCTTCTCTGAAGTACTTATCTTGAGCCATAATTTTCTAATACACTCGGTACTTTCGGTTTTGATCCAGTAGCAGGTTGAACTGCACTTTCTCATGTAACGCATCACTGTTTATTTCGGCCACAATATGGAAGCGCAGCATCAAAGGGCTAAACACGTCCGACTCGGATCGAATCACAATATTTCGTAAACGGGGCTCATACACATCTAAGCAGCTTTGTATCGCAAGCTTAATCCGTAGCGATAAGTCTAAGGTTTCTAACGTTGCATCGTTAAAATCCACTAAACCTAACGTTGGAGCACTTTGTGCCTCACCCATGCGAGTATTCAAAATATTGGAAACATTGCGTTTGATTGATTGGAGCACATCCCATGCATTTGGCCCTTGGGTCAAAGACATAGGCTTGGTGCCAGCTTCTAAACGTTCAAAGAAGCCGACACCAAATGCACTCTCTTCAGGTGCAATATAAGTCATGGTTATGCTTGATCTAATCGACCAACCAATGACAATTCAAAGTTCGCGCCCATGTACTTAAAGTGAGGACGAACAGAGAGAGAGACCTGATACCAACCTGGTTCACCTTCAACATCCATGACTTCGATTTTTGCAGCACGAAGAGGACGACGGCTACGTACGTCTGCTGGTGGATTTTCTTGGTCAGCCACGTACTGTTTGATCCAACCATTAAGCTCACGTTCAAGATCTTGACGCTCTTTCCAAGCACCAATTTGCTCACGCTGTAGCACTTTGACGTAGTGTGCAAGGCGATTGATGATCATCATATATGGCAGTTGCGTACCCAACTTGTAGTTGGTTTCCGCTTCTTTGCCTTCTTTGGTATTCGGGAATATTTTTGGCTTTTGGATCGAGTTTGCAGAGAAGAATGCGGCGTTATCACTGCCTTTACGCATGGTTAAAGCAATGAAACCTTCTTCTGCTAATTCAAACTCTTTACGGTCAGTCACCAACACTTCAGTTGGGATCTTACTTTGCAGTGCACCCATCGATTCAAACACGTGCACTGGCAGATCTTCAACCGCACCGCCACTTTGTGGGCCAATGATGTTTGGACACCAACGGTACTTGGCAAAGCTATCGGTTAAACGAGTAGCGAAAGCAAACGCGGTGTTACCCCATAGATAGTGTTCGTGTGAAGCGCTGACACTTTCAACATAATTAAATGATTTAATTGGGTTTTCTGTTGGATCATAAGGTACGCGCAACAAGAAACGAGGCGCAGTCAAGCCAAGGTAACGCGCATCTTCTGATTCACGTAGAGAACGCCATTTAGTGTATTTAGGGCTTTCAAATGTTGACTTAAGATCCTTGATATTTGGTAGCTCTTCAAAAGAATCGATACCAAAAAACTCAGGGCCTACACTAGAAATGAATGGAGCATGAGCCATCGCACCAAGTGCACCCATGTATTGCAGTAGCTTCATGTCAGGGGTTGATGGCGTGAAAGCAAAGTTACCGATGATAGCGCCAGTCGGCTCACCACCAAATTGGCCATAACCAGAAGAATAAACGTGCTTATAAAGACCGGATTGCGTCGTTTCTGGTGCAAATTCAAAGTCTTCAAGCAACTCGCCTTTCGTTACATGCAACAAATCGACCTTGTTGTTTTCACGAAAATCGGTACGGTCAATAAACAGTTTCAAACCACGCCATGACGATTCCATCTGCTGGAAACGCTCTTCGTGCAAAATCTCATCCATTTGAGCACTGATTTTCTTATCAAGCTCAACCAGCATTTGATCAACGAGTGATTTGTTAACCGGCTCTTCCGTTTGATTCGAACCGATGAGATTCTCAATAAACGCAGCAACCCCTTTCTTCGCAACATCATACCCTTCTTCAGTCGGTGCAATGCGCGTTTGTGCCATGATTTCATCAAGTAAACTGCCTTGGGTGGCACTTTGTCTCTCTAAGACGGCTTCAGTAGTAGACATCAATTTCGTTCCTAAATTTGATTAAATAAAAAGTTGGGTTGATCAAGCCTTATGCTTGAGGCTCTTCTTCTTTGCCGCTCACTATACTTAGCTCAGATAGAAGTTTTTCACGCGATTCTTCCGAATTTAGTAGCTCTTGTAGACGCTCTCTAAACGCGGGAATATTGCCCAAAGGACCTTTTAAGGCCACAAGAGCTTGGCGTAGCTCAACCAATTTATTTAATTCTGGAACTTGTGCTGCCACTGAATCCGGTTCGAAGTCAGCAAGAGATTTGAAACTAAGCTCAACAGGAAGCTCAGCATTTTCATCGCCACTCAGTTTATTGCGCACTGTAGTGGTCAGTTTCAAATCGCTTTCACGCATAACCGCTTCAAAGTTGTTCTTGTCCACTGAAACGGTTTGTCTCTCTTCAAGTGGGGTCTCTTCGGTATGGCCTTTAAAATCACCCACCACCAGAGTTTTTAGCGGTAACTCAACTTCAGCCTGTGCATCTCCCGTTGCTGGAATATACTTAATATTAATCCGCTCTTTAGGAGCTACACTTCCTTCTTTAGACATATTACGTCTCCAATACCTATGCCAATCATTGTCAAAATTACGGACAAGAGCGTAGCTAAACTTAGTTACCACTTACTCAGGCCGAGGGTTACATAACGTTGTAAAAATTAAAGTTAAATCTATTGGACTTAAGTTCTAATAGAACTCAAGTCTCTTAATATTTATTATCTGGTAGATTTTAATGAGCATTTAAACAATAAATCCCATTAATTAGCATTAGCTATTAAATTCTTCCATAAATTACCCCATCAGATTTATCGATATTTTTCGTGGGGATTTAAAATTCTCGGCACATTCTATTCATATAGGAGCATTTTAAATATAAAAAATCACAAAAACATGATCTTCACCCAAAAAAATATGCCGTTTCTAATACTGTATAATTTAACTAATTAATATCCCAAAAGACATCATGATAATAAAAATTCAGACTATTCTTATAGTTAACAAATATGCCATTAGCTTGTGCTTTTTCTTCCTCACTCATCTTACCAGCAAGGCTTTCTTCCTCTAATTCCAATATTGAGTAGAGCGACTGCATACGTTCAGTACCAGCAGCAGAGAGATATAAATCTAAATAGGCTTGCGCTTTGATCCGATCGGGAGTCACAAAATGATAGGATGCGCTATCGCCGAGCAGAATCTTAACTACCGTTGCCAAAGAGGTAATATCACCTTGCTCTAACGCCATCAGTCGCCATTGATAGGCATCTTCAAAACGGCCTTTGCTCTCTAAAATACCGATGTAGCGTCTCATCGCAGGGATATAGTTTGTCTTCGCAGCCGCGAGATAGAGCTCTCTCACCTTGGTCTCCCTTTCCCCAGGCATTAAAAACAGACCTCCACCAGCTTGAACTTGCTTTGCTTTATCCATCAATGCTCGTGGATGATTAAAACTGACCGCTTTATCGAGATAGTAGCTATACATCTCGTTATCCATACCTTTGTAAAACTGGGCAAGCTCGTAAGTGGCTTGTGCAGGATCATCTCGTCCTAAACGAATCAAACTATCGTAATACTGGCTTTTCCAATACTGCACATCGCGATCTCTTAACCACTTAGCATCAGTATAAAGATGTTTCATGGCGCGACGATTGCCTAATTCTGCGGCTTTAAGCAGATATTCACGCGCTTCAGGAGGCGTTCTAATGGTCGTTTTGTAGTTCGAAAGCTCCATCGCGTAGAGAAAGGCGGCATCCGAATTGTCGTTGTCTGCCGCGTACTGGAGGTATGGTCGCGATTCCATATTTTTGTATTGCGCTCGAAGCAGTCGTCCGGTAGCAAACGCTTTTTCTGGAGACATATTTCCTACTTCATACACTTCTGCTGCAGACGTTTCTTGCTCAGCATGTAACACCATCGAAGGAAATAAGGAGAGCGCTAAAATGGCATATGTTTTATTAATCCACATTGACGCGACTTCCAAACTTGACGCTTGCGGAACACACAATGATAGACGTTGGCAGAAATCCATCATGAACCGTTTCCATATTACCCACTACAATACTCTGACTCATTATATTTCCTTAACTGACTAACCATTTATCCATAAACACGTAAGCAAAAATCATTCCCTTCAATTACGCTTACTTAAGAATAAAGCCCCACAGCCCGAGCGGGCAACAAATTGCCCAACCGAGCAACAAATTGCCCGAGCGGGCATAATATTGCCTATATGATAATCAATACTCAGCCTTTACCCATCAAAATTAAAAACAATAAACTCATTAAATTAAGTAGAATCAGGAACCAATCACTACAAATAGAATTAATGACAAAAAACTAACATAAAGCTGACATTGTTTTACATAGAAATAAAATGAATTAATCCTCCAATCATTCTATATGTTTTAAATAAACGCATAGCATCAGGTTAAATCGACACTGTTAACTTATTTCTTTGGGATTCACTAAGCTATATTAATGATATTAATAAGCTAGTTACATTAATTAATCGTATCATCATCGCCGTTCAACCAGAAACTGGCATTTCTAGGTCAAATCAGTACAATTCTGCGTTCTCCACCACCATCCACTGCGAGCCAGAGAAAATGCCGACACCAGCGCCCTGTTTTACTGCCTTTAAAAAACCTATTGAAGGCTACTCTCTGCCTGAGCGCTTTACTTTCCCATTTTGTTACGAGCCGCATCCGCTAAGCGAATTAGCGGCAAGCCAGCTGCAACAACACCTGCTGAACCAGCAGAATTGGCAACATAATTTTGGGCTCGATAATCACGGCGTGCTAAACCAGCATCCGGAAGCTATCGGGAAAATGTTTGGCGTTTTAGTGGTGCGTAAACAAAGTGGAGAGCTAGGGTATCTGTCTGCATTCTCGGGGAAGTTAGCTGAGCAAAACCTGCTGCCGCATTTTGTGCCGCCTATATTTGACATGCTCACTAACGATGGTTTTTTCTTGGAAGGCAGCGTGCCAATCAATCAAATTAATCAGCAAGTTGAACAATTGGAGTGCGATCCACAGCGTGCGCTACTTCAGCGGCAATGGACCACAGCCCAACAGCAGGCGCAAGATGAATTAGAAGCGCATCGCCAGCTGATGATTCAAGGTCGTGAACAGCGTAAACAGCAACGCATCCTTGCCGAGCAATCAAATGATGCCCAACAATTGCGTGAAACCTTAGATTGTCTCGCCAAACAAAGTGTGGCTGAAAAAGCGTCCCTCAAACAATTAAAGCGCAAGTGGGACGTCAACCTCAACGAACTACAAGCGCAAATAGACGCATTTCAAGAACAGATTGATGCATTAAAAGAGCAGCGTAAAAATCTCTCTAATGCGTTGCAGCAACGACTTTTTTCTCACTATCGATTTCTCAATCAATACGGCACTGAAAAATCTCTGGGGGAGATTTTCCGTCTTACGGCTAACCCTGTTCCACCAGCAGGATCTGGAGAATGCGCCGCACCAAAATTGCTGCACTACGCGTTTCAACATCAGATGACACCGATTTCACTCGCCGAATTCTGGTGGGGAGCGTCACCAAAATCTGAAATTCGTCAACACAAGAAATTCTATCCTGCTTGTCAAAACAAGTGCCAACCGATTTTGGCTCACATGCTTGATGGGCTGAAGCTCGATGATAACCCGCTATTGCATAACCCAGCGCAAGGCAAAGAGATCGACATCATCTACCAGGATGAAGCGATTGTTGTCGTCAACAAACCTGCCGAGTTTCTATCCGTTCCCGGAGTCAACATTCAGGACTCGGTTTATACTCGTCTGCAACAAATGTTTAGCTCAGATGAAGGGCTTTTTGTGATCCACCGCCTCGATATGTCTACTTCAGGTTTATTGGTGTTTGCTCTCACCCGCCGAGCCAATAAAAGCCTGCAGAAGCAGTTTATTACTCGCGGCGTTGAAAAACGCTATCTTGCCTTACTCGCTGGTGAATTACAGCAATCGCATGGTGACATTCGCTTACCGCTGCGGGGCGATTTAGATGACAGGCCGCGTCAATTGGTCTGTTTTGAACATGGCAAACCCGCTGACACTCACTGGCAATTAATTGAATGCCGAGATGGATTCAGTAAAGTCTACCTCTACCCCAAAACAGGACGAACCCACCAATTGCGCGTGCATTGCGCTCATGTGGAAGGACTCAACCTGCCCATCGTTGGCGACGATCTTTATGGCACGAAAGGAGCGCGTTTACATCTACATGCTGAGTCACTGAGCTTTGATCACCCTTATACCAAGCAAAGGATGACATTCACGGTGGATGCCGAGTTTTGATCGACATTCCGCTTTAGTGACATTGAGGTGACAAATCCTGACTTAGCACAGCTATAATTTCGTGAATGCGAACCTTTTTCTAAGTGCTTAACGTTGAGAACACGGCTGCTGTACCTTTTGATCACACTCACCGCAGTGCTAGGACAATCAAACCTAGCACACGGGCAAGAGCAAACGCTGCAAGATCGTTGGCAGCATTTTCTACGCCAAGCCGAATCGCTATCGGCTGCGAGATCCTTGCCACTGCAAAGTATCAACTCATACCCTGTCGATCTTCTGCTCAGCGCCAGCGCCTATCCTGATTTTTCCCGTTATTCATGGCAAACCATAACTGAGCTAAAAGCAATAGCCTCACAGTGCGCACTGCCGCCCGGTTTATCAAAAACCTTGGCATCACGCCCTGAATTGCAAAAAGCAGCGTCGTTTGAACTCGCTTTGTGCCAAGGCGATGAATTGCCCATCCGTTGGTTTAAGACTGCTCCGTTTCTGCATCCTGCAGGCGGGAGCTACGCAGAGCGATACTTAGCTTTTTCTACTCATAACATAACGGCCGAGCAAAGCGCCGAGCTACAGCCCTACACGACTCTCTCTGACCCTCAGCATCCGCTGTACACCTTTTTTACCGATTTAGAAACGGCAGGGCGAGATGCCTTGGTCAGCGGTTATCGCGCTTATATTGACCGTCAACAACGGCTATGGATCAGTGGCGATTTCGGTATTCGCGTACTGAGCGCATTGCAATGGAAAAAAGTCGCGCTCGATCAGCAATTGGTATTGTCGGCCATCACAGCGGCTACTCAAAGTTGCCAATTACGCTACAGTAATCTGTGTGTCTCTAGCCAAGAAAAACCCAATATTTCACTGTGGTTATCAGTCATATTACTGCTGTTGCTCGCAGCAACGCTGAGTAGGACGCTCTGGTTACACCGCCAACAAGCCAAAGAAAAACGCTTTATTTTACAGTTGCTGACGCATGAACTACGCACCCCTATCACCAGTCTTGGCTTGACCGTTGAGCAGTTTCGCCAGCAATTTGATACTCTGCCAGAGCTGGCCCAAGATACATTCGGCCGCTTACTGGCCGATCACCAACGTTTAGCTCAGCTTGCTCAGACCAGTAAAGGATTTTTGAGTAGCGACCCAAATGAGCCGTTTCAATGTCAAACCGCTTATCTCTCAGATTGGTTAGATCACTGCGTAGCGAAACACGAACTCAGCTATGAACTGACACAAGATATCGAGCTCACACTGCCGTATTACTGGCTTGGGATTTGTTTGGATAACTTGATCCGTAATGCCAAGCAGCATGGTCAAGGAACAATCTCAATAACGGCCAGCGTGACTGACACTCGACTGCGGCTTTGCGTTAGCGATGAAGGCGAGTTTCCCTCTCGTCTAAAACGGCTATTTTCCCGTTCTCGCACAGTTTCCAATATGGGGATTGGACTCCGTCTTGTGAGCCATTTGATGCTTAAAATGGGCGGCAAACTGACTTGTAAAGCCCACCCCACTCGCTGCCAATTGGAATTACCATTATGAACACACTGTTATTGGTCGAAGATGATCCTCTACTCGGGCAAGGTTTGCATGATTACTTGCTACAGCAAGGTTTTGATTGTTTGTGGGTACAGCAGCTCTCACAAGTCAAAAAAGCATGGTTTCGCGCCGATTTGGTGATTTTAGATAGACAACTGGCTCAAGGAGACAGCTTGGATCATCTGCCTCAATGGCTAATGGCCAAAGCCGTGCCAGTGATCATCCTGACGGCCAAAATCGAGGTTGAGCAAAAAATAGCAGGTCTAATGGCGGGGGCGAAAGACTACGTCACCAAGCCATTTTCGCAACAAGAATTACTGGCGCGAATTCAAGCGCAACTGCGACCATTAGGAGAAAGCTTGCTTTCCTACGCTGACATTGCCATTGATCTCTCAAAGCGCAGCGTTACCTTAGGTGAGCAGTTGATGACGCTAAAACCGAAACAGTTTCAGCTATTACTGCTGCTAGTTCAAAACCAAGGACGTGTTTTTCACCGTGATGAACTACTCAATAAAGTGTGGGGCTACCAAGCCTTTCCCTCAACTCGAACCGTCGATAATCATGTTTTACAGCTAAGGCAGCAGTTACCCTCACTCAATATCGAAACCGTTCGTGGCGTTGGGTATCGTTTAGTCGAGGTGTCCAATGCGTAACCTTTGGCTGTTTGTACTGTTCGTCGTTAGTCCAAGCCACGCCGTGAGTGATGATTGGTTTATGGCCACACCACTGCAATCAACCTATCGCGCTTTAGCGAACCATCAGCCACAGCTTGCCTGGCAAGAGTTGGTCCTCGCACTCAATAACCAAACCATTGCCACGCCACGCTGGGCAAGCGTCAAAAATACCATTATTGAACAAACCCAATGTGGCCAACAGCTCTTAAGCGATGTGGTACCAAATACGGCGCTGATCAACGTCTCGATACAAAAAAAAACCAACGTGATGCAGCAAGGTTACCAGTTCAAATTATCAATGGAGGGAGCGAAGCTGCCTAGCCAGGTTGAACTTCTTGGCCCTGACAATAGCTTGCTCATCTCACAGAGCCAAGTAACGTCATCAGCCCCTTATATAGAATTAGAAAGCCCAGAACTGCTCTTTGCTCCGCAAGATGGCGTTTATCGACTGACACTCGACAAACAGCACTATTGGTTAGTTCTTACCATGCCTTTTGGCTCCACATGGTTGCAATCCGCCTCTCCCAACGGTGGCTACCCACTAGCGCTTGAGTCCCCCACAGCATTGACAAACTGCCCCCCAACAAGCCTTGCTTGGCAATGGTTTGACGACCAATTTCAGTTAATCAAGCGGCAAGATATGGTGGCAATAAGTAATACTCAGCAATTATTGAATAAACCAAGCTCATCCCCCAGCTCGGCTAAATGGCTCAGTACTCTGATCAAAACTATCGAGTATCAAGGAGCAATCAAAGTGGAATATGTACAACGTTTGACTCTGCCAAAGCAGGCTCAATGAAGACATCAGGGTGACAATTGATTTGTCGATTTCTTATGTAATCAACACACCGAGACACACTGGAAATGACAAACCATGTATAAACCACTTTGTTCTTTATTGATCACTTGTACGCCACTTTTGGCGTTGGCTAGCCAATCACAACCGGTGTCAATTACACTGCATAATCAAAACCAAACCGTGCAAATAGAGCCACAAAATTTGGCTATTGATTGGCAGCAAAATGCCCAGCTAACCATTAACCAAGGCAAGCTAACCGTTAACGGCCAGTCACAGCAAGTCAGCCAACTGCAACAAGATAATCAACATCACGCCTCTTGGCTGCTTGTTCCTAGCCAGTTAAAGGTTGAGGCCAATTTACAACAAACATTGAAGCTGTCGATTACCGCGAGCGCTGAGAGTAAAATCTCTCGTGCAAAACCGTTAACCGTACAGTGGTTTGAACTGCCTGAGCAGCAAAGCAAAACGCTCATTCTTCCTTTTAGTGAAGGAATGCGCATTCCAACGGATAACCCACAGTGGGTGAACTACCTCATAGCGGAACGCTCTGCCAGCAATACCACGCAAGATCTCAAAATGCCATTTTGGAGTGTGGAAGCTGGCAATGAGCAGTATGTGAGCTACCAACTCAATACCGCCACCAACAACAAACTCAATTTTAGCGCCAAGCAAAACAAGCTGGACATGCAAGCCACGCACGCTTTCACTGTGCTCAACAAAGATGAGCCTTTTGAGGTGGAAATCTCCCTTGGCAACTCACCACTAGATGGCGCCAAACGCTACCGTCAGTGGCGAAAAGAGAATGGGTTATCACAAACGCTCGAACAAAAAGCGCAGCAAAACCCAGCCATAAAACAGCTTATCGGCGCAAGCCATGTTTACTTGTTTGGCCAAGACTTAGTGTCCACACAAGATGTGACTGATTTCTTGGCACTTAAAGAATGGTATTTTAAGCAGCCCCAGTGGGTAGCATCAAACGAAGCGCTCAAAGAGCTTAAGCCACTCGTTAAAGGAAAAGATTTTTTCAACAACTACAACAAGCGGTTGTTGATTGACGAAGTGAACCGCTCGCTCAATGCTTGGATAAAAGAGCAACCTTCAACCCAAGAAGCAGGGATAGCTAGCCAATACCAAGCCGCTCAGGCACGAAAAGCATGGCTCGCAGAGCAGAAACTACCGTTTTTACGTGATGCCAGCACTTGGGGACAAGGGCTATCGACATCCATGATTGACGCACTCAGCTCAGCTGGTTTGCAGCACCTCTGGCTAGGTTTGGATAATTGGATGCCCGCCTTTTACCAACCACAAGTGGTTGATCAAGCAAAACAGGCTGGCTACTTAGTTGGGGTGTACGACTCCTACAATACCGCCATAGCAAAAGGCATCAACGATGGTTGGCTTACCGCGCAGCTACCGGATGCAATGCGCAAGCAATGTGCGATAGAAAACGCCGACGGCAAAAAACAAAAAGGGTTTCGTGGCAACGGCTTTTATCTCAACCCTGCCTGCCAATTAGGCTTTGTGCAGCAACGCATTGAGGCAATTTTAAAATATGGCCGCTTTAACAGCCTGTTTCTTGATGTAGATGGGACCGGAATGGCCCGTGAAGATTACTCATACCAAGAGGGCCAAGGAATGAAAGAAAGCGCGATGCTGGAGGCATTTAATCAACGCATGCGCTGGATAGCCAATGAACAGAATGTGGTTCTCGGCTCTGAAGATGGTAACAGCCTGACGACACAAGGGCTCTCTTTTGCTCATGGTTTAGAAACGGTAGGATTTGGCTGGACAGATCCTGATATGAAAACTAACCGCCAATCGCCTTACTTTCTTGGAGCATGGTTCCCAACAACGAGCCCAGATTTTTTCTTTAAACCCGCGCAAGTCAAAGAGCCGTACAAAACACTGTTATTTGCACCGCAATACCGTATCCCTCTCTATCAGACCGTGTTCCATGATGAGGTGATCAACAGTCACCACTGGCACAACGACAGCGTGAAGTTTTCCAACGTGCAAGCGGAGCGAGATTTAATCGCCATGCTGTATAACACCCCAGCGATGATTCACCTTAGCCGTGATGAAGCGACGCCTAACAGCGCACGAGTCAACGCATTACGCCGTTATCAGCAAGGGTTTGCACCAATCCATGAAGTCGTGTGGAACCAACCTTTAGTCGATTTTAAATGGCTTGATGAACAAGGGATGGTACAACAAACAACCTTTGGTGATGGCAGTAAAATTACCGCCAATTTCTCTACGCAGCCATATAAAAAAGAGGATAAGAAAATAGTTCCAGCCTTGAGTATTCAAGCTGAGCTCAGCAATGGGCAAAACCTCATTTGGGCATCGGATACGCTAAAGACAGAAAAATAGTCTCATCTCTCACTCATTAAAAGATAAATAATAGTGCGACACTTCAAGGAGGAAGTGTCCATTTCTGTTATTCAGCAACCATAGCCAGTAGCACAAATATAATATGAACGAACAAAACTAGACGACTGGTCTAATTTGAATTATAGTGCCGTCCATGAATACAAAAACCCATGATACTCGCCAACACATCCTTGAGGTCGGTTACCAACTTGTCGTAACCAAAGGCTTCACCAGCGTAGGCTTGTCTGAATTATTAAAAACCGCTGATGTGCCCAAAGGCTCTTTCTATCACTACTTTAAGTCAAAAGAGCAATTTGGCGAGGCACTGATTACGGACTATTTTCAGCACTATTTAGTGCGGATTAATGCCCTTTTTAACCAAGAAGAAGGCAACGCCTATCAACACTTGATGCATTATTGGCAATGTTGGTATGAGCAGAGCAATGGCTTATGTAACGCACAGCGCTGCTTGGTGGTGAAATTAAGCGCTGAAGTTTCAGACTTGTCTGATGCGATGCGTATTGCTTTACTTAAAGGTGCAGATAGCATTATTGAGGCGGTCGGAAAATGTATCCAACAAGGGATCGACGACGGCTCCATTCACGTACAACACAGCCAGCAAACCGCAGAATTGCTTTATAACCTTTGGCTCGGCGCAAGTTTGCTCAGTAAACTGCGTCAAGATAACCAAGGGCTTGCACAAGCGCTTACGAGCACCGAACACATTTTGCAAGGCCAGTGCCCTAGTTAAGATTCACCCGCTATTTCGATAGCGGTTTTTTTGAAACCCAAACTAGACGACTGGTCTAATTTAAAATAATAAAGGACTCTCCAATGACTGAACAAACTAACCGCCGCATTGTACTCGCTTCACGCCCTGTCGGTGCACCAACGCCTGCTAACTTTCGCTTAGAACATGCGCCTAAACCAACACCTGCCGCAGGTGAAGTGCTGCTGCGTAGTGTTTATCTTTCACTTGACCCCTACATGCGCGGCCGCATGAGTGACGCTAAATCGTACGCCGATCCTGTCGCAATTGATGATGTCATGGTAGGCGGGACCGTGTGTCAAGTGGAAGTATCAAACCACCCAAAATTTGAGCAAGGTGAGTGGGTACTCGCTTATACCGGATGGCAGGATTACGCTATTTCTAACGGCGAAGGTTTACTCAAACTCGGTAAAAATCCAACCTCACCCTCATACGCGCTAGGCATCATGGGAATGCCCGGTTTTACCGCTTATATGGGTTTGCTAGACATTGGCCAGCCGAAGCAAGGTGAAACTGTGGTAGTCGCCGCAGCTACTGGCCCAGTAGGGGCAACGGTTGGTCAAATTGCTAAAATCAAAGGCTGCCATGTGGTGGGCATTGCTGGCGGTGAGGAAAAATGTCGTTACGCTAAAGAAGTATTAGGTTTTGATGAATGTATTGATCACAAAGCTGACGATTTTGCAGAGCAATTGGCTAAAACATGTGCTCAAGGGATTGACGTTTACTACGAAAATGTCGGTGGCAAAGTATTTGATGCGGTTTTACCTCTGCTTAACACAGCAGCGCGAGTTCCGCTGTGTGGCTTGATTTCTCAATACAATGCAACGTCGCTGCCTGAAGGACCTGATCGTCTCTCTATGCTGATGGGCACCTTGCTTACCAAACGAATCCGCATGCAAGGTTTCATTATTTTTGATGACTACGGCCATCGCTATAACGAATTTGCTACTGACATGACTCAATGGCTAAGCGAAGGGAAAGTGAAATACCGCGAGCAACTGATTGACGGTTTAGAAAACGCACCACAAGCCTTTATTGGTCTATTGGAAGGCAAAAACTTTGGCAAACTGGTTATCCAAATCAACCAACCACTTTAATAAGGACCACATAATGATCAAACTTCACCATCTAAATAAATCACGCTCTAAGCGCATTATCTGGTTACTTGAAGAGTTAGGGGTTGAATATCAAGTGCTTCCATATCAACGTGATAGCGTGACCTTTCTGGCACCGCCGGAGCTAAAAAGCGTGCATCCGTTAGGTAAGTCACCTGTGATTGAAGACAATGGTTTGGTGATTACTGAATCTGGCGCCATTACCGATTACTTGATAGAAAAATACGGCCAACACTTTGCGCCTCAGCGTGGCAGCGTGGAATATGTGCAATACCAGCAATGGCTCCACTTTGCGGAAAGCTCTGCCATATTGCCGCTGCTATTAAAGATGTTTGTTGCCAAAGATGGCTGCCAAACCAATTTCCTTGGTGGCTATGCAGAAAGCGAAACGGCCAAAGTGATGAGTTATTTTGACCAGTGTTTAGCGGGTAAACGCTACTTAGTGGCCGACCAACTCACTGGCGCTGATTTCATGATGTCATTCATTGCTGAAATATTGCTGACCAACGGAGCGATTACTCACTTCCCGAATATTGAACGTTACTTAGAGCAGCTCGCCACTCACCCTGCTTATCTAAAATCGAACCAAATCGAAGCGCAATACGCCTAACCTTAGGTTCCTGATGACGCCACTTCGACGATAACGAAGTGGCGTTTTCATTTCCATTATGGAAATGACTACTTGATGTATTATCAATAGTGAAAAGTAACCAAGCACATTAGGATTAAACCACAACAATATAAGGGTTTAATTCATGGGCCATTCACTCGATACACAGCAACGCTTCCAAGCCATCGTCACTGACGCACACCTCTCGCCCAAACAAAAGTCACACTTCCTTGCGCTAGAGGCCGAAGCAAGCTTGCCCTATCTGAAACTCTCTCCTGAGTCGGCTCGAGCAATGGAACAAGGCATTATCTGCGATATGTTTGAAGGCCATGCCCCTTTTAAACCACGTTACGTGTTGCCTGACTACGCAAAATTTTTAGCACAAGGCAGTGAGTATTTAGAGCTTTCGCCTGCCAGTAATTTTGATGAAGCACTCAATATGCTGACCATTTTGTACCATCACGTGCCTTCAGTGACCTCTATTCCTGTCTATTTGGGGCAATTAGATAGCGTGTTATTGCCCTATGTGGGCGAACTGAGCGAAGCGTCGATTTATCAAAAACTGAAGCTGTTTTGGATCATGCTTGATCGCACTCTGCCCGATGCTTTCATGCACGCCAACATCGGCCCGAGCGACAATATTATTTGTCGTACTATTTTACGTGTCGATGCTGAACTGAAACAGATCGCTCCCAACCTTACCTTCATGTATGACCCTTCTATCACTCCTGACGATTTACTGCGACAAGCGACCGATAATATCTGTCAATGCAGTAAACCGCACATCGCCAACTATCCGATTCATGCCACCGCCTATGGCGAGCAAGGTTTTGGTATCGTCAGTTGCTACAACTCACTTCCTTTAGCGGGAGGCTGCAATACTTTAGTCAGAATGAATTTAAAAGAGGCCGCGAAAAAAGCCAGTGACCGCCAAACATTTTTAGATCAGATTCTACCCACTTACAGCCAATATATGATTGAGCTGATGGATGTTCGAGCTGCTCATCTGCACCAACAATCTCATTTTTTTGAAGGTTTTCTGACTCAAGAAGGGTTGATTGAAGAATCTCGTTTCGCACCGATGTTTGGCATTTATGGCATGGCTGAAGCCGTTAATCTATTACTGGAAAAGGAGCAGAGTAACGCTCGTTATGGCCATGATGATATCGCCAACCAATTAGGCATCGCCATTTCCGCCAAGCTGGCCGACATTGTACAAAACTCACCAGTCAAATATGGCTTCAACGACCGTGCTTTACTGCACGCACAAGGTGGTATTAGCCTTGATCTTGATGTCACTCCGGGTGTGCGCATCCCTTATGGTACCGAACCCAACCCGATTGAATATGTGCAAGCAACGGCTGGACATCATCAATATTACACCTCTGGTATCAGCGATATTCTAACTCTGGATGAAACCATAAAGGTCAACCCAGAAGCGATGTTCAACCTATGTAAAGGAGCCCTCCACTCGGGCTATCGCGAATTTACGGCCAACGTGGCTTCGAACGATTTAGTTCGCATTACGGGTTACATGGTGAAACTGTCTGAAATAGCGCAATTTGAGCAGCGCGGATCACGCACCAACACCACATTTCTTGGGGCAGAAGCGGCCAAAAACACGGCCGTGCTCAAGCGAAAAGCACGCGTGGTTAGCCATGAAATGCAACCGGCTTATCAGCTAAACTCTGTCAGCCAAACTAATGGTGAGTAAAAAACAGCCGCTCCGAGCAAAAGTCAGCCGAGTGCTGACTTTCTCCTGCGTTGATGGCCCGGGCAACCGACTGGTCATTTTTATGCAAGGTTGCAACTTCAATTGCTTGTCTTGCCATAACCCACATACGATTCGTCACTGTCACCATTGCGGTGATTGTGTAACAACCTGCCCATCGCAAGCACTGCGCCTCAATGCTGACCAGCAAGTCGAATGGCTAGCGAATAAATGCACTCACTGCGATCGCTGTATTGAGCACTGCATGCACCAATCAAACCCCAAAATTCATCACTACAGTGTTGAACAACTCGTGGAACTTATTCGCCGAAATCATTATTTCTTAGCCGGTATTACCATTTCAGGAGGGGAAGCAACCCTACAACTTCCGTTTATCATCGCTCTTTTCAAAGCCATCAAACGTGATGAAGAATTGAAACATCTCAGCTGTTTTATTGATAGTAATGGCTCACTATCAGAATCGGGATGGGACAAAATATCGCCCTATGTGGATGGCGCAATGATCGATTTAAAAGCTTGGCAAGAGGAAACGCATCGGTGGCTAACCGGACGCAGTAACCATAGAGTGATACGCACTATTTTCCACCTCGCTAAACGGAATAAACTGCACGAAGTGCGACTGCTGCATATACCGGACAAAAGTGATTTAGAGACTGAAATTACCGAAGTGGCGCATCTGATTAACCAGTTGCCTGCGAACGTCAACATTCGGCTCAACGCCTTTCAACATCACGGTGTGGTCGGCAAGGCCTTAACTTGGCAGCCATGCAGTGAAGGTGCAATGATGCTGCAGTTTCATCGAAAACTGGCCGCTCAAGTACAGCGAACTGTTTACCTGCCGACACGCTACGCCTAGCGTCGAAAACCACCATGCCAATAGGCTACCTATATTAGATTAATAACCCGTACCATTTTGCCTAATGCATAATGCTCACCTATGCTTATCCAAACAGGCACCAACCGTTTAGCAAAAGGCCGAGCACTCGCTCTCATCACATAAAAAGGAAAGCATCATGATTGAATGGGATTTCTTACATCTTTTCGATACTCAAGAGCTCTTTATCTTTTATTAACGAGAACCAATATTATTAACGAGAGCCAACCTCATTTTAAATAGCAGCCGCAATTTCACCTTCAATATCCTTTTGCGGCTCTTTTTGTACTGGCGGAACTTGCCCTTCTTCTACAGCGTGTTGGTAACATCCACTTAGCTTAATGGCTAAATACATGTCCGCACGAATCACCACGCCGCCATCACCCGTTGAAATTCCAGCGATCTCACACCATTTTCTCAAACTGCGTTTGCGCCCCGCTAGCACTAAACGAATACCTCGTTTTTTCAGAATGCTTTGCACGTCCGATAACATCGCCATGACGCTTAAATCTAAATGGGTAAAACTCGACACCGCATCAATAATCACGCACCCCACACTCATGCCCGCCGATTCAGTGTGAAATAAAATACGACGTTTAAAGTAAGGCGCATTGAAATAAGTCAGCGGAGAGTTGAAACGATAAATCACCAAACCCGGTATTGGTTTCGCCTTCGCTGACGTATCAATCGTGCGAATCGTTCCTTTATCATCCAAACCCAATGTTTGATCACTTGGCCGCATCACGGTGCGTAAAAACTGGAACAGACCCAGTAATACCGCAAGAGTGATGCCGGGGATAACGCCAATGACCAATACAGCGATGAAAGTTAAGCTTGCCAAATAAAAGGCGTCTTTATCACGCTTGTGTAAACTCCAAATCCCTTTCAGATCCAACAACGAGATAGACGCGATAATCAACACCACCCCCAATGCAGCAATCGGAATGTATTGTAGTGGCTGATACGCCACAATCGCGACAAATCCAATCACAATCGCTGCAATAATCGAAACTAATTGCGATTTTCCACCATTAGCGTCATTCACCGCCGTACGTGAATCCGCCCCACTGATGGCAAAACCTTGTGAAAATGCAGAAGCAATATTAGCTAAGCCAAGCGCGCGAAACTCTTTGTCGGCGTCAATATCATAACCATTTTTTGCCGCAAAACTGCGCGCAGTGAGCATCATACTGACAAAGCTCACCATCGCTAAGTTCAAAGCAGGCATGACTAATTCACGGCTCACCCCTAGATCAAATAGAGGGGTTTGGAATATCGGTAACCCACCTTGGATTAAACCAACGACTTTAACGCCAAGATGTTCAGCGCCAAAAAACCACACCCAAAATGCAGCAGCGATGATAGCCAACATCGCAGCTGGCCAATTGGGCCTGACACGCTTACACAGAAAATAAACCACCACTGTCAGCGCACTTATCAATAAGGTTTGCCAATGCAAATCAATCAGCAAGGATGGCGCTTCCACGATACGCTCTAGTAGATATTGCTGCTCATATTTCAGCCCAAATACTTTAGCAAATTGACCCACGATAATGGTCAGAGCAACACCGTTTAACAACCCAAGTAAAATAGGGCGAGAGAGAAAATCGGCTAAAATACCGAGTTTGAAACGACTGGCCAGCAAACACCATACACCAGTCATTGCCGTCATTGTCATGACCAACTGCCAGTGTTTGAGAGGATCGCCCATCGCCAGCGGCGTCACTACCGCCGCAATCACTGCGCAAGTTGCCGCGTCTGGGCCTAAGATCAACTGCCTAGACGTGCCAAAAATCGCGTAAACCAACATCGGCAATACGCAGGAATATAAGCCGACAATCGCGCTTACTCCAGTGAGCTGCGCGTACGCTATCGCGACAGGCAGTGCAACCGCAACCACAGAAAGCGCCGCACGTACGTCATCCATCAACCAGCGAGTTTCATAATCTTTCAGTTGGTGTAAACCCGGCATCCACTGTTGTACAAATGCACTATTCAAATTGCTTCCCCCCTCTTCTCGCAACAAGGTTTTCACATTAAGCATAACTCATTGCTAACAAACTAGCGCTTATAATTGGCTGATTTTATTGAAGTATGAGAAAAAGAAAAAGTGCAGGAAAAAGATCGCCTCCATAGGTCGACTTATGTGAAAATAGCCCACTCCATTTCACTCGCCTAAAGTTGTACTTATGAAATTTCAAGCTGCCATTTTTGATATGGATGGACTGTTACTCGACACGGAACGTGTCTGCCTTACAATATTCGAACAAGCTTGCCACGCAGTTGGCGTCCCATTTTTAAAAGAGGTTTATCTCTCGGCTATTGGTCGCAATGCGGCAGGCATTGAACAAGCACTGCGCGCAGGCTACGGGCCAGAATTAGACTATCCAGTATTGCATACGGAGTGGCGTAAACGTTACGATGCCGTGGTGAAACACCAGGCGATCCCAGTGAAAGAAGGGGTTATCGAGTTATTACAATGGTTAAAAGCCAATCGTATTCCTACTGCCGTCGCAACATCAACCCAAAAAGACGTGGCACAAATTAAGCTGCGTCTTTCAGGCCTTGAGCAATACTTTGACTCGTTCACAACTGGTTGTGAAGTGACACATGGCAAACCCGATCCTGAGATTTATCTACTCGCTGCGCAACGTCTTGGCGCTGAACCGACCCAATGTTTAGCCTTTGAAGATTCTAATAACGGCGTGCGATCCGCCGTGAGTGCGAATATGATCACCTACCAAATTCCTGATCTCGTCGAACCCAGTGAAGAGGTTTTGGCGCTTGGACACCAAGTGGTCCCCTCACTACATCACGTTTTAACGGCCCTGAAAAACAGTAATTGATCGGTTTTTCATACGCCGCCTGTTTGATTTCGATTGCCATAACTAAACAGCGTGATATTGGTATTGCAATTACAGATAGCTAACAAGTAACAAGGGGGTATCATTGATACCCCCTTCTTTAGTCAATAAGAAATATTCGTTAATGTTTAGGTGGTGTACCTTCACAATTAGAAACCACAGCGTCAATTTGTATTAACGCATCCATAGGCAGCTCTGAAACACCAATCACGGTTCTCGCAGGTAGCTCATGGTTAAAGAAGGTTGTGTAAACTTCATTGACAATATTAATGTCATCCATATTTTTTATTTGAATATTTACTTTAACAATATCATCCATAACATGCTCAACATTTTCTACAATATTCTTTATATTTTCCAAACACTGCTTAGCTTGTTCTTTTATTCCACCAGCAACAACTTCATTATATTCTGGAGATAAAGGTAACTGACCTGAAATATGATTGTAATGAGAAAAAGCAACAGAGTGAGAATAGTCGACTTCAGGTGCATTCACGGTATTATTTGCTTCAATCACAAGTAAGCGGGTATCTTCAGGAAGCTGTGGCGGTGTACCATCACCATGTGACACAACAACATCAATTTGCACCAATGCATTCATAGGCAAGGCAGCAACACTAACTAGGCTTCGCGCAGGCACATAACTTGGGAAAAATTGTCCACAGACTTCATTGATGGCTTCTGCATCAGATATATTTTTAAGAAATATCGTTGTTTTAACGATATCAGCCATCGCATGACCAATACTTTCTAAGATAGCATTAATATTATTCAAACACTGTTGACTCTGTTCTTTAATACCACCTTGTACTATTTCTCCCGTTTTAGGTTCAATCGGCAATTGAGCCGAGAGGTTATTATAATGAGAGAAGGCCGCAGTTTGAGAGTATAGACCTTGAGGTGCATGCTCAGTATTCCTTGACACTTTGATGAGCTCACAAGGCGCTTGTGGAGCAGTGCCTTCACCGTTTGAAATAAGAGCATCAATTTGCACTAAAGCATCACTGACAGGTAAAGCCGCAACCGCCGCTATGGTCACTGTAGGAAGCGGCCCCTGAAAAAAAGTGGGGTATACTTTTTTGATGGCATCAATATCTGAAATATTCTTTACAAAAATATTCATTTTGACCACATCATCCATAACGTGACCAATACTTTCTACGATAGACTGTATATTATTCAGACATTGCTTGGTTTGGTCATTTATACAACCAATAACAATTTCACCTGTTTTAGGATCTATCGGTAGTTGTGCTGAAATATTATTATAATGAGAAAAAGCGACTGTTTGTGTAGAGACGGCACATATAGGTGCATTTTCTGTGTTTCTTGAAACCTTTACAATATCGGCAGCCATATCGAAATTTATCCTATTATTAGTAGAAATGCGTATTTATATTTAATAAGTGTTTTTTGATAAAACAATCAAAGTGGCGAAATGGTAAGTTAAAAAAATTTCAGTAAATGTGACATACATTAAAATATTATTTGACTAGAAAGTCATCGCTTATATTGATAATGATTGATTAACGACTAATTATCCACAATCGTGTTAATAACGTGGATTAAAGAATATTTATCCTAGAAATGATTCTAAAATTGTGAATATAATCTCATGAAACTAAATACTGCATTTTCTTGATTTAGTCCAATAATGATAGGTTGTTCACAATAAGCTGCTGAAAATTTACACATAAACTCGATTAATATGCCATTTCAATCGTGATAAATGCATAAATTTCCTGAGCCACTTAGTTTCCTTACTCCATCAAAATGCACAATAGCATGCGTATATTGAGCTACTTAATGGCTTGTTTTCTGTTGAAACTGCTTCACGCTGCGCTTTTGAGCACTGCGGCGGTTGGCTTGCTTATCACGCGGCTTGCGCTTCGGTTCACCGCTGGTCGGTTGGTCTGTCACTGGAAAATCGGTCAACGCCTGCAGAGGTAAAGCGCGCTGCGTTAAGCTGCGGATTGCCTCCAGCGCTTGACTTTCACCATGGCAGACCAGCGAAATCGCCACACCACCTTGACCAGCACGCGCTGTGCGGCCAACGCGGTGAATATAAACTGGCGCACTAGGCGGTAAATCAAAATTGATCACCACTGGCAGCGCGTCAATGTGAATACCACGCGCCAGCAAATCGGTGGCCACCAGCACATCCACTTGATTAGCTTTGAAATCGGCTAACGTTTGCTCGCGAATGACTTGATCTTTTTCACCATGCAAAGCCGCCGCACGAATACCCGCTTTGAGTAATTTTTTCGCGACCGCGTCAGCACTATCACGAGCGCTAATGAACACTAATACTTGCTGCCCAGCCCGCTGCTTAATCAGAGCAATTAATGCTTGTGCTTTACTGCCCTTATTCACAAGGTAGAGCTGCTCTTCAATTTCTGCCACCACTTGATTGGCTTGATTCGCCTCTATCTTTACCGGGTTACTTAACACGGCCAATGCCATCTGTTCGAGATCGGCGGCGAGTGTGGCGGAAAACAGCAACGTTTGTTTGGTTTGGGGCATAAAACTGAGCAGGCGTTGTACATCCGGCCAAAACCCCATCTCTAACAGTCTGTCAGCTTCATCTAACACCACACAGTGCATCGACTCCAATGAGATCAGTTGCTGTATGAGTAAATCAAGCAAGCGGCCCGGTGTCGCGACGATTAAATGCGGTAATTTGGCCAACTGCGCAAGCTGCTCTTCTTGGGCCACTCCCCCGCATAAAGTGCATAAGCTAATGCCCATCTTGCTTGCCACAGCACTCAGCTCTTGGCTGACTTGTTGTGCTAATTCACGGGTAGGAACAATAACAACTGATTGGATTTCAAGAGTATTAATTTCAATTTGTTGCAGTAAAGGCAAGCCATAAGCTAACGTTTTACCACTGCCCGTCTGCGCGAAGGCAAGCACATCTTGCCCAGAAAGTACGGCTGGAATAGCCAATTGTTGGATTTTGGTCGCCGTGTGTCGCGACGCAGGCAGCGCAGCCATCAAAGGGGCGCTTAAGTTAAGCTTAGAAAAATTCATAAACGACTAGCAGGGTGAAAAAGGTTGCGCCGAGTCTAAAGCTATTCATTCTCCATCACAACTGTCGATACGGATCAGGACTGAATCTGGCCGCCAGTACTCAAATTCGCAGTCCATGATCTCGCCATCTTGTTTGTAATTAACTCGACAAATTTTCATTACAGATTGACCAGCGGCTAAGTTAAGCGCTTTTGCCACATGAAGAGGTGCAGCCGTAGGGATTACTTCAAAACGAGAACGCGTGGTGATGTAACCGTATTTTTTCTGATAGAGATGCGTTAACGAAGCGGTTAAATTTTCCTCTAATATCTTTGGAAACCACTGCGCAATCAGGCAGTTTTCGACAAACAGTACCGCTCGCCCGTCAATCGAGCGCAACCGTTCAATAATATGAATGGGCGTAATTCGGTCAATATCCATCGCTCTTGCATACTCACGAGAAGCCATCACGCTGCGTACTGCAACTAGCTTAGTTTCTGCGATTCGGTGCTGCTCTCGGATCATCTGGTGGAAGTGGCAACGCGATAGCGGGTTATAATGAATTCGCGCCGGAGAGACAAACCAGCCACGCCGCTCTTTTCGGTAAATCAACCCTTCTGTTTCCAGTGAAACCAAAGCGTCTTTAATTGTAATGCGCGTTGTATTAAACAATTCACTCAATTCACGTTCAGATGGCAGTTTTTGTCTGTCGCTCAGCATCCCACTGCAAATTTGCTCACGAAGGGTGCCTTTAATGTTACCAAGTTGGGTCTTTTCTAAAGGAGCATTTGCCACTGGCAAAGGGCTGCGAAATCTCATGCGTGACCTAGTCCAATATTATACAGAGTGAATAAACGTCTTTTAGACTACTTAAGGCAGATAACAGATTTATGACAGGCTAATTGATTGAATTTGAAATAAAAGTGCAATAGAAAATCATCAAAAATGTCAAATAACTACACCGAAAACGTCACAGTTCTTCTCTAGGATAAAAATCGAACTTACTGACCTAGTCCAGAAGGATAGCGACAATGAAAACCTTATTTACCCGCGCAGCGGCTGCAACAGCACTTGCGCTGACTCTTTCGACTTCGGCTTTTGCTAAAGAGGCCGATTTACAATCTTTGATCAACGCAGCGAAACAAGAAGGCCAAGTGTACAGTGTTGGTATGCCCGGCAGTTGGGCTAACTGGCAAGACACGTGGAGCGATTTAGGTAAGATTTATGGCCTAAAACACCAAGATACGGATATGAGCTCAGCGCAAGAAATTGCCAAGTTTGAAGCCGAAAAGAAAAATGCGACCGCCGATATCGGTGATGTTGGCTTTGCGTTTGCTCGCGTGGCGGTGAAAAAAGGCGTAACTCAAGCGTACAAACCGAGCACTTGGAATGACATCCCTGACTGGGCCAAAGATAAAGATGGCCACTGGGCTCTGGCTTATACGGGCACCATTTCATTTATCTCGAACAATAATCTAGTCAAGAATGCGCCAAAAACGTGGAACGATTTGCTCAAAGGCGATTACAAAATCAGTATTGGTAATGTCGGTGTTGCCGCGCAAGCAAATAATGCCGTACTAGCCGCTGCTTTTGCTCATGGTGGCAGTGAAAAGAACCTCGATCCGGCAATCGAATTTTTTGCCAAACTCGCCAAGCAAGGGCGCTTATCATTTACAGACCCAAGTATCGCTAACCTCGAAAAAGGTGAAGTTGAAGTGGCCGTATTGTGGGATTTCAACGCCCTAAGTTACCGTGACCAAATTGACCGTAACCGCTTTACCGTTAACATTCCGCAAGATGGTTCTGTGATTTCCGGCTACACCACCATCATCAATAAATACGCCAAAAACCCAAATGCGGCCAAGCTAGCACGTGAATACATCTTTAGCGATCAAGGCCAAATCAACCTTGCACAAGGCTATGCTCGCCCGATCCGCAGCAACGTTGCACTGCCTGCTGCGGTACAAAGCAAATTGATTGCTAACGATCAATACCAGAACGTGAGTCCAATTAGCGACTTTAATGCTTGGGAAAAATCAGCTCGCCAATTGCCACGTCAATGGCAAGAAAATGTCATTATCCACCAGCAGTAAGAGGTAACCATGAACAATAAGGTGATCCTTGTTGTTCTTGATGGACTCAATTATTCCGTAGCCCGTGATTGCATGGGCTACTTAAACGGCTTAATTGAGCAGCAAAGAGCAACCTTATACTCCCTACAATGTGAATTGCCTTCGTTATCGCGTCCTTTGTATGAATGTCTACTCACTGGCGTAAAGCCTGTCGAAAGCGGCATTGTTCATAACCACATTGTGCGCCTTTCACATCATCAATCCATCTTCAGTTTGGCAAAAGAGCAAGGGCTGACAACAGCCGCAGCGGCGTATCATTGGGTCAGCGAGCTCTATAACCGCGCGCCTTTTGATGCAACGCGCGATCGTTTTACCTGTGATAAAACACTCAATATTCAGCATGGCTGTTTTTATCACTGGGATCACTATCCCGATGAAGCACTGTTTTTAGACGCCGAACACTTACGTCGTACTCATCAGCCTGATTTTTTACTGATCCATCCAATGAATATCGATGATGCTGGACATAAGTTTGGCCTTGATTCAGGACAGTATCGTAATAGTGCACGCATGGCCGATGCGCTGTTATCTCACTTTTTAGAAAGCTGGCTAAACGATGGCTACCAAGTGATGGTGACCAGCGATCACGGCATGAACAATGACAAGTCACACGGCGGAATATTAACCGAAGAGCGCAACGTCCCGCTGTTTGTATTGGGCGATCAATTTTCGCACCAAGCTTGTGAGATCAAACAAACTGAGCTCTGCGGCCTGTGCTGCCAACTGCTTAATCTTGATCACAATAAGCCCTTTTCTGCGGAGTGCTTAGCATGATCAGTAGCCAAGTTATTAGCAAGCCTAGCGCCGTGCTGAGCCAATCAACACACTGGGCACGCAAACTCAAACCTGCGTTATGGCTTACTCCTTTTGCGCTGTTTTTCTACTTATTTCAGCTCGCCCCCATGCTGTGGGTTTTGTTCAACAGCTTTATCTCTGACGATCAATGGTCACTAGACCATTATCGCGAAATCTTCAGCTCATCCTTTATTTTGCAAGGGTTGGGCAACAGTTTGTGGCTCGCCATATGGTCCAGCGTCGCGGGCCTTGCGATTGCGGCAATGTTGGTCGCCTCCTTACGCCGAGTCGATGGCAAGCTGCGCGATGGTGTGATCGCCTTTACCAATATGAGCAGTAATTTTGCGGGCGTCCCTTTGGCATTCGCTTTCATTATTATTCTTGGGGTCAACGGCGCACTGACTTTGCTGCTAAAGCAATACGGTTTGATTGAAGAGTTCAACCTGTACGGCAAATGGGGACTGCTGGCGATGTATATCTACTTTCAGATCCCTCTTGGCGTGCTGCTGCTCTATCCTGCATTTGATGCGCTCAGTGATGACTGGCAAGCGGCGGCATCTACTCTGGGCGCCAACGGATGGCAATATTGGCAGAAAATCGCCTTGCCTGTGCTTTCACCAGCCCTACTCGGCACCTTGATTATCCTGATCGCCAATGCGATGGGCGCGTATGCCAGCGTCTACGCACTCACATCCGGCAACTACAACGTCATTACGGTACGCATTGCCAGTTTAGTGGCGGGAGATCTGTTCTTAGAGCCCAATTTGGCCGCCGCCATTTCCGTGGTATTGATGCTAATTTTAGCCTTCATTACTGTGATCAATCAGTGGCTAATTGCGAAAAGCTATAGCGCAAGGAACACCCATGCAAAACGCTAATCCTACCCTTGATAAAATCACCTTTCATAAAAGTGTGGTCTATTCCATCGTGGGAGTGATGTTGCTGCCCATTTTAGCCACCTTGGTTTATTCCTTTTCTTCACGCTGGGGCGCAACGATTTTACCCGATGGCTTCACCTTTGACTGGTATCTCAAACTGCTGACCGACCCTCGCTTTCTCGATGCATTTGGCCGCTCATTGCTGATTGGCATCGCTTCTCTGACACTCAGCGCAGTTTTGATTATTCCGGCGATCTTCGTGGTGTTTTACTATTTCCCTCGTCTCGATAAAGTGATGAACCTGCTGATTTTAATCCCTTTTGCAGTGCCGCCTGTGGTCTCTTCAGTTGGATTACTGCAACTGTACGCCGATAGCCAATTTCCAATTGTGGGTACACCTTGGATTTTGATTGGCACTTATTTCACCATTGCGCTGCCGTTTATGTACCGTGCAATTGCCAACAGTTTTGAGGCGATCCATCTGCACGATCTCATGGACGCCGCGCACCTGCTCGGCGCAAGCACCAGCCGTGCTTTTTTACTGATCGTACTGCCAAACATTAGAAAAGGGTTGATGGCTTCGCTGTTTCTATCCTTCTCTTTTCTACTTGGCGAGTTTGTATTTGCGAACATTCTGGTCGGCACGCGCTATGAAACCTTGCAGATTTATCTCTACAACATGCGTCAGACTAGTGGTCACTTCACCTCCGCGTTAGTGATGACTTACTTCCTATTTATCTTTTTACTGACTTGGCTCGCCAGTCGTTTTAGCCGAGGATCCACTCAATGAATGCCACGACCCACACAACCTCTCGCTCTGATTACGTCCACGTCGCCAACCTCACCAAACGTTTTGGCAACAATACCGTTTTTGAAGGGATTGAATTTTCCATTGAGCAAGGGGAATTTGTCACGCTACTTGGCCCGAGCGGCTGCGGAAAATCGACCTTATTGCGCAGTTTGGCTGGCTTAAATCCCGTCGATGACGGCGAAATTTGGGTCAACGGTGAAAACATCACTAACCAAACACCACAGCAACGTGGCATTGGAATGGTGTTTCAATCCTACGCTCTGTTTCCGAATATGACGGTGGCTGAAAACATCGCCTTTGGCCTCAAAATGCAAGGGCAAGACAGAGCTTACATCGCGCGCGAAGTACAAAAAGTGGTCGAACTGGTTTCGCTGATAGGGAAAGAAAAACACTATCCCAACCAGCTCTCGGGTGGACAGCGCCAACGCGTCGCTTTAGCTCGCGCCTTAGTGGTCAAACCGCGTATTTTGCTACTTGATGAACCCCTTTCAGCACTGGATGCCAAAATTCGCAAACACTTGCGCCAGCAGATCCGTGATATTCAAAAAGAGCTCAATCTCACCACCGTATTTGTAACCCATGATCAAGAAGAGGCGATGATTCTCTCTGATCGTATTTTTTTAATGCACCAAGGTGAAATCGTTCAGCAAGGCTCCCCAGAAAGCATTTATACTCAGCCAGCCAATGAGTTTGTGGCTGGTTTTATGGGCCATTACAATTTAGTAGAGGCGGCCACCGCCAAGCAGTTGTTTAACATAGACACGGCTTGGAAAGTGGCTATTCGCCCCGAATCCATCTACGTCAAGGAAGCTGGGCGGAGCTATGGTGCCCATGTTTCTGCGCCGCAACATGGCACCATCAAGCATCACCAATTACTGGGTAATGTCATTCGCTACCATGTGGATGTGCGAGGCTGCGAGCTCACGGTCGATTTACTCAATCGTTCGTCAGAGCGATTATTCGCTACTGGCAGTCAGCTAGAATTACTGTTTAACCTTAACGAAATACAACCTGTGAGAGCCTAAATAGATGCCGACACCTCTATACGTTTTTGATATGGACGACACATTGATTGACGGCGACTGCGCAATGATTTGGAGCGAATATTTGGCCGATAAGGGCATAGCGAGCGACCCTGATTTTGTCGCGCAGGATAGGCTGATCATGTCACGCTATGCCAGCGGTGAAATGGACATGGAAGATTACCTCGATTTTGCGATGCAACCTTTGCTCACCCTGCCCACAGAGCAAGTCCAGCGCTTGGCGGACGATTGTGTCGCTACACGCATCGTACCTAGGCTATTTCCTCAAGCCAAAGCACTCATTAAACAGTTAACGGACGAGCGTATTCAAATGCTCATTATTTCGGCGTCGGTCAGTTTTTTGGTTAAAGCTGTCGCCCGTAAAATAGGCGTTGCAGAGGCGATGGGTATCGATATGGTCATAGAGAACAACCATTACACCACGCATATTTTGGGAACACCCACCTACCGAGACGGTAAAGTCACTCGCTTAAATGAATGGCTAGCTAAGCGCCCACAATACGTGGGTCAAGTGCATTTTTTCACTGACTCGATCAATGATTTACCTTTGTGTCTACACGCCGATTTCACCTATTTGGTCAACCCATGCACGCGCCTCATCCAATACGCGCAGCCCCAACAATGGCCGATATTAAAGTGGGGCTAATCACATCCTCTACTTTTGATGAACCATGTAGCTTGAGGCGCTGGCGGTAAACTTCTAGTATGAAGACAATAAGTTAACCGAGCCTCTCGCCATGAGCATGAAACATCGCATTGCCTTTATCTCTCTTTTACTGTCAACTCTCAATGCTTGCTCGCCGGAAAATAGCGCGCAAGCATTGGGCACTTTAGAGCGAGACCGCATCACTTTTTCCGCCACCGCCAATGAGATCATTCGCGCGCTTCCTGTCGCGGAAGGCAGCGCAGTGCATGCTGGCGAAATATTGGTTCGACTGGATACCAGAAATCAGCAGGCGGTGCTGGCCCATGCACTCGCAGAGGCGGCCAAAGCGCAAGCGTATTTGCTCAAACTGAGCAATGGTGAACGCCAAGAAGACACGGCGGCCGCACAAGCCAAAGTCAATCGCGCGCAAGCCAAACTGACAGAGGCGTTGCAAAACTTCAAACGTGTGGAAGAACTGGTCGGTAAAAAGCTCCTCAGCCAATCAGAAAAAGACAGCGCCACCGCCACGCGTGATGCCGCTCGCGCCGAACTCGATTCTGCAAAAGAAGAGTTTGCTAAGCTAACCGCTGGCACTCGCCCTGAAGATATCAAACAAGCGCAAGCGGCGCTGACCGCCGCCAAAGCCGACGTCTCACTGCAACAGCAAAAGCTCGACGAGTTAACCATTGTCGCCACCCGCGATGGAATTTTGGATAACCTCCCATACAACTTGGGTGAGCGCGTCCCAAACAACGGCATTGTCGCTATCATCCAAGCCAGCCGCATCCCTTATGCTCGTGTCTACGTTCCCGCACCACATCGTTTAGCGGTCGTGCCGGGCGCACAGTTTCCAGTGCATATCGACGGTATAAAAGAGCCGCTGCAAGGCACTGTGCGTTGGGTGGCAACGGAACCCTCTTTCACGCCTTACTACGCACTGACCGAAAATGAACGCGCCCGCTTAATGTATCTAGCCGAAGTGGATCTGCCCGAATCCGCGCAATCGCTCCCTTCTGGCATTCCGGCGCAAGTCGATTTAGCGAGGCAAAAATAGTGACTGAACTCGCCATTCACGCCCGTAATGTGGTCAAAAAATTTGGTGATTTCACTGCGATTGAAGGCATCAATCTGAGTGTCCCCAAAGGAACCATTTACGGTTTTCTCGGCCCAAATGGTTGTGGCAAATCGACCACAATTCGCGTACTCACGGGTTTATTAAGCCCTACCTCTGGCAGTGTTGATGTGCTGGGGTTAGCGATCCCAAAACAATCCGAGCAATTGCGCCTAAAAATTGGTTATATGACACAAAAATTTTCGTTATACGATGATTTAACCGTCGAGGAAAACCTACAATTTATTGGACAAATTTTTGGTATGCCGCGCAAAGCATTGGCACAACGACTCAATGAACAGTTGTGCACTTATGGGCTTGATCAGCGCCGAAAACAACGCGTAAGTGGGATGAGTGGCGGCCAAAAGCAGCGCTTGTCACTAGCAGCAGCCACGATGCATAAACCTGAACTGCTGTTTTTGGATGAACCAACGTCGGCGGTCGATCCTGAAAATAGACGGGAATTTTGGGAACAATTGTTCGATCTTTCAGACCAAGGCACCACCATTTTGATCACCACTCACTACATGGATGAAGCGGAACGCTGCCACCGTTTAGCCATCATGGAATCGGGTTTAATTCGTGCAGATGGTGAGCCAGAAACCTTAATGAACACGATGGGCGTCAACATTGTCGAAGTCCGAGCCCATAATTTGCGCCAATTAAAAGAAAAAGTCATGGCTCGGGCGGAGGTTCGCTCTGCTGCGCAACTTGGCATCCGCTTGCGGATCCTTATTCATCAACAAGTCACACAACCTATCGCGTGGCTAAAAACAACCTTCCCTGAACTGGCTGAAGCTGAGATGAATCTAGCTCGCCCAAGTTTGGAAGATGTCTTTGTCACTGTGACTGGCAAGGGGCGTCAATGAAAGCACTGTTTCGAATGAAAGCGGTGATGGTGAAAGAGATACGCCAACTCTCGCGAGACAGAATTACGTTCGGCATGGTAGTGATGATCCCACTGATCCAGCTGTTGCTATTTGGCTTTGCCATCAATACTGACGTACGCAATATTCCGATCGCCATCGTTGATCAAAGTGAAAGTACCCTCGGACGGTTAATTGTAGAGTCAGTCAAAGCCACACAGGTTGTGAGCGTCAAACACACTTTTGCCACAGCAGAGCAAGCTGAACATGCGATTGAACAAGGTAACGTGAGAGCAGCGCTGATCCTGCCAAAAGATCTCACCCAGCGCGCGGTGCAAAAACGCGTGTTAGGTCAGTGGATTGTTGATGGCTCCGATACGATGATCAGTGCCTCCATTTTAGGTCTGCAATCCATGCCGCTGACCGATTTTGACTTTGACATTCGTCCAGCTACCGTCAAAACCTTTGAAGTCACGCTGTTTTATAACCCCACTCGCCGCTCTGCGGTTAATATCGTACCCGGTTTACTGGGGGTCATTTTAACCATGACGATGATCCTCTTCACCAGTGCCGCGATTGTGCGAGAAAAAGAGCGCGGCAATTTAGAACTGCTGATCACAACGCCAATTCACTCTATTGAGCTTATGGTCGCCAAAATTGTGCCCTATATTTTTGTCGGATTAATTCAGGTCTTCATCATCTTGGGCTTAGGGCATTTTATTTTTGACGTGCCCATTAATGGTGCGATCAGCCAAATTCTCTTCGGTACGCTGCTGTTTATCGCCGCCAGTTTGACCTTAGGTTTGGTGATTTCAACCATTGCTTCCACTCAACTGCAAGCCATGCAAATGACTGTTTTTATTTTACTGCCTTCAATTTTACTTTCTGGATTTATGTTTCCCTACGAAGGCATGCCAGTCGCAGCGCAGTGGATTTCTGAAGCGTTGCCTGCGACTCACTTTATGCGCATGATCCGTGGGATTGTGTTGCGCGGTGCTAACCTCATGGATCTATGGCGAGATGCATTATGGATGTTAAGCTTTACCGTCGGTGGGATTATCGTCGCGTCGTTGAGATTTAAGAAATCCCTTGATTAACGCCATTCACATTTGAAGACTAATTTTTAAGCCAAAAGAAGGAAACTAACATGTTAAAGTCACTGATGACCAAAGCGTTATTGTGTGTAGGCCTGATCTCCAATACCTCAGATGCATTGGCATCAGAGCGCTCAACGATAGCATGGCAATGGATTGAAAATGGCGCGCTTTTAGTCGATATTCGAACCGCAGCAGAATTTGCAGCTGGCCATATTGAAGGTGCGCTAAACTACCCACTTGATACTGTTAGCAGTGCTTTTTCTCACATCGATAAACAACAACCGATTGTGGTTTACTGCCGCAGCGGCAATCGATCGGGCCAAGCCATGGCCTATTTACTCGAGCAAGGGTTTACTCAAGTACATAACGGCGGCGGTTTAGAGGAAATGATCATTCATCCTTCGGCAATAAAGCCGCTCAATTGATGTTAGCCTACTCACATTCACGTTATCGCTCTGTTTGTTTTTAATTGGCTCTCAAAGCGCAACAGAAAGACACAGCTTGTTATTCGGCAACAATGATCGATTTTTTGATTGGAACGTAGAAGATGTTCGGTAACCAATCTCAACGGTATACAGCATGCAAACGTACAAAACCTTACGCTTGATCCTAGGCGATCAGCTCAATATCAAGCACTCTTGGTTTAACAAAACGGATGATTCCATACTGTACGTGGTAGCTGAACTTAAACAAGAAACAAGCTATGTAAAACATCACATTCAAAAAATCTGCGCCTTTTTTGCCGCGATGGAAGCTTTTGCCGAATTATTGCAAAGTGAGGGACACCAGGTTCTCTACTTGACCCTTGATGAAACTGCCGATTATTTGCAGCTACCACCATTGATTAGCGATCTGTGTCATCAGATCAACGCAGAATACTTTCACTATCAGCGACCTGATGAATACCGAGTTTGGCAACAGTTGCAGGAGCTAAACCTCTCTCATACACAAGTGACTTGTTTTGATACTGAACACTTTTTATTGCCTTTTGACGAGATCACTCAGCATTTTAACACCAACAAAACCACTATTATGGAGCCGTTTTATCGCAAAATGCGTAAGCGATTCGGTATTCTTCTGCAAGATGATCATCAAACGCCTTTGGGTGGGCGTTGGAATTTTGATCACCAAAATCGCAATAAGCTCAGCGTGCAAGACATAGAAAACCTACCCAAACCACTTAGCTTTCAAAACGATGTCAGTGCAATTTATAACCGTTTACAGCATCATAATATTCACGTTTTCGGCCTGTATACTCCTTCATTGTTATGGCCGATTAACCGCTCACAAGCACTGTCATTATTGGCCCACTTTTGTCAGTACGGCTTGCCGCTGTTTGGTCGATTTCAAGATGCAATGACGGCAAAGAGCCCACATCGTTGGAGCCTCTACCATAGCCGGCTCTCTTTTGCACTCAACTGCAAACTACTATCGCCTACAGAAGTCATTCAAAGTGCACTCATGCGATTTGAGAATGACAATACGATGGATTTAGCACAAATCGAAGGATTCATTAGGCAAATTTTGGGCTGGCGTGAGTACATTCGAGGCATTTATTGGGCGAACATGCCCCAATACGCCAAGCACAACGCCCTTGACGCTCAACGACCTCTTCCTCACTATTATTGGACAGGGAATACTCGTATGCATTGTGTTAAACAAGCCGTAACTCAATCACTGGAATTTTCCTACGCACACCATATCCAACGTTTGATGATCACGGGTAATTTTGCACTCCTATCAGGTTGCGAGCCGGATGAGGTGGATGACTGGTACTTAGGTATTTATATTGATGCATTGCAATGGGTAGAAATGCCCAATACCCGAGGTATGGCTCTGTTTGCTGATGGGGGAATTGTTGCCACCAAGCCTTATGCCGCAAGCGGCTCTTACATCAATAAAATGAGTGATTACTGCAAAGATTGTCACTACCAAGTAAAGAACCGTAGTGGTCTAAATTCATGTCCATTCAATAGTTTATATTGGCAGTTCATGCTCACTCATCGTGAACGGTTAGCCAAAAATCCAAGGATAGGCATGATTTATAAAAATTGGGATAACACTGAAAACGCTACTCAACAAGCAATCTTAGATCAAGCTCAATACTATCTACACCATATTGAAGAGCTGTAGTTCATCGGCTTACTGGTCACGTTTTGATTTATGCAATTTGGTGAGCACGCAGCAAGTAACTATAATCATGCTATTCGATTAAATATCAGTGAGTGATTATGCAACAACAGCAAGTCCATATGGACCAACGTATTTGCCAGCAATGCTCAGAAAAACAAAGCTTGCCTTTTGACTTCACCATGGCTTTCCAACCCATAGTTAACGTTGCAAATAACACCATCTTTGGCTACGAAGCACTCGTACGAGGTCTGAATAATGAATCAGCTTACTCCATCATTGAACAAGTCAGTGATGACAACCGATACCGCTTTGACCAACTTTGTCGAATCAAAGCGATTAAACTCGCGGCTAAACTAAAACTGTCAGGTATTTTGAGCATTAATTTTTTACCTAATGCCGTTTACCAACCAGAGCGCTGTATCCGCACCACATTAGAGGCAGCAAAGCAGTTCGGTTTCCCGACAGAACGGATCATGTTTGAATTTACTGAGGTGGAAAAAATCGTAGACACAGCGCACATAAAACGGATCGTCGCTTATTACTCCAACCTAGGATTTACTACCGCGATTGATGATTTCGGTGCAGGCTACGCCGGGCTTGGGCTATTGGTTAACTTCCAAACTAAAATAGTAAAATTAGATATGTCACTGCTGCGTAATATCGATCAAGACATCACGAAGCAAGCAATCGTCCGTCATACTGTCGCAATGCTCATTGAGCTAGGGATTTGTCCACTCGCTGAAGGTATTGAAACTCAACAAGAAATGTTATGGCTAAAACGACTCGGCATTGAACTCATGCAAGGCTACTATTTTGCGAAACCTGAGTTTGAAGCGTTACCTACAGTGACGTTTTGAACCATAATATCAGCCTCTAATTTTGTGGATCCATCAAACCACGAAATGCTTGGGCATAAGTTTCAACTGTTCAATACGGCCCGACATGGCTGTTTCCACCTCGGCTAACCACTCATAACGTTTAGTATATAGACGGCGTTTATTGCGATTTAGCGTCTCAACGCCTTTACGGTTTGGTGTGGTTGGCAAACGGTACAAATATTTGCTCATTTTCTCTGCTTCGTACTCTGTCCACAGTTCATCGTAATCAAAGCTTACTGATTTGCGCTTTGAGCCAATATAACGCAACGCTTGATACATATGGCCGCGGTTAGAAATCGCATACAGGTTTTCAACCCCTAAGATACGCGCTAGCGTCATGATCATTTCAACCATCAGTGCTTTGGTTCTTAAACCGTGAGTCGTGCGCGTCAAATCTTTAATGATTTGATTACGATCGGTCACACCACTGCTTGGACCTTGTAGTGAACCAATGTAAATACTGCGCCCTTGATCAGAAACATTGAAACTGATCGAGTAAATTTTCTGCCCTTTTTCATCCGTCAGTTGCAGCCCCAACGAACCTTCTCTTATCTCTCCACTGCACAGGCTTAATGAATAACTCGCCCCATTTTTGTCGTAAAAATCAAAAATAGAGAAGCCTGATTCTGAGAAAAACTTCGCAGCATTAAAGCCAAACTGTTCAACTAAGTAGATAAAATGTTGATTAATGTGCCATGTACGCTCTTTGGCAGACCAATTGACGCAGAGATAAGGTTTTAATGGTTTTTCCAAAAACTGTGGACATTGCTTCAATACCTCCGCTAACTCGGAGCACGAAAACAGTCTCAGCATACTTTTTAGAGCATAGGCATTGGTCACGCCCCATAAACAAAAACGGATATTCTTCCTGATTTTAGACCAGCCTTTGGTATTGGGGTAAATCGTTTCGGAGAGTTCAGACAGGCTAAACAGGTAGTCGAGTTTATTTTCAATTATCATAGTATGGACCAGAATTTCAGCAGCTAGGACAGCCTCAAACATTGGGGAGTCGCTCATTGAAAATAATGTACAGTGTTTCATTGAGAGGTGCTGTCCTGAGTTTGTATGAAAATGTCAGCCTTCGTCATTAGCTATTTACTTAGCGCGCTAACTAAATTATATTACTTAGCACGCTAAGTAACATATGACTCGTTATGATTGAAAATACGCACACCCTGAAAGAATTATCACTCGCTGAGCAGTTTGCTCGTCTCTCTCGCTTATGGAAAATGGTGGCGGACCGAGAACTCTCACCCTTGGGCCTTACCCATCCTCGTTGGACCGCATTGTGGAAATTACAGCGTCTCGGTGACAACGTCAGTCAAAAAACCTTAGCCGAAGCGTTAGAAATAGAACTGGCTTCTTTGATGCGAACTTTAAAGCAGCTCGAAGAACAATCGCTGATCGAACGTCACTGCTGTCACAACGATAAGCGCGCTCGAATCGTCAGTTTGACGAGTAACGGGCGTGCTCTTATCAAGCAGATGGAAACCCGTATTTTGCAAGTTCGCCAAAACTTACTGGGTAATATTGACGATCAACAATTGCACCAACTGACTCTTACGCTCGAACAAATCTCACACAACGCTCTAGATACGCTCAGCAAACCGATAGCAACACCTTCAAAGGAACAATAATTACTTATGACACCTGATCAAAAATTTGCACTTTGGATCAAATATTCCATCGTCGCTTTTGTGGCGCTCTTTGCCTATTTTTTGGTGGCCGATTTGGCTATGCCTTTAACACCGCAAGCCATGGCAACGCGGACTGTGACCAAAATATCTCCCCGAGTTAATGGTCAAATCAGTGATGTTTTTGTCACTAATAATCAAACCGTACACAAGGGTGAAGTACTTTTCACCATCGACCCACAACCCTATCAACTGGCGGTAGAGCAGGCCCAACTCAATTATGAACGTGCGGTACAAGGTAACGCTCAATTGGATGCATCGATTGCAGCCGCAGAAGCTAATGTTACGGCAAGCCGTATCGTTGCCGCTCAAAAGTTGCGCGAAGCTAACCGATTAAACACTCTGTTTGCACGCAATGGGACTTCTCAACAACTTAAAGACGATGCACAAAGTGGCGCTACCGCCGCGAAAGCCAATTTGGTTGCAGCGCAAGCTCACCTGCAAGAATTGCACGTTAGTCGAGGTAATAGTGACGAAAGTAACGTCAGCATCCGCGCCGCTTTGAACCAATTGGCGCAGGCCAAGCTAAACCTTGCCTACACACAAACGCTAGCTGAGCAAGATGGCGTCATTACCAACTTACAGCTTGAAACGGGCACCTACGCCGCAGCAGGTACGCCGTTAGTTGCGTTGGTAGCGACGGATGTAGACGTGATTGCTGATTTTAGAGAAAAAAGCTTACGCCATTTCCCAGACAATAGCCGCGCCCTAGTTGCTTTTGATAGCAAACCCGGCGAAGTCTTTACCGCGCGTATTCGTAGCCTGGATGCTGGGGTAAGTACTGGTCAGTTTGATGCGAATGGGCGTTTAGCCACTCCAACAGAATCTAATCGCTGGGTGCGTGATGCACAACGCATGCGTGTGCACCTTTCGCTCGATGAAACGATGTCAACATTGCCTTCCGGTGCTCGTGCGACGGTACAGTTGCTACCAGAAAGTGGCCCGTTTGCTTGGCTGGCAAAAATGCAAATTCAGTTTCTGAGCACTCTGCACTACGTCTATTAAGCGGAGTAAAAAATGCGACTTTGGGATCATCCATTATCTGAAAATGACTTTCGCCAATGCGTCAGAATAGCAACAGGTGCGACGCTTGGTTTTACCTTTTGTAAACTACTGGGTTGGAACTACGGGGTATTTTTTACCGTAACACCGATGCTGTTACTGGGCATGGTGCCCGTCATGAATGCGCACGCCGCAAAGCAACTGCTTGCTTCCGCCGTCGTTTGTGGCTTAGAAGTGGCCATTCTCGGGGGGCTGTTTGGCGCTCATCCGGCACTGATGACGATGATGGCTTTTGTACTGTTTCTCTACAAATTTGCTTGTATGTCGAAAGGCAGCTTATTCTTGTTTGGAGCGAACAGCGTATTGAGCTTGAGCATCATGCTGCACTTTGCAAGCTACCCCACAACTGATCTTAACGATCTGATTACTAGCAACTTTATCGCGAATTTGCTTTCGGTAATGGTCGCTTATCTGGTGACATTCTGTATTCCCGACGCACAGAAAAGGCAACCTCCCGCTCATTCAAGCGTGCCCAAAGAGTCACATCGTATGCGTCATGAAGCGCTCATGGGCGCAACCATTGCCACACTCTCTTTCGTGGTGTTTCAAATATTCGATCTGCAAGATTCAATGTCCGCGCAAGCCACAACCTTGTTGCTACTTTTCCCGATGCATTGGAACGGAGCGCTAGGCTACGCACGCAAACGCGCGATGGGTACTCTGCTTGGTGTCACTTTCGGTATTGCGGTCCAACTGCTGCTCTACGATTGGTCAGGTCAGCTTTTATTTGTTATTCCGCTGCTGTGGATAGGTGCGATGCTCTTTAGCTACTGGCATGTAAAAGAATCCAGCGGTTCAGGGGTCGGCTTTGGCTCATTGACTACCTTGGGGATCTTGTTTGGTCAATATTTGACGCCGGGCAATGATTTAATTTTCAGTGCCCTGTACCGAGTCGGCAGTATTTTGTTTGCTATTGTCGCCACATTACTTACAACCTATGTGATCCATCGATTGCTGAATCAATTCAAAGCCACCCAATTTGGCCAGTAATTAAAAACCCTGCACATAGGTGCAGGGTCAACATCACAGCAAACCTTTATTCAAAGGATAAGCGTGCCGAATTTAATACACCCGTTAAACCTTGATAGTGATCCGCCACGACTAAACGCCACTGGCCTTGCACGTTCATTTGTTGCATTCCGCTGAGTGTAAAGCGAACACGATAAGCCGTATTACGATCATACTGGTTATACGATTTTAAGTTCCAATAGCCACCATCAGGTGCATACAACTTGACTGAAACATCACCCACAAATGGGTGTTCAATATTAAGTTGAATAGTGGCCGTTTCCGCATTTCCTTGATAAGTCACATTAATCGGAAGTGCTAACTCTCCTTGTGCATGATCGGGAATGGCAAAAGGCCCTTGTAAATCATAGATGGCTTGTTGGGGCGAAGTCGGTTCAGTGGGTGACGTTCCTCCGTCATTACTCCCATCTGGACGTGCATAAATCGCCGCAATGTGTGGTGCGCTCAGGCCAATCGCTCGCACCGAGTTCGCGTAGTCAGTGACACCACATGCTTGACCTTTACACACTTTGCTTGGGTTAGAGAATGTGTAAGAACGGCTATGAATACCAAATAAGAAACCATAGGCCATGGTCGTCGCAAATTGGCCTTGAACCCCATAACCATACGCATCTTGCTCTGTACCATTTGAAAGATGGGGTTCGCCATTGTACTGTTCATGAGCATGGTTCAAGCCCAAATTGTGGCCTAATTCGTGAATAAACGTATCATCGCCACACTCATTCAAATAGCTATGACTGTACATTCTAGATTGCGCATAACGCGCACTATTGTTCCAATACGCGGCAGGGATTATCCATGCTAGACCACAGCTCAGCATGTAAGTACCATTGCCTTTATCTTCATAATCAGGAGAATTTTTAATATCTAGATTACGAAACAGCGCCACCATATCCGCGCCAACCTGCTTACGATATTGCTCAATATCGGCAAACGCCGGATCTTGTTTATTGCCGGGAGTAATCGCATCAAGCGCCTGCTCTTGCGATTTTTTCAGCCCTCTTTGCGTATCGTATTTTACTTCTTTCGTGCCAATTAAGTTGACTTTGATGTCCAGACCACTTTGACGCAGAATTTCATTTCCCACGTTAAATCGGTGCTGGATTTGAGCCACGTGATCTTGCTGAAACCACTCAGCCGTGCCGGGTGTATAAACACCTAGAATATCAATTTCAGTGGTTGCACTACTCGGTAACGCATGTGTTGCTAACACCACGGCTAATGCCAATGACGCTATTTTCATAGAAAACTCCTACATTATTTATTTTATTAACACACAAAGCCGTGCGTTTTAGGTATCAATGGCTGGTCGAGGTTTCGTCATAGCCATGATTCGGTGGTACTCGGTAAACCCATGCTTCACTGCCGTTGCCTTCAAGCTTCACTTGACCACTGGGATGACCAATAAAACCAAGTATTGCCGTTTTGCCGAAAGTGAATGTGGCCGGGTAAACTTCCCCGTCGAGTTCAAACTGCCCAGACCAAGTCCGGACGCCTTCATTCTGAATTTCTGATGAAGTTACTTGGATATTGACTGGCTGGTTATCAGGCATAGTGACCGTGACAGCATCGCCCGTTGCCAGAACTCGGAATTGTTCAATATTTTCGATTTCGATCGCTTTGATTTCCGTCACTGCATCACTTTTCGGCCTAATGGCTTGCAACGCTGGGCTTGGGTTGATGTCGTGCCATACTTCATCAACGGTTTGCGCCGCAAGCATGCGTTCTTCAGTGATAGGCTCTGAATTCAGAGCAGAACGAGCATCTCCAGCGCTCGATGCATCTTCTCGTGGTGGCTTCATCAGCTGACGCTCATCAGCAACTGTTGCGGCTTTAAAATCTGTATCCTCGTTATTATTCGGTGCTTTTTGGGCAGGCACTAATGTTAATGAACTATGGCTAATGTAATATTTACCAACAATGAGACCGAATATTGCTAATAACAAAATGGTCATTACCTTAACTTTCAAACTTTATATCTCCGACAATTAGATGTGGCATATATATAGATACATAAGATGTATGAATACAATTAAATAACGTGATCTTAAGTCAATAAAGTTAATGTTAAATATAATCAAACTTTATAGATTTGAATGATGATCTAATTTTCAAAAAAATGAATGCAATGCGCTAAATAAAATATCAAGCCAAAAGAAAAACAATAATCCGTAATTAATAAATTAGTTATTATTGTTTGATGGCAATAAACAGAGAAAATTAAAGAAGGTGGTACTCTTGATAACGACGAGTCTTATGAAAAAGGCACTTAAAAGCGCAAAAATACAGTTTAGGCTGTCTATGACTAAACAACTTGAAGTTGCAGGTCGATGTGGTAAGTGAGCACCACATAGCAATAGCTAAAAATGTAGTCAACATCGCTACAGCTTTCAATGGGAAGGAAAAAGCCTTCATTCTCGAAGCTCTTTAATCTATGGCTGAGCACTTTGCTGGAACTTTAAACCAACTAATTTGGTATTTTATCAAAACGTAATTCACTATTTACCCTAATGACCAAACAATAAGATATTTATCTATTCGGACATAAATCTGATTATTTCTTGACACTTATTCCATTGTTTTAATATTTGCACTTTTTATAAACTATGGGAAAGAGAAAACAGATGATGAATGACATTGTAAAGAAAGATATAGCTAACGACTCAAAGGTAGCCCGTTTATTTTAGTAACCTTCTTCGTTTTTTAATTCATTATCTGCTCCTTTGAAAAGACACTACTATGAAATACAGGTCAATCCGAATGCTATTAGTGTCCATATAAATGATAATATTGTATATAACTACACAACTTGAAGTTGCAGGTAGGTTGGAAAGTAAGTTGCCCCCATGAGCATAGATAAACGATTTGATGAAGTGAGCGAACGTAACCAACACCGCTGCAGCTTCAAGTAGGAAGGGGATATCAGACGATCAATCGGCATGAATCATCATAGATAGAAGGTCACAACATTCCCCGCGCTAAGAAAAGTACTAGATAAATCTTGTTCAATTTTTTCGAACTTAATCATCAAACTGAGTGAGTTATCTCAGGTTACGAATCACTCTACACTGGCTCCAACAGCTAGGAAGCCGCTGAGCACCTACTACCTTTTAATGAATCTGAGGACACTTTAATGAAAGCACTATTGAAACAACTAACCACATCAACTTCTGGATTTTCTGCGCTTGCGCTTCGTTTCCCAATTGGCATCATTTTTATGGCGCACGGTGCGCAGAAACTCTTTGGCTGGTTTGGAGGATATGGATTAGAAGGCACAGGTCAATGGATGGCTTCAATTGGCTTAAACCCAGGTGTGCTGATGGCATTTTTAGCGGGTAGTGGTGAATTCTTTGGGGGCCTATTCATTTTACTTGGCTTACTAACTCGCCCTGCCGCCTTGCTTCTTTCTATTACGATGATCGTCGCAATCGCTTCTGTACACTTAGGTAACGGCTTATTCATGGCTAATAACGGTTATGAGTTTGGCCTTGCGCTGCTTGCAGCCAGTGTATCGTTGGTTTTCTCTGGTGCTGGCAAATTGGCACTTGATAACTGGTTAAATAAAAAGCTCGCATAATCTATGCCTAAGGCCAGCATACCGTTTCATTGAAGGAGGCCAAGCCTCCTTCAAACGTTAAGATTTTCAGTCGATAACATTCAACTTAGTATCACTTTCCTTCCTTTCTCTACTTGTGTTGCATGCCCTTCTTTTTATGCTACATAAAAGTGCCGTTGAGACCCTATTCATATAAAGCAACCTTAATGGGTAAATATGCAACCAAACGAGCTTAAAATTGAATGAAAACTAGCGAATTACCATTAGATGAGAATAGTGATATTTGTTAACACAAAAGACTCATGTGTTGCCAAATGATAAAAAATAAAAATTTAAAACCAAAAATAGGTTATTAAAACGTAAAGGATGGGCGATTTTAAGTGATAAAGATCACAGCAATTAACCGTTAACATTATTTTACTTTTTGATTTGCACTCAGCCCTGCTAACCTGCGGCACGCTTTGAAATGATGTCGAAGTGCATAAAATAAAGGAGTGTTCACAATGAATACCAAAAAACCGATGTCGCTTACCGGCCGTGTTATTTTAGGTATGGTAGCGGGTATTTTGACTGGCTTTGCCATTCGAGCCCTATTTGCTGAAAACGGATTTGTTGACGCGTATATCGTTAACGGCTTATTCGATGTTGGCGGAAAAATCTTTATCGCCAGCTTAAAAATGTTAGTTGTACCCCTCGTGTTTGTTTCTCTCGTTTGTGGTACGAGCTCACTGAAAGATCTCACCACACTTGGCCGCATGGGCGGTAAAACCCTAGCCTTTTACATCGCAACCACTGCGATTGCCATCACACTGGCACTGACAATGGGCACTGTGTTTCAACCGGGGTCCGGAGCCGATTTAACCGCAGCAAGCTCATTCCAATCTGCGCAAGCCCCTTCTTTGGGCCAAGTGTTTATTGATATGTTCCCGACCAACCCAATCAGCGCGATGGCAGAAGGTAAAACACTGCAGGTCATCGTCTTTGCAGTACTATTTGGCATAGCCATCAGTGCCGCGGGTAAACCGGGCGAGCGTATTGCGGGCGTTTTTAATGACTTGAACGAAGTTATTATGAAACTAGTCGCCTTGTTGATGAACCTTGCTCCATACGGCGTATTTTTCCTGATGGCAAAACTGTTCACCAGCCTTGGTTTAAGTGCCATTTTGAACCTCGCAGAATACTTCGTAGTACTGACGGTTACCCTGCTGCTACACGGTTTTGTCACCTATAGTTTGATGTTGAAAGGCTTTACTGGTTTAAGTCCAATCACCTTCTTCCGTAAAATGGAAGATGCCATTATGTTCGCTTTCTCTACAGCCTCTTCCAATGCGACTATACCCGTCACCATGGAAACGGCTAAAAACCGCTTAGGGGTTGATAACAAGATAGCTTCTTTCACCATTCCGCTAGGTGCGACCGTTAACATGGATGGCACAGCGATCATGCAAGGCGTTGCGACAGCATTTATTGCCCAAGCGTTCAATATCGACCTAACCATGGGTGACTACGTGATGGTCATCCTCACGGCAACACTAGCCTCTGTTGGTACAGCAGGCGTTCCGGGTGTTGGTCTTGTCATGCTAGCGATGGTGCTAAACCAAGTCGGCTTGCCACTAGAAGGTATTGCTTTGATTATGGGTGTTGACCGCTTATTAGATATGATCCGCACCGCAGTCAATATTACTGGTGATAGCTGTGTGACTCTTATTGTGGCGAAAACAGAAGGCGCGTTAGATGAAGCTCGCTTTAATGATCCACAAGCTGGCGTGAAAGAAGAAGAAGTTCATTTAGCAAAAGCTCAAGCCTAACTTTCTTCACTTCCACTCATCAAAATCAAACCCTGTCGCTATTGCTACAGGGTTTTTCTTTATTCGCTTTACAGGTCAAGAATAAGATTAAAAATCAAGTAGATCAGAGCTATCTCACACCGAACTGTCTTCAATAGATCTAGAATTTTATCAGCCTAACTTTCTAGGAGTGAACACAATGATACCTCGACGCACATGGCTTCTTTTGTTCTGCACTTTACTCTTTCCTTCAGTCGCTCTCGCTTCCTCTAACGATATCGATTCGTTAGATCTAACGCACTCAACGATTGGTTATGCCTCTTTAGTCATTTTTACTCTGGCATACACTTTGGTCATGATGGAGGAGTACCTTAAGTTACGAAAGTCTAAACCTGTGTTACTTGCAGCTGGTTTAATTTGGGCCATGATTGGTTATGTTTATCAGCAGTATGAATTAACCGAGATTGCCAAAAACGCGCTAGAGCATAATTTGCTGGAATACGCCGAATTATTGCTGTTTCTGTTAGTCGCGATGACCTACATCAGTGCAATGGAAGAGCGGCGATTATTTGATGCATTACAAGCGTGGATGGTGGGAAAAGGTTTTGATTTTCGTGCTCTTTTTTGGATCACGGGGCTACTTGCATTTTTCATCTCGCCAATTGCCGATAACCTAACCACCGCACTGTTGATGTGCGCTGTCGTACTAAAAGTGGCAGGAAACAACCCACGTTTTATCAACATTGCTTGTATTAATATCGTCGTAGCGGCTAACGCCGGAGGCGCTTTTAGCCCTTTTGGAGACATCACCACCTTAATGGTTTGGCAAGCGGGCCATGTGCCATTTTCACAGTTCCTTTTTCTGTTTCTCCCTTCTGTGATCAACTACCTTGTTCCTGCATTGCTGATGTCATTTTTTCTGCCCAAGGAAAAGCCAACCACCCTGCATGAACATGTCGAGCTTAAACGCGGAGCCCGCCGTATTGTCGTACTTTTCATGTTAACCATTGCTACCGCCGTAGCATTCCATGCTGTGGTGCGCTTTCCACCCGTGATAGGCATGATGATGGGGCTCGCTTACTTACAATTTTTTGGCTACTTCCTCAGGAAAACCTTACCTACTTCGCTGGCCAAAAAAACCGTAATTGCGATTGCAAATAATGACGAGGCCGCCCTAAAACGTATTGGCTCTGTGGTGCCATTCGATGTCTTTAAGCGAGTTTCACACGCCGAATGGGATACGCTACTGTTTTTCTACGGGGTGGTCATGTGCGTAGGAGGGCTAAGCTTACTGGGTTATTTAGGCTTGATCTCGGAAGTGATGTATAGCCAATGGAACCCCATATGGGCAAACGTGATGATTGGGTTTCTTTCGGCGATTGTCGATAACATTCCCGTCATGTTTGCAGTACTGACGATGGAACCCGATATGTCCACCGGAAACTGGTTGCTCGTCACATTAACAGCGGGCGTCGGCGGCAGTTTACTCTCGATTGGCTCAGCCGCTGGAGTGGCTCTGATGGGCGCTGCACACGGCAAATACACCTTTGTAGGCCATCTAAAATGGACACCGATTATTGCAACAGGCTACGCCGCAAGTATTGGTGTCCACTTACTACTCAATCACGCTTTGTTTTAACGAATTTGCTTCGCAATATAATGACACAGCGCCTCTGCCAGCTGGTGCGAGGCCAAGTTACGTGCCACCACTTCTGAAGCCAGCTTTCCGCTGTTTATCACGCCAATCCAATCGTCAATCATGGCGCTAAAGCCTTTACTGGTCAGCATTGGCGTCCAATCTTTTAAACTAAGGGCTTGCTCTTGCCCTTGATGCCAACGTTTTCCTTGTGTAAACGAGTCAAACTCAAAACCTTCATTCACAAAGCTCGCGCTGACTCGCTCAGCGGTTATGCCGAACTGGCGATTCATTGAGGCATGCAGCAAACTTTCGCCGTGTTGCCATTGAACATCCAAGCGGGATAACTGACCTTGATGCTGCTGATAGGTAATATAAGCATCATCCAATGTGGCTTTAGCATTCACGTTTACGCTGTCTAGCGGATGGATAAAATCATCAAAGATAAAGGTGCGCACATCACCGGGCAGATCATAGCGGTGCTTTTCCCAACGAAGCGAACGTAAGTCGTTTCTATTACCAGTTTGCACTGCATTTAGGTGTTGGTTATAGAGCGGAATATGTCGGCGATTAAACCCTACATACAAGGGTTGACGATGCTTTTCTGCAAGCTCATACAACATTTCACAGGCGCTTGCACTGTCGGCTAGCGGCTTATCAACAAAGGTTGGAATTCCGTGTTCAAGGAAAAATTGGGCGATTTGAGGGTGAGCCGAGGTCGCCGCATGGATCATAACCGCATCAACGTTATAGCCAAGTAGCTCTCGATAATCCGTGCAATTCTCTGAAATGCGGTAACGCTGCGCTAGTTGCGTAACAAGAGCTGGATTACGAGTACAAAATACCAATTCTAAATCTGGGCGCTGTGTGATGACCGGAAGATACGCCTTTTGCGCGATATCACCTAGACCAATAATGCCAATTTTCATCATCAAATCTCTTTTCGTTAGATGAAGGTTAGGCTAACACAAGAAGATTAAAAAGGGAGGTGTAGAACTCAGTGAAAAGGCAATCCTTGCCTGTCTGGGATGAGGTTAAAATGGGCTCTCTTTGTTCAGCTCATTGCAAATTTCGACAATCGCCAATGAGAGCCCGGATTTGATGATTTGTTGCTGACGCTGAAGTTGAAGCTGGTAAAAATCCAGTTCAATGTCGCCATCCGGCTCCAATACTTCCAACTGCACCATGCCCATTTTGGCCACCAAATGGAGCTTTTTTATCGGCACCAAAATTTTCGGGTCGGTGAACTCGTATTCAGCACCATCACTGTTGAGTTGATTACGCAGTTTGATTATATCTTCAATATCGTGGTAAACATCATCAGGTAATACCCCAAGGCCAAACAGCAGTTTTAGCCTGACAGACAAGTTGCCGAGTGGTCCAGAATCTTGCAATAGAGGGCCAACTACTGATTGGACAGCGAAGTTATCTTTGCGAAAAATGCGTTGCATTAATGCATCAATCGCCTCATTGAACACTTCAACCGTCGTAATAAAGAATCCGCGCACCGAATGGGCACTATTCAGTCGTTCAATTATATCGCTTTCGTTAATTCTATCTGCCATACGCTGTACTAATTGTTGTTATAAAGGGAGGGCATTAGCGCCCTCCAAAGTATTTATGTGATTAAAGCTGTTTGTAGATCGCTTCAATTTGCTTAACCTGCTCGCTCTGCTCATCTAACCCTGTGTAATGGGCCAGTGTTTTACATACGCCATATTGGTTCAATGATGTTTGAAGCTCGACTGCTTGAGGATCGCTGTCGTTGGTATATTTAAGGGCCGCCGCAATCCCTTTCAATAGCGTTTTGTTTTCAACACCGTACTCGATTGTACCGAGTAATGGCTTGATTAATCTATCATTGGGGCCTAATTTTCGTATTGGCTGACGACCAACGCGATCCACTTCATCCACCAAATATGGGTTGGCAAAACGGCTCAATATTTTTTCGATATAAGCGGCGTGCAATTCAGGGTCAAAACCGTAACGACGAATGAGTACTTCACCGCTTTCATGCATGGCTTGCTTCACTTGCTGACGAATTGCAGGATCTTCAATCGCTTCACGAATCGTCTTATGACCACTCAAACAACCCAAATAGGCGGTAATGCAGTGCCCAGTATTTAGAGTGAAAAGTTTACGCTCAACAAAAGCCATCAGATTATTGGTTTTTTCCATCCCTTCAATGTTGGGGATCTCACCTTTAAATTGCTGTTCATCAACAATCCATTCGCTGAAACTTTCAACCGTCACGGCCAACGGGTCATCGTTCGCGGCTTCGACAGGTGGCACAATGCGATCCACCGCGGAATCGACAAAACCAATTAACTCATCGGTTTTAGCATGCAGCGATGGGTCTAGATATTTATACACTTCGCCTTTCAGGTGTGTTGTACCGCGAACCATGTTTTCACAAGCGATCACATTGAGTGGCTGCTCATTGCCCGCTTCAAATCTTTTGGTGATGCCTTTGGCGATCGTTTTCGCAATGATATCAAGCACTGCAGGGCCGACAGCTGTAGTGACCAAATCCGTTTTTACAATGCGATCAATCACATCATTACTGGCTGAATTCACCGCAGTGACATGAGTGACAGTATCAATTTTGCACTCAGAACCCACTACCTTTACTTTGTATTCTTGACGATGACTCAATTGATCAACCAAAGGTTCATTGACATCGGCAAAAGTCACTTCAATGTCTGCATCGGCCAATAATTTACCAATAAAACCACGACCAATGTTACCCGCGCCAAAATGTACTGCATTTTTCATAATCTTACCTACCAAAAACTTATCTAAAAGAGAAAAGAGCGCTTAATGCTTCAATTGAGGTGAGGTCAGCAGTATAGGGGAACAGCCGACCTCGTTTTGCCTCAGGAGCAAAAGCGTTACGCTGCTTGGTTACCCGATAGGATGGCCAAGATATCGCTCACGTCTCTGGTTGAGGTGAGCTTCTCGATAGCATCAGGCTCATCGAGTGCGTTGGTAATGGTGGTAATAACTTGAATATGTTCATCATTTTTGGCGGCAATACCGATAACCAGTTTCGCTACGCCATCTTGGTCGTCCGTAAACTGCACACCAGCAGGATATTGGCAAATCACAATACCCGTTTTAATCACACGGTCTTTGGCGGCGACGGTGCCATGAGGAACGGCAATCGATTCTCCAAGATAAGTGGATACCATTTTCTCACGTTCAAACATGGCATCAACATACTCAGGCTCCGCATAGCCAAGCTCAACTAACTTATTGCCAGCGAAACGAATGGCTTCTTCTTTATTAGCGGCATTCAAACCTAAGTGAATGTTTTCTTTTTGGATTTGAAAAACGGACGGTTTTTGAATTTCAAAGCTGTCGTCATTCGCAGCGAGGATGGATACTTTAACCACATCGCTATCATTCGCCGCCTTAGGGCGTTGAGCTGCCAAAAGCTTAGTCACAAGCTGGTTGTACATTTCACTGTCTAAAAAGTTGCTCAGTGAAATATGCTGTGCACTGGGTGCATGTGTGCGTGCGCGACCAGTCAGGTCTTTATGAGTAATCACGATTTCTGCGTTCTCCGGCAAACTATTGATGGCAAGGTTAGTGACGTGAATCGCTAAGCCCGCATCTTTGATTTTTTTACGCAGCATGCTTGCGCCCATTGCGCTTGAACCCATACCCGCATCGCAAGCAACAATAATGCTTTTCACGTTGGCTAAATCAATATTGCTTTTTTGAGAAGCCGCCGTCACATTGCCCTTTGCGCTCGATTTCATCTCTTTCATTTGTGATGTGGCTTTTTCTAACGCCGCTTCATCACCTTCTTCCTCGGTGCTGCTTTGTGCTTTCATCAATAATGACGCAACGGTAAAGGACACACCTGCCGCACCAAATATTGAGCATAATACGCCAACAATCGATCCTTTCTGTGTCATCAGTAGCACTGCAAAGATAGAGCCAGGAGACGCTGGAGAAACAATACCTGCATTGAAGAGAGTCAAAATGAACACCCCTGTCATACCACCAGCAATCGCTGCAAGAATCAGACGTGGATTCATCAGTATGTATGGGAAATAAATCTCATGGATGCCGCCGAAGAAGTGAATGATGGAAGCGCCACCAGCTGTTTGACGTGCTGTACCTTTACCAAACACCATGTAAGCCAACAAAATACCGAGACCAGGGCCAGGGTTTGCTTCAATTAAGAAGAAGATTGACTGCCCCATTTCACTGGCTTGTTGAATACCTAACGGTGAGAAAATACCGTGGTTAATCGCGTTGTTAAGGAACAAGATCTTCGCGGGTTCAACAAAAATAGAGGTGAGTGGTAAAAGGTGTGCTGAAACTAGGAAGTTTACGCCTGCCGCTAAACCACCAGAGAGCACTTTGACAAATGGCCCAATAAGGTAAAACGCCAAGATTGCGCCAAGCATACCAATAATGCCTGCCGAGAAGTTGTTTACCAACATCTCAAAACCGCTTTTTACTTTACCTTCAACACGTTGGTCAAAGGTTTTGATCGCCCAACCACCCATAGGGCCAACCATCATGGCTCCCATGAACATGGGGATATCTGTTCCGACAATCACACCCATTGTGGTGATGGCACCGACAACAGCGCCACGTTCTCCACCAACCAATTTACCACCCGTGTAACCAATCAGCAGTGGTAATAAGTAAGTAATCATCGGCCCAACCATAGATGCTAACGTTTCATTCGGTAGCCAACCTGTTGGGATAAATAGTGCGGTTATAAAGCCCCACGCGATAAACGCGCCAATGTTTGGCATAACCATGTTAGATAAGAAGCGACCAAAATTTTGTATCTTGATCTTTGCATCTGGTGATATCATGTGGATTCCCCGTTCGATGTTCTGATGAATATTGTTGTTGTAACGGTTCTGCGAAAAACCGTTGATTGCTTAGTACACAATCAATTTACCACACAATTTCATTCTGGAACTGACGACGGGTTTTTCGTGATCAGCCCCTCATAAATCCTAGCTTACAAATCATTTCTTCGTGATCATGGTCATTAAATTGACATGTAAATTTACAACAAAAAACAAAAATACAACTTGTCAATAAGATTTAAACGATCAATATCATACTTTTTGAATTTTAACTTTTGATAAAAAAGAGATTCAAGTCACAATTTCACTTTAATTATTAAAAATCAAAGAACCAAAAGTGATAAAAATCACAATTGCATCTTTATTTCACTAATCAAAATAAAGCCACCACTTCCATATTGTCTATTTTGTAACTTATATACACAAAACCATATTAATATTAGCTCATACATTAATATGGCTTTTTTACTAACAACATCGGATCTTCCTCTAAAAGCAGGCCAAGGATACGCTCCAATTCACAAACCGAACAATAAGAGGTGGGACGAGTATAGCCTTACAACGCAAAATGTTTTGACCCTGAGCATTCCCTGTTAGAATCGGCTGTACTGTTAACCATAGACGCTGTGAACGAATTCATGAAAGAAAGAGTGGTTGTTTCCGTTTCATCCATACATGGGACGAAGCACTTTCATCTCGGTAAATGGTTCCGACATTTTTTAAAAGGTTTTGGCTATGTGCTGGTTGTCAGCATTCTCGCCACTGGCGGCGTTATCTATTACCTTCTTGATGAAGTTGATTTTGCTAAACTCAAGCAACAAGAGTTAGAGAGCCAGTCGATGTCACTGACCGAAGAAGTCACCTCTTTAAAGGAGCTAAAAAACAGCTTAGAGAATGACCTGCTCGAACGAGAAGAGAAGATGCAGGTTGTTTCAGACAGGCTCGGCGATCTTGAAAAAGTATTGGGTATGGATGAAAGCGGAGCGGAATTAGAATCACGTTTAGACACCGCCGCTATCACTTCTTCAGTTAGAATGGTGATGCTGACCCAAATACCCAGCGGTGCACCTGTGCATAATGCGAGAATTTCGTCAGGATACGGTGAGCGTATTCATCCTGTGACCGGCAACGTCAAAATTCACCGCGGGCAAGATTTTGCGGTTAACATAGGCACGCCAATTTATGCACCAGCCGATGGCGTTGCCGAAGTCACTCGCGCCAGTGATAAAGGGTCAGGCAATTTTTTACGCTTACAGCACTCTTATGGATTTACCAGCTCCTATTCTCATTTGCAAAAATTTGCCGTGAAAGGGGGCGATTTTGTACAGAAGGGCGACTTAATTGCTTATTCTGGAAACAGTGGGTTATCTTCTGGCCCACATTTGCACTATGAAATTCGATTTGTCGGCCGTTCATTAGATCCAAGACCTTTTGTTGATTGGGGCGTGAATGATTTTGAAACGATATTTAGTAAGGTAAGAGGTATCCGATGGGAATCTTTAGTAAACAAAGTCGAGCTAAGAGTCAGCACTCAGCTACAACTCTCATCGCAAAAGGCTGTTCCATTAGTGGGGAACTCAGGTTAGAAAGCGACATTCAAATTGACGGGTCGGTAGAAGGTCAATTGCACGTTGATAAAACCATCGTCATTAGTGAAACAGGCACGGTTAATGGTGAGCTGTACGCAGGCCACATCATCATTAATGGCGAGTTCCAAGGCACATGTCACGCGACTAAAATTGAAATTTTAAGCAAAGGGAGCGTCACAGGGTCTATTTATAGCGACGACTTGAGCATTGAACAAGGTGGTCGCTTTAATGGAGTAACCTACCCTGCCCCGGAGAAACAAGTAGTTGAATTAAAAGAAGCGAAAATCGCTGCTGAAGGTTAATTCAACTACCGATTTCGTTCGCACTTCCCCATTTGATAGAAAGTCCCATTTGCTACAAAGTGTAAAAAGGCCTGCTGATGTTAGCAGGCCTTTTGTTTATGAATGTCCTTTCCCAACAGGGAGAGACTTAGAAACCTTCGATATTTTTTGCTTCTAATTCCGCAAAGTATTTTACGGTTTTCACTTTTAGTTCTTGAGTCGATGGTTCATCACATACAATCACTGATTTCGCGTGAAGTTGTAGTGCGGAGACTGTCCACAAATGGTTGACGCTTCCTTCCACGGCCGCTTGCAAAGCTAGCGCCTTATTGTGGCCTGTCACCAAAATCATGATCTCTTCTGAATCTAGCAGTGTGCCTACACCAATCGTTAGCGCGTATTTAGGAACTTGGTTGATATCACCATCAAAGAAACGAGAGTTTGCAATGCGTGTATCTTCTGTCAGTGTCTTAATGCGAGTGCGTGACGAAAGTGAAGAAGCAGGCTCGTTAAACGCGATGTGCCCATCATTACCCACACCACCCATAAATAGATTAATGCGGCCGTATGATTTAATTTTGTCTTCATAGCGCTTACATTCTGCATCAACATCTGGTGCGTTGCCATTCAGTAAATTGATGTTTTCTTCTTGAATATCAACATGATTGAAGAAGTTGTTATACATAAATGAGCGATATGACTCCGGATGATTTTCAGGAATACCAATGTATTCATCCATATTAAATGTCACGACATGCTTAAAGCTCACCTCGCCTGCTTTATGCATTTCAATCAGTGCATTATAAGTCGTCAATGGTGTACCACCAGTAGGTAAACCCAATACAAAAGGACGGTCTGCCGTTGGGTTGAATGCGTTGATACGTTTTACGATGTGTGCTGCTGCCCACTTGCCGACTTGTGCAGCCTGTTTTAACGGGATAAGTCTCATGATTGGCCCCTAGTTATTGGAATATTATGGTGTAATAGAACATTAATTCGCATTATAAAATAAGTATTAGGTAACTGCCATTGTTTTAGGTCAAATTTTCGCTCTTTCTTCAAATCCCAACCAGAAATGCGCTTAAATTTGTAGCAATTTCTACAGGTACGCTTAACTAATACGGCACATGCTATAACCAAATGAGATAAAAATTCATCTATAAAATTAAGTAAAGTTTGAGTCGCTATCACTCCACTATCTGGCGAAGCGTGCATTCATTACCCATACTTGGAGTAACAAGCAAGAAAGGAGCAAATGCCATGAAAAACGAACTTGAACCCGCGAAAATTCTCCATGCTTATGAAACAGTAATGGCGCATGGTACACCGACTGAATTCGGGAAAATCTATGAAGGTATCGAAGCTTTTTCAGACTATGACGGCTATAACATTTACATGCGAGGAAATGGTGTGGAGCTAAAAGTTGGCTTCCACAATACCTACCATCTCGATTATGACCAAGAGCATCTACGCGACAGCTTTTTGAAAAAAGTAGTCATTTTGGCTAAGTAGCGGTGTTGACCCAGCTCATGGATTGGCTAAGCGCGACCAAATGAGCAGAGTGGCGATAATGCAAAGCCCGAGTGAATCATCAATACTAGGGCTTTGAGCGAAAGCACTTTTCTCATCTTGATTGAGTCACACTCTTTTGCACAGAGATCTCTTATATGAAAGGCGATGCGAGCGATTTTGTCAGCCCTATTGAGACAATAAGGCTGAAGAGATAAATGAGAAAGCTGACCAAATTACGGCTTAAGATCCTGCATTAGAGATACAGATTAATCTTCTTCCGTTAAGCTAACTTCTTCATCATTATAGTCGTCACCACTTTCAGGTTTATTGCGACCGTTCAACGTATGGAAACGCTTACGACCACGAGCAAGTTGAGTGTATTTCAACCAGACACGCTCTAACTTAGATTTCGCTTTACCTGGGTTTTCAATCGCCTTAACAAAATGAGCTTCTTCGGCATTCTCTGGCGTGAGTTCACCAGATTCAAGACCAAGCATGGTACCACCATAAATGGTGAGAAGTTCTTCTTCTGCAAGAGTAAAATCACCAGACTTAGCAAAGCCTCGTGGAAACTTTGTATTGTCGTAAAAACGTTTTTTTCCGTGACGGAATTCAGTCTCAGACATATCAACCTCATGTGAATGGCGCTACTACCATGTAGCGATAGATCACGCGAAAATTAGGCGTAAATCTCCGAAAAGAAAAACAAAAATTTTTTATCGTCATAATTGCACTTCCTTGTTAATCTGACGGGGTAATTTCAGAGGATTTAATATGGATGTAAAAGTTTTTCGCACTTTTCTCGAACTCGCCAAAGTACGTCATTTTGGGCGAGCAGCTGAAAACCTTTATTTGACCCAAGCCGCCGTCAGTGCACGCATCAAGCAATTAGAAAATTATTTTGATGCTCAACTGTTTACGCGTGATCGCAACAACATAAAGCTCACATCGGCAGGAGAACGACTCGTTGGCTATGCCGAAGTGATGGTGGCTACTTTGCAACAAGCCAAGTTTGAGCTCTCTTTGGAAAATGGCCGAGCTTTGCAGCTTACATTAGGGGGAACGCCCAACGTTTGGGATGCTCATCTACAAAACTGTTTAAGCGTTGTGACTGATGCTTTTAGCGGTTATGGCTTTATGGCGGAAGTCATGGGGCGCGAGCAGCTCAACCGCAGCCTACTGGAGCGTACCTTAGATATGGCGTTTGCCTTTGACCCAATTAAAGCCGAAGAGCTAAACTGCAAAAAAGTCGCAGATTTAGTACTTGTGTTGGTTTCGACGCGTCCTGACACACTGGAAACCGCCTTTGATAATAAATACGTGTACGTCGATTGGGGAAGCCGTTTCGCCTCCGAGCATGCTGAGCGACATCCGAAGACGCCAACCCCCTATTTACGCACCTCGACCGCTCGTATCGCACTTGATTTCATTTTAGAAAAAGGGGGAAGCGCTTACCTTCCTACTTCACTTGTTGAACCTTTTATCCACTCTGGCCAATTGTATCGAATTGACAATGTGGAAGATTGGCAGCGTCCCATCTTCCTCAGCTACCGAAAAAACAGCTCATCGATAGAAGCCATTATGCAAGTGGAAAAGTTAGTCAAAAACATCAACCCTAGTAGTGCTTACTCATTACAACAAGCGGGCGAGGTCATTCTCGACTGACCCAACAAATTCATAACGCTGTAGCGGGTATTGAATACAGCGTTATGAATATCCTTTTTCAAGAGAAACCGCAGGAAAATCCATTCAGTTCCGAAAATGGCTAGTATCGACAGAATTCATGCATACACTTAGCTTATAAAAACTGCATAAGGCTCGTTATACCAAATGACACCATGGATGGAACTCGATAAGGAACAATGCCAACAGGCTCGCACTAGCCGTGATCCGCGATTTGATGGACGATTTTTCGTTGCCGTCAAAACAACCAACATCTTTTGTCGCCCAATATGTCCGGCAACCCTGCCAAAAGAAAAGAATGTTGAATACTTCGCCAACTCCGCACTGGCTCTACAAGCGGGTTATCGGCCATGCCTACGTTGCCGCCCAGACAGTGCACCTCATTCTTGGGCATGGAAAGGAGTTGAAACCACCTTCTTGCGTGCAATCAAGCTTATTGAGCAAGGTGAATTACAATCGAGCAATCTGGCTCAATTTGCCGAACGTTTGGGGATCAGTGACCGCTACCTACGACAACTGTTTCAAACTCATTTAGGAGTGTCACCGAAACAATATGCTCAGTACCATCAGTTGATGTTTGCTAAGCAGTTGTTGCATTCCAGTGCTCTGTCCATTACCGATATAGGATTCGCTTGTGGGTTCAACAGTACCCGCCGCTTTAACGATGCGTTTATCAAAACGTTGCAACTGACCCCCAGCCAAGTGCGGCAATCTAAAACTGCATTGATGACAAAAAACCTATTAACACTCTCTTTTCGCGGCCCTTTCGATTGGCAACATATGCTAGATTTCTATCGATTACGTGCAGTAAACGCCATTGAACAGGTCAGTAACAATCATTATCAACGCACCTTCAACATACACAATACGACTGGCTGGTTTCGTGCCAGCTTAACCTCTGAGACTCATTTAGAGGTTGAATTCGAGTTGCAAGACATCACCAAACTGCGTTACTTGGTGGCAAAACTACGCCGCCTATTTGACCTCGAAGCCGACATCAGCCACATCGAGGCCTATTTGGAAGACTGCGCTCCGGGTTTAGTCACTCGTTCAGGAATCCGCATTCCCGGCGTTTGGAATTGTTGGGAGGCGGGAGTCAGAGCTATTTTAGGTCAACAAGTTTCGATAAAAGCAGCCATTGGCCAGCTCAACCTGTTAGTCGATGCGGTAAACCCAGCTCAAAATACGAGCAGTTACTTTCCAAGTCCGGAACAAATCGCACAGCTTGATTTGCACTTTTTAAAGATGCCACACAGCCGAAAAGAGACCTTAACACGCTTTGCTCAATTCATGTGCCAACACCCTGAAGCCGATGTGGATGCTTGGCTTTCACTAAAAGGTATTGGGCCGTGGACCGTAAACTACGCTAGGTTAAGAGGTCAGTCCGATTCAGATTGCTTTCTAGACACTGATTTGGTGGTTAAGAAGGCCTTAAGCCATTTTCCTGAGCTGAACGCAGACAAGGTTTCACCTTGGGGAAGTTACGCCACCTTTCACTGTTGGAATTACTAATATGAATCGCTTCACCCACTATCACAGCCCCTTAGGAATCATGACATTGCAAGCCTGCGAGCAAGGTTTATTGGGGGCTTGGTTTGAAACCGAAACCACCATGCCAACAGAGTTAGGGGTAAAATCCGAACACTGCACTATACTCATCAATACTATCAAACAGTTAGATGAGTACTTTTCCGGGAAACGGACTATATTTACTTTACCTTTAGCGGCAAAAGGCACCGAGTTCCAACAATCTGTGTGGCAAGCATTATGCAAGATACCTTATGGCGAAACTTGGAACTACCAACAGATTGCAGAGGCGATCGGTAACCCCAAAGCCGTAAGGGCTGTCGGCTTGGCCAATGGTAGAAATCCAATTTCGATCATCGTTCCTTGCCATAGAGTGATCGGAAAAAGTGGTAAACTCACTGGCTATGCGGGGGGCTTAAACCGTAAAGCGAGCTTATTAGAACTTGAGCGAACAACAACAGAGGTTGCAGCAACATGATAAGATCTACGGCAAAATCAATCAGTATTCTCGTCCTTACAGCCACTTTGCAAGGCTGTTTTCAAGATGACCTTGAACGTTGGTTAAACCGTGAAACTTATGAGTTCAAAGGGACTTATGACAACCAGTTCAATGATGACTTATTGATTTTCGAAGAGGGTGTTGTACGTGCTGAATCTGAAACTCAGCACTGGTCTCGCGCTTACAGCGTGGATGGTAATCAACTGACGATCCAGCTACGCAATAATTCGAAAGAAAAACGAGAAGATATCGTGCTTGTGATCCATGGCAAAGGAGAAGTGCTCACATGCAGTGTCTGCGCCATGTATAAATTGAGTAACGTATGGGTAAAAACAGGCAATGTTGAAGCCAAACCGTCTGGAGTAGAAAACGCGAGCCAATAACTCGCGTTAACGCAATGACCAGTTCTACTCACTCATGTTTACCCGCGCCTAAGCTCAAAAATTAAGCTTTTATCTATTTTAAAAACCATCGCACACACTCGCTCTGTCATTTACCCAAAATTCAAGTAAGGTAGAGATATCAGACTGTTGAATTGAATGGATCTCGTGAAATAAGGAGATAATGATGGCAGAAAAACTGTCAACCTCAGCACTGGCTAAATTGCGTAATACAGATGCTAAACAACTATTCAGTAACCTCCAAAAAGCAGGGTACATTAACCGCTTCGACAACAAGTGGGTATTAACAGAACTGGGAGCAAAATTTGGCGGCGAATACGCCCAGCACACGCAATATAGCCAATTTATTGTCTGGCCGGAAAACTTGCTCGTCGACACACAAGCCACCAGCGGGAAAACGTTAAGTGCCACTCAGCTTGGCAATCATTTCAGGCTCAACCCAAAAAAAATAAATCAGCTATTGAGTGAGTTAGGCTGGATATCTAAAACAGAAAAAGGCTGGCAAGTAACGGAGGCTGGGCTCAGAGCTGGCGCCCAGCAACGTGAAGACAAAGCTTCTGAGCAATTATTTGTTGTTTGGCATGATACGGTGACGCGCAATAAACGTTTGAAACAATCCATCGTCGAATTTTTAGGGCAAGATGCTCATAGCCAATCGACCGATAAATCATTGTCTCACTTTCGCCAAAAATTTGAGGCAAAACATCGCACCTTAGACGGCCACTATGTTCGCTCAACCGGCGAATTACTGATCGATAATTGGCTCTATTTGGCAGGCGTCGTCCACGCTTATGAGCGTCAGTTGCCAATAGAAGCTGACGTAATGTGCGATTTTTATCTTCCGACCGGGAAAGTATATTTACAATATTGGGGTTCAGATAGTGGCGCAACCGACGAAAAAACGCGCTTACAAACTCAAGCCATTTACCACGATCACGGCTTTGCTCTGATTAATATTCACCCGCAAGACATTGCGCAGTTAGATGACATTCTGCCCAGAAAACTGCGAGAGTTTGGGATTAAAGCGTATTAATCGCGTTGGCAAGATGCCCCCTTCCTCTCGTCACTGAGAGAGAAACACGAGAGAAAAGGAGCAAAAAACAAAACCTATATTAACGATAAGAAGAATAGCGAGCTCTCGCCGCCTCTTCTTTCGGGACGATGGTTTTACCAATCGGAGCCAAAGAAATAACCGCGAGTTTCAAATGCTGTAGTGCGAAAGGGATGCCAATGATGGTAATAAAACACGCCACCGCCGATAAAATATGACCAACGGCTAACCAAAAACCAGCGAAAACAAACCAAATCACATTGCCGATTAAGCCAAATGGGCTGGTACCAATATCTTGCTGATTGGTCAATTCATCACGGGAAATCGCCTCTTGCCCAAAAGGAAAAAACGAAAAGTTACCGATAACAAAGCAAGCACGCCCCCATGGAATGCCAATAATGCTGATAAAGGCAAGGAGACCAAAAAACCACCAAGCGAGCCCCATAAACACTCCGCCCAGTAAAAACCAAATAATATTGCCGATTGTTCTCATCACTGCTACTCCGTATAAAATAGACCCATAAACCCTTTCAGTATCATTGCATGACCTGAACGGAAGATTAACGCTAGGCTAAACCATGCCATACCGCCGTAACGCCGCTTATCGTACAAAGCAGCAACGCAGCGAAACGGATGTTATCTTTGGGTAGTGATTGCGTGGTCATCATCGCCAACTTATAACCCAACCAAGCTGAGGGGATAAGCGGAATCGTTATCCATAAATGATGTAACGTCAGAAAACCTGCCGGTATTTGAATAATCAAAGAGATGATCGAGCTAAACACAAAAAATGCCGAAAGATTGCCACGCAACTGATTCGCTTCTTGATGCTGTAGGATCAACGCCATCGGCGGCCCACCAATCGCGGAACTGGTGCCAAAGAAACCGGAGAAAAAACCCGCAATACCCATTTTTATCGGGGTAGGTTCGATGCGATACGGCAATAAACTAACCGCCACGGCAAATAACACCAATAAACCAAGCCATAACGCCAGTACATCCGTCGAGACTAAAACCAGAAGGATACCGCCCGCAATTGAACCGGGAACGCGACCAATCAGCGCCATTTTTAAACCGCCGAGCTCAATGTTCGAGCGATGCTTTAAGGCGTTCAAGATAGAAATAAACAGCGCCACGATACAAATGGGGGCAGGAACGTAATCGGCGGAGATCAAGAACAGCAAGGGCGCTGCGACGATCGCTAAACCAAAACCAATCGCCGTTTGCACAAATGAACCCAAGAAAATAAGAAACATGGCGATAAGCGCCGTACTACTGAACATTTCCATTAAAATGCCTATAAGCGAAACAAAGAAAAGTAATGCCCATAGAGAGCATTACTTCGTTCACGTTATCAGCAATTTTCGATCAAGAGAATAGCCAAATGGATCTATCGGTCTGGTATCAGTAAGCAACACCAATACGTTGACGAGGGTGAGCGGCACTTTCTAACTCATCGATCATCGCGAGGGCATAATCACTGACTGAGATTTTGCTGTTGCCTTCAGCATCAGACAATAGAGTGTCACCACCCACACGGTAAGCACCTTGCTTCTCGCCCGGAAAAATTTCAGCGGCCGGGCTAACAAATGTCCAATTAACCTTGCTTGTACTCGCACGGAAGAGATCCAACGCTTCGCCTTGCGCTAATGCTTCCCCTTTGTACTCTTCAGGGAAACCTTCTACGGTCACCAATTTGATACCGGGAGCGACTTCCAATGAACCCGCACCACCAACCCACAGTAGGCGATCCACACCCACTTGCGGTAGATCTGACAGCAGTTTTTGCGCTGTAGCTGCAACAATATCGTGGTTGCCAGCTGCACGTCCGCCGATAGAAGCGATCACGACATCAACACCAGCTAACGCAGCGCTAATTTTTGACAAAGGCTGTTGTAAGTCAAATAGTTGAACGCTAACACCTTCAGCATCGACTTTACTTGAATCACGCACTAGCGCGATCACCTCGTGGCCCCGTGCTTTTGCTTCATTGACAATGTGACTACCAATCCAACCTGATGCGCCTAATACTGCAATTTTCATAATTTATTTCCTCATTCGGTTTCTGTTTCTCGACAACAATTGTAGTCTAGTAGTTAAACGAAGGAGGAAAAACACCCAAAAATGATGTAGATTGTATCAATATTCGTATCTAATAAAGGCCTACCATGGACAGACTAACCGCCATGCGCAGTTTTATCGAAGTGGCAAATACTGCCAGTTTTACCAAAGCCGCAGACAACTTGAGCTTAAGTCGATTACAAGTGTCACGTCATGTCCAAGAAGTTGAGGATTGGTTAAAGCAGAGGTTACTGCACCGCACGACACGCAAAGTCAGCCTAACCACCGCCGGTGAAGAGGCTTTAATCCGTTGCGAACAAATTTTGCACCAAACTGCCGAACTTGAAACACGGGCGTTGGAACAGTCACAACTCTTAAACGGTACCATTCGCATTGCCGCGCCGATAGGCCTTGCTCAAAACATGTTATTGGCCGTTGTTGAAGACTTCACGCAACGACACCCCAATGTGTTAATTGACATTGTCGCTTCAGATCGCCTTTCACAACTGGTCGATGAACGCGTGGATATTGCCCTGCGTTTTACCCAACAGCCGGATGATACGCTCATCGCTCGCCGTTTAATGAGCGTCGGCACCGTCATATGCGCTTCCCCTAGCTATCTCAACCAACACCCTCCTATCAATACACCCAATGACTTAACCCAGCACAACTGCTTTGTGCACATGAGTAATAACAAGTGGGATGTGGTTAAAGACAATGAACAGCTCTCTGTCACCGTGAATGGCAACATCCGCGCTAATGATATGGAAATTTTATGCCGTGCTGCCCTACATCACAAAGGCATCGTACGGCTACCATGCGATCTTGCAAATGTCTTTATCGCCTCAGGAACACTAGTACGCGTTTTGCCAGAGTTTCACAGCCCAAGCAGCGCACTATGGGCTGTGTATCTTTCTCGTAGCTATCAAACCCCATTGGTTCGCCAATTCATTGATTTCATCGCTCAAAGCTGGAAAAACGATCTCATCGCTTAGCGTTAAGTCATTCTAGCTAATAATTTAATCAATATTATTAGCTAGATTAAACATAGTGTTAATGCCAAAAATGAAATTATCTATAATTAATATTGTAGATGACCTCATTTATCTCACAGACATACTACCTACCTATTAAAAAGTTAAGTGAAAATAAAAATATATTTTTACTTACACTAAAACAATCAACAATAAATGTTGATAAGTTACTTAATACTATTAGTAAAAATAACCAGCATTGTTGAAATCATCATTTAACCCTGAAATAAAAATTTCATCAAGTAAATGAGCGTTTATTATCCCTTTCAATATCTCACACAAAAACATGATTAAGCCAGAAAATTAAGTGCTTAATAAATAACAAAAATGAAATTAAACTTAAGATCTATCCATGAATATCATTATAAAATTATTTTATGTACATACTGATATGTACATATTAGTTATGCAACCTTGATTAACTGAAATCACTAACTATATTTATCCACATAAAGATTATAAACATGTAAATATCAACACTAATATCAATAAGATTTAATAGATATAACCCAAAAAACCATTCGAAATGGTTAAATCAGTACAGTGATATTCTGTGGATCCATAAATAAACGTCAGTAGGTATTGAATGAAAAAAATAGAAATACTTATCGTGGTTGATTGTGCCGGAGCATTAGCAACCACGAGCTTAATGGATAACGTTTACTTAATTGATAGTAACCAATGGCTTGGTTCTTGGGATGAAGGAACGTGCCAACTCCACACGGTATCTCAAGATGGTCAGTTTATTTGCTGGCGTAGCTGCGCCATTTCGCCAGATGACGAAGTCAATATAACGGGATTCTCTGGTGACATGATTGATCAAAAAGCTTGCTTACCAAGCCCTGTTAATGACGCGTGGGAAGGCAGAGTTCAGACTCGCGGGGATACTGGGCGTTATCTATATACCATTTCTCTTTCAATAAACGGAATAACAATGAATTTTTCACCTTATCTCGAAGTTCAATAACTCCATCTAAATAAGGAACATTGTATGAAAAAAGTAGAAATACTCATGGTCGTAGATGCAGCAGCAGCGCTGGCAAGTCGAGATCTGCAAAGTAACATTTATCTCATTGATACAAATAAATATATGGGCTCGGGTAATGAAGGCCAAGCTGAGTTAAAAACAGCCTGTAAAGACGGCCAATTATTATGCTGGCGAGTTGTCGCTATTTCACCAGACAATGAAGTTGATATTGTCGAGTTTAATGGGCAAATGATAAATGACAGAGTTTGTATACCCACTAAACAAGGACTAAGCGGTGATGAATTCTGGGAAGGCCGAGTTGAAGCGCAAGGACAAGCCAGCACACAACAATACAATGCGACCTTGTCTATTGATGGTGCAAGATTAACGTTTGATCCTTTCCTCGTTATTTCACTGTAGAGGGCGAACTCATGTTAAGCCCAAATGTTGATACCGCATTAAATATGCTGACCGACGTATATACTGATTTTTTAGGTATTAGTAACTACGATGCAACGTGCAACTCTCTCTTTATTGGCCATGTAGCAAAAGATCCAAACTGGCTCGTAGAAGTTCGAAGCAGGACTGAGATCTTAAGAGCGGTAATGAATGAGTTTATGCAGCAAAAGCCTAAAATTTTTGCGCAAATTATTACATCGTTTATTAATTATCAGACCACGTTCGATGCCTGCGCACAAAACAGTAAGGCGATAACAAGTACGAAGCAATGGATTGAATGCTTACAATTATTGCAAAAAACGTTAAAGCAAAATATCACGTTAACAAATGAAGCTCAGCAAGTTTTCACGAAATCTTACAGCCAAGCGAAAAATGCAGAGGAGCTGCTCGCATCCAGCATTCAAGATGGCTGGAATGAACTTGCGAGCGAAGAACAAGCAATGGTACGCATTGCAACAGAGATAGGCTCTCTATCGCAATCCATTGCCAGTTTAGGAGCCAATGTCACGGCGGCCCAATTAAGAGCAGGAAAAGCTTACATACAAAGTATGGTCACTATTTCCTACGGTGTCGTAATGGGAGCAACGACGTCTGTGCCATTCCTTTCCTTTGCTGGTGCGCTATTCACGGTTGGTTACAGTGCATACAGCACAATATCGAGCGCGAAAGAGGTACAACAAGATTTAGACAAACTCACTCAATTACAAACACTAGCCAGTGAAGAAGCACAAGCGGCTGCCATTACTAAAGCCATTATTCAAACCCTCAGCAACATGAGCGAAGAATTCCTAAAGATTGATGATAACTTGCCAGCACTTTCATTGTTATGGCAAGACGAATTAGACAAGGTAAACGAACTGATCAACGCCTTACAAAGCGGTTCAGACCCTGCCCTATTGACTGATTTGCAAACCATCAAGATTGCTTCAGCCTCATGGAAAACTATTTCAGAATTTGTGCAACTCATTAGTTTACCGCCAAACATTGGAAAACCCGTTTTAGTCAACACGCTAAATAACACCATTCAAGAACAGTAAAGGAGATACACAATGTCACAACAAGTTACTCAGTTGAACCCAACACAGCAAACCACTCAATCTGCATTTTTGGCAACCACAGTCATCACAGCGCAGTGCCATGCCATTTTAAACACACAATTTACGCCACCTACGGTAAAACCAGATTGGTTTGATGACCTGAGTAAAAAATTAGACTCAGCAAAATTGGTTGCTAAGCAATGGATTGATGATTTGGGACCACAAGTATCAGCATCGATTCCCTCCAGCGTAATTAATTTTGACGCCACTTTCCAAGCATCAATCGATGCCATTCATGAGTTATATAAAGCGGATCCAACAGCAAGTGGCAAAGACAATACAACGGTTCAGCAAGCTTCACAGATTATGACCGCCCTATCTTCTCAAGTCAGCGGTATCGAAGCCACAGTCAAAGGGATGAATAAGGAACTCTCTGATTGGGGGGTGAAAATGCAAGCAGCACATGATGACTTAGTCAATGGTGCGACCAATATTCAAAAAACAATTATCGATTTACAAACAGATATTGAAAGTATGAATAACGCAATAGACAACAATCGTGCAGCCATTGAGAAACTGAATAAAGATCTAGTCTATGCACAAGTTGCGGTTGGTGTTGGCATCTTTATGCTCGTCGCAGGCGTTGCGCTTACCGTCGCAACCGCTGGCACCGCAGCTGTAGTCTCCGGCGGTATCGCAGCCGTCGGCGCGGCATCGATTATTGCTGGTGGCGTTACGTGGGGCGTATTACAAAATCAAATTGATGATGACTACGACAGCATCGCGCAAGAACAAAAGCAAAAAGCTGAAGATCAACAACAGATTATCGCTTTACAGGGGCTTTCCAATGCCAGTAGCGCCGTCGTTTCAGCGATTGAAACATCGACATCAGTATTATCTGATTTTGAAACGACGTGGACAGTCTTTGGTAACGAGTTAGATGATGTAGTAACCAAGCTTAATAATGGTGCATCCATGCAGAGCATTATTATGGAAAAAGTGATGTCTGACGCAGCGAAAAACGAATGGGATGATGCGGTTGAACTTGCTAAACAGCTAGCTAGCGCAAAAATAGCTATCGAAACGAAAGAGTTAGCACCTGCAGTAAAACAAGCAGCTTAAACATTACTAAGGGGGTTATGCCCCCTTTTATTCTTTTTCGAGGATCATCATGAATCAATCAGCCAGCGAGCAACTTCAAACCGACATTCCTGCATCTATTAGCGCTATGGTGTTACTAAATTCTGCATGCCAAGGCGTTGTTGAAACTTATATTGATCAAGGCAATGCAGAACATTGGTATGCTCAGGTAGAACAAAATTTAAATGCGGTGCAAAAACTGGTACGGCAATGGCGTTTGAGTGGTAATTTATATTTTTCAAATGACATTATGGACAGTGTTCTTTCCATTGCGAATACATTCAAAGATTCTAATGTTCAAATTTTAACGTTATTCAAAGCACTAGAAACCCGTTTTGATACCGCCCAACTACAGCAGCTCACTTCATTAATCTTAACATTACAAAATCCGATTCAAAGTCTTACATCAAATATAAAACGTTATGATGAGGGATTGAATGCTTGGGCTCGCCAAGTGGAAGATGCTCATAACACATTGCAACAAACTATTGCACAGATCCAGCAAGAAGAAGTTTCCATCCAAGCAGAAATTATCGCCACCAACGCCCAAATTGATCTAATGAAACAACAGATAGCAGCATTTAAAACCGCCATTGCGAATGCTCAATCGCAGCGTAAGAAAGGGATATTTGAAACGATTTTTGGCGTGGTGCTTGCTCCGTTTACACTGGGAGGTTCTTTGATATTGGCAGGGTTTGGTGTTAGCTCTATTGTAGAAGCACAAAGTGAAATATCTAGCCTGCAAAGCGATATCCAATCATCTTTAAATACCATCAACCACGATCAACAAACGCTCTCTCAAGATCAACAACAAATCGCGTCTCTCAATGCCCTATTGCTAAGTGTCGATCAAGTTAACAACGATTGTGCGGCGATCAGCCGATCCTTAGATACACTACAAACCACGGTGCTCAGTTTATACAATGAAACCAACAACGTCGTTTCTAACCTTACCAAAGCACAAGATTCACAAGCGGTCATTCTGGAGCAAGTTTGGTACCAATCAGCTTACAATGAGTGGCAAGATATTCTGGAGGTAGCATCAACGCTCAATAATGCACAACCTCAAATAACAAAAGCTCAAATCAAGTAATTGATTTGGCTCCAGTGACGGAGCCAATGGCTGATTTAATTGAGCAAGTTATAAAGCAATGCCGATACCGCCAATAAACCTATTACCATGACAAAGGGTGTACTCACCTGCTGTTGATACTTCGCCAGCGATGGCACTTTGAATACAGCAATCATCGGCATAATAAACAGAATCATAGCGATCACGGGGCCTGAAAACGCTTCCATCATTCCCAGAATGCTGGGGTTGAGTATCGCGACAATCCAAATCGTGACAAACAAAATCGCAATGGTGAGTCGCCCAGCAACACGCAATGACAGGCCAAAATTTTTACACAGCAATCCAGTCAGGCTTTCTCGCGCACCAAGGAAATGCCCTAAAAAGGAAGAGGTAATGGCAATAAACGCCACTAAAGGGCCTAGAGTGGCGATAAAGGGATTATCTGTGACATTGGCAAGGTAAGTCAGCACTGAAATATTTTGCACTTTTGCTTCTTGCAATGCTTCTGGTGATAAAGCCAATACGCAAGAAAATACGAACAGCAAGACAAACAGAATTAATACAAGGCTGGTGTAACGCAGAATCTGCTCTGATTTTTTATCCGCTAGCGCGCCATAATGACGACGTTGAACATTGGCAAAACTTGAGATCGCCGCTGCATGGCTAAAAGAAAACACCACGACAGGAATGGCTAGCCACACTGTGTGTAAGAAATCACTCGTTTGCGGCAATGCTAATGACGGCACTGACCAATACGGGATCAAATAGAGCGAGAGAAATAATAAAATAGCCGCCAATGGATAAACCATAACAGCAAAAGCGCGCAACATGATCTTCTCGCCACCCAGCATAATGGCAATTAACGCAAAGACTAAGCCACCAGAAAGCAGCACCCGAGGGGGAGCGACCATCTGCGCTTGATTAACCAAAAAGCTATCAACCGTGTTAGTTAGACCGACACCGTAAATCAGTAAGATTGGGAAAATAGAGAGGAAATACAGCAAAGAGATCAAGCGACCAGCCCTTTGGCCAAAGTGTTCTTCAACAACGTCGGTAAAATCGGCATTAGGACGGCGCGATGAGAGAACAAAACGAGCAAGACCACGATGAGAGAGATAAGTCATCGGAAAAGCGAGTAAGACCATTAACACTAATGGCCAGAAACCACCTAACCCAATGTTGATTGGCAAAAATAGAATGCCAGCCCCAACGGCCGTACCAAATAAACTGAGTAGCCAATAGGTGTCGTGTTTAGTCCAATTGGAAATCTGAACATGACTAAAATGAGCCATTTCCTTAGTGTCTTTCACTGCTTTTTCACTTGTATAAAAATAATAATATCGCGAATCCTACTCCTATTAATCATTATGATCATTTTGAGACCTTGGTCATAATCACTATAATCAAGGGGCTTAGCTTGGATTGAAAACCATGGAAACACCAAATTAACAGCACATTAAACTGGTTTTATGTTAGTTTATTGAAACTAAAAACCAAATTTTAAGATTTTTCAGTAAATGTAATTAGCTGACGATTTATCCAGCACTGTCACGCACAGCAAACAAAAATGAAGGACATTTGTCCTCCCTAATAGGTAGGCGATCATGGTTTTATACAATTATTTTTCAAAAAGAGGCACACAGATAGACACTGTAGGTATGCGGGGCCAGAAGATAAATAGGAATCGATTTATAGGTTTACAGTGTAAATGGCCCTAAATAGGGCCAATTGAGTCTATCTCTGAGCTGTGATATTTATGAATTAACGGCTTTGATAAGGATAGAAGTATCCATTCTTCCCTCACCTTGCTCAGACAAGGCTTGGTAAGCATGATAAGTTTTTTCTGTCATCGGCAATTTTAGATCGTTTCGTTGCGCTTCATCCAAACAAAAGCCCAAGTCTTTGATCATCCAATCAATGGCAAAACCGTAATCAAATTTACCTATTGACATGTTCACAGCGCGGTTTTCCATCTGCCATGAACCTGCGGCTCCATTTTTCAAACAATCAACCAAAACGCCAATATCTAACCCTGACTTTTCCGCTAAGATCAATCCTTCCGACAGGCCATTTAATACGCCAGCAATGCAAATTTGATTGACCATTTTTGCGCGTTGTCCTTGCCCTGCTTTCCCCATCAGCACCGATGACTTGCCATAAGCATGAAATACGGGTTGCAGCTGCTCAAACAGTTCGGCATCTCCACCACACATAATGGTTAGCACACCATTTTCAGCCCCTGCTTGGCCACCAGAAACAGGAGCATCCATAAAGCGAATGCCCGCTTTATGAGCCGCAGACGCCAGCTCTTCGGCTAACAGTGCCGATGTGGTGGTGTGATCAACCAAAATTGCGCCGCGTTTCATCGCCCTTATCGCGCCGCCGTCACTGGTCGTCATGCTACGGACATCATCATCATTGCCAACGCAGGTTAAAACCACATCGGCATCTTGCACGCACTCTGCGACTGTTTGCGCTGCATGCCCATGATACTGCTGCGCCCACTGCTGCGCTTTAGCTTGAGTGCGGTTGTAGACGCTAACATCAAACCCTGCATTTTTTAGATGCCCAGCCATAGGGTATCCCATAACCCCTAATCCAATAAAACTGACTTTCATTAACTTCTCCTTTTATTATTACCCAGCAGCCCAAACGGACGAACACACGTAACTGAGTGTGGGCTGTATGTATCCTTGCGTCATTCTCTATGAATAAGACCACGGTTAGCAATGCACAGATAAAAAAAAGCCGAGTCAATCACTCGGCTTCTCATTAATTCGCTCTATTACAGCTCAGCGTTATGGTAAACCTGCTGAACATCATCACAGTCATCTAGCATGTCGAGGAATTTCTGGAATTTCTCCGCCTCTTCGCCCGTGACCGGTGTGTGTGTTTGTGGAACGAACGTGATTTCTTCCACATCGATAGTCAAATCAGGGAACTGATTATTTAGCGATGTTTTCACTTTGAAGAATTCAGTGTTAGGTGCAAATACAGTGATCACACCATCTTCCAGTTCAACATCCGTCACATCGACATCATCCATCATCAGTGCTTCAAGGATAGAATCTTCATCATCCCCTTTGAACTGAAATACCGCTTGGTGATCAAACATGTGTGATACGGTACCTGGAGTACCAATTTTCGCACCCGTTTTAACAAAGCATTGACGCACATCTTGGAACGTACGGTTGCCGTTATCTGTTAAGCAGTCAACGATAACACTTGCGCCGCCAGGGCCAAAACCTTCGTAACGAGCAGGTTGGTAGTCTTCACCACCACCACCACTGGCTTTATCTAGAGCTTTATCAATAACGTGGCCTGGAACTTGGTCTTTCTTCGCTTTTGTGATCAGGTGGCGCAAAGACAAGTTCATGTCTGGGTCCGAACCACCATTTTTCGCACACATGTAAATTTCTTTACCGTATTTGGAATAGACTTTAATTTTTGCGCCTTGAGTTTTCGCCATTGAGGCTTTGCGCACTTCAAAACTTCTTCCCATAGGGATGATCTCTCTAATTCAATTTAACGCGAGGGATTTTAGCAAAAAGTGGGATCATTTCAATTTTCCACTTAGCAAAGACATGAATGCTACGCAACACCCATCACTCTTTTGTATTTGTTCACCGATTGTAAAAACCACTCTTTTTCGGCCTCACTGGCAATTTTAGACTGCTGCTGAGTGATCGCTTCAGGCCCTGCTTTTCCTTGCTTGAGTTTCCAAACAAGAAAGGAAGCTTGTTTATCGAGCTCTACTTTGTTTTTCTCTTCAGCGGCAAGTAAAGATAGGTTGAAGGACATGAGTTAGCCTAGATCGGTAAATACGTGGCACGAAATATAGCATAGGACATAGGAAAATTAAGAGCATAAATGTGCAATTTATCGGTATGAAATCAAGAAAATTGGAAAATATAAAGGGTGACTATGCGCCACCCTTAGGGGATTAATGGTGAGAACTCGTCAGTGAAGTATGCCTAGCTCCTTCGCTTCTTCAATGGTTAAACCACTTTCTCGAACCTCTCTTAATGCTTCAATACGACGGCGAGCTTCGGCTGATTTAAGGTTTTTAACTGGTTTTTGAGTTTCTACTTCTTCCGTGAAGTCCCACTTATTTGCAATATCAGTCATTTCGTCATGGTCAATAGAATTTATGGACATTGTTACCTCCGAACAAACCACGTAAGGGACATGTAATCTGTAGCAAACGACATTTGATTTGTTAAGCATATTTCGTCCATATTGTGATTTTGGCGATGGTTTAGAAACCTTATTTTTAAAACTATTAATATTACTTTGCCAACCTTGCTAGACGAGGCTAGATTTAAATATTGCATACATGAATTCAAGCGTTTTAGCGCTCATTTTATTCTGTTGCGTACTGTCGCAGCCCCCCTACCCCACGCTCTTTCAATGTGCTGATTTTTAGCTCATGGTTCCCCATTTCTGTTTGGCAAATAAGCTTGAAATACACCAGACTGTAGTTAATGCATTTAAAGTTGTAGGTAAGACGCGATGTGTAAGCTTCACGACTGGTTAACTGAGATCCATCAATGGCATCTGAACAAGCGCTATGACCAGGTGGCTCAATTACAACCTCTGATCCTTAATGCTCCACAAGAGATCTGGGGGCCGGATCTGAGTGATGATCAAAGTAAAGCAATTGCTTGTTGGCTTGATGCTTGCCTGCGCCAATATGAGTACTACAAGCTTATTGACGGTGAGCTTGCCTTCCAATATCTGCAGCTTGCTTACGCTCGTTTTCAGCGTTGTGTGTCGGAGCCGGGTAGTGAACTTGAGTTAAAAGCTTGGTGTATAAAACGGATGCAGCAGTTGATGGTACTGAGTTTGGAGCATCTCAACCAACAGCACGTTGATGAGGCCTTATCCCAAAGTTTAATTGATGCTCATGTTCGATTTCTTGCATATTACGCGTGGAACGATGATCAAGGTATAAAGCGAGGGTATTAATTGATTGCAGGGATCAACAGATAAAAAAATAGCGAGTTATATAACTCGCTAAAAACATATATGAGCCAATCTATTAATTCATCAGATAGGACAAAAGGTTGTCTATTCGTTTTCTATAATAACGAACCTTCTAAAACAAAATGTCAGCTACATGTCAAGGTTGTGTTGTAAATTGGTTTTAAATACCTTTTAAATACCAATAGCGACTTCATCAAGTGCCCGGAATACGGATTCATCTAAATGCCCCTCGTACACTTGCTTACACACTTTGCGACGTACTGCGAGACCCGAGATCAAACGTTCGATCGATAAATGTTTATTCTCGTTTTTCGTGTTATAGAGCTCGATCAATTTACTTAACGTCTCATAAGAGATCGCCTCATTTCCAACCCTTAGCCAATCCAGCTTATCAATCAGCTCTGTACACTCTTCCTTGATAGAGGATGGTGGGTGTCCAGTCATTGCTGATAACGCCGTTATACTGCGTTCTAGGGCCTCTGGAGAGGTATATTTAGATAAGGTAATCGTAATTTCATCGGCATTGATCTCTACTAGGTGTTTGCGCTGCTTGACTCTTCGTCCCAGCTTACCCTTTGGAGACGGTGCTTTACGTTGAATCGGTTCAAATTCACCATCAATGATCTCAGAAAGCTCTTCTAGTTTTTGCTTAGAAACCATCTCATTGCGCAGTGGGTTAGGTAACGTTGGAGCCATGTTGCGTTTGCCTGCATTGGTGGTACGAGCGCGCGAGTAGCGCAGGACTTCTTCCACATCGCACTTAATGTCGACTTGGTAATCCATCACTTTTTCTTTATCCACCAGTGTGGTGACCGTCAAATGATAGCCCCAAAGATTCACGACAAATAACGAATCGCTGCCCTTTCCTTCCGATAATCGTTTTAGCTCACGGACAAGATCCATCGAAAAACGACGCCATTCGATATTACGGGCCAACTTTTGGTTCAATTCACTCAGTAGCATGCTGTCGGTATGGCGACGCGACATGCGACTGCGGAAATAGGAGTAGAGTTGGAAGACCAACGTATGTTGCTTTAGGATCTCTGGTGGAAACAAGAAAAAGTAATCGCGAGTGAGTAACTCTTCGTAGAATGAAGGCTCCCACACCAAAATGTACAAATTAGGTTTGATCCTAATTTCACCATCAGCGCCTTCCGTTGGCGCTTCTTCAGAAGCGGTGATCGTTCTTGCTAGGAACCGAAAACGATCACTCTTAAATCCTTCTGGCATGTTTTCACTCAGCCAACGGCCTGTTAACTCATGCAGTTGGAAGTCTGTAAATTCAATCCGATCAATACTATCGCGAATAGAATCTCTTGCTGGGCCACTATCTTTTTTACCGCGAAGCGACAAAATGTCAGTAATATACAATGGGGTTTTATTCGGTGTGTGTTTGGTATTAAGTTGGTAATCTTCTTGGTGATGATCGTGGTATTGCACCGTTAAGGTGAACAGTGCAAACAGTGTCATTAGATCATCAACTGTCATGATATTTTTAGAAGAACGAGTTTCAATGATCGCACGGGTACCAGAAATCGACACCATTGATTTCTGGTAGCTTTTACGAGTTCTCGGTGGAGCTAATGCTTGATCAATGATCCCAGCCCAATTGGTGGGTGAAACCACAAACTGATCCGCTTCGTCTTTCATCGCTGGTGGAATATTTAGCCCATGCTCTGTCAACAAACGCTTATTGACCTGAGTTTGAGCCAGCGCTTTTGAACGCTTGCGTTTTTCTGTCTGTTTTACTGATTCAGTTACCAGACTGGTTGAACCAAGCACAGAGATGAGCTTATTTGGGTTAACAAATTTATGCAGCATTGTCTTGCCAGCTAAACCTTCTTCAAATCTCACCGGGATCTGTTTAAATAAACCAATACTTACTGCAGCACGCAGCCGTTGCTGAATAGCCGCTCTGGTCAATTGGCCATCGGTTGCTTCAATTAACTCTGTTGTTGAGACTAACCCATCTTGGCTGCGGAAACCTCTTAATGAGATCAGGTTAAGAAGTTCAACGATACTTTTGGTAACACCTTTAAAATGTTGGTATTGATCAACCCAATCAACAGCAGTTTCTGAAACTTCAAAAAGATGCCCATCTTTGTGGCTCCTTGGTGCTTTGATCAATATTTTTTCGTCTGCGTTCATTATTAGATCCGTATCACACTAGCCGTAATATCGCTATAGTTCCAATAGAATAAAGAAAAAGAGATCATAAATAAAGAAAAACTTATTGCTTTTAAATAACTGATCTTTTTGATTATTCTGATTATATTGCTTATATGATCTAATGATCAGGCCTTAATGAGCAGCCTAATTGATTGTTTTATAGAGATAAAAAAAAATCCCCTTCAGAAGCATGATCATAGAAAACTGAAAACATGATCATTGTAGAGAAGAAAGCATGATCAATCACATTCCGAACGATGATCATCAGACGAATGAATCAATGATCAAACACTTTCTTAAAGCATGATCATGGCTCATGCACAACTTATCCACATGATGAGTTGAAGTGATTATTTTATTTGAGCTAGATGAAGAATATGGGCTTGGTTTTTCTTTGGAAAGATGATCAAGGAAGTGCATTAAATGTTCTTTCAAAGTCGATTTTGGCATAAACACGAATTGAAATGACAAATAACTCTTTTAACAGCTTCTATTATAAGGAGTGAGAGTGTGTCGAAAGCATGATCAAGAGCGTATTGAAGAAGGTTTTGTTATTTGGTGTGTTTTAAATTTTACTTGTTATGTACTAGGTATCTTGCTCAGCCCCTACTCCATCTGCAATCACCCGTAATTATGCGCTATTTTTACATGCTTCCGAGCTTAAATCACACTTGATCATTGATCCGATGAAGATCCATTTGTTTTCTGATTATTTGCTGATAAGGAAGGCGCTAATTCCTCTTGATCATTGTTCCTGTGGCGAGGGATCTCTTCGGACGCATGATCATCATGTTAGCCTTGATCATGCGTCCTGGTACCCTGACGAAAAGGATAAGTTTCCCCTGCCCTGTCGCTCTAGTTATTATTATTCATGTTCTGCGATTATTTAATTGATCTGCAGGGGGAACATCATTCCAAATGACACATACCGTAAATTATGCTGCTTCTCTAATCGTTCCGGGTATTTTAAGCTCATTTACAATGTAAATAAGTTACGTTGTAATATTTTTAATGTTCAAATAAATAATGGACTAAGTTGTCCATTATTTAAGGAAAAATGATGACCATAATGAGGTCAATTCATTAAATTCCGATATGTTTTTCTATTTATTGTGACATTAATCTAAAAGTGAATGTTCACCTTTTTGTTGAGTATTAAATTGTTTGCTGTACAATCTGCGTTAGGTACTTATTATGGAATTTGGCAATGAAAAGAGAACAAACCATAGCGAATCTCTACCAGCTCGCCGAGCAAACTCAACAGGTGCAAGCTGACCGAATTGAAATTGTTTTAGAAGAACGTAGTGATGACCATTTCCCAGCGATGTCAAAAGCGCTAATGGAAACTCGTTCAGGCTTAACACGCCGTAAGCTAGATGATGCCATTTCCAAAATGGAACAAGCTGGCCATCAATTTACTAAAAACAATGCAAATCACTATTCAATTTCTTTAGCGGAAGCCCACATGCTCATGGATGCCGCTGGTGTGCCTAAGTTCCACCAAAGGAAAAAGCATGGTGATCATAAGCCTTGGGTCATCAATGTTCAGAACCAAAAGGGGGGGACAGGTAAATCAATGACGGCTGTCCATCTAGCCGCGTGCCTCGCCCTGAATTTGGATCAGCGTTACCGTATCTGCTTGATTGACTTAGATCCGCAAGGTTCATTACGGTTATTTCTCAACCCGCAAATAAGTTTATCAGAGCACAGTAATATCTATTCTGCCGTTGATATTATGTTAGACAACGTGCCTGAAGACACTAAAGTGGACAAGGCGTTCTTACATAAGAACGTGATGTTGCCAACCCAATATCCCAATTTAAAAACCATCTCTGCATTTCCTGAAGATGCAATGTTTAACGCAGAAGCGTGGCAGTATCTTTCGCAAAACCAATCGCTTGATATTGTTCGACTGCTGAAAGAGAAACTTATCGATAAGATTGGCGATGATTTTGACATCATTATGATTGATACTGGCCCACACGTTGATCCATTGGTATGGAATGCAATGTATGCTTCCAATGCATTACTGATCCCGTGCGCGGCTAAGCGATTAGATTGGGCGTCAACCGTCAATTTCTTTCAACACCTTCCTACGGTTTATGAAATGTTTCCAGAAGATTGGAAAGGGTTAGAATTTGTACGTTTGATGCCGACGATGTTTGAAGATGATAATAAAAAGCAAGTCTCGGTATTAACGGAAATGAATTACCTGTTGGGTGATCAAGTCATGATGGCGACGATTCCGCGTAGCCGAGCATTTGAAACCTGTGCTGACACCTACAGCACCGTTTTTGATCTCACCACCAGCGATTTTGAAGGTGGTAAAAAGACGCTAGCGACTGCGCAAGACGCTGTGCAAAAAAGTGCACTGGAGCTTGAGCGAGTGCTTCACAGTCATTGGTCATCACTAAATCAGGGGTAAGTAAAACATGGCAATTAAAACGTCTGAACTAAATGCGAAACTGTTTGGTAAAGCGAATAAGCGACGTGCAACCACCCCGCAAGAAGCCCAAACGGCAGCGAAAGAACAAGCGCAAATCATCGAATTGGCGGTTGCGGGAGAAGAGTTAGTCACTTTCGAACTGGTCAGGATTCCCGCAGATCAAGTAGCGGAAAAGACGATTGTTTTTACGCAGAATGCGCGTGAACAAGCTTTTCTGAATGAGCATGCTCTATCTGATGTATTGAGTACATTACGCGAGCGTGGTCAGCAATATCCTGCGGTTGGTCGTAAAACCGCTGGGGGCAAAATTGAAGTCCTTGATGGCAGCCGTCGTCGAATGTCTTGTATCTTGGCGGGTAAAGAATTTTTGGTTTATGTTGCTGAAGACATAAACTCGGAACATGCGAAGTTTCTTTCGGATGTGGCAAACGCGCACAAGCCGCTTTCTCTTTATGAGAAGGGTAAAGAGATGCAAGCGAAGCTGGATAACGGTGAAGCGGAAGACCAAAAAGCTTTAGCCAAGATATTTCAATGCAGTGAGGCCCTAGTAAGTGGTGCTCTAAAAGCAGCGGCTTTGCCACTTGAGCTATTGCAAGCTTATCCAAATGTGGTTGAATTAGGTCGTCCAACCATAGTTAAATTGCATAAACAATTTAATGAACTCGATGCAAAGCAACAAGCAAATTTGTTGGAAAAGTGTCAATCTGAAGATGGATTTGTTTGGCAGCGTAGTAGCGTACAAGGTGTTGCCCGATTGACGAAAGAAGTCACAGAGACAATAGAGTCTTGGATACAAGAGTTGTTGCCACCTAAGCGCACTGAGCATGTAAAAATTGATCTGATCAAAGGCCGCGTAAGTTACAGTCGTAAAGGCAGTAATTTAGCGCTTAATTTGAAAAAGGTGGATGATGCTACGGTGCAAGAAATATTAGATTTTATCCAATCTAAGCTTGATTAAGCATCCATCATGTAAAGAATAAAAACCCGCCACGGCGGGTTTTTTAGTAACTAAGTCTATTCAGTTCGAATCTATTGATTTCTTAAACGCTGCCAGTATTTTTCGTAGATAGCGAGCGCTTCAGGCCCAACATCATTAATGAATTCCCCTTTAGCCATATCTTCATCGGCTGGAAAAATCGTTGGATTGTCGCGAAGTTCTGCTGGAAGCAACGCTCGGCCGCTTTTTGTTGCCGATGCATAACCTAAGCTATTCACAATCTCAGCTTGGTTCTCTGCTTGATACATGAAGTTGATGAATTTATGCGCCAACGCTTTGTTGTTGCTTCCTGATGGAATAGTAAAGTTATCCATCCACAAGACTGCGCCTTCTTCCGGCATTACAAATTTTAGCTCTGGCATCTCAACTTGGCCTTGGTAAGCATTCCCGTTCCATTGCATCCCTAACGCTGCTTCACCTGAGACATAAGGCACATGTGGCGCATCAGAGTTATACAACAGTACATTATCTTTTAACGCGACCAATGATTGGTAGGCTTTTTCAATCTCTTTTTCATTTTTTGTATTAATACTGAAGCCATTTAAGATCAGCGCCATACCAAAGACATCGCGAATATCGTCAATCAACATCACTTGTTGGCTATATTTCTTATCCCACAAATCAGCCCAGCGAGAGACACCTTCTGGTACTAATGCTTCGTTATAGCTGAGGCCAGTGATCCCCCAAATATAGGGCAGGGAATAACTATTTTTGGGATCGTGTGCTTGGCCGAGTAGTGAAGGCATGGCATCTTTCATGTTCGGGATTTGTGCATGATCCAGCTCGGTTAGTAACCCTTCACGTCCCATTTTTTCAATGAAATACGCTGAGGCAAAAACCACATCATAACCGCCACCTTTGAGCAACTTGAGCTTGGTATACATTGACTCGTTATTTTCAAAGGTCGAATAGTTAATCGTTACCCCTTCCTGCTGCTCAAACTGCTTGAGGGATTTTTCTGGAAGATATCCTCCCCATGCATAAACGTTGAGTGTTTTGTTGTCTGCGCTTACGTGTGAAGAAGTTAGAGCTGCTGCCAAAACCAATCCTTTGATGAAAGTTTTCATTGCATTTGAATTCCTTAAATAGCCCAGAAATGTACTGGGGTGTAGGTGAATAATTAGTTAAAAATGGTCACGATTAAAGCAAATATAATTTGTCGTAAAGAAAAATATTTTTAACGACGCACAGTGATTATAGCGGCTGTGCTACCATTGCGTTTCAGCGAGGTGGCGTAAATATGAACATGATAGCGGCTTATTTAGATGATTTGATGGTGCAGGCTGAGAATAGCCTATGGCGTATGGGGCTCTTAATCCGTGGTGAGCTTCAATGGCAACAACACGTGCTTATGCATTTTCTCGCAAAAAATGAGGGGCAAGCCATATTTCAGTTAGGTGGAGAACCGTTACCATGCATTCGTTATGCCCCCTTCAACAAAGGGCAGCAGTTTCTTGGTCAAGAATGCCATTTACTTATTTGTGACAATCACCATGGTTTTGATGCGAACAGTTTCAGTGCTGCGCTGGGTTCACTGGTCGGTGGTGGGTTACTGTTGATCATTGAAGCCCCTCAGCGTAACGACTCTTTTGCTGAGCGCTGGTTAACGCGAGCGTTCGAACAGCTTGTTGTTATAGAACAGAATCAACCTTGCCCTCCTTTACCCGTTTATCCACGAGTCAGCTCTCAATCACCGATTTATGAACAGCAAGTTGATGCGGTTTCAGCAATTCTTCGTGTGATGGATGGGCATCGCAAGCGACCATTGGTTCTCACTGCCGATCGGGGACGAGGGAAAAGCAGTGCGCTTGGTATTGCTGCGGCTAAATTGATGGCGTCTCGTTCATTAGATATTGTGGTCACGGCACCCTCAATCCATGCCGTAGCGCCGATATTTGAACATGCGGCTAAAGGTTTAGCAGGCGCTCACGTCACCAGACAATCCCTTACTTGGCAAAACTCGTCATTGACGTTTGTGGCACCGGATGAGCTGATTTTGCATCGGCCACAATGTGATCTCCTATTGGTAGATGAAGCGGCCGCGCTGCCTTTATCAATGTTAAAAAACTGGGTTGAACACTATCATCGTGTGGTCTTCTCTACCACCATTCATGGCTACGAAGGGTGTGGGAGAGGGTTCACGCTTAAGTTTCAAACTTGGTTAGTACACCATCGAGCTGGGACTCGAACTCTCCATTTAGATCAGCCGATCCGTTGGCGTCAGGGTGATCCGTTAGAAGCGTGGCATTACGATACTTTCCTCCTTCATTATGATTTAGCTACATTGCCGGCGATGACATCAGAACAGTTAGCGACACTTAACATTGAGCATCTGGATAAGGCTCAACTCATTGCCAACCCGACACGCTTAGCCGCTATTTTTTCGTTATTAGTGAATGCTCATTACCAGACATCACCGAACGATCTATTTCATTTTTTAGCGGACGATAAAGTTCAGCTAGTTGCTGCAATGGTAGGCGAGGTTTGTGTCGGTTGTTTGCTGACAGTTCGTGAAGGTGGGCTTTGTAGCGCTTTAGTGGAAGAGATCCAACGAGGAAAGCGGCGTCCTAAAGGTCATCTAGTTCCTGTTTGCTTAGCTAATCAAGTAGGTATTACGCAGGCAGCGCAGAGTGTTTGTCAGCGCATCATGCGTATTGCAGTTCATCCCGAATTACAAAATCAAGGGTTAGGCAGCCGCTTGATTGAAGCGTGCATGTTGGAAAATGATGCCGACTATTTAGCGACGAGTTTTGGCGTAACGAGCGATTTAATGGCTTTTTGGGCTAAGAACCAATTTGTTCCGATAAAACTAGGGAGCCACAGAGACAGCGCAAGTGGCTGTTTTTCCTTAATCATGCTCCAAGAGAAAAAATTGGATTGGTTAACTCGGGCTGAACAAATTTTCGAGCAGCATTTCATTTTCTCGCTATCTGATTCTTTGCAAAGTTTAGAGCCGGCTTTGGTTCGGACCATCTTGTCATTAGTCCGAGATCGTGTCGCATGCGCGGATTCAAATGAAGTTAATTTCCTACCTTATTCATTGCTACGTTGTTACGCACAAGGCGGTGCGGATTATGAGAGTGTGAGTGTATGGATTCATCGGCTAATTACTTCATTGGATAAAGCTGCTCTATCACTGTTATCTGATGTACTTATTGTCAAAGTATTGCAAAGGAAAAGCTGGCAAGAGTGTGCCAGTCAATTAAACCTCACTGGACGGAAAATGATTGAGGCTACCCTCCGTCATGACCTTAATCGACTATTAGATGATTTACACTGTAAAGTTGATCATTCAACGCAATGAACTGCAGCCAATTTACAGTGTAAAGCGTGAATAATGTAAGAGCAGACACTTTCTCCAGGTGTACTGTGCTTGTCATATGACAAAAAAGTCCTACTACTTACGTCTTAAGAGTAGGATTTTTTGTTCTAGTCACAGAATAAAAAAATCCAAACTATATTAATGAGTTAACCATACGGTCCCCCTTATTGTGAGGTTTTTATTTTTGTTCCTAACGTGTTCAATCATTTGCTTAATGAGTATTCCCTCCTACACTCAAAGTCAGGTGTTCTCCTAAAAAATAGAATATAAATAGTACGTAAGGATGAGATATGGATTTTTTGTTGGCGGAGTCTTTGGAAATTTCAACGGTACTAGATTCCAAAGCAAATTATCTTCAATGGCTAAGCCTAACTCCTCCTTTAACGATAGATGCATCACGAGTTAATAGCGTGGATGCTGCCGGTCTGCAACTGCTTGCTTCTTTGTTTATGACAGCAGAGCGAGCTGGAATTGAGATCACTTTAGTTAACGCAACAAACACGCTCAATGAAGGTATTGCGCTACTGGCTTTAGAAAGCTTGTTCGCAGAGTAATGAGATTTTGCAAGGAAGGGGCTATGACAAAGATCCTCGCGGTTGATGATTCGGTTTCAATTCGTCAAATGCTAAGCCATACATTGAAAGATGCAGGCTATGACGTTGAAACCGCTACTGATGGAAGTGATGCATTACGTAAGGCACAACAAACCAAATTTGATGTTGTTATTTCGGACGTCAACATGCCAGTGATGGGTGGTTTTGAGTTAGTTAAAGCAATACGTGGTCATGCTCAATATAAGTTTATACCTATTTTGATGTTAACCACTGAAACGAGTATGGAAAAGAAACAAGAAGGAAAACTCGCGGGAGCTACAGGATGGTTGGTCAAACCGTTCAACCCTGAGACGCTATTGAAAACACTAAAACGGGTCATATAGAACACCGTATTTTATTAAAAGCTTCATTCGTTAAACGACGTTAACTGGCAGGAAGAGCTATGGCTTTAGACATGGAACTGTTGCGCAAGATGTTTTACGAAGAGTGTCGTGAAAATCTTGAAGTGCTTGAAAATGTACTGCTTAATCTTGACCCTAATCAGGTTGAGAAAGAGACTATTAATACCATTTTTCGGGCTGCCCATTCGATTAAAGGTGGCGCTGCGACCTTTAGTTTACTGGATATCAGTGAATTTACCCACTCTGTCGAAGCGTATCTTGACCTCGTCCGTAACGAAAAATCAACTCTCACCGCTCAAAGTGTGGACATTTTACTGAAAAGCGGTGATTGCATTCGCAATATGCTCGCGGGGCATGAGAGCCACGGTGAGGTTGATAGTGAGCTTCAGCAGAGAGTCAGCCAGTCACTGCATGCTTTACTTGCTGACAATTCAACGGTTGATCATGAGCTAGCAGACCATCACCCGCTTGACGCCGAAGATGAACAGACGTCATCGCTCTTAAAGGCTTCTGACAACGAGAACAACTTAGGTTGGAAAGTCGTTTTTACTCCGCATAGAGAACTTTATTTCAGTGGTAATGATCCACTTCGGTTGCTGCGAGAGCTTTATGAACTGGATGATCAGTGCAGGGCGGAAGCTCAGCTTGAGCACCTTCCCGAATTGGTGGAAATAGAGGCTGAGCTTTGTTATTTAAGCTGGACTATTTTTCTCAGTAGCCAAGTGCAAGAGAGTGATATTCGCGAAATTTTTGAATGGGTTGAAGATGAATGTGACTTAATTGTTGAACCTTTAGTACCAGAATCGACGACCCAAGGTATGATCAGCGAGAGTGAGGAATCTTCGGCCGAGGTGCCACCTACGTTTCATGCGAACGCTGTTCCCCCTACCGAATCGGCAGAGCAAGTTGATCTCATAAAACCCATCGATCTCATAAAATCAATAGAGTCTACGCCCGCTGTTGCGCCCAAAGTGGCTAAAGCAGAATCCAGCGTAAGCTCTATTCGCGTCGATATTGAGAAAGTCGACAGCCTGATTAATTTGGTTGGGGAACTTGTTATCACCCAATCAATGCTGACCGAAATCGGCAACGATTTCACCATGGATAAATTAGAAAAGTTGCAAGCAGGCCTAGTTCAGCTTTTGCAAAACAGTAAAGATTTACAAGAAAATGTGCTCAATATTCGCATGCTGCCGATGAGCTTTGCTTTTAGCCGCTTTCCTCGCCTTGTGCGAGACTTGTGCGGCCGACTTGAAAAAAAAGTAGAACTGAACATCATTGGCGAGCACACCGAGCTCGATAAAACCGTCCTTGAACGTATTGTTGATCCATTGGTCCATTTAGTCAGAAATGGTATTGACCACGGAATTGAGCAGCCACACATTCGCCTTGAACAAGGCAAACCAGAAATCGGCACCATTGAACTACATGCTTATCATCAAGGTGGCTCGATAGTGATCGAAGTGAAAGATGATGGCGCGGGGATAAACTGTGAAAGAATATTTCAAAAGGCGCTAGAAAAAGGTGTATTACCTAAAGATACACGGCGTGAAGAGATCACCGACAAACAGATCCTTAACCTTATTTTTGCCGCAGGGTTTTCAACAGCAGAACAAGTGTCTGATATTTCAGGTCGTGGCGTCGGTATGGATGTTGTAAAACGTAATATCGAAGAGTTGGGTGGGCATATTGATGTCGAATCCACGTTAGGTAAAGGCAGCCATTTCACTATCTGTTTACCACTCACTTTAGCCATCCTCGATGGGCAATTGATCAAAGTAGGCGGGGAAGTTTACATCATCCCACTGCTCACCATTATCGAATCTATCCAAATCAACCTAGCTAATGTGAAGTATGCCGCCGGTGGGGTTGAGCTGTACCGGCTTCGTGACGAAAACATTCCTATCTTACGTCTGCAAGATGAACTGGAAATGGGATCAAGTGGTGCTTTGCCCGATAGAATACTCTGCTTTGTTGAAGCCGCTGGGTGCCGCGTTGGCTTATTGATTGATGAGCTACTAGACCAACAGCAAGTGGTTATAAAGAGCTTGGAGTCAAATTACTGCAAAGTGGCAGGCATATCAGGAGCTACGATTTTGGGAGATGGTTCCGTTTCGCTCATTTTAGATATTCAAGGGTTAATCTCCACGTACTCGAATCGACGTTCAAGTTTATCTCCCAAGATTATTGCCGCTTAGTGAAGGTGACAGAGAAGAGCCATGGAATATGATTATTCACCAAATTATCAACAAGAGAATCAAACACAGAGTGTTTTGAATGCTGTTTATGAAGAAAGAAGCTGTGAGGCCGATTTTCTGAGTTTCCGGTTAGCGAATGAGTTGTACGGGGTAGCAATTCAAGATGTTGAAGAGATTCGAGTATGGGAGCCACCTACGCCTATTCCTCGCGCGCCTAGCTTTGTGAAAGGTGTGATTAATTTACGCGGCATGATTGTGCCTATTATCGATCTGCGTCTTCGATTTGGTATGGAGGCTTGTGGCTACTTTCCCACGACTGTGGTGTTGGTACTTCGTAGCCTTCAACAAGAGCGGCCTCGTATTATGGGCTTAGTCGTTGATGCAGTGAGTGATGTGATTGGCCAGGGAGATAATGTGCTGTTTCCTGCCGTGGGGGAAACACCTGCCGCTGCGTATTCGCTCGGTTTGCTCAATGTTGGCGAAGAGGTCATGTCACTGCTCGATACCCAAGGGCTCCTTGATATGCACCGAATACTGAGTGAGGAACCCTGATGTCTAAACAAGAGTTTCTTAGTTTCGTGCTGGATAACGATGAGTACGCTGTGCCAATCCTTGAGGTCCGAGAAGTTCGCGGCTGGAGTGATGTGCGCTCTGTACCCAATGCACCGGATTACTTAGTTGGCTTACTCAATATCCGTGGTGAGTATGTACCGATTGTTGATCTTCGAATTCGTTTTCGTCTGCCACCTGCACAGATTGGGGCCACGACAGTTGTTATCGTTTTGAATGACGCGCAACGCAATCCGCTCGGCATTATTGTCGATGGTGTTTCAGAAGTGTATGACTTAGCCGCTGAAGAGATAAAACCTGTACCAGCCTTATCCACCACGGTTGAACCACAATTTATGAAGGGAATTGCTAGTGTGGCTAACGGTCATTTGATCCTAATTAATATCGAGACCCTTTTTGATGTACCTGGGTTAAATCAGACATTCGTAGAAGACGCTATTTTGTGAGGGAATACTCATGGCATTTTGGAACCGCAAACCAGAACCAAAAAAATTTGTTGAGCAGATAGAAGATCCATTGGTCGATGAGAATGAAGGGCTCTCCAATCAGCAGCTTCTTTCTGCTCTTAATGCAGCAAAAACCGCATTGATGATGATTAACCGAGATTTTCAAATCACCTATCTCAATAAGCAGTCATTGATTCTACTCAAGCAGCATGAAGTGCTTTTTCAAAGTGTCTGGCCTGATTTTAAAGCTGAAGAGTCATCATTGATTGGCTACTGCATCGATGGTTTTCACGTCAATCCACAGCATCAACGCCAAATGTTGTCGAATCCAGCCAACTTGCCTTTCACTACCATGATTACTATTAAAGGAGTGAAGATCGAGCTTAATGTTGGCGCCATTATTGATGAAGACGGTATTTATATCGGGAACACATTAGAGTGGCGTGATGTCACTCAAGAGATTGCAAAAGAGCAAGAAATAGGCCGCTTAGCTTCGGCAGTCGAGGGGATGACAACCAACCTAATGATGGCCGATAAAGAGGGTATTATTCAATACTTAAACCCTTCATTGACCAAGTTGATGCGTACAAGAGAAAGTGAGTTGAGGACAGTATTAACAAGCTTTGACGTCAATAATCTGGTCGGACAAAATATCGATATATTTCATAAAAACCCGGGCCATCAACGTAGCATTATTGCCAACCCTGATCGTTTGCCATTTTCATCCAACATCAAAGTGGGGGCGCTGCAATTTAATTTAACTTGTATTGCGATGCACAATCACAAAGGGGAATACATTGGCCCTGCATTGCAATGGATCGATATTACCGAACAACAAGATGGTCAATACCAAGTAGAGAGCCTCATTCAAAAAGCTATCGCAGGGCAGTTGAATGAACGAATTGATACCACCGTGTACAGCGGATTTATGCGGGAGTTGGGCGAGGGGATTAATAACTTGCTTGATACCTTAGTTTCACCGCTGGCTCAGTGTATTGACGTCATGAGCAAAGTGGCAGATGGCGATTTGAATACCAAGATGGAAGAGGGCAGCCAAGGTGAGTTTGGTCAACTGCAAAATGCGGTCAATACCTCGATTGCTAACCTGCGCGATATGGTTGAAAAAATCACCATTTCTTCTGCCAGAGTGGCTACGGCGTCAACAGAAATCGCGCAAGGCAATAATGATTTGAGCCAACGGGTGGAAGCTCAAGCATCCAATTTAGAAGAAACGGCCGCGAGTATGGAAGAGATGACAGCGACCGTGCGCCAAAATGCAGATAACGCCAAAGGTGCGAACGATCTAGCGAGTGATGCTGCCAAAAAAGCCAGTAAAGGTGGTGAAGTGGTGGGGCAAGCGATCTCGGCCATGTCGGAAATTAATCGTTCGAGTAAGAAGATTGCCGATATTATTGGAGTGATAGACGAGATAGCCTTTCAAACCAATTTATTGGCTTTGAACGCAGCGGTAGAAGCGGCAAGAGCCGGAGAACAAGGGCGTGGATTTGCTGTTGTTGCTGGAGAGGTTCGAAACCTTGCGCAGCGTAGCGCAGCAGCGGCGAAAGAGATTAAAGGGCTGATTAAAGATAGTGTTGAGAAAGTCGAAGAGGGATCGCGTTTAGTTGATGAGTCAGGAGCAACATTGAATGAGATTGTGGACGCTGTAGCAAAAGTATCTGATCTCATCGCCCAAATTGCATCATCCAGTATTGAACAATCGACGGGCATTGACGAAATCAATCGTGCAATTACAGCCATGGATGAGATGACGCAGCAAAATGCCTCTCTTGTTGAACAAACCTCTGCGGCCAGCCAATCGTTGAAAGATGAAGGGAAAGAGCTGATTAGCTTGATGAGCTATTTCACCACCGATGACAACATCAAAACGTTCGAGCCCAAAAGAACACCCATCTCCGCCCATCAACCCAAACCCAAGGTCAAGAAAGTGGCAGGCATTAAAGCCACCAATAACGTTGCCAATTCTGGGCTCAACCTCAATGAGGATGGAGATGAATGGGAAGAGTTCTAACAGATAGCCATCCAATCATGATGAACAATGACCAAGAATTTGAACTCACCGCAAAGGATTTCAAATTCATCCAGTGGTTTATGCACAAAACGGCTGGTATTTACTTGTCGGATGCTAAGCGAGCGATGGTTTACGGCCGTTTGAGCCGTCAGATGCGTCGACGGGGGATTCAGCGTTTCTGTGATTACAAGGAGCTTATTGAGCATAATGAGCAAGAGCGGATCCACTTCATCAATGCGTTAACGACTAACAAAACCCAGTTTTTTCGCGAGTATCACCACTTTGAGTTTTTAGAAAAAGTACTGCTCGATGAGTGGCGATCACAGGGCGTGCGTCATCCTAAAATTTGGTCTGCTGGCTGCTCTAGTGGTGAAGAGCCATACAGTTTTATTGCGTCGTTATACAGCAGCGGTTTATTTGATTTCGCAGACAATGTTGATATCTACGCAACAGATTTAGACACACAGGTTTTGGCACATGCGCAAGCGGGCATTTATACCGATGAGGCTGTGGTTACTATTCCACAGCACTATCTTAAAAAGTGCTTTGTAAAAGGGCGCGGTATCAAACAGGGAAAAATAAAAATCGCCAGTCAATTACAACGTTTTGTCCATTTTCAGCAACTGAATTTATTATCTCCTTGGACGTTACCTAAGAATTTAGACCTCATTTCGTGCCGAAACGTGATGATCTACTTTGATAAACCCACGCAGGAGGCTTTGATCGAAAGGTTCTATGAATGGTTGAAACCGAATGGGATTTTATTTTTGGGTCATTCAGAAAGTGTGGGGCGCTGTGCTGATGTTTTTCATCATCTCGGCCACACCATTTACGTGAAAAAATGAGGAATAATTAATGACCTCGTTGGCGATGCATTTGGCAACCGACAATCGGAATTTCAGCCGATTTTATCATCCCCAACAAAAAGTGGATTGGGTAAAGGTTTTGCCCGGTGGGTTGTACTGTACGATGCGACAAGAGGTCATTTGTACCGGTTTAGGTTCTTGCGTTACCGCCTGTATGTGGGACCAAGCGGCCAAAGTTGGGGGGATGAACCATTTTTTATTGCCTTTTGATAATTATTCACAAATTGCTCACTGGCATCCTGATGATATTGCTTCAACCGCCTCTCGTTATGGTTGCTATGCGATGGAGCTACTGATTAATCAGTTGATCAAAATGGGGGCTGAGCGTCAGCGCTTACGAGTAAAACTCTTTGGTGGAGCACAAATGCTGGGTTTTAAAGCCATGATTGGCCAGAAAAACATAGATTTCATCAAAAACTATGTTGAGCAAGAAAGGCTTATTGTCGAAGCCAGTGACTTGGGGGGTGACGAACCGAGAAAAGTCATTTTCGAACCCATGACAGGTAAAGTGTGGCTAAAAAGAATTCCATTGACCGAAGTGAGCCGGTTAAGTTTTCAAGAAAAGGTTTATGCCACACAGTTGGATCGTAAAGCGCATAAAGAGAGTGATGATGTGGAGCTATTTAAATGAAAAAAATCAAAGTGCTGATTGTCGATGATTCTCCCGTTTTTAGAGCACTGCTCTGCGAGCTGATTAATGCTGACCCTATGTTAGATGTCGTCGCAATGGCACAAGATCCTTACCAAGCCCGAGAGCTTATCAAGCAGCACAACCCTGATGTGCTAACGCTAGATATTGAAATGCCAAAAATGAATGGCGTGCAATTTTTAAAAAATATTATGCGGTTACGCCCTATGCCGGTAGTGATGATTTCAACCTTGACCCAGCATGGCGCTCAAGCCACGTTAGAAGCATTAGAGCTTGGTGCAGTGGATTACTTCCCTAAACCGTCGGTCGAAAACACGGCTGAAATGGCAAGTTATAGGGAGCTGGTGAACGACAAAATAAAAATGGCGGCAGGGGCAAATGTCGTTCAATCGCATCATTCTGCGGCGGTTAATCAGGTCGAACTGATAGCGGTTAGCCACCAAGAGGCGCGTTATCAGTTGATCGCGATTGGAGCCTCAACGGGCGGAACAGAAGCATTAAAAAGCATATTCTCTGTTTTACCAGCAGGGTTGCCACCGATCGTGATCACTCAACATATCAGTGCGATGTTTACTCGCCCCTTTGCAGAGCGTTTGAATCTTTGTAGCGCCGTAGAGGTGAGAGAGTTGTCCGCTAATCAAGCGCCTTTAGTGAATGGATGCGCTTATGTTGCTCCCGGAGATAAGCATCTGATGGTGATAAAAAAAGGCACTCACCTTTACTGTCAAGTTGACGATAGACCTGCGGTCAATCGTCATAAACCCTCAGTAGATGTGATGTTTGATACGGTTGCTGAAAATGTGGGAGACAAAGCCATCGGTATCCTCTTAACAGGGATGGGTAAAGATGGAGCGCAAGGCATGCTCAAAATGAAGTTGTGTGGCGCATTGACTTTAGCTCAAGACGAAAAAACATCAGTGGTGTGGGGAATGCCCAAAGCGGCAGTAGAGATTGGCGCAACACAGAATATCAAAGCGTTAAATGCCATACCACAATGGATTTGTGATGAGCTCTATCGCTAGTGTTGTCTCATTAAATAAGCTCAACATAGAGAAGCAAGGAATGGGTGATGATAAATAAAACAGTGACACCAAAAGCAAAATATATTTTAGCTTTAGTTTTGCAGCTAATGGCCCTTTTTGCCGTCATGCTTCACTCCTCTAATTTATGGAGCATGGGGTTAATGATTTTTGCGGCAGCAATACCTTGGCTAGTATTGTCTATGAATTTTAGTGAACAAAACAAAGCTAAAGCCAACCAAAATAAGGTTGAAGAAGAGTCCACTCTTGAAACGCAGCAACATCTACAGAGTATTGAAAAACTGTTCAAAGAGACGCTACCTAAAGTGAGTAGCCCTTTAACCATGCAGCACACCGTGATTGAAGGTTCAGTAGAGACATTAAATAACGCATTTTTTGGCTTGCAAGATATCAGCCAAAAACAGAGTCACGTCTCAAGTACCTTGGTCAATAACTTATTGGCAAACCAAGGCAGCGAATATGATCTCACCACCGTACTACCAAAGACTGAGGCGATTATTGATGGCTTTGTGCAAATTCTGATTGATATTTCGGAGAAAAGTATTTCAGCGGTACACAGCATTCACGACATGTCAGAAAAATTGGATATGGTCTTTAAACTGTTAAATCAAGTGAGAAGCCTATCGGAACAGACCAACTTATTGGCGCTGAATGCGGCGATTGAAGCAGCGCGAGCGGGCGAGGCCGGGCGAGGCTTCGCGGTCGTGGCTCAAGAGGTGCGCGACTTGTCGGTTAAAGCAAGAACGCTGAATACTCAAATTGAATCAGAAATTAATGTTGCTCAACAAACAGTACAAAGAGCAAACAAAACCGTTGGCGAAATGGCATCGATAGATATGACTCACGTTATTGAGTCGAAAGAGAAAGTGGACCACATGCTGCGTGGTGTCCAACAAGTGAATATAGAAATAGAGCAAGAAGTGCAAAAAATTCAAGAATTAGGACAAGAATTAACCCAGCAAGTGAGTAATGGCGTCCGTGCCCTTCAATTTGCTGACATTGTGGTTCAACAAAGTGATTATGCGAATGCGTCTATTGATTATTTGCAAGAAGCAAATGAGCTATTGAACGCTTTACTAACACAAAGCATGACTAAAGCAGCATGGGCAGAACAACTTCACCAATTGACAGAGCGCCTGCACAATCGAAGTGGTCCCGCCGCAATCCAAACTAATATGGACGAAGGCGAAGTCGAGCTTTTCTAGGAGGGAGTACGATGAGTATAGAAACTGAAATAGATAGCAATGCGAAACACATTACTATCGCGATTGATGGTGCTTTTGGCTTTAACCTAGTTAAAGAATTTCGTAATAGTTATTCACCCTATCGAGGTTTTAGATTCACCATTGATTTACGCAAGGTGGACTATATTGACAGTGCTGGTCTTGGCATGCTGCTCAATATGCAGAAATATCTTGAGCAAAGTGATGGCATGATCCGAATTACCAATACCTTACCCCAAATAAGGAAAATCTTACTGATTTCTCGGTTTGATAAAAAATTTAGTATCGAATAATGCTTAAGGAGTGAGCCGATGCGCGTAACGATCGTTGATGACCATAAATCGAATAGGGAGCTGTGTCGGTTTATCTTATTGCCTATTGCCGAGCATATCGATACCTTCGAAAATGGCGCTGATGCTGTTGAGGCGATGCTCGTCATGGACGTCTTACCCGACGTTATTTTGTTGGATGTGATGATGCCAGTTAAAGATGGCTTCACCACTGCAAAAGAGATCCGCGACTCTTTTCCTAATCACCATATCCCTATTATATTTTTGACCGTGCTTGATGATCATGATTCGTTTGAACGCTGTTTATCGCTGGGCGATGATTTTATTCTTAAACCAGTAGAGCGAAGTGTACTGCTCGCTAAAGTGCAGGCTCATTACCGTATTGTGAAAATGCATAATGAAGTCACTCAACAGCGAGATAAACTCAATTATTTCAACGAACAAGTACAATATGACTATGCCATCGCCGAATCCATTTTCACCAACTTAATGGAGGAGATGAGTGCAAAAGTCAGCAATATCTATGGCATCAGTTATATCTCCACACCTTCGACCATTTTTAATGGTGATCTCATCATTGTGGCGAACCGGCCCTATGGTGGCGTCTACATCATGATCGCTGATGCCACTGGGCATGGATTACCTGCCGCGATTTCAACGATCCCTGCTACGCGTACTTTTTTTTCAATGGCAGAAAAAGGGATGTCGCTTGGCGAAATGGTCGCAGAACTTAATAGTGCGTTAGTAAAGTTTTTGCCTGTTGGCATGATGCTTGCCGCCAGTGTATTTGAGATACGAGCCAACGGCTTCGAGGTTTCGTGGTGGGGAGGTGGTTTGCCTGATGGTTATTTACTGGATGAAGAGAGCAACATCGTTCGTCGTCTCGTTTCTACACATATGCCGCTGGGAGTTCTGGATGCTGATGAATTTGAAGTAAATTTAGTTCATCTCAAATTAAAACCTAACCAAACTATCCTCTGTTATACCGACGGTATTACCGAAGCGATGAATGAAAACGGGGAACAATTTGGCCAGTTGCGACTCGAACAAGTTTTGCAACGGAACGGTAAGACTCAGATTTCAGATTTGTACGATGAAGTATGCCAGTTTTCCAATCGTGGCCATGGTGATGACCTCTCAATTCTTTCAATGACATTTCCAATTACCAATAATAATGAAATATTAGCGTCGCAAAAAAAACAGTTTCTTAGCCATATACCAATGCAAAGCCATCTCTTTTTTCCTGCTTCAATTCTTAAAAAGATTTCAATTATGGTCGAGATGCGTAACATTGTTCGCGGTTTTATCAGTGGTGGCGAGCATCTTGACCTCGTTTGCTCTGTATTGTCAGAACTGTTTGCCAATGCCATTGAGCATGGGTTATTAAAACTTAATTCTTCACTAAAAGATGACCCAGATGGATTTCTCACTTTTTACCAACGACGTGAAGAGTGTATGGATGAGTTAGATGAATCGTTATGGATTAAACTAGACATTGATTATGACCCAACGGTGGGACAATTGAGCTTTTCACTTGAGCATAATGGCGAAGGCTTTGACTACCAACATACGGTTGCAGACGGCAACTGTACACACGGTCGAGGGATTATGTTGGTCTCTAAATTGTGTGAGTCATTGGAATATTCAAAAGATGGTTGCACTGTTAAGGTGACTTACGCCTTTAACAGTAAACATGATTTTCCGATATTGTCTGAATACTGAACAGATTATTTACACTGTAAAATTCCGCGTAACTCATTCTTTCGTTTATTTTTAGGTTATGTGGTTCGTTTCGTCGTGACTAAGTGATGTAGCCCTTAATTTGGTTGCCTAAAGATTTAGTCCATACTGTAAATTGTATACACTGCCATACGAACGGAATCTAACCATATGGGTTAAGTAGTATGTGGAAACGCTTAATTTCGCTTTCAGAGGACAAAAAACAAGTCATTGCCCAGCTGCCTGGGACGGAGTCCATCGACAAAAATTTTGACCAAGCAGGCTTGAAAGAAGCATTGTTTGAGTTATCTGCATCGACATTTTTCTTAAATGAAACTGAAGTTACCCGCTTTATCAACTGTGCAAAAGAGGGTAAGGGTGAAGCATTCTCTGGAATCACCATTGCAGAGAAAAAGAACGCTTCGGTTGAGATTGAATTTAGTGATCGAGATATGTTAGCCAGCATGGTCGTGACGGGTGCATATGGTGGCAGAGCATTGCGCGGTAGTGAGTTGGTGTATGCATTGGCTCATTCCCACGTGACAAAAGGCATCAACAAACTGGCTTTAAAGAAAGTGTTAATGGTAAGTAATACCTTGAAGCCAGGGGAAGTATACACTCAACCTGTTGCGCAGGGGCGCGAACCCATTCAAGGTAAAGACGCACAATTTGTTCCTTTGGTTGAGGATGTCAGTAAGCGCGTGTTAGCACCGACCAAAAAGCAAGGACAGAACAAAATTGATATGCGCAACTTAGGTGAAACCATCACTGTTGGTCAAGATGATGAAGTGATGCGTCGAATTCCTGCAACAAAAGGAACGCCAGGCTATACCGTGCAGGGAAAAGTGCTGGATCCTAAACCAGGTAAAGACTCGGCCTTAGTTGCAGGAAAGGGGTCTTACATCTCACCCAATGACCCGAATGTGCTACTGGCCAGTCAAGCGGGCATGCCTATCCTGAAAAGTAAAACGGTTGATGTCGATAACGCTTTATGTTTAAACAACGTCAGTGTAGCGACTGGCCACGTGAAATTTAAAGGATGTGTTGTCATCACGGGCGATGTCGAGCCTGGGATGATCGTGAGAGCGACGGGCTCAATCACCATCGGTGGGTTTGTTGAGTCTGCTGATGTTCAAGCCCAAGGTAATATTGATGTTGGTAAAGGCATTATTGGCCATACGGTGTTTGATGATGAAGCAAGAACGTGCATTATCAAATCAGGAGGCTCTATCACGGCTAACTATGCTCAATTTAGCGAACTGCAAGCGGCAGATGACATCAATTTAGCGGTTCACAGCATGAGCAATGAATTACGCTGTGGCAATGATCTAAAAGTATTAGATAGTAAAGAGAAGCAAGGCACACTCAGCGGTGGTCACGCGAAAGTTGGTGGTAAGATCGTTTGCTTCAATCTAGGCGTTGAAGGCGATACTGCCACGGCTGTGCAGGCTTTTGCTCGTTATGCTGTGTATAAAGAACGGGTCGCGAAACACAAAGAGCATTATAAACAAGCGCAAGAAGCGACGATGGAAGTGATCCGCCGTGAAATTGAATTTAAGAAAAAGCCTAAAGCGGAACGCTCGGAAGAGGAACTGCTAAAAATTGATGAATTTAAGAAACAGACTAATGATCGTTTAGAAAAAGCAAAATTGGCGTTGGATATGCTGGGAGAGGAGTTTGAGCAATTGCTCGAAATGAATACGATCGAAGTCAAAAATAAAGTTTATACCCATGTGTCGGTGCAATTTGATGATGAGCGGATCATCACCAAGCGGGCTCATGGCGCTAGTATCTTCTCATTTAACCAGTATGAGATTAAATGTGCTTCGATGCTTGAAGATGAAGATGTCGGAGGGATCTAACATTCTTATCTCAGAGTGCTAAGCAAAAAACGAGGCATTTTGCCTCGTTTTTTGCTGATTATGCTATTTCTAGTAAGGTGGCTATTGCACTGATCTCACTTTGCCCTGTTTGAGATCGTTTAACACCATCGATTTAGGACCATCGGCAATGACACAGCCTTTCTCCATCACAATGACGCGATCAACCACATCGAGCATTGACGTTTTATGAGTAATTAATATTAACGTCTCACTTGGTGTCAATTGAGACAGTTGATGTTTGATGTGCATTTCAGAGCGATTGTCCATGGCGCTGGTGGGCTCATCAAGTAGCAAAACGGGTGGGCGTCCGAGCAATGCACGAGCAATGGCTACCGCTTGCCTCTGACCACCAGACAACAACAAGCCGCCTTCACCCACTTGTCGTTCTAACCCCGCGGGGTCTTGCTGTGTGAACGCGGTAACTCCCGCTCGGTTGGCGGCATCCATCACATCTCTATCATCAACTAAGGGACGCCCGAGCGTGATGTTATCGCGAATTGAACCGTAAAATAGGTTGCTGTCTTGAGGTACGCAACCAATATTACGTCTCACATCAATGTGATGCAGTTGCGCGATATCAGTGTCATCAATGCGAACATTCCCCTCGGTCGGTTGATATAACCCCATAATAAGGCGCTCTAAGGTGGTCTTCCCTGAGCCGATGCGGCCTATGATCGCTACTTTTTCACCCGGATGAATCGTTATACTTAAGTCACGTATTGATGCAACAGGCGCATTAGGGTAGTGAAAAGTGATTTTGTCTAGCTCAATTTTACCTTGCACAATCGGACGATGAATATAGCGTTTACCTTCTTCTTGCTCATCGGGCATTTGCATCACTTGTTCAATGATTTTTAAGGACGATTTGGCTTGGTTGTAGCGTGTTGAAAGTAATGATAGTTGCACCATTGGGCCAATCGCACGGCCGCTGAGCATGGTTGCGGCGATGAGCCCACCCATGGTTAAATCGCCGTTGGATATCAGATAGACGCCTAAGATGATCATGCCAACGTTCGCGGCTTGCTGAACAAAGCCGGCAGTATTTTGAATACCATCAGTAATTCTACGGCTTTTAATGTTCCAGTTCGCCATGTGCGCGACCGCTTCTTCCCAGCGATATTGAAACTGACTTTGAGCGCCAAAGAGTTTCACCGTTTCAAGTCCAGCTAAACTTTCAATCAGGTTGGCGTATTTTTGTGATGCCAGTCGAGAGCCCTCTTCAATCGCCCGTCGTAGAGGTGCTTGGATGAGCAGAGAATAGATAGCAATGATCAGTACACCAGCGATAGGTACCAGCACTAAGCTGCCCGCCATTAGCCAGATCAGCACTAAAAAGAGCAGTGCAAATGGCAGGTCAATCAATGATGAGATGGTTGCTGAGGTAAAGAATTCGCGTATGGATTCGAACTCTTGTAAATGTCGCGCAAACGCACCGACAGAAGGAGGACGAGACTCCATTCTGATCCCCATCACTTTACTAAAGAGCTTGGAAGAGATCAGAATGTCAGATTTTTTGCCCGCCACATCAATAAAATAACTGCGAAGTAGTTTGAGGAGCAGATCGAATAAGAAGATCACAAAAATCCCGCTCGCTAATACCCACAAGGTTTCAAACGCAAGGTTAGGCACGACTTTGTCATACACTAAACGGCTGAACATTGGTGCCGCAATGGCAAACAAATTGATTAAAATGGAAGCGATCAACACATCGCGATAAATGTGCTTTGACTGCCATAACGTACCCCAAAACCAGTGGCCATCACGGGTCTTTAATATTTCCGGTGATCGCTCGTCATAGCGAAACTGTTTTTTCACCATGAAGTAGCGGCCAATATAGCGTTCAGTCAGTTCCTCTAAGGGGATAGCTACGGGGATTAGACCAGACTCCGCAGTGACGACCTCAGCTTCTTGATTCGCTTCGTTGATGCTGCTGAGCACACAGGCCTCACCGCCTTTTAAAATTAAGATAACGGGGAAAACCAACTTTGGGATTTGATCCAATGCTGAGCGATTTTCCTTGGCGATTAATCCCGCTCTTTCGGCGGCTCGAGGAAAGAGAAAAGGCGTCAGTTTCCCATCTGATAAAGGTAGGCCGTTGATCAGTGCTTCTGGGGAATTCGCCAATCCATAATAACGACTCACATAGATAAGCGAATTGAGTAGCGTGTCTTGCATTACATCTGACCTTTTTTATTTATCCACAATAAAGCCTTGGAAGACTTCTATAAAATGCTCGGAAAGGAAATCAAGTTGAGTTTGCGTTTCTACCCTTGACGCAATTGTGGTGATTCCTAAATTGTGTGCTGTGCGAGAAATCGACGTTAAGGTGAATTTTTGCTTTTCATCGTCGAGATGGTGAGTAAATAGATAATCGAGTTTCACGTATTTTGGACGGTACTCGTTGATGTAGTCTAATGATTGGAAATTCCGGCCATAGTTATCGACACCAAAGTCTGCACCTGCGGCTCTTATGGCATTACAAAACAGCGCCGTATGGTGAGGGGAGTTGAGGAATGCGTTTTCCGGTATTTCAAAGTGTAGGTTCTCACAGATAGAGCGATGCTTCGCCAGAGTCTGAGTGACCCAACGAATAAAACTGGGTTGAGAAAGGCTGCTTTGAGCGATATTAATGGCTAATGGTTCGGCTATCTCTCCCGTTTCGAGCTTGCGAATCATCGTTTCAATAACATATTCATCAAAAATATGGCTGGCATTGAGTTGGTCGAGTGCAAATAAGTATTGGTTAGCGCTGTAGCGTTTGCCATCGTGCTCAATCGCTGAAAAAACTTCGCGGTGGAAAGTTTGTCCCCAGCTATTATTGGCTGACTGCAAACGGAAACTGAACCAATCGTTATGGATAGCTTCTTCAACCAATGCTTTCCATTGCTGTTTACCCATCACAGTTTGTTTGGTTTCACTGCTGACAAAGCCGTAAATCAGCTCTGGATTTGCAGTTGCAATGGCTAACGCGTTGTCGAGCAAGGAAAGTAACTGTGTTGAAGATTTTGGTTCTTTATTATGAACAACACCTAAAGAGACTTTAGCTGATGCCATGCCAGTTGGGTCGGCTAGAGTGTCTTGCACAAAATTCATAATACTATCGGCGATGATTTTGAGTTCACTCTCTTCCATGTTGGGCAAAATAAAGCCAAACTCTTCGGTAGAAATGCGTGCCAGAGTCACATCAGGTGAAGTAATCGACACTTTTAGATGCTCAGCCAAATGGCGTACCATACCATCGCCTGCTTCATAACCCTTTTCTTCGTAAAGCTCTTTGATAAACTCTGCTTGCAAAATAGCAGCGCCACCTATGGCACTTTCTGATAGCCAACTACTGAGTTGGCTCATGTAATAGGCGCGGTTGCCAAGTTGAGAAACTGGGTCAATATAAGCACGCTCACGCAGTTGCTGCGCTTCTTGCGCCTGAGCTTTGAACGCTTTTTCAACCTGCGCTGACATGCTATTTATACCATCAACTACATAAATCAGATCTTTGGTCGCTGGCCGCGGTAGCGGTTCACCAAAATGGTTGCGTGCGACTTGCTCCATTTTTTCGACAATCATCTGCAACGGGCGTAAAGCGCGCTTCAGAATGAAAGCGATGGCGGCAAGGCCAATCACAAAAATAGCGCTAAACGCGATAAGTAGCCGAATCAGCGCCTTCCATAATTGCGCATAGGCCTCGCCAGGGTGGCTGACAATTTCGACTTCAGCAAGCTGCATCCAACCACTGGTTACAACGCGTTGATCATGGATCGGTGCAAACAGGTGTAAATTGGTAAACCATTGCGGAACGTTATTAGGTTTTACAGGGTAAGATCGCAGAATCTCTTCGTCATCGTCTAGAAAAATCAATCGTACGACTGAGTAAGAGCTGCCATCAAACAAGGCATTGATAACCGACTCAACCGCAATCTTATCTTTCTTCTCCAAATAAGGTGCCAGCGCCAAACCGACGGTGTTGATGGTGTTGTTGACTTCAGAGCGCTGCTGCTGCTCTAAGTTGTTGCGGGTCGTATTGAATTCAATAATAAAGACTGAAGTCATCAGCATAATGAAGACGGCAATCATTCCCGCGACAAGTTGTTTATATAGCGTCATATTACTTACTCATCGTAACTTACAATTGGTTTATTCAATTTTAGCGAGCGTTCCCGTTCACGTAAGTCATTCCAAAGACTTAATCGTGAAGAGTCTCCTGCAAGCTGGCCATTTTTGGATTTCATTAGCCATAAATTTTTACCGTTAAAGCTGTAGATCGGTAACAGATCACGGCGTGTTGATGCTGGCTTAATCTCAGGGTTTATATTGTCTAAAATTAAGGGCTCGGCATTGGGTGTTGAATAGTACGCAAGAACCATATGAAACTGATTTAATTCAATGGCTTTAACATACACGAGGCGCAACTTTTTATCATCGATACCCAGTTCAAGCAGGGAGAAGTACTTCGCAATTGTGAAATCTTCGCAATCCCCTGCGTTGCTTCCTAGAAACTCAAGTGGTGTCGCCCAGTAGTCATTTTTTCCCCATAAATCGATATCATTAACAAAGTACAGCTGATTGAAAAATCGATTTATTTCGGTCAATTTGTCACGTTCGGGAGCATTTTGGTGTTTGGCAATTTCTTTGCGCCATGTTTCGACGCGTTTTCCCGCTCTTGTGCCATAGGTAAGCGCGACCGCATCGACCCACTGCTGCTCTTTGGTGTTGAGCGCTTGGGGGGATGAGGGCATAAATAGCAATAAAACCAGTGGCAGCCAAAACTTCATCAAAAACCGTCAATCATGAATATATTAAAAAGCATAAGTGAACCTTACTCCCTTAGCGCATTTTTTTGTGCACTGAGTATGGGCTTTAGTAGATAATCCATCACGGTCCGTTTACCCGTAATAATATCAACAGAGGCCGTCATTCCTGAGATGATAGGCAGGTTAGCATCATGCCCTAAGCTGGTTTGATTGGTCCTTACTCGGACTAAATAATAGCTTTTGCCTTCTTCATCTTGAGTGGTGTCGGCACTGATATGCTCAAGTGTCCCTTCCAAGCCGCCATATTTGGTGAAATCATAGGCGCTGAATTTTACGATGGCAGGCAATTCTGGTCTTAAGAAGGCGATGTCTTGTGGGGCAATTTGCGCTTCCACAAGTAAGGTATCCTCTGTTGGAACTACTTCAACAATATCCATACCGGGCTGGATAACACCGCCAACGGTGTTGACGTAAAGCGTCTTAATCGTTCCTGTCACAGGCGATAGTACAACAGTGCGATTTACCTTATCTTCAAGCCCAACGGCTGATTCTGTGATTGCTGAAAGTCTATCTTGGGCTTCGTTCAGTTTGTCTTGCTGCTGTGAGCGAAACTTTTGAGCCGCATCAATACGGTTGAGCACCGCTTCGCGAATCGCTGATTTTAATACTGGGATGTTAAGCTCGCTGGTAGTCATTTCACGGCGAGTATCGTTTACTTGGCGCTGTAGTTTCAGCAGCTCAATTCGTGGCACGACACCTTCGTCTGCTAAAGGTCTAGTGATCTCAAGCTCTTTATTCGCAAAATCATAACTTTGGCGCAAATTTTTCACGCGCGCTTGTATTTCAACCAACTCTTGTAGTTTCTGTTTGACTTGTTGATCTAAAAGAGAAAGTTGGTTGCGTAAGTTATTAAGATCTTGCCGGTAGGCGGCCCTTTGTCTATTAACTAAATCGGGTTGGTTGTCTGTTAACAGCGGTGGAAAGGCGAGTTTGTTATAGTCAATTTTGACGCTATTTTGCCAGTTGTCATCATCAATTTCTTCGTTAATCATCACGCTAGTAATGGAAGCGGATAGCTGTAGAACACTGGCGGTAAGGTTAGCGACTTGTTGTTCACGTTCGCGGTAGTCTGAGCGGAAACGAGTGTCATCAATTAATAACAGTTGTTGGCCTTTTTGCACTCGTTCACCTTCGCGAACCAATATCTGTTTGACTAAGCCTCCTTCCAAGTTTTGAACCACTTGAACTTGCGATGACGGAACGACTTTGCCTTGTCCAACTGTCACTTTGTCGACCTGTGCCCATGAGGCCCAGACGATGGCTAAGAGAAAAAAACAGACCATAACCCAGAGCATCACACGTGCACTGTTGGGCGTGTTCAGTAGCAGAGCCGCCGTTTTGTCGTCTACGTACTCCAATTCTGTCGAAGAGAGTTTGTTATAACTCTTGTTGCTCATCGCTTATCCTTTGCGCCTAATCGTAGTGTATTTCCCTTTTCTACTTAAAGCTGTAGAGGGAGGCTACAACTGTAAGTTGTTTGGGTATAGTTGCTTGATTTTATTACTTGTCTAGCAAAATGTTAAGGATTTGCCACTCATCATGAGATTACTATTCACCATTTGAATTGATTGTACTTCCTATTGCGTACGTTCTACAGAGTTTAGCTGTGAATTACTGATTTTGTTGAACCTTAGCACTCTTGAGTTATGACGATGATAGGCGCACAATCGTCAAAAATTTCATAAGGAGCAGAGATGGAACTTTCAGACATCCGCCGCGAATACATAAAAGGCGGTTTAAGACGCAAAGATTTGCTTTCAAATCCCATTGAGCAGTTTAACCTTTGGCTGCAACAGGCCATTGATGCCGGTCTTACCGATCCCACGGCGATGACAGTGGCAACGGTTGATGAAAATGGACAACCTTTCCAACGTATAGTGCTATTAAAAAATGTCGAAAAAGACAGTTTTGTTTTCTACACCAATTTAGGCAGTCGCAAAGCGCAGCATATTGAACACAACAATAAAGTCAGCTTGCACTTTCCTTGGCACCCATTAGAGAGACAAGTGCACATCACAGGAACGGCTGAAAAATTGTCGGCTTTTGAAAACATGAAATATTTTACTTCTCGTCCTAAAGATAGCCAAATTGCCGCGATAGCGAGTCGCCAGAGCAGCCGTATCTCAGCACGTGGTATTTTGGAAGGTAAATACTTGGAGTTAAAAAAGAAATTTGAACAAGGTGAGATCCCAGTTCCGAGTTTTTGGGGAGGATATCGCGTTAAAGTTGAATCGATAGAATTTTGGCAAGGTGGTGAGCATCGTTTGCATGATCGCTTCTTGTTTACGCAACATGATCAACAGTGGGACGCTGAACGTTTAGCACCATAAGGCCTACTTGTTAAAAGTCAGTCGCAATGAATGCCTCATTTATATGGGGCATTCACTATTGAGTACCACGGATAATTGCGTTTTGAGCAAGGTCTTGGGGATGTTTGAGCCATAACCTTGGTCTAGAGCCATATCGATAAGTTGCTCTTTACTGTGGGCTGCAAATTTATGTCGCAATTTTGCTTCATAGCCTTCCACGGTTTTTATCGAAATCTTCATCACCCGAGCAATGTGTTTGGGCTTTTTTCCATAAAGCAGAAGAAAAAGAACCTCAGATTCTCTTGTGGTTAGGGGCCCGGAAATGGGCTCTAGAACACCCGCGGAATGCTGTGTGGTCGTTAAACCTGTTGCCCGACATATCCAATGGCCTACTTCCAAAATCGCGGTATCAGTTAGCTCTTGCCCGAAAAAAATTGTACCTTGAACCTCACCTTGTGCGTTGAACCATGGGGTTTTGGTGAAAATATGAGCGCGCCAAGAACCGTCAGCATAGGGGTGGATATCCAGCACTTTTAACGGTTTTTTTGTGGAGATTACACATCGATCTTGTTGCTGGAATTCTGCGGCGCAAGCGGTTGTCGGGCTTGGCATTTCAAAGTCAGTTAATCCAATGCACTGTTTTGCATCACTAACACCAATTAATTTGCCATAAGCATTGTTTGCGTAAACAAAAACCGAATTAAGATCTTTGCAACCCCAATATCCCGGAAGCTGTTGAAACAATGAAATTTGTTCTGCGCTGAGGAAATTGACCATAGCGGGTTCTCCTAACAATGATATTGATATAATACCAATGGCATGGCGGGTTGTAATCCATAGCGGCATTTGAACATAAAAAAAGCCAGCCTGAAGAAGGGCTGGCATAAATACAAGAATTGCTTCTTGTCGACGTGTAGAAGAGGTTCTATGAATGCTGCGAGGGTGTTGCAAATTCATAGGGATACCACATGGATATCAAATATCAAACGTGTTTGATATTCAACACCACTTTAGACGACGAGAGTGCAATAACAAAGGGGGGAATTCCCCCCTTTGTTATATAAATGGCTGAGCTAGTTCAGCTTACCTAAAGTTCCCTAATGACCCTGAAGCCAACATAATTTGCAGAAGTAGCAGGAGCAATAAACAAATTACCATAAGCCGCCGCCGTTGCAGGGGAGAAGCTCCATGCTCCACCTTTTGCTTGACCCCTTGAGTCATTTGTCCATTCCCACACGTTACCGACAACATCATAAAGGCCTAGGCCATTGGGAGCGAAAGACTTCACAGGAGAGGTACTTTTATTTGACCAAGGTGTACCACTCCAGCCAGTATTCGCTTTCCCAGTTCCGAAATCATCTCCCCACCAATAGTCTGTTTGTGTACCAGCGCGAGCGGCAATTTCCCACTCTTCTTCAGTCGGCAAACGGTATTTATAGCCAGTTTCCTTACTTAGCCAGCGAGTGTAGGCCTTCGCATCATTTTGGCTAATACACACCACTGGCGAGTTGCTCAACTGCTTAAAACCTGGGTCGCGCCAATAGCTACCTGCAATCGGGGTAATTTCAGATTCGGCGACTGCTGTGCATAGTTTTTGTAGCTCAGCATCAGTTTGGTAGGTGGTTTGATTCACGAAGGTTTCAAATTGACCCACAGTTACGGGGGTTGAACCAATTGCGAAAGCATGATCAAGGAAAACTTGTTTCGATGCGTGCTCGCCAATCAAATATTCGCCTGAGATCAAAGTGACTAACTCAGGAGCTTTAATATCCCCTTTGAGGGAATCCGCAAATTTATGGCCAGGTTTAAGTAGGTTGTCTTTTTCTCGTAGGTTCGCTCTTAATGTATGATCTGAGGTGATTTTCAGCTCTTGATTAAATGAGTAATACCCTTCTTTCTCAATCGTAATCATGTGCGGTCCCACTGGAAGCATCACTTCGACGGGAGTACTACCATAGTTTACATTGTCGATAGAGACTTTATCACTGTATTGGTTCGAGCGAATCGATAGGGTAACCCAAGCAATTTCTTTCTGTTTTTCTGTATTGGCTGAGTATTCGCCTGGGGCGAAACAGTATTGTGATTCGACATTCAGCAACCGGCATGGTGTGTTTTCATCCGGTCTTGCATCAAGCTGAACATCTAGTACGGCTTTGTACTTATTGCCATTGTAGAAACCTGAATCTACGGCTTTATGGCGCAGTACATGAATATTAAAAGAGACATTGGCCAGATGTTGTTGGACGAGCTTGGCCTCACTTGTGGCCTCTATTAACTTGGTTTGATACTGGTTTACCGCTTTCTGGAGCGCTAAGTCAGTGGTCTGTTTCGAGCATTGAGCCAATGTCATATCGGCACTACAAGCGTTAGTAAAGCTAACTTTCTCGGTGCTACTCTGTTTGAGTTCATCTCTTAAGCGCTCAACTCGCGCGCGTAATTTATGCTGTTCTAGCTCATTGATATTTTTGCTGACCGTGTTCTGCTCGGCCCTTTTTTGTGCCAGCAGTGCTTCTGACTCTTGGCGTTTTTGTTCAGCTTCTAAACGGTTTTTTTGATTCTGCTTTACATTAGCCCAAGCCGCTTGGTAGGCATTTTGTGAAGGCATGATGTCCAGTTCAGGATCATCAATCATTTTCATGTAATCGCGTTCTAAGTCAGTTTTTGCTTTTGCAAGTGCCTTATCAAAGAGCTGGGCTTGCTTTGTTAGCCTGTCTAACTCACTGTTGTGGTTGTTCACAACCACTTGTTGTTCATGGGTGGCCTTCTGGGCTGCCTGTAATTCGGACTGTTTAGTAAACAACGCATCATCAATGGCAATTACTGAGGAAGGCGTTCCTTCTGCCATCGTCGATGTTGCCACTAAGCAAGGCGAAAGTGCTAATAAGAGAGCGGGTAAACCTTGTCGCATTATTATCTACTTCAGTTAAGTTATTAGTTCATTGTGTCTATTCTAAACGAAAACACCATTTTGTCTGAAGTCATCTTTCAATAACTTAATGACAAAATGGCGTTTTAACCGCATCTTTGTGAATTACGACAGAAAAACAGAGTTTTTTTGAGGTAATTAACCCTCTTTATTCGGTCTTAGCTTTATCCAAACCGTATCATTGCCGTTAATTGTTAATACCCGGTTGTAGGTTTCGTAGCCATCTTTAGAGACGGTAACTTGGTGGCGGCCATTGGGCAAAACAATCTCAACAGGTGTACTGCCGTAGTTAATACCGTTGATGGTTACGGCATCGTTGTATTGATCCGACCTTACGGTCACATTTGCCCACTGTTTGTCATTTTTTTGCGTACCTTCAGACACGCCGCCTTTCAAACAGTATCGAGTTGACACGTTAAGCAGTTTACACGCAGCCACCGCTTCTGGTTTCGCTTGAAGCTGAGCTTGCATTTGGGTGAAGTATTCGTTGTTGCCTTCAAAACCACTGCGAATAATTTGGCTATCTTGTACATGGATATTAAGTTCCACGCCTTTCAGGTTTTGCTTGGCAATGACCGATTCGGTTAGGTCATCAAGCAACTTGGCCCGAAACGTTTTTACTGCTTTTTGTTTGGTAAGGTGCTGTCCCTGATTTGAACACTCACCGAGTGTCATTGTCGTTGAACAGGTGGTTTTATAGCCAGTTTCAAGAACACTACTTTCACGCAGTTCGGCTTCGAGACGTTTGACCCTAGCTTCAATGCGCGACTCTTCGAGGTTCGCATACTCATTACTGAGACGAGCTTGCTTCTGTTTGATTTGAGACAAGCGCATTTCAACTTCGGTCATCGCTTGATTATTCTCAAGGCCTTCAGCTTGGTTCTGCTTCACTGATGCCCATGTTTCTTGGTACTTCTTTTGAAACGAAGCTAAATCTGTGTCTGGATCATCTAAAAGACGGCTATATTGTTTGTCCAAAGCAGACTTGGCTCGATTGCGTTTAGCATCAAGTTCTTCACTTTCTCGTTTAATACGAACATGTTCATTTTTAAGTTGTTGAAGCTTGGCTCCCTCTGCTTCGTATTCTGCAGAAATCGCGTCGATTTCCGTCTGTTTAGTAGTCATTTTTTCATCGATAGCGGTGACAGGATCTACCTGAATAACTTCTTCCGCGTACACCGATGCAGATACCCAAAAAGGGCTTAGCGCAAGCAATAGCGCTGGGATGCGACGTGTGATCATAGGTCCCTGCAACAAATTAACGTTTAACCACAAAAGTGGGAAAGACAAACTTTTGACAGCTTTAATGGATAAGCTGTATTCATAATGCAAAATTTATTCCGAACAATAGCAAAATTCACTGAAATCTATTACTAGGTGACTGATTTTGTAAATTTTATAATTGTGCATCTTCATTTTGAGCCTAATAGCGAAATATGCAAGTCTCTATTTTCGATCTATTTAGGGGTTTTGGGATTGAACACACATTGACCGTAATTTATGTGCACTTGATCATTGTTCCGTTTTGAAAAATCGATCTCATTTCACCCCTAAACTTAAGCTTCATATGCACTTTGATGTTTAATTTTTAAAAAAATACAGCTTTGTTTTCGCTCCTGATAGTTTTGTTATAACATCAGCTTCTAACCTCAACCATGATGCAGCAATATGAGTGACTTTTCTTCGGCTAAGCTATCTAACTATCAACAAAATGACAAAGTTTTGTCGCCTAGGCCGGCAGAGTTAGTGACATTACCCTCGTACATGGAGTGTCATGATCATAGTTATACCCAAGTCGTTATCGGATTAAAAGGCCAAGCTGAGTTTGAAGTACAAGGTGTAGGCAATTTGGTGGGGCCGGGGCAAGGTTGTGTCGTTACCTCTGGAACTGGCCATGCGTTTGGTGGCGTCGTTGGGCAGTCGGATATTTTAGTGCTTAATCTTCCAATCTCCTGTGGAGATGACCCTTTGCTTCTACAAAAAATGAATGAGCTGTCGAATGCGGATATTTACTTTCAACTGGATGGACAAATCCAAAAGCTGATCCAATTGCTGGTTAAAGAGATGCAATCGAGTCCTGATGATTTACTGTTGAGCCGTGCCTGCAATGACACCGTGATGGCATTACTGCAACGTCATATTTCTGTATTTGAAACGCATCGCAAAGAATCTCGTTTTGATCTTGAAGCGATTGATCGTTATATCGATCTGCACCTTGGTCGTAAAATTTCAGTCGCTCAATTAGCGGGCCGCGTTTATTTAGGTGAAAGCCAATTTCATATGTTGTTCAAAGAGCAAATGGGGATCACGCCTCATCAATATTTGTTAGGTAAACGAATTGATATGGCAAAAGATTTGATTGAGCAAGGTTGTTTGAGTTTTGGTCAAATTGCGGAATTAACAGGCTTTTCTGGACAAAGTACCTTCACTCATTCATTTACTCGCTTGCAAGGTATTTCTCCATCGCAATACCGAAAATTGTGTCGTCGCTAATTCTTTATATCCCTGCCTCTTTTTTGTTTGTAATTCCCACATCATTTTTATATTGCTTGCCTTGACCTATCGGCAACACGTGCATCTTTGGTTAAATTTTGGAAACAATGTTGCTGTTTTCTGCTTTGTACATGATGTCAATTGATGTGATTGTGTTTTTATTTTGTTAATAGCCAGAGTTTTTAGCAAAAAACTCGGAGTTTTTGACAAGTATTCTTCTCGCGCTCAAAATACACTGCCAGCCATTGCAGGAAACCCGACCTTTTTCGGGAGTGAGATTGAGGAAAACGCATGTTTACAGCAACAGATGTGTTGAATGCAGAGTTTATCGAGCAACCGCTTGATAAGCTGTGGTCGCTGATCTCTCCACTTTATATGGTGGACGAATCTCAATGGCTGAAGCAGTTATTACCGCTGGCAACAGCTACAGAATCAGAAAAATCGGCGATATTAAATAAAACAACCCAGTTAATCGAAGCGATCCGAGCCGACAAAAAAGCGGTGCAAATGATCGATGCCTTATTACTTGAGTACAGTTTAGATACGCAAGAAGGTATTTTGTTGATGTGTTTGGCTGAAGCTCTGATGCGCATTCCCGATGCGGAAACCGCGGATGCTTTTATTAAAGATCGCCTCAGCGTTGCGGATTGGAAATCTCATCTGAAAAATTCTGACTCTGTCTTTGTCAATGCGTCCACGTGGGGGTTGATGCTGACTGGTAAAGTGATTGGCCTTGCTGATGTGGATACGACTAGTCCAACGCAGGCGGTTAATCGTCTAGTGAATAAGCTTTCTGAGCCAGTGATTCGTAAGGCTATGCACCAAGCGATGAAGGTGATGGGCCACCAATTTGTGCTAGGCCGAACCATTGAAGAAGCACAAAAAAATGGCCGTCCTATGCGTGATAAAGGCTATACCTATTCATTTGATATGCTCGGTGAAGCGGCGTTAACCACGGCCGATGCCAATAAATATTTCAAAGATTATTTGATGGCGATTGAGGCGGTTGGCCGCGAGAAATATGGCTTATCAACCAGCCCGGCACCGTCCGTATCAATCAAGCTTTCTGCATTGCATCCGCGTTATGAGGTGGCTAATCAAGAGCGCGTGCTGAGCGAGCTTTATAGCACACTGCTACAGCTTTTAGCCCGTGCTATCGAGCTGGATGTGGCGATCACTATTGATGCAGAAGAAGCAGACCGTTTAGAGCTGTCATTAAAGCTATTTGAAAAGATATATCGCAGTGAGCCCGTGAAAGGGTGGGGGAAATTTGGTTTAGTTGTACAAGCTTACTCTAAGCGCGCTTTACCCGTTTTAGTTTGGCTTAATGGGTTGGCGAAACAGCAAGGTGATGTGATCCCACTGCGTTTAGTCAAAGGGGCGTATTGGGATAGCGAAGTGAAGTGGTCTCAGCAAAGTGGCTACAGCAACTATCCGGTATACACACGTAAAGAAGCTACTGATGTAGCCTATTTGGCTTGCGCTCGTTTTCTTTTAAGCGAGGGTGTTCGTGGTCATATTTTCCCTCAATTTGCCAGTCATAATGCACAAACCGTGACCGCGATTGCGGTGATGTCACAACACAAAGATTTTGAGTTCCAGCGTCTGCATGGCATGGGTGATGCTCTTTATCATCATGCAATGAAAGCCTATCAACAATCGGTGCGAATTTATGCTCCAGTAGGTAGTCATAAAGACTTACTGCCTTATTTAGTTCGTAGATTGCTTGAAAATGGTGCGAACAGTTCGTTTGTGCATCGTTTAGTCGATGCTCGTTGTCCTATTGATACGTTAACGCAACATCCTGTCGATATGTTGCTCTCGTTTGATTCTTTACCAAATACCAAAATCCCTTTGCCACCGCATATCTTTGCCGAGCGCGTTAATTCCTATGGCGTCAATATTGATATTGAAAGTGAGGCAACGCCTTTTGAAGCGAAAGTAGAATGTTGGCTCAGTAAACAGTGGCATGCTTCTCCTATCATCAATGGTGTTGCTCTACTCGAAAGCATGATCAAGGCAGGGGCATCGCCGGAAGTTGTGACTGCGCCGTATGACCGTAGGAAGCATGTTGGACAAGTGGTATTTGCCAACCTTGATCATGTTTCCGAAGCTATCTCAATAGCGGAGCAATCCTTTGCTGCTTGGAAGCAAGAAGAGCACAGCGTTCGCGCGGGCAAACTTGATAAACTTGCTGATTTACTCGAAGAGAACTTGGCTGAACTGGTCGCCATTTGTCATCACGAAGCAGGGAAAACCATTCACGATAGCATTGATGAAGTCCGCGAAGCGGTAGATTTTTGTCGCTATTACGCCAAACAAGTTTCCGCGTTAACACCCTTTGAAGTGACGAGTTTTGATAATGAAAAGCGTAAAGTGAGCCGTGAAGGTCGCGGTGTTTTCGTGTGCATTAGCCCATGGAACTTCCCTCTTGCGATTTTTCTTGGGCAAATCACGGCAGCGTTAGTGGCGGGTAATACGGTCGTTGCCAAACCCGCAGAACAAACCAGTTTGATTGCTTCGCGTGCCGTGGAACTGATGTTGGAAGCTGGCTTTCCTGCTGGCGTTATCCAATTGTTACCTGGACGTGGTGCAGAAATTGGCAGTGCGCTGACTTCTCACCCTGCCATTGCAGGTGTCGCGTTCACTGGATCAACGGCGACCGCGCAACGTATCAATCAAGCTCTCGCTCAACGTGACGCCGCGCCAGTGCCGTTGATTGCAGAGACGGGGGGACAAAACGCGATGATCGTTGATAGTACGGCTTTACCCGAGCAAGTGGTGAGAGATGTGATTCGTTCTGCCTTTGCTTCGGCCGGGCAGCGCTGCTCTGCATTACGAGTGCTATTTGTTCAACAGGATATTGCCGATCGCATCATCAGCTTGATTCATGGTGCGATGAATGAGCTCAAGATTGGTCTTCCTTACCTCCACAGTACAGATGTCGGCCCTGTTATTGATGAAAAAGCCAAACAAAAGTTGCTCTCTCACATTGAACAGATGACCAAGACACAGACCAAAGTTGCGCAATTAGAACTCAGTTCGGAGTGCCAACACGGCGATTTTGTACCGCCAGCGGCTTTTGAAATTTCAGATATTCACTGCTTAACCGAAGAACAATTTGGGCCGATCTTGCATATCGTGCGCTTTAAAGCGCGTGAGCTGGCCGATGTAGTGCAGCAAATTAATCAAACTGGTTTTGGTTTAACCATGGGGATCCATAGCCGCAATGAAACGACGTATCGTTGGATAGAAAAACACGCCCGAGTAGGTAACTGTTACATCAACCGTGATCAAGTGGGTGCGGTGGTGGGCGTGCAACCATTTGGTGGGCAGGGGCTTTCTGGTACCGGACCAAAGGCAGGTGGCCCACATTACTTATACCGTTTTACTCAAACTGAATTTTCTCAGTAATAAAGGCTCAGGAGAATTAGCATGGTTCATCAAGTAACACGTTTTTCTGACGCTTTTTCAGCATGGGAAAATTGGAATATCACCGATTTTGATTCTAAATGTGAGTGCTTACTTTCATTTAAAAATCTACTAGAAAGCGCTATGCCACAACTGGCAACAGTGATTTCTTACCATCTTCATCAGGCATCGGCGCTGTTGGCGCATTCGCATCAATTGATCGGTTCTACTGGAGAAACCAATGAGCTATACACCGCAGGTCGGGGCGTGGCTGTGATCATCCAAGGTGAACACAGTGATAAAGCGCAACAGGCGGTGGCAGCTCAGCTTTGTGCCGCTCTTGTGGCAGGCAATAGCGTCGTCTTATGTAGTGACGATGCGATGTTGATTCGAACACTGCAAGCGGCATTTGAGCAGTCAACACTCCCTACTAATCTCATTCAGTTTACGTCTTTTGATGCTTATCATCCGTTGATGGCGTCGGACGTTCGAAGTGTAGGTTACGTTGGGAACACTTCGGTTGAGCGTAGCCTCAACCGTCAGCTAGCTGATCGTAATGGTGCGATTGTCAGCCTAGTTTCTGAAACGGACTTGAGCGCGATCCCCGTGGCTCATGATCCTCACTTATCGTTGCGCTTTATTACCGAGCGTACTCGCACAATAAATATAACAGCAGTGGGTGGTAATGCGACCTTGCTTGAGCTTGGTAGCGAAACCCATTAATCCTTTCTGTTTTATCCTCTTCTTTGGAAGAGGACATGGAAGGCGATCTTTTAAAGAGGACAAACACAATGGAAAATAGCTTTGCTATTACAACCACCTTTATCCTGTATCTTATTTTGATGCTGGCTATTGGTGTGGTTGCATACCTTCGAACGAAAAACTCCGCAGATTATTTCTTAGGAGGGCGATCACTGGGCCCTTGGCCTGCGGCTTTATCGGCGGGTGCATCTGATATGAGCGGTTGGTTATTGCTCGGTTTACCTGGTTACGCGTACGCCGCTGGTATTGAGGCTTTCTGGCTAGCGGGTGGCTTATTATTGGGCACATGGGCGAACTGGTTAGTGAATGCTAAGCGCTTGCGCACTTATAGCATCACGACAGATTCATTAACATTACCTGAATTTTTATCACGCCGTTTTAATGATAAATCTAAACTGATTCAAACCATTTCAGCCTTCTTTATTTTGCTGTTCTTCCTCTTTTATACCAGTTCTGGCCTTGTGGCTGGCGGTAAATTATTTGAAACGGTATTTGGTTTAGATTATTCAACCGCAGTTATTATTGGCACCATTTGTGTGGTGTCTTATACACTGTTTGGTGGATTTTTAGCCGTTTCTTGGACTGACTTAGTGCAAGGCCTATTGATGGCAGCGGCATTAATGATTGTGCCCATCGCGGCAATCAACGGTGGTTTGGGTCAACTGAGTCAAGATCTATCCGCAATAAACCCAGAGCTACTAACGCTATGGCATGATGTGAAAGGTGAGCCGTTAACGGGTGTTGCCATTATCTCATTAATGGCATGGGGGCTTGGTTATTTTGGTCAACCCCATATTTTGGCACGCTTTAAAGCGTCTCGTTCAAATAAAGATCTCACCACTGCACGTCGTATTGCGGTCATTTGGACCGGTTTATCCATGGCGGGAGCCTTGTTGGTTGGCTTAGTTGGGCTTGTTTATGTGACTAACACCGGTTCGCTGGAGCTGGCAGATGGTGAAAAAATCTTCATGCTGCTAGTGAATGCGATTTTCCATCCAGTTATTGCAGGTATTTTGCTTGCGGCTATTCTTGCGGCAATTATGAGTACCGCTGACTCGCAATTATTAGTTTCTTCCTCTGCGTTAGCGGAAGATTTTTACAAGCAAGTCATCAAGCAAGATGCAACGTCGGAGGAGATAGTTCGTGTTGGCCGCTTTGCTGTGATTCTAATTTCTATCGTTGCGTTAGTGCTGGCCATGACACCAGATAGTTCCGTGCTCGGCTTAGTTTCGTATGCATGGGCGGGCTTTGGCGCCGCATTTGGCCCTGCAGTGGTATTGAGCCTTTATTGGTCTCGAATGAACCGCAATGGTGCACTAGCCGGCATTATTGTTGGTGGCGTGACAATTGTGGTTTGGAAACAACTGTCTGGCGGTTGGTTTGATGTGTATGAAATTGTTCCTGGGATCATTTTCTCTGTACTTGCGATCGTTGTGGTGAGCTTAGCAACAGCTGAACCCGAAGAGAGCGTGAGAGCACAGCACGTGACCTTTAAAAAGCAGCTGGTTGAACTAGATTGATATTCATACTGTTGTTTAATAGCTAGCCCCTTTCTGAGGGGCTTTTTTGTACAGGTTAGATTGTGTAGTGTGCTTAGCAGAAAATAAGGAGATTGGGATGGACGTTTTTTGAAGATAGCTCACGAAACACACACTAAAGTTTGAGAAAAATGAACCTGTAGGCGCAAAATGTGTCAATTATCAATAATGATGCAAATTGTAGGGATTATTGGACCATGTCAAAAGCTTATTGCACCTGCTGTCGTAAAGAGACACCACATAAAGTCGTGATGAAGCGCTGTCAGTCAGAACCTTGTTCAACGTGGCAAGGTGTTCAAAAGTTTTTTGCGCTCATTATACAAGGTGAACCTCATTACAAAATGGAAAAGCAAGGTTTTTGCCGAGTATGTAATCACCCATCAACATTAAGCCACACTGACTTCTCACGCGTCCGCGTTTTCTAAATACTTCCAGCACTGCGCTAAGGTTTTTGGCGTAGTGCGCCTCTCGCTCAAAAGATAATTTTGCTTTTATTCGGCTGACTAAGTTTGATTTAGCGCACATTCACGTACCGTTCTATTGCACGAGTGTCAAGTATTGGGAACTTAGGCAAAGTAATAATCCATAGTTGTAATACTCTCAAGCCCATTACTTTGGTGAACAAGCTTCAAGGAGCATTGCAATGCAATTGAGTTTAAAGAGAAAAATGGTGTTCTCTGTAGTTGCTGCTATTACATTGACAGCCGCTGCATTGGTTATGGTTGGCTATCAAACCTTTAAAACCGATAGCTGGAGAGCGATTGAGAGTGAAGCGCGTAATACATTACAGGCTCATGCAAAAGGGATTGGTGACTGGTTTAATGGTAAACAAAAAACGCTGCTAGGATTAAAAAACGAAATTGAGCGTAATCCACAATTAGACATTGTTCCTCACCTACGCCAAACCTTGGAGTCTGGTGAGTTTGGGCTGAGTTATTACGGTAATGAACAGGGCGATATGATCCGCAATGACGGATCGCGTAACCAAAATGGTTATGATCCCCGCGAGCGTGGTTGGTATAAAGAAGCCAAAGTCGCGGGTAAACCGATCACAACCGCCCCCTACGTCAGCGTTACCATGCAAACCTTAGTGGTGACATTGGCAGAACCTGTCCGTCAAAATGGCCAACTGATTGGCGTTGCCGCTTCCAATTTAGCTTTGGGTAAATTGATCAAGGACGTTTTAGCCATTGAGGTTCCCGGGAAGGGCAATGCTATTTTGGTGAATACCAAGGGACTAATTGTTGCCCATCCCAATCAAGAGCTTATTTTAAAACCTACCCAAGAGATGGCCTCACAACTGACCATTCAAAGCATATCAGAGGCGGCAAATTCTCAATTACCACTCTTTGTTGATATTGATGGTCAGGCCAAAGTATTGATGGCGCAAAGTATTGAACATACCGACTGGCTGTTGGTTATGGTGATGGACAAAACGGTTCTTGAACAGCCACTCAATGACATGCTATTGAAACAGAGCTTGATTGGCTTGATGATTTTAGTGATCTTGGCATTAGCGACCTCATGGTTCGTCGCTCGTCAGTTGAATGAGTTGAGTAATATTGCTCAAGCTTTGTCAGATATCGCCGAAGGTGATGGCGATTTAACCCGTCGTTTAGCCGTTCGCAGCGATGATGAAGTCGGTATCTTAGCGGATAAGTTCAATAAATTTGTCGATCGCATCCATGTCATGGTGCAAAGCGTGCGTGATGTTTCCGTTTCCCTTAACCAAGGAGCGACACAGGCCGCGAGCTCAGCCAGTCAACGTAGTGAACGGATTCGTACTCAACAAGATGAAATTACTATGGTTGCAACTGCGGTAACTGAAATGGCGTCTGCGACCGCTGAAATCGCGGGCAATGCTGATAATACCGCTAAAAATGCCAATGAATCGGTTGAGCTTGGTGCACAAGGCTATCGCCAGATGCAGCAAAGCAAACAGTCAATCAATCAGTTAGCACAAGAGCTTAGCAGTGCTGTGGGCATCATTGGTGAATTAGAAGTGCACGCTAATGAGATTTCAACCATTCTGTCGACCATTCGCTCGATTGCAGAGCAGACAAATTTGTTGGCCTTGAATGCGGCGATTGAAGCGGCGCGCGCCGGAGAGCAAGGTCGTGGCTTTGCGGTTGTAGCTGATGAAGTCCGAGTGCTTTCTCAGCGTACTCATGCCTCTACCGAGGAGATCCAGTCTAAAATTTCCGGTTTGCAAAAGGTAACGACCAATGCTGTTTCTGTCATGACGGAAAGCCATAAACTGGTCGAAACAAGTGTGCAAGATGTGAACCATACAGGAGAAAGCTTACACGCAATCAGCGAAGCCATTCAGATGATCAGTGATATGGCGACACAAATTGCATCAGCAGCAGAAGAGCAATCTTTGGTGACAGCGGATATTAATGGCAACACCGAATCGGTACGTGAAGTCAGCGACCAACTCGCCAGTGATGCGCAAAATGCAGTGCAACAAGCTCATGAAATGCACCGTTTAGCGAATGAGTTAGATAAAGAAATTTCTCGTTTCAAACTGTAATCATCTCAACATACTCAAAGTAAAGAGGCGATAAATAGATTACAACCAAGAAAGTGGGTGCTTGCTCACTTTCTTTTCCTTTTTTCTCCTCAGTCTTTTTATTCTAACGTTCCCCTATTCTATGTGATTTATATCACAATGCCTTGTGATGATAGGTTGGTTTAACGCTGTAAGCCATTATTGTATGCCATATCACTTTTTTTTGAGCGCCGTGCAAAACCATGAGCCTAGACCGCATCGACCAACAGATCTTACGTATTTTGCACAGTAAAGGACGGCTTCCCGTTGTTGAGCTGGCAAAGTTGGTGAATTTAACCACATCTCCTTGTTCTGATCGTGTCAAACGCTTAGAAAAGGAAGGGTATATCAAAGGCTACCATGCAGAACTGTGCCCAGAAAAGTTAGGTCTGGATGTACAAGTGTTCATTCATATTCGATTGGATCAAACCAGTTTCTCTATTTTCGAGCGTTTTTCACAAGCAGTGGCGGACATCCCAGAAATTGAAGCATGTTATTCATTGTCCGGTGATTTTGACACCATGATCAAAGTGAGAGTGAAAGATATGAAAGCCTACCAAAGTTTTATGTCTGGCAAGTTGGGTACATTGCCGGGAGTGATTCAAACGCGCAGTGAATTTGTGATTGAAGAACATAAAGCCAGCTTTGGCATTAATCCTGAGCTCATTTCCAAGACGCTGCCTTAGCTGCGAATGAGGTGAAATACGGTGCAAGAAACAGAACAGCAACAGCCCTTAACTAAAGACGTTACGACACTTTTTACTAGATTAAAACAGCAGACAATAGCAGAGCCGTATCCTAGCCTTGAGCAAAGACGTATTTGGTTGCAGTGCTTAAAAAACGCGTTACTCAGTGAACAGGCCGCGCTCGTTGAGGCCTTACATCGGGATTATGGTTATCGAAGTCGCTTTGATAGTACGGTTTGCGATCTGCTACCGGCCGTTTCACACATTAATTACACGCTAAAACACCTCAAATCGTGGACAAAATCGCAATCGCGTCATGCAGGTTGGCTATTACTGCCGTCGACAGTGAGCGTTCACTATCAACCCTTGGGTCTTGTGGGGGTGATTGTACCTTGGAATTTTCCTATCGTGCTCAGTATGGCTCCATTAGTCACCGCATTGGCAGCAGGTAATCGCGCTATGGTCAAATTGAGCGAATATACGCCCTGCACCAACCAAGTGTTGATGCGTATTTTTGCGACTGTCGATGAAGCGGTTGATACTGTAGAAGGTGGGGCTGACGTTGCCGCACAGTTCAGTGCGTTACCCTTTGATCATCTGTTATTTACGGGGTCAACACCGGTAGGTAAATTGGTTGCCCAAGCGGCTGCGAAAAACCTAACACCAGTAACGTTAGAGCTTGGCGGGAAATCTCCCGTGATCATTGCACCTGATGCTGACCTTGCGCGCAGCGTTGATAACATCATGCTTGGCAAAGCCATCAATGCAGGGCAGATCTGTGTTGCTCCTGATTATGTTTTACTGCCGGAAGGCAAACAACAAGCCTTTGTGGAGCTCTATCTGCAACGCTTTAAGCGCTATTTTTCCACTAAAGATGGCTATGATACGTCACATATTATTAATCAAACCCAGTTTGATAGGCTGCAGCAATACTTAGAAGATGCTAAACAAAAAGGGGCTACATTGCATCCCGTAGAAGGCGATGCAAAAGCGGGCACGTATCAATTTTTGCCTTGCTTAGTGACGAATGTGAAGGTTGATATGTTGTTATCCCAACATGAGATATTTGGCCCCATATTGTCGGTATTGAGCTATCACAGTTTGGATGAAGCGATAGCTTATATCAACGCTCGCCCACGTCCGTTAGCTTTATATTTAATGAGTGATGATCACGAGGTGATCAAACAGGTTAGTACACAAACGCATAGTGGTGGCCTAGCTGTGAACGATACTCTGTTACATGTGGCCGCCGATGATGCCCCTTTTGGCGGTATTGGCGATTCTGGGGTTGGGCACTATCACGGGATTGAAGGTTTTAAGACCTTTTCACACGCCAAAACCGTATTGTTTTCTAAGCGTTGGTTGCCACGTAGCCAGTGGATGCTGCGTTATCGTTTAGTGATGCTGGCAATATTACGCAGGCTATTTATTCGCTAATCAATGGACCACACATTTTTAATATCAGGCCATCCCCAGTTGGTCAGTGCAACGTCTTTGAGCACACCCTGAAAACGTAATGTTTGCTTATGGTGGAACAAAGGGACGAGGCAGTATTCGTTGATCAAACTCGATGCTAGCGGTTCCAACGCGATAAGGTAGTGTGTCAATGGTGTCGTTGATCGAATGTCGATTAACGCTTTGAGCAGCCATTGGCTCTCTGCGGGGCCAATGCAATGGTGCAACATTGGGTTGCCAAATAAATGGCTAAATGCACTGAAATGCCGATTGTCATCTAAATTAATATTGGTGATAACTATGGTTTCGTACAATTTGCCTTGCTGGGCCAGAAAATTCAATTCTCGGTAGGAGTAAATGTTGACGGCAGCAGCCAGCCCCATCTCCTCTAAAATATGTTTCACACCGAAGGCGCAATGAATCAGTACCGTGTAGTCATAGACGGCAATCGAGATTTGATTTGGCAAGCTTGCTTTGGGCGCTGGTGGTCGCACCACAGGTTGCCATACTGGCAGTAGGTTACTGGCAACGACTGCGTCAAACTTAGTTGGTTGTTGTGCTAAATAGTGCTCTAGTTTTTCTCCAGATATCTCGGTAGCTAGGTAGCGTTTCTGATTTTCATTGAGAGGTGAATGAGCACCTTGATTGAACAAAATAAACATGCAGCCATCTTCCACTCTTGATGACTGATTAGAGGTGATGATCGCCAGTTCTTCAACGTTACTCAGCTCTACATCGTGGTGGCAAGAGATGTTTTGTTGCTGATTTTTTTGTTTGATATGCATGCCTTGAGGGTACAACTCGTCTTCATTTAAAATCCAAATTGTGACGTGATCCGTTAAAGCTCGGCAGCCATAGAATTGGTCAAATGCGCTTAAAATGAGTTTGTGAGGTGAGTGATCTTGAACTTGAAATGGGCCACAACCTGTCACCATTGGGGAGTATGCATTGTTCACTTGGCTGGCTGGTTGAATTGAATATTTGACGCCAGAGAGCAACCCTGCAAATCCTAAATCAGATTGATTAAGAGAAAATACTACTTTTTGTGGTTGTGGTGCGCTTACATCAACCAAATGCGCGAGCTCTTTTTTGTACTCTTCCAAACTAGAGAGTTTGGCAAATAAACTCACGATCGTATTAGCATCAATCGGTGAGCCATCATGAAACGCTAATCCGGGGCGAAGATAAAATACCCACTGAAAATGTTGCGCATCATACTCCCAGTGATGGGCTAATTCTGGATGAAAGCGTCCTTGTTCATCACACTGGATGAGGCAGCAATAGATTTGCCTGAGCAGAAATCGCTCACTACTACGTTGTATTTGATGGGGCACTAGCCGTTCAAATGGTCGTTTATACGTCAGTTGAATGTGTAAGCGACCTTCGCGAATAGATGCGCCGGAAGTACTTTGCAACAAACGCCCAAACACTACCTCATCATTATCTAGTATGGTTAAGGCTTTTTCATATTTCCCAGCCAAAATTTGCTCTTTCGCGAGCGTTTGTTTGATTGTGTCTAAATCGAGGTTCAGGCGCAGTATCGAGCGTTGGTTACGTCCGACTTTGGGTTGCCAATTGAGCCAACCTTGTTGCTGCATTTTAGCCACCAGATTTCGTGCATGACGCGGTGAGGTGAATAAACATTCTGCAACCTGTGTTAACGACACTTTAATCTCTTGACCCACACCAAGCACGGTCAGGCGTGTGTAATAACGTAATAAAGTAAGATCAGACACTCGCAAATCCTCTGGATGAAAGGGAAGAGATAGGCAGTTCAGTTCTTCGCACGGCCTTGCGCTTTGCCCTCCTTGATGGTCAAGTTGTTTGGGTATAGTAGCGAATTTATGAAGAACTAAATAAGAAATATTAATGATCATTTGTTCCTCATTGATTGATTTTTAGTTTTTAAATATCGTTTTAAGGCTAATTTCGATGATATGAGGAATTAAAAAATAAAAAATTCTCAGTTTTTGTATTCCTTGTTTTGATTCACAATCAACGCATCGATAGCTGAGGAGGTGAATGATGAACGACCCCATAACGACTGACACCAAACAGCCAACACCGCTGGCGATCTATTACCGCCAGCGTTTAGAAAAATCACGTAACCCTATAGAGGTAATGGCGATTTTAGCTCTGATTCATTTATGTCACTGGTGACCATGAATAAAGGCATCTTGCATACCCTAAACTCTTGAGTTAGCTATGCTCCTGTTACCCCCAATTGCATAATTGCAGGATGCCTTTCCTTTTCGATACACATCACTTTTTCTTCGTCCTACTTTTCATCTTTATCGTAAACGACTACCATGACATCGCTTTTTTAAAGCTAATTTATATTTTAAATTCTCAGGGCGGGGTGAAATTCCCCACCGGCGGTGTGTTTGTTTTTTCAGTTGAGAAGGCAGATGAGCCCGCGAGCGCTCGATGTATCGAGGTCAGCAGATCTGGTGAAAAACCAGAGCCGACGGTTATAGTCCGGATGAGAGAGAATGAAGAGACGCCAGTTAGTTCGCTAACTGGTGCAATTTGTTTTGGATTTGATCCCTCATAGCAGCCCTGATTCTGGTGATTTTTTAGGAGTACAACCATGAATCAGCTATCTCTACTTGCCAAATTTGGCGACCCTATTACTCGTGTTGAAAACGCACTGTCTGCGCTTAAAGAAGGGCGAGGCGTGTTGTTGCTTGATGATGAAGATCGTGAAAATGAAGGCGATATCATTTATGCGGTTGAGTCACTGACCACACAACAAATGGCACTGATGATCCGTGAATGCAGTGGCATCGTCTGCCTATGTTTGACCGATGAACAGGCTAATCAACTGCAACTGCCCCCGATGGTCATGCATAACAATAGCGCAAACCAAACCGCTTTTACTGTCTCGATTGAAGCAAAAACAGGTGTAACTACGGGCGTTTCAGCGCAAGACCGAGTGACCACAATAAAAACCGCGGCCCGCTTTGATGCTAAAGCCGATGATCTTGCACGCCCCGGCCATGTTTTCCCACTTCGTGCTCGGGCGGGGGGCGTTTTGGCTCGTCGTGGGCATACAGAAGGGACGGTTGATCTTATGCAAATGGCGGGTTTAATGCCTGCGGGCGTATTGTGTGAACTCACCAATCCTGACGGTTCCATGGCCAAAACACCCGAGATCGTTGCGTTCGGGCAAAAGCACAATATGCCTGTATTGACGATTGAAGATATGGTGCTGTATCGAACAAGACTTGAACTCAAACAGGCTTAATGAATGTCGAAGGGAGGCTAGGTGCGTCCCTTCACATTACTCCGATTTAATCTTCTCATTTTGAAATGAGAAGTGCATAAAATTATTAACGTTCGATTAAACTTATGTAGATTGACGATGTTATTTTTGCCGAGGTTGAGCATGCTATTTAATAAGAAAATGATGATTTGAAGGCTCAGATAGCTGCATTACAAGCACAGCAAAGACTTGAGCAACAAAAGTGGCAAGATGAAATTCAGCAGCTAAAAGAACAGCTGGCCTTATTGCGTACATCAACTCAATTAGAGTCTGATTTGATGGCCAGCCATTTGAGTGGTAGCCACATGCTAGAAGCCATCCGTTCTGGTCTGGCTCACAATGCTGAGAATTTATTGCGCGAGAACGAATCACTGAAGCAACTGAATAGTATTTTTGGTCAGACAAGCACAGCAATTAATCACTTATCTTCTCGAGCAGAAAAAATTGCAGAATACGCTCACGCTAGTATGGAGTCGGTGACTGTTCTAGATAAAACAACCATTTCGATTGGCCAGTTAGTCGGCACGATCCAAGAGATTTCGCAACAGACCAATTTATTGGCACTGAATGCAGCTATTGAAGCGGCACGCGCAGGTGAAGCGGGTCGAGGTTTCGCGGTCGTGGCCGATGAAGTACGGGCATTAGCTTCCAAAGCCAATGATGCCAGCACTAAGATTGAATCTTTAGTTGGGCAAGTTCAGAACCAAACGGAAAGTATTAAAGGTTCAGTGAATCAGAGTCAAGAATGTGCAATCGAAGTAGAAAATGCTTCAAATGAATTAAAACAGACGGTAACAATCGTTTTAGACAAATCAAAACAAATGCAAGAAGTTATTCGTATTGCGACGGCGTGTTCTTTCCTTGATACGGTGAAATTGGATCACGCAGTTTGGAAAAATGAAGTGTACGATCACATCCTCAATCGTCGGTTTGAACATGGGATGAATACTCATCAAGAGTGCCGTCTAGGTAAATGGTATTTTGAGGGTGATGGTGCGCGTGAATACAGCCAGCTTCCCAGCTTTGCTGGTTTGAATGCTCCTCATAAATTGGTGCATGATTCAGGAAAGAGTGCACTGAAGTTTGGTCAGAATGGTGATTGGACACAACTGATTAAGCAAGTTGATACTATGGAATTGGCCAGTAAATCGGTGGTTGATTCGATAGACCGATTACTAAAAGAGGTAGTAAACACACATTAAACTCAGACGGTATTACGTAAAATAGATAGGTGTCCGATCGCTCTTCTGCTACAGTGGCGCGCTATTTCTTCACAGTCTGTCATCTTGATGGCACTGGAAATCTAACCCTAGGATCTATTTTGACCAATAACGATATTTTACGCCGTATTCGCTACACTTTTGACTTTAAAGACTCAGCTATGGTTGAGATTTTTGCTGCGGCGGACGGCTGCGTTACTCAAGAGCAAGTGACTACTTGGCTAAACAAAGAGACGGAATCTGTGTTGAGTGATGTGGATCTAGCGATATTTCTCAATGGCTTAATCAATACAAAGCGTGGTAAACGCGATGGTGAACAACCTCAGCCTGAAACACGCTTAACCAATAATATGATTTTCATGAAATTGCGTATTGCGCTGGATATGAAAGCAGAAGATATTTTAGACACATTAGCTTTCATCGATTTTCGTTTAAGTAAGCACGAGCTCAATGCATTTTTCCGCAAGCCTGACAATAAACACTACCGTGAATGTAAAGATCAGATCCTGCGTAACTTTTTAATGGGTGTTCAGCGTCAACTGCGTCCAGAAGATAAACGCGAATATCAAGAAAAAATCGATTAAACCAAAGAAATCTCCTGTAAGTCATTAGGGATCTCTTCATTGAAAAAAGCCATGTCGACATGGCTTTTTTACTTAGTGATCAACGATCTTCATTCTGACGCTTACGAATATCAGTTTTACCTCTTCTTGCTAAACTTTAAAGCGGTCTACCAACTCATAGAGTTCGTTGGCTCGGCTATTCAGCTGTTGGCTACCCGCTTGGTTCTGATTAGCCAGTTCAGCCGATTGACTACTTTGATCAGATATCACCACAATACGCTCTGATATCTCTTGCCCAACAATACTTTGCTCTTCTGTTGCAGTTGCGATCAGTGCGTTCATATCCATAATCGTGGCAATAGAGTCTTGAATTTTTTGTAATGCTGTCGATGCGGCATTGGCTTTTTCTACGGTGCTTAAGCTACGACTTTGGCTTGAATCCATCGCTTTAACTGCGGCATCAGAGGCATTTTTCAGTTGCCCGATCATGGCATGAATTTGCCCTGTACTGTCTTGGGTACGGCTGGCTAATTTTCGGACTTCATCCGCTACCACGGCAAATCCTCGTCCTTGCTCGCCTGCGCGAGCTGCTTCAATAGCTGCGTTTAACGCCAGTAGATTGGTTTGTTCCGCAATATCTTGGATAACCGCAAGTAGAGACGAAATGTTTTTCACATCGCCTTCCAGTTTTGAAATCACAAGGCTCGCTTCAGCGACCTCTTTGGCGAGATCCTGTACCGATTTTGCTGCCGAATCAACAATCTCATGGGCATCTTTGGCGTTGTCGTCAGCATCTTTTGCTGATTGAGCGGCATGATGGGCGTTGTTCGAGATCTCTGTTGCAGTCGTGGTCATTTCTGTCATCGCTGTCGCTACTTGATCGGTCTCTTCACGTTGCCCTGATGCAATGGCGTCAACTTGTTGTGCTCGTTGTGTCATGTCATTGGTTTCATCCACAACCTGTTGCCCAACTTGGTGCACGCGCGCAATGATACTTTGCAAGCTGGAGACAAAGGCATTGAAGTTATCACTTAATCTTGCAAATTCAGGGGCGTTGAATTTTTCCATTCTTGCAGTTAAATCAGCGTCACCGCTTGCAAATGAACGAATCGATAAATCAAATAGCTCGAGAGGACGCATGATACTGCGATTTAAAATGATGGCGAAAAAACCGACGATGAGGATAATGATCAAGCTCATCAAACCGATATTGACTAAACTGCTTTGCATATTTTCCGCAGCGAGTGTTTCCATGTTGGCGATTACGGCATCAATGTCATCGGTGTAAAAACCAGTACCTATGATTAAATCCCATTGTGGCAAGTAGGCGGAATAGGCCAATTTAGGTAGTGGTGTCGTCTCTCCCGGCTTGGGGAAATAGTAGGTAGTGAATTTATCTACTTTGGCATTTTTGATTAAATCTTGGATTAAATAGTTGCCATGCGTATCTTGCATGTTCCAAAAGTTATCGCCTAAACCAGCATTACTTTGGCCCAGTAGTAGTCGATCCCCTTTGCTATTGTAGCCAAAGATATAGCCACTATTTTCAAACGCGATGTCACGCAGTATGGTGATGGCTTCGCTGAGGGGAGCGTTCTTTTGTTTGAGTGATTTGAGCGCTGTATCGGCAATTTGCAGATATGAACGCAGCTCATTTTGTTTCATCTCCATCATGCTAGCGCGGGTAGCAGCCATTTGTTCGTGATTCAGTTTTTGTGTTTCTGAAAAACTGAGATACATCATACTTAACGAAATAATCAGTAGCGGAACAATGGATAGCACGTAGAGTCTTTGGCGAATAGTCAGGCTCATGGTTATTTCCTGTTGTTATGTTATTGGCCTTGGTACTTTAACTGACGGTTGACATGCTCGTTGTTGTTATAAATATAGCTTAGCTAAGTTTGCGGCACCGCGTCTTACAAAGAGCATATTTTCATATGAAAAATGGGTGTTATGTCAAATTGGAATGCTAAGTAGAGTTGTTATGCCCTCTACGACTTGCCAGTGGCTTTCATTTCACCGGTTTAAGCTTAATTTCTATATAGAGTATAGATAGGCTGTGATATACTCCGCGCCCACTTTACTTTCGAAGAGCCAGTGACCATGAGCCTGAAAAATGAAATTCAACAACTCAATAACCGTTTAGATACGTGTCGCCATAAGCTCGATGCGGCTAAAGGTCGTGGCGATCAAGTAATGATCAGCAAATTTACCGATGAAGTAGAGCAACTGACGAAAAAGCTCGCTCAAGCAAAACACAAGCAAAATTATACGGTGAGCAAAGAGCGTAAGAGTTTGCTCGATATGCCATTTTCTCGTGAGTTGACCAAAGCCGAACAGGCGGATTTAGGTCAATTGAAAAAGTCAGTTAAAGGTTTAATCGTGGTACACCCGATGACAACAATGGGCAAAGAACTGCGTTTAGAAGTGATGACTGGTTTCGCTCCAAAAACCTTCTAACCATCATTTTTTACGACAGAAAAGAGCCAGATAATCTGGCTCTTTTTGATCGTACCTGCGACTCAATAGCCCATAAGTTGCAATAAATTCTCGGCGGTGTGGATTGCCTCTTTGCGGTTAGCAATATTCAGTTTTTGGTATAGGTTGCGGATGTGGGTTTTGATGGTGGTTCCTGCGACATCCAGCTCTTGTGCAATTTGCTCATTGCTAAACCCAGAGTAAATAAGCCCCAAGACTTGCCATTCACGTTGAGTGAGTGGGCTGGTACGAACCAGCTCAGGAATATTTGGGTGATTAACCAGCTTCTCAACAAACTCTTCGTCGAAATGGACTGATCGGCTGCGCTGAGTGGTAGAGATCTCTTTCATTAACTGTTGTGCGCGGTGGCGTTCCAGATCTCCCAATTCGGATCGGCTAGAGAGTTTTTCCAATAAGTGGCCGATCTGCGAACCATCGATTAAAAAGTTACCCACCATACCCGTCTGATTGGTTAGCTGTAGGGCTTCTTTGAGTTTTTCTTTCGCCACTTCTTCGTTGTGCACTGTGGTGGCTAGAACGGCTTCGAGGATCAAATTACGGTTTAGGTCAGTAATCAACTGATAAGTTTGCGCTTCGTGCTGCATAAACGTCAAAGTTTGAGTCGCATCTTCCAAATGACCTAAGTGAATCTGAACTCGAGCAATATTACGCCATTGAAGCTGTGAAAAGTGATTGCATGCTTTTTCTGGTCGAATGGTGGTCTTGAGCCACTGCAACATTGCTTCATCATTGCCACGAGCTTGCCAAAATAGAATCAGTGAGAGCGAAGCATTCGCCGTCCAGTCTACGTGATAAGTCGATTGTTTCAGTAAGTGCTGTATTTGTTCGATGAACTTACCCGCTTTATCGAGTTCACCACGGCCAATAGCAATACGCGCCAGCATTGAATAACTGTGCAGATGCTTGCTTGGAGAGTGGTTGCCCAATACGCGTAGTCCTTTATAAGCGCACTCTTCCGCTTCATCCAAGCGGTTCCAGCACCACAGGATTTGGGCACGTATCCGTAGTAAGAACTCATGCAATGGCACTTGCTGTAATTGCTGCTCTTCAATTAATTTGAAGGCAATATCTTGTACTTCAAAAGCGGCTTGCACATAACCTTGGGCAATCAAGATCTCGCTTTGCTGTAGTAATGCCCATAGCGCTTGGTGGTAAACCTGATACTGGCGTGCCAGCTTTTCGGTTTGTTGCATCATCGAGAGTGCGCGGCTTAATTGACCGAGCACGTGGTTCACTTCGCCGACGACTGAAGTGGCGACAATACGACTGCGGTAAACGGTGTGATCCAGTTGGCTTAGCGCTAATTCCGCCAGTTCTAAGGCTTTTTCTGGCTCATTTTGGTTGATCGCGACTTGAGCACGCAGGGCATTGAATTCGCCTTGTTCTTTGGTGCTGAGCTGAACATTAAGCGCTTTCATCTCGTTGGTCGATTTGGTCAGCAGATCCCCAACGTCAAAGTAGCGGTGCTGACTTTGAGCCAGCCAAGCTTGTAGCATACACAGTTTAGGCTCGCGATAGAGTTGGGCCGGAGAGAGTTGGTTAATGGCCTCTTCGAGAGCCAAAAGCTCGCCTTGGTTGAACATCTTCCAGCCAAATTGCGTCAAGATAGTAGCGAGTAAGTCAGTATCGTTGGCGAGCGTGGCGTGACGCAACGCTTGATGAGGTGTAGCTTCTTGCAACCAAGCGTGCGCGGCGGCACGGTGCAGATCGTGCTCCTGCTGCGGGATGCGCGCCAAGCGTTCATGAGAGAGGAATTCCGCAAATAAGTTGTGGAACCGGTACCAGTTGTGCTCACCTTCCAGTGGATAAATGAATAAACCATAGCGGTTGAGCGACTCAATCATGCTCAGCGCGTCGTCACGTTTGGTGAGTGCAGAGACTAACACGTCATTAAAGTGATCGAGCACCGAGCATTGCATCAAAAATTGGCGCGTTTCTTTATCCAGCAGATCAAACACTTCCTCAACTAAGTAATCCCATAAATGTGCATGATTAAACTGCGATACCGACTCCGCTGTCTGCGCCAACGTGCGCTTTTGGTGCTGTGCTTGTAAGGCAATCAATTGCAGTGCAGAGGGCCAGCCTTCGACATAGGTGCACAAGTTGTTGGCAGTATCATCATCCACGCCATCAGAGACCCGTTGATTAAAGAAGCGTGTTGTTTCTTCGGTATCAAAGGCGAGTAGCTCGTTACCAATTTCGATCATCAAATCGCGTACGCGCAAGTTGGCCGTGCCTAATGGGGGTGTGGCACGGCTAGTGACGACCAGCGTTAGGTTGTCTGGCATGTGTTTGAGGAAAAAGCGCATCGCTTCGTGGATATCGTCATCGGCGATCAAATGGTAATCATCGAGAACTACATAGCACTCTTTGTTAAAGCCAGACATTTCCGAAAACACTTCACTAAATAGCGAGTGTAAAGAAGAGAACTGGCGTCGCTCGGCCAGTTTTTGGGCATTTGGACAACTTTGCTGAGTCGCTTTATTAATCGCTTGCAGTAAGTAGTTGATAAATCGGAACGCATCATTGTCGCTTTCATCGATGCTATACCAACCCACATTGGTCTTGTCTGATAACCATTGCGCTGCCATGGTGGTTTTTCCATAACCAGCAGGCGAGCGAAATAGCACGAGTTTGTAGCAAGGTGCTTGGGCAAGCAGCTCTAACACACGCGGGCGAACGATGGCGTTGTGTAGGCGGCCGGGACGAGTAAGCTTAGAAGGTATCCACATCTTCCAGATTCCATTTATTGTTCTTGTTACTGACTTAAAAGCTGATCGCAGCTTTGGAGGTGCTTAGTAAGAAGAGCATCATTATTTAGGAGTACACAAGTGAACTATCACTCATTTTGTGTGGATGTTACTTGATGTCGTGACGCACGTTTATTGATCCATCCCGAGATTCTTGCAGGATTCACATTTACTCATCATCTACGCCCTGTAATTGTGACTTTAATCACTAAAACTTCTTTGTTATGCGCTATATAAAAACTGAGCATGTACAAAATCTCATGTGATTTGTAAATGAAGCTCATTTTTTTGAGAGCCAATTCTCATATTGAGAGATTGATATTCCTGATCGAAACCTGAGCGTCATGAGCAGTATTTAGGCTAGTGAGCAGGGTGATGTGATCACAATCACTGCTTATGAACCGCTATGTGCAACGAATGAGAGATAGATCACTGCGACTCTGGTGCTCGCCCTCTACGCCCTGAGCCCTCCTCCTAAACGAGGTCATTTTTAGGAGGATGCCGACCTTGCGTAGCTGATGCACGATATGCCGAAGATGAATTAAAACGACTAAGTGAGATTTCGCTAATGAAACCTACGCAACAGAAGAAGTTTGATAAAGCTTCGTTCCAAGACAACGTAAAGAAACACCTGACTGCCACCTACGCTACCACCATTGAAAATGCAGATAGCCGTTCATGGTATCTCGCAATGGGGCGCGCACTGGCTGAATTAACGATGTTTGATCTACTCGAAACTGAGCAAGACGAGCGCATTGTTAACGCTAAGGGTCTGAACTACTTATCACTTGAGTTCTTGATTGGCCGTTTAACGGGCAACAACCTCATCAGCATGGGCCTGTATGAGCAAATCACGAAAGCGATGGCTGATTTAGGCCAGAACCTAACGGATTTATTAGAAGAAGAACGTGACCCATCCTTAGGTAATGGTGGTTTAGGGCGACTTGCGGCATGTTTCATGGATTCGTGTGCTGCGCAAGAGTACCCAACCGTAGGTTATGGTTTACATTATGAATATGGTTTGTTTAAGCAATCTTTTAGTGAGGGCCACCAACAAGAAGCTCCTGATGAGTGGCGTTGTGTTGAAGGCTACCCGTGGGAAGTGGCACGACCACACCTAGCACAAGAGATTGGTTTTTACGGCCATGTTGACGTTATCAATGACAATGGTGTGGAAAAACGCCGTTGGATTCCGAGTATGTTTGTCCAAGCAATGCCTTGGGATTTACCGATCGTCGGCTATGAAAGCGACACGGTTTACCCACTTCGTTTATGGGAATGTCGCGCAATTGCGCCTTTCTCACTGGCTGATTTCAACAACGGTAACTACTTTGAAGCACAGCATGCCTTGATTGATGCAGGCAACATTACCAAAGTACTTTATCCAAACGATAACCACGAAAAAGGCAAGACACTGCGTTTGATGCAGCAATATTTCCATAGCGCGGCGTCAATGCGTGACATTTTGCGTCGTCATGCTGCGGCGGGTCATGACATTGCTGATCTTCCTAAATATCAAACCGTTCAGCTAAACGATACTCACCCAACGATTTCCATTCCTGAATTGATGCGTATCTTGATTGATGAGAAAGGCATGGGCTGGGATGAAGCATGGGCGATCAGCTCAAAAACGTTCGCCTACACCAACCATACGCTACTGCCTGAAGCACTCGAAACCTGGAGCGAGTCGTTGATCCAGCGTTTGCTTCCTCGCCATATGGAAATCATTTACGAAATCAACCACCGCTTCCTGCAAGAAGTACGAGCCAAGTGGCCGGGTGATGTGTCGAAACAGCAAAAACTCTCCATCATTCAAGATGGTTTCCACCGTGTAGTGCGTATGGCAAACCTTTGTGTGGTTGGCTCTTACGCTGTGAACGGTGTGGCAGCGCTGCACTCGGAGTTGGTAAAACGCGATCTTTTCCCAGAATTCCACGAGCTTTACCCAACACGTTTGCACAACGTAACAAACGGCATTACGCCGCGTCGCTGGTTGAAATTTTGTAACCCAGGTTTGTCGGCGCTTATTTCGGAAAAAATTGGCACTGAGTGGCCAGCGCACCTTGACCAGCTAGAAGCGATTGCGCAATACGCTGACGATGCGAAATTCCAAAAAGAGTTTATGGCGGTTAAGAAACACAACAAGCAGCGTCTGGCTGATTGGGTATCAGAGAACATGGGTATTGAGCTTGATACCAATGCCATCTTTGATGTGCAGATCAAACGCTTGCATGAATACAAACGTCAGCATTTGAATATGTTACATATTCTCTCTTTGTATCATCGTTTAGTGAATGACCCAACGTTCGATATGACGCCGCGCGTGGTGTTCTTCGCGGCTAAAGCGGCACCGGGTTACCACCTAGCTAAAGAGATCATCTACGCCATCAATAAAATTGCGGAAAAAGTGAATAACGATCCGCGCATTGGTAACAAGCTAAAAGTAGTTTTCATTCCTGATTACCGCGTGAGCATAGCTGAAATCATCATTCCTGCTGCCGATGTATCCGAGCAAATTTCTACCGCAGGTAAAGAAGCATCCGGTACCGGTAACATGAAAATGGCGCTAAATGGTGCTTTAACCATAGGTACAATGGATGGTGCAAACGTGGAAATTCGTGAGGAAGTGGGTGATGACAACATCTACATCTTCGGTTTGGAAGTGGACGGAGTCGAAGCGTTAAAAGCCAGTGGTTATAACCCATATGATTACTACAATGCGGATCCGCTGCTTAAGGCTTCACTGGATTTGTTGGTGGGTGAAGAGTTTACCCCAGGCGCTCCGGGCAAATTGAAAGCCACGTTCGATAGCTTGCTTGATGGTGGTGATCCATACCTAGTGCTGGCTGACTTCGCTTCGTATGTACAAGCGCATCAGGCGATGGACAAACAGTACCGTGACCAGGCTGGCTGGGCGAAGAAAGCGATTCTTAACACCGCGTTGGTGGGTAAGTTCAGCTCTGACCGCAGTATCCGTGACTACGTTAACAACATCTGGAAATTAGAAACCGTTAAACGTTAATTTTCAAGTAAGCCAAGGCCTTAGAGCCTTGGCTCTATGATGACTCATTATAATAAAACCCTACCCATTTGAAGGGAAAAGAAGTCCCTTCGGAGAAAGCGATGAAACAACTAAACGCATTAAAACAAGTAGCGGCGATAGCGAACCTTGCCGACAGCTACATAAGCGCGTGGGGCGACGAAGCGAAAGTGGAAGATGAAACCATTATCCGCTTATTGGCGTCTTTGGGCTATGACACAACCAATGATGAAACGCTGCTGAAATCAGCAGAAAAGAAACACAAGAAAGATGTATTAGATCCTGTTCTCGTTATTCGTGAAGGTGAAGCGGTGGAAGTGCCACTTTATCTAGGTGCCAGCGCACGTGAAAGCGAATTTAACTGGCGCTTAGAAACCGAGCAAGGAGAGGTACTTGAAGGCTATCTTCAATCGCAAGTCGTTCGTGATGAACGCGCTGAGGGTGGCCCTTTAGTGTTTGCATTGCCAAGCGATTTGGCATGGGGATATCACAAACTGTTGGTGACACGGAAACGCCGTAAAACACCGTATGAGCTCACGCTGATAGTGACGCCAAAAGCCTGTTACAAACAAGCACCTATTACTGAAGGTAAAAAATTGTGGGGCCCGAGTGTGCAGCTTTACACGCTGCGTACTCAGCACAACTGGGGTATTGGTGATTTTGGCGACTTAAAACAGTTAGTGGCGGATATTGCCTCTCGTGGCGGCGATTTTGTCGGCCTTAACCCGATTCATTCTCTCTTTCCTGCAAACCCTGAAGGAGCGAGTCCTTACAGCCCATCGTCACGCCGTTGGCTCAATATTTTATACATAGACGTGAGTTCAGTGCCTGAATTTGCTTTGAGTGCGGATGCGCAGCAAAAAGTAGGCGGTGCGGAGTTTCAGCAACGTCTTCAGAAAGTACGTGAAGCGCATTGGGTAAACTATACCGAAGTTGCAACATTAAAAATGAGTGTCTTGCCACTCCTGTTCACCGAATTTAAAAAACGCCATTTAGATAAAAATAGCGATCGCGCACAAGCCTTTTTGAATTTCGTTGAAGAAGGTGGTGAGAGCTTAGTGCACCAAGCGGCATTCGATGCGCTGCATGTCGATTTACATGCCCAAGATCCGAATGTATGGGGCTGGCCGGTTTTCCCTGAAAAATATCGTCGGTTTGAAAACAGCGCAGTACAGAAATTTATCGAAGACAATCAAGATAAAGTTCACCTATACATGTACTTGCAGTGGATTGCTGATGGCCAAATTAATGAAGCCCAAGCACTCGCGGAAGAAAAAGGCATGGCGGTCGGCTTATACCGCGACCTTGCGGTGGGTGTGGCTGATTCAGGCTCTGAAACTTGGGCTGATGCCGGTAACTTGATTTTAGACGCCAGCATTGGCGCACCGCCCGATATTCTTGGACCATTGGGTCAAAATTGGGGCTTACCACCGCTTAATCCACAAGTATTACAAGCAACCGCTTACGATGCTTATATCAAGCTGCTGCGCGCCAATATGAAACATTGTGGTGCGCTGCGCATTGACCATGTACTTGGTCTACTGCGCTTGTGGTGGGTACCAAAAGGTGAAAATGCCACTAAGGGTGCTTACATCTACTACCCAGTACAAGATATGCTCGCGATTTTAGCGTTGGAATCTCACCGCCATCAATGCAGCGTGATTGGCGAAGATTTGGGTACAGTACCTGATGAAATCGTCGATATTTTAGCCGATGCGGGTGTTCACTCTTATAAAGTGTTCTTCTTTGAAACCGCAGAAGATGGCGGCTTTATCTCACCGAAACATTACGCCGCTCAGTCGATGTCGGCACTGTGCACACATGATATGCCAACGTTGCGTGGTTTCTGGCATTGCGATGATCTCAAAATGGGGAGCGAAATTGGTTTGTACCCCGATCAAGCCCAGCTCGAAGCCTTGTTTGAGGACCGTTTGAAATGTAAACAAGGCATTTTGGATTCGGTGGCATGGCATGGTTATTTGCCTGAGGGTGTGGGGCGCGATGCAAGCCTTGTTCCAATGGATTCGTATTTAAGTGAGGCGCTGCAATTGCACGTTGCATCTGGTGCATCGACCTTGTTAAGTATTCAGTTAGAAGATTGGTTGGAAATGGATAAACCCGTTAATATTCCGGGCACCGTTAATGAGTACCCTAACTGGCGTCGTAAACTTTCAATGAATTTGGATGAAGTATTTGCGCGTGATAATGTCAATCGCATCGCTGCACGTTTAACGGAAGTGCGAGCGAGTGTAAGTAAATAATCACTTACTGAATAAACCTTGATGTGGCTTAGTGTTATCTTTCTTAATCATGGCATGAAGAATTTTAGTCTAGGTCACTCAATGTAACAGCAGAGTTCGGTACACTGAACCTCGCTAGTATGCCCGCCATTTTAGCGGGCATTTTTATACGTTTAAAGAAAGTTAGGTTAGGAGTAGGGATATGAAAACAAAAAAGCTTTCAAAGCTAAAGCAGGCATATAGCCAACTTTCCCATGCATCATTTACAGATCCATTCTCATTTTTAGGCCCTTACCTTGCACTCGATCAAGGTGCGCTACGCGTTTGGATGCCGGGTGCCGAAAAAGTTGAGCTGGTGGTGGAAAATCAACCCCGCATTCTGCTTGAGCGTGAAGATGAGTCGGGTTTCATCCTAAAATCAGACATTGATTTACGTTTTACCCACTACCAATTGGCGGTCGATTGGGCAGGTGTCGAACAGCTCATCGATGACCCATATCAGTACCATGGTTTATACGCTGAATATGATGATTTACATACGCCGAAATCGATGTATCACCACATGGGTTCGCAGTTCGTGACCATGGAACGTGGTGGTAAACAAATCTCAGGTATCCGTTTTTTAGTCTACGCACCGCATGCAAAAGCGTGCAGTTTGATTGGCGCATTTAACCAATGGGACGGACGTCGTAATCCAATGCAGCGCCTTGATTACGGTATTTGGGGAATTTTCATGCCCAACTTACCCGAAGGTACGCAATACAAATTTGAATTGAAAGGGCCTCATGGTGAAGGGTTACCGCACAAAGCCGATCCTTGGGGTTACTACGCCGAGCAATACCCTTCGTTTGCTTCAGTGACGTATGATCATCGGCGTTATGAATGGCAAGACAGTACGTGGCAAGCTCGCCCCATCACCGAAAAGCGCAAGCAAGCGCTCTCTTTCTATGAGTTGCACGTGGGCTCTTGGCGTCGTAATTCGGCGGGTGAATTTCTAAATTATCGTGAGCTGGCTGATCAACTGGTGCCTTATTTGGTGGATTTAGGCTATACCCATGTAGAGCTTATGCCCGTGTCTGAGCACCCATTCTATGGCTCTTGGGGTTATCAACCTGTTGGCTTATTTGCGCCAACGAGCCGTTTTGGTACGCCCGATGATTTTAAATATTTCGTGGATCAGTGCCACCAAGCTGGCCTTGGTGTGGTGCTCGATTGGGTTCCCGCACATTTTCCAGCCGATAGTCATGGTTTAGCCAATTTTGATGGCACTCCTTTATTTCATGACCCTGATCCACGCCGTGGTTGGCATCAAGATTGGAGTTCGTATATTTACGACCTTGGCCGCGAACATGTGCGCCGTTTCTTGGTCTCGAATGCGTTATATTGGTTTGAACAGTTCCATATCGATGGCATTCGAGTAGACGCCGTTGCTTCGATGCTCTATCTCGACTACTCACGCAGCCATGATCAGTGGATCCCAAATGTGGATGGCGGCAGAGAAAATTACGATGCGATTGCCACCTTAAAGTGGATGAACGAAGAAGTGTACAAACACTTCCCGAATGCTATGACCATTGCTGAAGAATCAACAGCTTTTCCCGGCGTTTCAGCGCCAACCTTTATGGGCGGCTTAGGCTTTGGTTTCAAATGGAATATGGGCTGGATGCATGACAGTTTGGCTTATATAAAAGAAGATCCTGTCCATCGTAAATACCATCACAACGTCATCACCTTCCCGTTAGTCTATGCACACAGTGAAAACTATGTGTTGTCGCTATCACACGATGAAGTGGTGTATGGAAAAGGTTCGATCCACAACAAAATGCCCGGCGATGAGTGGCAACAAACGGCAAACTTGCGTGCTTATATGGGGTACATGTATGGCCAGCCGGGTAAAAAACTCAACTTCATGGGCACTGAATTTGGTCAAACGGCAGAATGGAATCATGATGACCAACTTCAGTGGTTCTTATTGCAGTTTGAACGCCATCAAGGAGTGCAGAATTTAACGCGAGATCTCAATAAGATGTATCAAGCCGAGCCTGCACTTTTTGAGTTAGACAGTGAACCTCGTGGCTTTGAGTGGCGCTTACAAGATGCGGCCGATGCGAGCATTCTTGCGCATGAACGCATGAGTGACTGCGGTGAACGTATTTTAATTATCACTAATTTTACCCCTGTTCCTCACCAAGCTTTTCGTTTAGGTATGCCTGTCAAAGGTGAGTATCAATTACTGCTTAATACAGATGATAGACACTATGGCGGTAGCGGTTTTGAAGTCAAAAACCGTGTACTGACGGAAAACGTTGAGAGTGAGGGTTTAGACCAATCTATTTTGGTCTGTGTACCGCCACTGGCAACTCTCTACTATAAGCTAGAGACAAGGGTATAGTTGTCAACCCCATTGCAATTTAATGAGTTGAATGGTTCCTTGTGAAGTCTCAACATCAAAATCCCGATTTACAGTGTGAATCGGGATTTTTACATCTGGCTGTCTCAGAATGAGGGTAAGTTTTTACCCATCGAAGCAATATCTTGCTCATACTGGGCAGGTTTTTGCTCAATCAAAAATACATACAATATAAGTGTTTGATTTTAAATAGTAATAGAGTTGGCACTGACTTTGCTCTATGACGAGTGAACTTGTTTCATACCATTCATCATTAAAGTAAGGAATTTGCAATGCCAACTCCATGTTATATCTCTATCGAAGGCGAAACTCAGGGCCTGATCACTGCTGGTGCTCTGTCTACTGATTCAATCGGTGATGCGTTCGTTGAAGGTCATGAAGACCAAATGTTGGTTCAACAATTTGACCACGTTGTAACTGTACCGACTGATCCACAATCAGGTCAGCCTTCTGGTCAACGTGTTCACAAACCATTTAAATTCACCGTAGCGCTAAACAAAGCGGTTCCTCTTCTTTATAACGCACTGGCGTCTGGCGAGAAGATGAAATCGGTTGAGCTAAAATGGTACCGCACTTCTATCGAAGGTAAGCAAGAGAACTTCTTCACTACTACACTCGAAAGCGCCTCTATCGTGGACATTCACTGTGAAATGCCACACTGCCAAGATCCAGCGAACGGTGACTTCACACAAAACGTTACGGTTTCTATGTCTTACCGTAAAATCCTGTGGGATCACGTGAATGCGGGTACTTCAGGCTCTGACGACTGGCGCAAGCCTGTTGAAGCGTAATCACGCTTAGTTTTTGGGTCGCTCACTCGTGTTTCATGTCCTTGGGGTGAGTGGCCCACACCAAAACCTTAAGCTCAGTACGTAGCCTAGTTATGTATTGAGCTTAAGGTTTTTCGACATTCAAATGTGGAAGGGAAAAAGATGGCAAGGTTAAGTTTTAGGATCACCGTGGAGGGGTTGGCAGACGACACGTTAGTGGTGCGTGAATACCAAGGTGTGGAATCGCTGTCTGATAGCGCGCAAGCGGGCCTGCATTGCTACGGTTTTCGCTATGAGATAAAACTGGCCAGTCGCCAATCTGGCTTAACGGCGCTGGAGCTGGTGGATAAAACCGCTCAGCTTGAGATGTTGCGTGATGGCCTTGTCGTGCAGCGCGTGCACGGCATTGTGCGCCAGTTCAGTAAAGGCGATATTGGCCATCATCACACCTTTTACTCACTGACCTTAGTCCCGGCATTAGAGCGGCTATCACTGCGCCAAAACAGCCGTATTTTCCAGCTCAAAACCGTTCCCGAAATCCTCTCCATCGTACTGCAAGAAATGGGCATTAACGACTACGCCTTCTCGCTGAAGCGTGAGTGTGCTCAGCGTGAATTCTGCGTGCAGTACCGTGAGACGGATATCGACTTCTTGCACCGCTTAGCCGCCGAAGAGGGCTTGGTGTATCACTTCATCCATGAAGAGGGGAAACACACCCTCTTTTTCAGTGACGACAGCCAAAGCCTGACGAAGCGAGAAACGCCTATCCCTTACAACGTCCTTGCGGGTGGCGTGATGGAGAGCCCTTATGTGTCGCAATTAACGCAACACAGCCAAACCGAAGTGAGCCACAGCGCGCTGCAAGATTACAGCTTTAAAAAGCCGAGCTACTCGTTTGCTCAGCAAGCGCAAGGGCGCGAGATGGATTACCAGCAAGCGACCTACGAACACTTTGATGCACCGGGTCGCTTTAAAGACGACGTCAGCGGCAAAGCCTTTAATCAAATTCGCTTAGAGTACCTACGACGAGAAGCGCGTACCGCGACCGGAAAAAGTAACCATCCTGGCCTGCAAGCGGGCACAAAGTTCGACTTACAAGAGCATCTTGACGACAGCGCGAACCGCGACTGGGTTGTAGTGCAAGTGCATCATCAAGGGCGTCAGCCACAAGCTTTGGAAGAAGAGGGCGGCAGTGGCGCGACCACATACAGCAACCAATTCACGCTCATTCCTGCTGATGTCACGTGGCGTGCGACACCGCAAGCCAAACCTCAAGTGGATGGCCCTTGCATGGCGTTAGTCGTGGGCCCTGATGGCGAAGAAATCTTCTGTGACGAACATGGCCGCGTCAAACTGCATTTCCCGTGGGACAGATATTCCAACGGCGATGAGCACAGCTCGTGCTGGGTGCGCGTCTCACAAGGTTGGGCTGGCAGCCAATATGGCATGATAGCCATTCCGCGCATTGGCCATGAAGTCATCGTCTCGTTTCTCAACGGCGACCCAGACCAACCGATAGTGACAGGCCGTACCTACCATGCGACCAACAAAGCGCCGTACACACTGCCGGATAACAAAACCAAAACCGTGCTGCGCAGTGAAACGCACCAAGGGCAAGGGTTTAACGAGCTGAGCTTTGAAGACCAAGCAGCGCAAGAGAAAATCTACCTACACGCGCAAAAAGACTTAGATGCTTTGGTGCTCAATGACGCCACGGCGCACATCAAGCACGACCAGCACCTCACGGTGGATAACGACCAGCTTACGCACGTTAAACATAACCACCACCTCACGGTGGAGGGCGAAAGCCGCGAATCGGTTAAGGGTAGCTGTATATTAATGGTCGATGGTTCCTTGCACGTAAAATCAGGGCAAGTTTGGACTAATGAAAGTGGAGATGAAATCCACATCAAAGCTGGACAAAAAGTGGTGATCGAAGCTGGATCAGAAATTACCGTGACAGCCGGCGGCAGTTTTGTCAAAGTCGATCCTGCTGGTGTCCATCTTTCTGGGGCGGGCGTTAATTTAAACTCAGGCGGCAGTGCGGGTAGTGGCAGTGGCTTTAGTGGTGATTTACCGTTATTACCTGGTGAGCTTGAACTGCAAAAATCCCCCGCGCCACCTCAAACCATTCTTTACCAAGCGCTATTGCAAGCTGAAGAGGCAAGTATCCCTGCAGTAAGAGTTTGTCCTTTAGAGCAAACTCAAGGGTTAGTGAGTCCCCCACCGCCTCCACCTCCGCCATTAGCACCACCGCAACCAGTGCTGGTACAAGCAACGAATTTAGCATCAGATGCTCGTGTTCGAAATACAACTAAGCCTGCTCCGGAGTTTGGTACTCATTTCCCGACTTCCTCAATCGGTATCGAGAATGAGCTGAGTGGTTTGATTGTCGCGATGCCTGCCAATTCATCACAAAAATTTGGTTATGTAAAAAATGCAAAAGGCGAAGCGCTATTCATGTTGACCAAAGATATGAATCAAGGCAGTTATCATTGCCCGCCGCATCTTAAAAATGGTCGAGATTATACAGGGTGGCAAACTCATACAATTGAGCTTATTACTTACCCTTGTGCAATGGATGATGAAAAAGCCGTCGAGGATCGTAAAGCAGGTATGCTTTGGTTAGCGAAGTATTTCACATCGCACATTAGCCAGTTTAACCATCAAACGCTTGCGGCTACGAGTAGTGATGATGGTCAGTTTATTCTAGAAATCTCGAACGTGAATCATATTATCGCTGCTGGAAATGGTGTCGCTGCCGATTACCAAGGTCAAACAATCTCGATGACCCCGAGTGGGCAGCAGGTTACAGTTGGAGTTAGCGCTAAATTATTTGGAACGGGCGCTAATGCAGAGCTTCGGTTACTTGAATTAGCCCCTTGGTATAAAAAATCACTCAAGGATAAGTTTTTGTCATTAACTCGCGGTGAGCGGTTGGATGATGAAGAAACGGCTTCCTCAGTATTTGCTTACTTAACGTCCATCTATATTAAAACCGCTGAGTTGTCGAAAAAATTTGGTATTTATATCAACGAGTGGCAGCCAGAATCAGAAGGCATTACACCTAATGCTAATGGTTTAACGGACCCTAAAGTGAAAAATGCTTGGGAGATATTACCAAGAACTAAGCCTTCGAAAATGTTAGAGGTATTAAGTGCTAAGGATTCTCGAGTCGTGCGTAGCAAAATAACTCCAGAACTTTATTCGGTGTGTTCAAATGATCTCGCCGTTAATGTATTTCAATACTTTCAAAATGGTGGAGAAGTAGCTGGGCATGGCATCAATAACGCCACCATCGGTGATCCTAAAAGCCCACAACCAGCGATACTTTTTGAGTTTCGAACGGTTCCAAACGCGCTGCAAGGTTATTTACCCAAGGTGGAATCTACTGCAAAAACAGACACCAAGCTACTCGATGCATTTGAGGGTAAAAAACGTACATTAGTCAATAATCAAGTTGACGATGTTATCCAAAATAGTGGCGATCAATTTGATCTCTGGTACCAAAACTATCGGCAGAGTATAAACATGCCTCCAGTCAAAAATGCGAAAAAAAGCGCTTCAGCTAATCATAAAGCTGAATGGGTCAAGGCGGAAAAACCACAAGAATGGCAACGCATTACTAGCCAATAACCATCAAAATACAGGGATGTAATGATGATTAATCAATGGGTAACGCAACAAAGCGGATCTGTGTATTGGCTTGTTGGATATAAGACAATCAAGCATGCGATGCTTGAAAACGGCGGTATGAGTTTCGAAAACATGGCCGTACTATTTCATGGAGATACTTTTTCTTCAGTAATGGGCTTATCTCCGTGGCTCGTTCCAGTATCTGGGAAAGTGTTAAACCTGCCAGTCGAGATTTTGCAGCAAGGTCTATTTCTAACCAGTTCAACCCGTACTGAAGTAATGCTCGATCATTTACAAAGCTTATTGATAGCTTCACTTGATGGCGAAGAAGTGATGTTTCGTTTTTACGATCGTGATGTGATTATTCCCATACTACGAGCGATGGATGAAGCCGAGGTGAATCACTTTTTAGGCAACATCAACCAATTGGTGGCGATTGATCACCATAAAGAAGACGCTCTCATTACCTTCAGTAATACCTCACGCAGTGAATTTGTGCTTCGTCACGGGACTTGGTGGAAGATGTTACCTCACCACCTAGCGCCTTTGTACAACGTAAATGTTCATGCCAATTCCTTAGAAAGACGTTGGTGGGAGCTACTGCCGCATCTTTTACAACGCTTAGAATCACCGCAGCAGACGATATTATCAGCCTTGCAATCAGCATTAGAAAAGCAAAATAGCTATGAGGTCGCAGAGCAGCATGCGTTAGTTGCGCTCGTCACTGCAACCGATACCGCGCTTGATGATTTATCCCATCCTTTACATTTAACATTGGATGAATTGAAAGAGTTAAAGGCCATTAAGGAGAGCTGGCAATGAGAAGTACAACAGGAGTTAGCCCTTTTTGTGCGCCGTGTGAAAATCGAACGCATTGGATTGAAATTATCATCCGTGATGAGTTCAATAAGCCATTTGAAGGCATCACTGGTACTATCACTGACTCTGCAAAGCATAAATTTCCCGTCGTATTAGGTGAAGCACCTATCTTGCTTAAAACGCTTGCCCCCGGCCCTGTGACGCTCACTCTCGATGCTGAACAATGGTTAAGAGAGTCTCAGGGCAAACTGAGAACACCCAATAATGAAGCCGATCCTACTTTGGATTTTGCCAAGCAATACCAAGACCATTTAGGTAATAGTGCCCGTTTTCTAAACGTAACCAGTGGCGATCTAACCGAATTAACGCGAGAACAAGCTCTACCCGTAAGGCACCAAAAAGGCCAAGCGGATGCTTGTAATTTACTGACAGATAAAAGTTATGTTCTTAAAGTGAGAGGATTTAACTTTATTACCTTACGTGTAGGTATGTTTTTTGATGGCACAGCCAATAATAGCTACAGTGCGCAGTGGGGGAAAACTCAGTTAGAGAATTACTATCAAACATGGAAAATGAAATACAAGGTTGATTGCGACATTATTTCCAGAAAAACAGGGCGGCTTAAAAACGACATTCCTGCTACTCACTTATCGAGCGAGTGTTTTGATTATCCTAAAAAAGACAATTTCTTTATCTCTTTATTTAAAAATGATGAAGGCGAACTAGAGACAGTGGCAGGTAGCGCCACTAATGAGCTAACCAATGTACAGAAGTTGTTTGAACTTTATGAGAAAAATCAATTTTCTGAAAACAGGCTTGCCTATTCTATAGCTGAATATGTTACGGGTATTGGTACGGGAAATAGCACCAATATTGCACCAGCTGATGAATCGGAAATTTTTGGGCAGGGGGCTGGGATAGGTAAATATGGTGTGACCGCTAAAGTCAGTACTTCCATAGAGCAACTGTCAACGTCAATTATAAATATTAAATCAGTCTTTGCTGAAGCAGATCCGAATACCGTTGACGGTTTTAATAAACTGCAGTTTGATGTATTTGGCTTTAGCCGTGGAGCCGCTGCCGCAAGACATTTTATTAATGTAGTACTAGATGGCGAGCAGGGCGAGTTTGCTCAAGCGTTTAGTAAGGCGTGCCAAAAGAGCGGCATTCCCTTAGCTTACGGGTTTGATTGGAGTGAAGCAGATGAGGCTAAAGCCAGCTGTGAGATTACTTTTGCAGGCCTGTTTGATACCGTTGCTTCTGTGGTTGACCTACTCTCTTTTGATTTTTCAACTCATCATGACAATGGTGATGTGAGGTTATGGATTGATCCTCAGCGCGTTCGGCGTGCTGTTCACTTAACCGCCGATCCTAGCATTGAGTGTCGTTATAACTTTAGCCTCAACCATCTTAACTCTGTTGATTCGGTAGATCATTTTCATGAATTTGTCCTTCCAGGAGCCCATTCCGATATTGGTGGTGGTTACCATTCACGCCTGAGCTACAACAACAGTGATTATTTCTTGCCGATCTTAGAGAAAAAGTTGGTGAAGCGTGCGAGCCGCTCTTTCTCTGACCGCTGGGATAAGGATCGCGCCGAGCAATACGTGAGAAGAAAGCTGTCTGAGTATAAGCAACGTGATTTAGCCACCGGTTGGCAGGAAAGTGACTATGTAGAACCAGAAGTTGAGTTTATTGAACAAGGTAAAAAAGAGGGCGGAAGAGTGGTCGGCCGCCTTTATATACAGCGAAAGGTGGAAGGAGAGCTCTCCCGTGTATACCTTAGGTTGATGTATGGTCTAGCCGAGTATCATGGGGTACCAGTGGCCGATGCGGATGGTTTTTTGTGGCAAAACCCTGAAGAATATTTATATATAGTCAAAGATTTTACGTTTCAGCCTGTCGAGCGTTTCTCGTTTAGCCTCGAGCAATTTAGTCAACAGATTCTTGATATGGCAAAGCAAGGGCAATATACCAAGTTAGAGAGTGAATTTGATGCAAAACGTAAACAAGAGTTGATGCAGCTAAACTTATTTCATCATTCGTCGGATGATAGTTTTGCACTCAAACCGCTTTGGGACAAAAGTCAAGGCTGCTATAAGCGCGCCAGCTACCCATGCGAAGAAGGAAAGTAGAATGTATTTAAAAAGTGTATCTGTTTTGTTGATCACGGCATTGTTAAATGCCTGCTCATCGTATGCGGGGCCAATACCGGAGAAGGCATGGAGTGTTAGCGTCTCTATGCCCTCTTTTTACCCTGTTAAAGTGACTCAAGCTTATGGAGTAAATGAGGCGCAAAACTGGACGTCTCCTTTGCATACCTTTTCTCAGTTTATGAGAATCAGTGATCTAAAAAATGTTCAAGGTTGGTTACCTGAATATGATGGTTTTGGGTTGCCTGTTCATAGTTTTGCTATGAATACGCAGGGTGAGCAGGTTGTAAAGATTAAATTACCACCAGATAGTCTTTACTTGTACTGGGTTTCACTTATTAACACTCAGTTTTACGTGACCAAATATACTGTATCTGAAGATGTGAAAAGTTTGATGGCACAAAAAAGTCTTTACCAAAATAGAGATGGTTCATTGGGTAATGTTTGTTATCGCACCGAATTCGTGTTTGGTTTACTGCCCAATGGGCAAGCCAAAGTTTGGTTAAGAGGTTGTGGTACGACCATCTATTTAGCTGAATTGGCACCAGATAAAGTCATGGATCGCGATAGCAATGGTTTTGGTGTGGAAACGTATAAGCAGTCTGGTTCTTCATTAGAGCGTATTCACCAACGCGCAAAAGATGCCGGTGTATCAATTGACCCGATTCCTTGGGATAAAGTAAATAAGGTGTATTCAATGGAAGAGATCAAATCTCTTAATTAACAATCTTTGATCAGAACGTAAAATGTATCTAAAAAGTGTATCTGCTTTGATGATCACAGCATTGTTAAATGCTTGTTCATCGTATGCGGAGCCAATACCAGAGAAGGCATGGAGCGTTAGCGTCTCTATGCCCTCTTTTTACCCTGTTAAAGTGACTCAAGCCTATGGAGTCAATGAAGCGCAAGATTGGACATCTCCCTTACATACTTTTTCTCAGTTTATGAGGATCAGTGCATTCGAGAATATCAACAAACGATTTCATGAATACGATGGTTTCGGATTACCAATTCAAGATTATGCAATGAACCAGAAAAAGCAGGTAGTACAAATTAAGCTACCACCCGATGCTCTTTACTTGTATTGGGTTTCACTTGTTAACACCCAGTTTTATGTGACCAAATATACTGTATCTGAAGACGTGAAAAGTTTGATGGCAAGAAAAAGTCTTTACCAAAATAGAGATGGTTCATTGGGTAATGTTTGTTATCGCACCGAATTCGTGTTTGGTTTACTGCCCAATGGGCAAGCCAAAGTTTGGCTAAGAGGTTGTGGCGAGACTGTATATCTAGCTGAATTAGCACCAGATAAAGTCATGGATCGTGATAGTAATGGTTTTACAGCTGACACATATAAAGAGGCTTCTTATTTAGAGCGTATTCACCAACGCGCAAAAGATGCCGGTGTATTAATTGACCCGATTCCTTGGGATAAAGTGGATAAGGTATACTCGGCTCAGGAGATTAAGCCACTTCAGCACTAGAGATTGCTTTGAATCAGAGTAGTGATCTGAACGTGCTTGATGCACTACTATAGAGGCACTACTGACCTGAAAAGAAATGACCATGGTTACTGCTCTATATGCATCGATACTTTCAGTATTATTTTTGTGGCTAGCGATTAATGTTATTAAACAGCGTCGGGCTAACCAAGTGAGATATGCCGATGGTGGAGTACCAGCACTGCAATTAGCTCGCAGCGCGCAAGGAAATGCCGCAGAATACATTCCTATTACTTTAATCCTAATGGGGTTATTGGAGTTTAATGGTGCCAGCGTATGGTGGATCCACGGGGTGGGTATTACGTTTATCGTTGGCCGAATTTTACATGCCAGAGCGATTTTAAGTGACCAACTTAAAGGGCGGATTCGTGGTATGAAGCTAACGTTCAGTGCGATGGTTATCTTGATCGTGCTGAATATTATTTACCTTCCTTTTGGCCAAGTATTGGGTTAAGAATGCTATTCATTCACGGCAGGGTGAAGTTTATCTTGATAGGTGGCCAATTCTCGGCGCAAGCCTTTAAATGTGGTAAAGGCACTGTCAGTGGACAGTTTGTTCACTAACCAGTTAGGTAGCGCACCTCCTGGATTAGCGAAGGCAATATAATCGATGTGAGTCATACCATTAGTCAGTTTTTGCAGCGTCCAATGTGCGTTGACTTGAGTGATACGGATGTATCCCGGTTGTTCAGGCAAGTAATTTAGGGCATCCACTATGTCTAAACTTAAACCATTAGGTAGCATTTCAAATTTTGAATAAGTCACCATATCTCTGTTTTTAGCTGGCCATGGTGCCGAGAATTGGGTGTAAACAATATTCTCGGTATCTGAAATTTTTTGCAGCACACGGCTGTTACTCACGTTATCTATCCAGTTTGGTACATGTTCACTGTCATCTAATAGCCGCATAAAAGCGAAATAGCTGGTGGGTACGAACATTTGCGCCCGTATTTGGACTAAGCCATCGCTATGGTGGCGCGAGTAGATCGTAATGCCGTCTTCTGATTTTACCTGTAACCAATCGACCGAAGTCGCTGCCAAACTAGCAACATTGCTAAATAGTAGGCTTAAACCGACTATCCATTTCATCATGGTTCTTTCCTCATTGATGTTGTAGCACGTGGCCTTATTTTTGTCGTGTTGGTTACAAAAAGTGGGTTTAAGAACTGCACTAGCATAAAAACATAAATATATTATGTATACGTTTTGTTTTATTAGTTTTTGTTATGTTTCTTAGAAGTTTGCTCAATGTTCAGGTACGGCAATGAAATCTTTAAGATGGTATGAGGTTTGGTTCTGTCTCATCCTATCATGGATTTCTATCCCTGCATGGGCAGTGCCATCCTCAATACACAATAGTCATATCATTCGTATTAGTGCGGGTGAATGGCCGCCGTTTATTGGTCAACACATTGAAAATAATGGTTTTGTTGCTGAGATCATCCGTAAAATATTTAAGGATGCTGGCTACGAAGTTGAGTTTCATTTTTTCCCATGGGCGAGAGCATACGCCGAAGCCAAAGCTGGACGTTATGATGCAACTGCTATTTGGATGTTTAACCAAGAGCGGACGGTAGATTTTTATTATAGCGAAGCGGTGAGCGATGAACGCTTCGTGTTTTTTCACCATAAAGAAACCGACTTTCACTGGGAAAGCCTCTATGATCTTAAGGGGTTACATTTAGGAGGTGGCATTGCTTACAGCTATGGTGCCGAGTTAGACAGATTGTTAGAGACGCAGCAAATAAAAATGTCTCGAGTCAATGATCCAAAACAGAACTTCGAACGGCTGGTGAAAAAGAGGATTGATCTCATGCCAGAAGAAATTCATATCGGTTATTACACTCTGGATAAATACTTACCGCAATGGCGAGAAATGATCACGCACCATCCCAAACCTTTTCTCATCAATAATAACTATCTATTGTTCCCTAAAATGGGTGAACGAAGTGAGCAACTGTTGACGCTATTTAATCATGGACTGAAAGAAAGTGATGTCTCCATGATGGAATGATTCGCTTTTTTTGAATGGCCCTTCCTTCTTACCTTTCCGCAGTGAATTAAAAGGCGGTTAAATTAAGTTCAGAGACGCGAGCAGGAAGATGCCTAGTGTACAAGTAAACAGTGAAAATACGGTCGTCAATGCAATGATGTTGGCCGCTAAGGTTGCATTTCCTCCCATAGCTCTAGCCATAACATAACTGGCCGCAGCGGTAGGGGATGCACTCATCAAAAAGACTAGCCCGAGATCTAACCCGCGAAAGCCAAAAAGTAACGCACCCGATGTGATCAATATCGGGGCGAGAATCAGCTTATGGGCAGTGGCAAACCAAGCCGGTGCTTTGTCGCTTCTGAGTGAACCTATATTGAGTGAGCCGCCAGTACACAGTAGTGCTAATGGTAGTGTCATATTGGCAAAATATTGGCCAGCATCAGTAACCATTTTCGGGATTGGAAGGGATAAGGAATAGCATAAAACACCGAGCAGAATACCAATAATCAGTGGGTTTTTGGTGAGTGTTTTGGCAATTACTCCTGCGGCTTTGAGCCCTGAACTTTCCCCTTTTGGCGTGAGTGTTATCACCGCTTGAATATTATAAAGGATAGTGGTTGCGGCAACGTACATCGCCGCTAATGCTAGCCCAGGTTCGCCATAAGTATTTGCGACATAAGCCAAAGCGATAATAGCGGTATTCGCACGAAACCCGCCTTGGATGATCACGCCGTGATCCAGATGTTGTGGGAACGCTTTTTTGGTGAAAAAAGTCGTGAAAAGGAAAAATAGGAAATTAGCGAGTAGTCCATAGCCAATCAGTGCTGCACTGGAAGAAAAATCGTGCTGTGATTTGACTATGCTAAGAAATAGCATGGCTGGTAAGGTGACTTGGAATACGATGCGTGACGCGACATCGATGAAATTATCGTTGATAACCCCCGTTCGCTTCAGTACAACGCCCAGTACTAACATCAAACAGATAGGCCCTGTAATTGAGGCCGAAAACAAAAGTTGTTCGATAATCGTTGTCATATCAATCCATTGAAGTTGCTCATAGCGTTGCTATTCTTCCACAGTTCCTCATTTTGCAAAATCAAATTTGCAAAAAAGAACGAACGTGCTAAAAATAGCATGGTATAAAGTGAGAGTCGGCATAATATGAGCAAAGGTAGAATTACAAGAGAAAATATACTGAACAAAGCGTTCGAATTAGCCAGTGAAAACGGTTTGGAAAGCCTCACTATCGGTGAGTTGGCAAAACAGTGCGGTTTATCAAAAAGTGGTTTGTTTGCGCATTTTAATGCTAAAGAAAATTTGCAAATTGCAGTATTAGAGCATGCCCATTCTGTGTTTACTGAGCGTGTTATTACACCGGCTCGCCTGATTGGCGACGAGAATATCGAAGCTAAATTGCGAGTGCTGTTAGAGCACTGGTTAGGTTGGAATCATTCATTCCAAGGCAGTTGTATGTTTTTAGATGCGTGGAAAGATGCCGCAACTTGTGATTGTGCAATTCAAAAAGTACTTAAAAAAACCATCGCGACTTGGATTCATTACTTGCAAATTCAAATTCAAAAAGGGGTTGATAGCGCACAGTTTCATCCGAAATTGGATGTAAAGCAGGCTGCTTATGAGTTGTATGGACTCTATTTAAGTGCTCATTTGTTCTACTCGATCTACGGCCAAATGGAAAGTTATCAACATTTTTGGAAAGGCGTGGACGATTTAATGTCTCGATGGCGAAATATAGTGAAGCAGCAATGTTAGCTAATTCTCGCTTTTCACAGCGAGAAGAACGAATCCGCAACAGCGAAAATGCACTTTTATTTAACAAAATAAAATGCTTAGCAAAATAAAAATTTTTAATTAGAAATAGTACGAACGTTCTATTTTATCGAGAGGAAGGGCAACTCAGTGAGTGAAAAAATCTATTTCAGCACCTCAAACACATTCAGTGTGAAACGTACATTGGTCAATATGAGCACTCGTCTTCATCACACGCTCGCACCGTCACATGCCAAAAAAGTTGCACGAAATGTATTGTTGACTCCGGCAAGAAGTAAGCCTCAAAATCAGCCGCCAATTGGCCTGAAAACTGGCCGTGTAATGTGCGTCGAAGGGGCTCTGACGACTTATCAACTCGGAAGTGGTCCCATTTGGTTATTGACCCATGGTTGGTCTGGCACGGCAAGTCAGTTTTATCCACTGATGGAGCATATTGCGGCACGTGGTTATACGGCATTAGCTTATGATCACCCAGCACATGGTCAAAGCGAGGGAGTGTATGGTCACATTCCTGCGTTTGTTGGAGGGTTGGAAGCGATACTCGATAGTATTGACAATGTTGCTGGTATCGTTGGACACAGTATGGGGACGGCCGCCGCATTAGAATGCCGACATCATAAAATTGAGCATTGTCCAATGCTATTGGTCGCGCCCGTGCTGGATTATTTGGATAACTTATTCAGCAGTGTGGCAAGGTCTGGCTATTCGATGCGCTTATTTGAGGCCGTTGTTGCGGAAGTTGCCGATCAATATCGTTATCCCATTCAATCTATCGATCCTTACCATAAGCTTGCTCAGCGTCAATCTCGCAGCGTCATTGTTCACGATGAGAATGATAAGTTCACCAAATATTCTGTGTCAAAGCGAGCGGCAGAAGAAATCGAGAAAGTGTCACTTATTACCACCCAAAACCAAGGACATGGACGTGTGATGAAAGGTGAACAAGTTAAGTACGGATTTGATTTGTTGGCAGGAATACCATGCTAAGGTGTTCGTTTTAAGCTCATTTGAAGCCGTAATTGGATGGGTGTAATTTAACCAATAGTTTTCCATTTATTTCAAAGTGTTAAATTGTTAACCATAGCCTTGATAAGGTTAACAATTTCGCAATAATTATTATCTCCTTGTTTGAATATGTGTGATCATATTGTTGCCAGTAGGCCCTCATAAGGAAAAATAATAATGAATAGAAATGATAGTGTCCCTTTACCCTCCAACACCCGAGAATGGTTTTTTAACCGTAACAGCCTTATCATCCTAGCCGATATTGTCCTGTTTTTTGTCCTGTACAATGCCTTGCCTGTTGATTCTAATGTCGCTTTGGGCATTAGTATGCTGGCATTTATTGCTGTGCTGTGGTTAACGGAAGCTTTACATGTCACGGTCACAGCCATTCTTGTGCCTATCATGGCCATCGTTTTTGGTGTTTTTAACACCCAAACGGCGCTCAATAACTTTGCTAACTCGATTATCTTCCTATTTTTAGGTGGATTCGCATTGGCTGCTGCTATGCATCGGCAGGGTCTGGACAAAGTTATTGCCGATAAAGTTCTTATCATGGCGCGCGGAAAAATGAGCGTTGCGGTATTCATGTTGTTTGGTGTGACTGCCGCGCTTTCAATGTGGATCAGTAACACCGCCACCGCTGCGATGATGCTACCGCTGGTGCTTGGTGTACTCAGCAAAGTGGATAAAGACCGTGGTCATTCGACCTATGTTTTTGTGCTGTTAGGTATTGCTTACAGCGCCAGTATTGGTGGTATCGCAACCATCGTAGGAAGCCCTCCTAACGCGATTGCCGCGGCTGAGGTTGGTCTTTCATTTACAGATTGGATGAAATTTGGTGCTCCAACGGCGGCGATTATGCTGCCCATTGCGATTACTATTTTATATTTCGCATTAAAACCGGATCTTAATGGAGAGTTCGAGCTCAATTATGAACCTGTTACTTGGGATAAAGGTAAAGTCGTCACGCTTGGTATTTTCGCATTAACGGTTTTTTGTTGGATATTTAGCAAACCAGTCAATGCCATGCTGGGTGGTTTTGCGAGCTTTGATACTCTGGTTGCGCTGGGTGCGATTGTTTTGGTCAATTTTGCCCGAGTGGTGCACTGGAAAGATGTAGAAAAAACGGCAGATTGGGGGGTATTACTGCTGTTTGGCGGCGGTATTTGCTTGAGCAACGTACTTAAGCAAACGGGAACCAGCGTTTTCCTAGCCAATGAACTAAGTGCCCTGATCTCTCATTTAGGTCTGTTCTTTATTGTATTCGTGATTGCTGTTTTCGTGGTGTTCCTAACGGAATTCGCGAGTAATACAGCCAGTGCAGCGCTGCTTATTCCGGTGTTTGCCAGTGTTGCTGAAGCCTTTGGTATCTCACCCGTGATTCTATCTGTATTGATTGCTATTGCGGCTTCTTGTGCATTTATGTTGCCCGTTGCGACGCCACCCAATGCGATAGTGTTTGCCTCTGGACACATTAAGCAAAGTGAGATGATGCGAGTGGGTATGATGTTAAATATTGCTTGTATTGGCTTGCTGACCATGATTGCGATGCTGTTCTGGTAAGCTAAGCACAAACTACTTCAATACTAATGAGCTCTCAATTCAGAGAGCTCATATTGAGATGTTATTACTGTTGGTTAACGAATTCTTTAAAGCGTGCTTTCGTTTTCTCATCAGCCTTGTTGTACCAAAAATGCAGCATTTCTTCGGCGGCGTTTTGTACATTTCCTGACTGAGCTAGTTCATTTTGCAGCATAGCAACATCCGTCATTCCAATAGCTGCAATACCCCCTGCGCGATTATAGTCATTTGCTTCACGGATATAGTCACGACCTACTTGATATCCTTCTTTAAGAAGGCGATCTTGCTTTATCTCTAGTGTTTGGCCTGCTTGGTCAATCAGTGACCATTGCATTGTTTTAATCTCTTTCTCTGCTCGATGTGCATCACGGTATTCAGGCATGGCAAAATTCAGTTTTGCATCCTTTGCGGTGAATGTGGCAATGACTGCATCGCTTTCGATAATCACGCGGTCATTCCCTTGCGTAAAATAAGGCGCGTATTTGAAGACGATTTGTTGTTCACCATCGGCCAGCTCAAGGCTTTTCGCTGAGGAAAATAGGCTGCCAGAAGTTTCGGGCTTCTGACCATTCACCGCTAATAAGTTAATGGTGTCTGGAATTTCAAGAGTGATATTAGCCAATACAGAGGCACTAAAGATCATGGTTAATGTACATAAAGCCGGTTTAATTAGGTTCATTATTTTATCCTTGCAAGCAATAGAGTAGAGGTTGCCGATAGTTGGTTGTAAAAGCAAGTTCTCAACGGCATAAGTGACTAATTTTCATTGAAATGTAACATCTTTAGTGCGAGGCATGCGTCATGCATTCGTCAATATTATCAGATCGTTAGTCACGTGATAATGTCATTCTCTTAATTTTAAATTATGCCATTTAGTCTTCTTCAAAGGCCTTAATTAGCGTAAAAAATTAAATTTACCTGCTTTGCTTTGTCAAAATTCTGAATTCCTGACTCAGAATTGCTTTTAAGATGTAACACGGTGAATCCCCATAACAAAATTTTAACGATGACTCGAAAAGCGTTTTTATTTTTTTGCTAAAAAAAATAAGTCTTGTAAATACTGAAATGGATGTTCTTCAATGCCTTATCAGAAGAGCAGCTTGCTTAAATGTAAGTGAAACATTCAGAAATGAGAGATATTAGGTATGAATCGTATTACTTTGTGCGCCGCAAGTATTGCAATGGCTCTTTCGGGCACGGCAATGGCAGCACCAGCAACCCCTAGCGTCGATGTCTATGGGTCGAATAATCTACAGTTTTCTAAAGTTGAATTAGCCATGGAAAGCACGGCTGGTTATAACCAAATGGTCAAATATTATGACCAAGCGCCGATTGCCGTTAAGTTTAACCAATGGAGTGGTACAACGGGCAACACGTATAAAATCTATTTTGATGGCGCACAGGTCGCGACAGGCCCAATCACTGGCAGCCAAACCACCGCAAACTTCAGTTATGCACAAGGTGGTGTTTACCAAATGACAATCGAAGCTTGCGACGCGACAGGTTGCAGCAAAAGTGCACCCGTTGAGATAACAATTGCCGATACCGATGGCTCACATCTCAAACCTTTGGTGATGAATATTGATCCCAATAACAAGACTTACACGACCGATAAAGATACGGTGGTTGGAACCTACTTTGTTGAGTGGGGCATCTATGACCGGAAATATACGGTAGATAACATCCCGGCTGATAATCTGACGCATATTCTATACGGCTTCATTCCAATTTGTGGCCCTAACGAATCATTGAAATCCGTCGGTGGAAACAGCTACAACGCGTTGATGACCGCATGTAATGGGGTGGATGACTACGAAGTGGTGATTCATGATCCTTGGGCGGCGTATCAAAAGAGTTTCCCGCAAGCGGGTCACCAATATAGCTCCCCGATTAAGGGTAACTACGCCATGTTGATGGCGCTCAAACAGCGTAATCCGGATCTGAAAATTATCCCTTCTATCGGTGGCTGGACACTCTCTGACCCATTTTTTGATTTTACCACCAAAGCCAACCGCGATACTTTTGTAGCCTCAGTGAAGAAATTCCTAACCACGTGGAAATTCTACGACGGCGTGGATATCGACTGGGAATTTCCAGGAGGCGGTGGCCAAGCGGCGGATCGCGGTGACCCCATCAATGATGGCCCGGCGTACATTGCGTTAATGCGTGAACTGCGCGCCATGCTTGATGAATTGCAAGCTGAAAACGGCCGCACTTATGAGCTCACATCAGCGATTGGTGTTGGTCATGACAAGATTGAAGATGTTAATTACGGCGAAGCCATTCAATATATGGATTACATCTTTGCCATGACTTATGATTTTTATGGCGGTTGGAATAACGTATTAGGCCACCAAACCGCGCTTTATTGTGGTTCATTCATGCGCCCTGGTCAGTGTGACGGAAAAGGTGTGGATGAAAATGGCGAACCTTATAAAGGCCCTGCCTATACGGCGGATAACGGTATCCAGTTACTGCTAGCACAGGGTGTCCCTGCTAATAAGTTAGTCTTAGGTGCGGCCATGTATGGCCGTGGCTGGGAAGGGGTAATGCCGGCTTCATTAAGTGATCCAACCGATCCGATGACAGGGGTAGGTAACGGAAAATTGAAAGGCACTTCCGCGCAAGGCGTGTGGGAAGCGGGTGTGATTGACTATAAAGGCATCAAATCATTCATGTTAGGGGCTAATAATACCGGTATTAATGGCTTTGAATATGGATACGATGAACAAGCTGAAGCACCTTGGGTTTGGAATCGTACAACGGGCCAACTGGTTACTTTTGACGATAACCGTTCAATCAAAGCCAAGGGCGCCTATGCTCGAAACCTTGGTTTGGCCGGGTTGTTCTCTTGGGAGATTGACGCTGATAATGGTGACATTCTAAATGCGATGCATGAAAGCTTAGCAGGAGGAGGTACTACACCCCCCGCGAACCGCGTGCCCACTGCAAATGCAGGTGTTGATCAATCGGTGGTTGGTCCGGTGAGTGTTGTTCTTGATGGCGGTGCATCAAAAGACAGTGATGGCACTATTGTCAGTTACGTGTGGCAGCAAACGACGGGCACAGCAGTGAGCTTAGTAAACGCTAATTCTGCACGAGCCAGTTTTGACGCGGCCGAAGTGGTACAAGTACAAACGCTGACGTTCAAGTTGACGGTCACAGATAACAAAGGCGCAACGGCTTCTGATGTCGTGACTGTAACGGTCAAACCTAAAGCAACTGAGCCTGTGAACACGCCACCAGTGGCGGTGATTACTGCGCCAAGCAATGCCAGTGCTGGTGAGGTTGTGGTGGTGGACGCTTCCGCTTCAAGTGACGTCGATCAAGACACCTTAACTTTCGTATGGGATGTACCTGCAGGCCTAAATGCAACCATTCAAGGTGCGAGTGTTTCGTTTGTTGCTCCTGAGTATACACAAGACACCACGCTAAGCTTCACTGTAACTGTCAGTGATGGTAAAGCGGCGGCCTCTGCAAGTGCATCGGTTATCGTGGCGAAGAAAGACTCTGGTGGTGACACTTGCAGTAACTTATGGGATAAATCAGCGGTTTATACTGGCGGTCAACAAGTTTCTTGGGCTGGTAAAGTATGGGAAGCCAAGTGGTGGACAACTGGCGAAAACCCATCGACTACTGGTGTGTGGGGAGTATGGAAAGAGATTGGTCCTGCGAGTTGCCCAACAAGCTGATTGCTTTAATAAACCAGTTACCTCAATAAGCTAACGGGTTTTAATAAACTTTTTATCGCAAACAATGACTTCAAGCCTCGTTCTAACACGAGGCTTTTTTGTGCGTTTTTCTATGTTTTTTCATTCATCACTTGCAATTCAATATTTTTGCTTTAGTGTTATATATGTGTATAACACTATATCGGTATGAAATTGTGACAGATTGGCAAGATAACCAACCCATATTCCGTCAGCTAGCCGACAAAATTACCGAGCAGATCCTACAAGGTATTTGGTTAGAAGATAGTGCGTTGCCTTCGGTAAGAACCGTTTCGGCAGATATGAAAATCAATCACTTAACTGTCATGAAAGGCTATCAACTGCTTGTTGACGAAGGCATTGTTGAAAAAAGACGAGGTCAAGGTATGTATGTCGCGAAAGGAGCGCTAGCGCAATTACAGGCGAAACAAAAGCAGCACTTTTTAGAGCAACAGATCCCAGAAATTGCACAAACACTCAAGCTATTGGCGATGCCGCTTGAGGATTTTATCAACCAACTACAACAGCATATTGAAGGTGACCAATGAATCCATTAGTCGAAGTCAACGGTGTATCTAAACAGTACGCAAAGCATGCCGAGTCGGAAGCTCTGCAGAATGTGAGCTTTAAGCTCTACGCAGGACAGGTGCTCGGTTTGCTCGGACATAATGGTGCGGGCAAGTCGACCTTAATTAAGTCGTTACTCGGTGCTCACCATTATCAAGGTGACATTTTGATCCAAGGCTTAAATCCGATTACGGAACATGCGCAAGTGATGGCGCATCTTTCCTACATTTCAGACGTCAATGTGTTGCCAGATTGGATGACGGTTAAACAAATTTTGCGTTATACGTCAGGTGTGCATCCCAGCTTCTCGTTAGACAAGGCCACGCAAGTCCTTGCACAAACCAACATTCGTTTATCAAGTAAAATTCGTACCTTATCAAAAGGGATGAAAGTACAACTGCATTTAGCCATTGTGATTGCCACCGATACCAAAGTGCTGATTTTGGATGAGCCAACTCTTGGTTTGGACCTAATCTACCGTGATACCTTCTATCGTCACTTACTCGAATGGTTCCATGATGGTGAACGTGCCTTGATTATTGCTAGTCATGAAGTATCGGAAATTGAACATTTGCTAACGGATGTGCTGATCTTGAAGCAAGGTAAGGTCGTGCTGCAAGACTCAATGGAGGCGATTACACAAGGGTATTTTGTTCTAGAGGCCAGTAACGCACATCAAGACGTTATCCAAACCTATCGTCCTTTGGCATCTCAGCCAAGCTTGGGAACAACAAAGTGGTTGTTGACTTCAGAACACCGTCAAGCCGTTGAAGGGCTTGGTTCTATTTACAGTGTAAAACTTGCTGAACTATTTCTTGCCTTGCAGAAGGAGAACGCATAATGCACCCCAGTATTTATATGCTCGAAAAAGAGCTGATTGAAAACAAAAATGTTACGCGTATTCCTTTGTTTCTATTGGTATGCGGAACCCTATTGTTCATCAGTTTATTAATGAACAATACACTGCAACATAACTTGTTTTTTGAGATGGAATTTGGTGGCGACATCAGCGATGTCCATATCGAATTTGTGGATGATTTCAACACCTTTATCATCATGCTTGTTGGTTTTATTTCGCTAATGCTCAGTTCACTCTATTTCCCCAGAACATTCCGCAAGGAGCGTAAAGAGGGAAGCTCAATGTTCTGGCGCAGCATGCCAGTGACGAACAATATGACTCACATAGTAAAACTGGGGTTTGGTCTATTTGTAATCCCTGTGATCTGTTCCGTGTTGGTCATTTGTGCGGACGTTCTGCTGTGGGGGCTTAACTTAGCGACAGAAAACCGTTTAGCCCTACTATTTGAACAACGTTCTCTAGGATATGCCGTTCAACACTGGTTGAATTACCTCAGCATCATGTGGGTGATTGCTGTGACGATGTTGCCATTGGCCTGCTTTACTTTAGTTATTTCACAGATATTTAATTCGCCGATCCTTGTGATGTTCGTGGGCGGTTTCGCGCTTAAATGGATCTCGATTGTTATGCTGAATTCTGACATTGTAGGGGAGTTTTACCACGCGATTTTCAACTTGCCGTTGCAGTTAATGACTTCTTCAAACATGTTCACGGCTTTTGAAGGTGCTGGTTGGGGTAATTTATTTGTGTATATCATGATTGGTATCGCCAGCTACTGGATTAGCCACAAGCTCTATAGTACTGATGAACTTTCATTGAAGTCACTGTTGACCCGATAAGTTTCTGGTTAAGCTTAATCCAAAAGAGAGCGTTTGTTCTCTTTTTTTTCGCCTATTTCCTGCGGTTACTATGGTGAGGATAGAAAAGGTTAGACCAGAAAAATTCACTCAAAATTAGAAGTTAGTTCCAAAGTGATGAGTAATCAACTCTCTGACTAACATGATATAAATGTGTTAAATGCACTATGCTATTTTGTAGTCCTTTGTGAGCAATGACAAAGACGTGGACCGCTTCAAGTTTTATTTCGAGGCTTGAAATTATAATGTCCAATTGATCGAGAATTCTATCGGTTTGAGTTAAATTACTATTACAAATAGGTCTACCTATGTTTAAAAAAATGTCGTTAAAAAATAAACTGGCGATTTCAGCCAGCGCTGCCATTATTCTTGGGGGATTACTCGTTGAAGCATTGTCGTATCGAGCTGCACTGGAGCGATTAGATATTGATGTTGAACAACGATTACAAAGTACCACCGCTTCTTATAACCAGTATGTGACGGACTGGTTACTGTCGAAAGAGCGTGCTTTAACCTCGCTGTCGCAAGATGCCGAGAAACAAGCCATCGTGACACATTTAAAACAAGTTCGAGATTCTGCAGCGTTTGACAACGTATTTCTTGCTTACCCCGACGGTTCTCAAAACAACGCTAATGGTGTCATCTTGCCGCCGGGGAACGATGATCCGCGCAAATGGGGCTGGTATACAAACGCTAAAGCAAACCCATCAAAAGTGTTTATGGATAACCCAACCGTTGCTGCGGCAACGGGCGCTAATGTGGTTTCATTAGGTAAGGCACTGAATTTACATGGCCAACAAGTCGTTTTAGGCGCCGACGTAGAAATTACTGACATCCTCAACAGCATGAAGCAAGTTATTTTGCCGGGTGAGGGATATATGTTTATTGCTAACGATAAAGGCAATATTTTTACCCATAGTGATACTAAGCTGCTCAATAAAAGTGTTTCTGATCTGGGTTTAAATTTCGCTGATATCCGCCAAGCGATTGCGAAAAGCAGCGATTTATTGGTGGATATTCGAGGTGAGGAGTATGTTCTCTACGCCCGAAGCATCAACGGAACGAATCTCAGTACTGTTGTGGTCATCAATCACGATTCGCTCATCGCACCTTTATCTGAAGCTACTTTCAGCCAGCTCATTGTTACTGCCGTTGTGGTCATACTCTGTACTCTGCTGTTCAACTTATTGTGTAATATTTTGTTCCGTCCTTTGAATAATGTTTCTCAAGCGTTGGCACAAATTGCAAACGGTAGTGGTGACTTAACCCAACGTATTGAAGTAGAGAACAGCGATGAAGTAGGTGAATTGGCCAGAAACTTCAATACCTTTGTGGAAAGTTTACAACAACTTATTGGCCATATTCGTCACCAGTCTCATCAATTGGAAGCGCAATCAGAACATGGCGCGCATCGCGCTAATCAATCGGCATCAGAGCTTAGTCACCAGCAGCAAGAAATTGTGATGGTCGCTACTGCGGTCACTGAAATGGCGTCGGCAACGCAAGAGATAGCCTCTCACGCAGAGCAAACGGCAAGAGCAGCGCAAGACTCGGCAACCAGCACCAACAATGGACATGCCTTGGTGATTCATACCAAAGGCTCGATCAATAACTTGGCAAAATCAGTGAGTGAGGCCAGTGGCGTGATTGCCGCACTAAACCAACACGCGCAAGAGATTTCGACCGTACTGGCAACCATTCAAGGCATTGCAGAACAAACCAACTTACTTGCGCTGAATGCGGCTATTGAAGCTGCGCGAGCCGGTGAGCAAGGCCGAGGTTTCGCAGTGGTAGCAGACGAAGTCCGTGTGCTTTCTCAGCGCACCCATACTTCTACCGAAGAGATAAAATCAACCATTGATACCCTGCAAGAAACCACTAAACGTGCGGTATCGTTGATGCAAAGCAGCTCAACGCTCGCTGAGAACTCAGTGGAAGATGCCGATAAAGCATCCGGTGCGCTTGAAGAAATTAAAGCAGCGGTTGCCTTGATCAGTGATATGGCGACGCAAATTGCGACGGCAGCCGAAGAACAAACGCATGTGACTAGTGAAATTACACAAAATGTCACTTCTATCAAGGATGTGACAGAGCAACTGGTCATTGGTGCAGAAGATAGCTTGAGCCAATCCAACGAACTCAAGCAGCAAGCGGAAGAGCTGAGTGCAAAAGTGGCGACATTTAAATTAGCGTAACGGTTGTTTCTTTCTTATTCAAAAGGCTCTGCGGAGCCTTTTTTTGATCAGATTGTTATGTTTTCTCACTTGGTGAGAAAGCAAGTCTGTTATTAATCTTAAATTCTCGATATATAAGAATCATAGTTGAGGCGTGGAATAAATGAGGCTAAAAAGAAAACATGAACGAAACGAAATTATCGGCCAGCCAAGTTAATGAAAAGTCACTGCAATTATTGATGCAAGTGGCGGTAAATGAAGAGCCAGTATCAGCGAAAACCTTGAGCGAACAATTGCAAGTTCCGCTGAGTAGTTTGTACCGACATCTGAAGATTTTGAAAGAGTGGAACTTGATTGAAGAGAGCCCACACGACAAAACGTTGATCATCGGTTCGGCGGCTCTACTTTTAATGCGCAGTTATGAAACGAGTCAACACAATTTAGATGCAGTCGATGCGGTGTTAAGTCGATTACAGAAACAGACAGGCGAAATGGCGGCATACATGGTTCCGGTGGGATACCGAGCCTTGTGCGTTAGCCAAAAAGAAAGTATGCAGGCACTTCGATGCAGCTTCGTCCAGGGTCAAAGTCAACCCCTGCTTCGAGGTGCCTCATCTAAAGTGATGTTGGCGTATTTACCCACTCCGCGCTGTGAAAAAATTCTTCGTTATTTTGGTGAAGACCACCAAATGGAAAAATGGCAGACAGAGTTGGAAAAAATACGTCGTAATGGGTACGCCGTGAGCACGTCAGAAATTGATCCTGGCGTTTCCGGAATTAGTGCCCCCGTAATGAAAGGGAGTAAGTTGATCGGCGCAATTTCAGTGATGGCTCCAGCCCATCGTGTTGAAACCAACAAGCAGCGGATCATTTTACATGTATTACAGGCAGCAAGAGCGTTGCCACCAGAAAGGTAATTCATAATGCTAAGTTTATTCAAACGCTACCGTATGAGTCGTACACAGAGCCAACCCGCTTATCCATTCACGTTCATGACACTCTGTGAACAGATAAAGCCAATGTCTCAAGTAGAGTTTGAATTTGCTCAGCAGAGCCTTGAATTTGCATCAGATTGGCTCTATCAGCGTCAATCCACGCCTTGTTACTCTGATGCGGGACATATAGTCGTCAAAGATAAAAATGCCACCCGTTTTCAAGACACCTTGAGTCATCAATTAGCACTGAGCTCAGTGCCCGTCGTACTAGCGAATTGTCACGAAATGCTGCTCAATGCATTACCAGTGATGGCTTTTGAGAATGACGAAGTTGGTATTGTGAGTATCGGACATCATTTTGAGCTGAAACAAACGCTGGACCTACAAGTTGGCTCTGCATTTCATTTTGCACTCTCTCGCTATAACAATACGCGCCTATTTTGTATTGGAATTGATGAAATGCATCAATCCAACCAAGTGTGGGAGTATGCAGAAGATTTAGGCTGTGATTGGTTAACGCTGAATGAGTGCGGTTTTCGTCATCGTAATCAACTAAAAAGCCAATTAGGTCACTACATAGAGCATTGTGATCAACTGATCGTGACGATTGATTTAGCCTCTTTAGTTCCGGGAGTGGGGGTTGATGAGAACAACGCGTTAGATAACCAAATGGTACTAAGAACGTTAAGGCAATGTGCGCTTTCTGGCAAGGTAAAGCTTATCCAACTGGTGGGGGCGAAGGATAAATTGATTTATTCTAAGCAGACCAAAGAAATTTTAGATGAGCTATGTGCTTTATCGCCAGATGTGATCCACGCTGCGTAGTGACATATTGATTCTCATATATACCAAACAAAAACCCCCAGCTGTCTGGGGTTTTTGTTTTATGGAACTCAACTATTTGAAGTATGTTAAGTGTGTTGTTCGGTTTTTAGTATTAGGTTAATGAGCACTAAATTTGCTGAGTGATAATGAAGTGGCTTGTGCTTTCTGGAAGAGCTCTTTACTACAATCGCTCATCACTTTGCTGTCATTAAGCAGTTCGAGTGAATGTTGATTAAGATTGCTCAGTTGCGTTAGCAAATCTTCAACATGTGACAGTTGCTCATCAGATGAATTGACCGCTAAGTGGTTGGCGTTATTCGCTTGATTAACATCCTTGATCGCTTGGCTGACTAACTCGTTACTACTTTCAATAGCTTCAACGCAACTCATTGATGCATTGACACTTTCCCCCATGTAGCCGATCAAGTCTTTCGAAAAGTTACTAAGCACGGTAAGGATCTCTTCCACTTGGTTGGTTGAAGAGGATGTTTTTTCCGCTAGGTTACGCACTTCGTCTGCCACGACGGCGAAACCGCGACCATTCTCACCCGCGCGAGCCGCTTCAATGGCCGCATTGAGCGCAAGCAGGTTTGTTTGATCAGCGATCGTACGGATGATCTGTAAGATATCGGTGACTTTTTCAACCTGGGCATTTAGGCTCTCAGCGGTTTTTGCTGTTACTTGTGACTTTTCTGCTAGGTTTTTATTTTCACTTAATGCATGTTTAAGTTGTTGTTGACTTTCTTGCCCAGAAATAACTGCTTGTTGTAAAGACAGCGACGCAGTATTGATATTCTCGGTGACTGACGCAATGCTTTGCCGAGCACCTTCACCAATTTGTACTGATTGCGCAATTTCCCGCTGCTGACCATTGATATTGTGTTCTAGCTGCTTCACTTGTCGTTCAAAAGCTTTCGTAACATCAGTGACATCGCAGATGTTTTGTTCAATAGGGTGGAAGGTGTGTTCCACTTTTTCAATGAACATATTGATTGCTGTGGCAAGGTCACCTAACTCGTTATCTTTGTTAAATGGAATTCGTTGCTTGAGGTCACACCGACCAGAAGCCAATGATTCACATAAGTTTTTCAGCTGATTTAAAGGATGCAGTAGAGCGCTCCTCAAAATAAAAAACAAGCCAATAAAAGTAATCAACACGAAGGTTATGCCAATTGAAATGGCCCATAGCCCCAGTTCCTTGGAAATGGCATTGACCTTGTCAAATTGCCACTGAGTAACTAAGTAACCCACCAATTTTGCTTCCTTGCCCGACGTTAATGGGTTGATGATGATCACGTGTTGTGTGCTTTGTTCAATAATGATGGCGTTGGTTGATGCTTGGGTCAGCGCATTTTTTATATTGACTCCGCTAGGAGATACGGACTTCTCATTTAATTGATAGAATAAAGATCCATCTGCAAGGAAAACCGCTATATGTTTGAGTTCTTTATTGCTGCTATCGACAGCGACTTTAACCCGCTCTTCCAAGCTCTCTACTTTGTTAAAGCGCACCGAAGTGGCGACGTTTTCAGCTAGAGAAGCCGCCATTTGTTGATAAGTTTGAGCGCTCAGCGAGTACATCACTGTGGCACTTTTCGACCATAGAGCATAGGAAATAGCAATCAGCGATACAACGCTAAGTAGCGACGCACTTGCCACTACCAACCGACTAATACTAAGTCTCATATAGAGTAATCCTGATCAATGAGTTAAAGAGCTTCTACGTTAACGCCGATGGTGATGGCACCAATCACTTTCCCTGAGCTAGGGTCAACCACGCTGTGGCTTATCTGTGACTGAAACATTTGGGTCGACTCATCTTCTTCTATCTCACCAATTAGATATGCGCTTGGACCTTTAAGGTAGGTGTCTTGCCACTTTTCCTCATCTCCTTGCCAGTAGTCAGAAGTAATCTCGCTTTGGGCGACATTCAGCCCTTTGTTATCCATAGCAAAGATCTCCGTAATTAGCCCGTTGCTAGCTTGTTGAATCGATTTAAGTTCAGAAGATGCGGGGGAAGAGAGCAGTTTGTTGATCAGTGGAGCATCGGTTTGGCCCACTTGGCTACGCCAATCCTTGTCGAGTTGATCAATTTGCATTTGAGTTAGGTTAGCGTGTTGAGCGTTTTGAGCATTAATGGCTTGGATTAAAACGGGATTAGCAATGATTTCAGCCACCTTGGTATCAATGAAGTTTTTTAGCGCCCCTTCAAACTCATTAGCAAAGGAGGAAAAGGAGAAACAAGCGATCAGGCAAATAAAATATTTCATAACAGACTCCAGTCGAGTTAGGTATTTTGCGTTGTGTATAAGGTATGTAGTGATCTTAGATGTTCATATTCATCCATATGCACTTTGAGCCTAGTTTAAGAATAGAAAACTGTAAAAAAATAGGTGTGATTTGAGCGCATGATCAAATGAATATTCATCTCTTGCCAAACAAAACAAAACAAAAAACTATCCGTTTTGACAATTGACAAGCTTGATGGCGGTTCCGGTTGTATTGTTTTCTCGACGAGGTCGGTTAGAAAATATCGATTTGGAGTGATACTTGTGGTGACCCAGCTGTGCTGAATGGCTTATTTAGCTAACGCATAGATTTTATTTTTTAACTCACTGTCACCGTTAAGCAATGTAAATTTAACTTATTTGTCACGATAGACCGCTAAGCTGCTTGCAAAATCCAATAACAAGACAAGTAAAGTCAAGGAGCAAACATGTGGAAGCGTGATGAGCAAGAGTCTCAATTTAGTGAAATGATCGAAGCGAGACTCTCTCGCCGCCGTTTTATGGCGGGTAGTGCGGCAGTCAGTGCAGGCGCGTTTTTATCTTTAAATCCAGTTGCTAAGGCTGTGGCGGCAAAGTCGAGCTCTTCACTGCTCAATTTTGAAGCCATTCCTGTCTCAACGGCAGATGCCATCGTTGTTCCTAAAGGGTATAAAGCGACCCCGTTGATTTCATGGGGTGACCCCATTTCTGTTGATGCTCCTGAGTTTGACCAAAGTGGTAAACAAGATTCACGAGCACAAGAGCTTCAATTTGGTGATAACACTGATGGCATGAGCTTCTTCCCAATTTCGGATGATCGCGGTGTACTTGCGATTAATAATGAATACACCAACTACGAATACTTGTTTGATCACAAAGGTAAATCGATGACAGCAGATGATGTGCGTAAAGCGCAAGCTGCGGTCGGCGTTACTGTCGTTGAAGTGATGAACAAAAATGGCCAGTGGACGGTTGACCGCGCAGGGAAGCGTAACCGTCGTATCACGGCAAACACACCAATGTTGCTCACTGGGCCAGCTGCAGGCCATACGCTAATGAAAACCGCCACTGATCCTAAGGGCTTAAATCCACTGGGAACTTTTAACAATTGTGCGAATGGTCAAACGCCGTGGGGGACATACTTAACGTGTGAGGAGAACTTTGATGATTTCTTTGGTAGTAACCAAGATGGCGTGAAGTTAACGGCTGATCATAAGCGTTATGGTATTGAAGCCAAACCCAGTGATTATCAGTGGCACCAACATGATGAGCGTTTTGACGTTGCGAAAAACCCCAATGAGCCAAACCGCTTTGGTTGGGTGGTGGAAATTGATCCGAACGATCCAGCATCGACGCCACTTAAACGCACGGCGTTAGGCCGTTTCAAACATGAAAATGCGGCGCTTACTCTCAACAAAGATGGCCATGCTGTGGTCTATCTGGGGGATGATGAACGCGGTGAACATCTATACAAATTCGTTTCAAAAAATCGCTACCAAGCTGGTAACGATGCAGCGAATCGCAATTTATTAGAAGAAGGAACCCTCTTTGTCGCTAAGTTTGATATGAATGAGAAAGAACTGAAAGGCTCGGGAAAATGGCTTGAACTGACCTTTGGTAAAAATGGTTTAACGCCAGAAAATGGCTTTAAGGACCAAGCAGAAGTGATGATTTTTGCTCGCCGCGCAGCGACTCAAGTGGGTGCCACGACAATGGATCGTCCTGAATGGGTTGCGATTCACCCTGATAATAAGCACGTGTTCTGTACACTGACCAACAATAAAAACCGAGGTAAAGAGGGGCAACCTGTTGGTGGTCCTAACCCTCGCGCTAAGAATAACTATGGCCAGATTCTGCGCTGGATGCCAGCCAATGAGGATCACACTAGCACTGTGTTCGCATGGGATCTGTACTTGATTGCGGGCAACCCAACGGTACATAAAGGCGATCTCTATGCGGGCAGCGACAATATCTCAGCAGACAACATGTTCAACAGCCCAGATGGTATCGGCTTTGACAAAGCGGGTCGCTTGTGGATTCAAACCGATGGCAACTATTCCAACAAAGGGGATTTTGCCGGGCAAGGCAATAACCAAATGTTGTGCGGGGATCCAATTACTGGTGAAGTAAAACGTTTCCTAACTGGGCCGATTGCTTGTGAAATAACAGGGTTAACTTTTTCACCGGATCAAAAAACCATGTTTGTTGGCGTTCAACACCCTGGGGAAGATGAAGCGCCATCGCATTTCCCATACGGTGGAACCACCAAGCCGCGTTCGACCATTATGATGATCACTCGTGAAGACGGCGGGGTGATTGGCGCATAAGCCCTGATCATTTTCCTCTGAAGGGAGCTGCGGCTCCCTTTTTAACATTCCTGCTGTCGGTCAACGCTGTTGCCATCATCCATTCACGGTCTTGGAGCCTCCTATCTTGCACGAAAGAAGACGTTGTTTCGGTTAGGCAGGACATGGTCTGGTTTGCCTTTCCTACACGTTATGTATGAACTCTTTGTGTCAGGAAAATAAGTAAAAAGGGTGAGATCGGGGCGATTATTTTCCCTCAAATTGACAATTGCTTGATACGTTCTTTGCGTGTCGTCCGTTATTATGCTGATCTTCAATAATCCAGCGGTGTCTATTGAGCGTGAAAAAGCAAATCCAAATGAAAAAATCGGGCTTAGTACTCTTAGCCTTGTTCTCGTTGCTGTTAGTTCCCATCTCATTGGTTGGGTCTTCGATTGATTTGACCACGCCAGTGAGCGAGGGCGTCGGTGCATTTTTTACCTATTTAACCGATTCGGCTGGTTGGCAAGGTTTTGGCTTTACCTTTGCTTTGTTGGCTTTTTTGGCAACACGGACAGCGACTTCCCGCATTGAACTGCTTAACCGCATTATTCAAATTGGCTTGTTATTGGTGATTGGTATGGCTGCCAAAACGGGTTTAAAACATCTGACAGAGAGCCCGCGCCCGTACACTGAATTGATGACGCATCAACTGCTTATTCCAAACCCTGCGCATTTTTATAAATTGAGTGAATTACAAAAAGAAAGTGTGATGACCGACATCGCAACCCAAGTCAGTGACTGGCGCTTACGTCATTGGCAGGGTGAAAAGGACTATTCATTTCCCTCTGGCCATACGATCTTCGCTGCTATTTGTCTGGCTTTCTTTGGTGGCTTGTTTATTGAACAAAAGCGCTATATTTTTGCGGCGGGTCTATTGCTTTGGGCCTGTGGAGTCGCCTTTAGCCGCTTATGGTTAGGGATGCATCGTCCGGTTGATTTATACGGCTCCTTGCTGTTTGTCAGCATGATTTACCTTGTGATACCCAAAGTGTACCCTTTAGATCACCCTAAATTAAAGCCACTATTAACGCGTCTTCATCTCTGTTAACGGGTCACAATCCATCATAAAAAAGCCAGCACATTTAAACGTGCTGGCTTTTTATAATCATATTTTACAATCACATAAGTAACGGCAATCAGGCAAAGAAGGAGGAAGCTACACCAATCAAACCACCGAATACTCCACCCCAAACAACCAACCAGCCAAGGTGCTGTTTAATCATCTTCTGTACCATCTCTTTCACCAATTTAGGCGTGAGTTCATTGAGACGTTGATCGATGATGTTTTCGATGTTAGCGGTGATCTCTTCAATCATCTCAGGAGCTTCTAACTGCTCTTTGAGCGCTTGTTTAACTCTATCGCTTTGGCTGATATCAATCATAGATTGCTGCATTTTTTCGACAAACGGTTGCTTGAGTGGTTGTAGCGCGTCGGTTCCACCAAACATCGCCAGCATGCCGCCAAATGGAGAGTTTGCAATCACTTCGACCAAAGAATCAAAGGTTGGGTTGAAGTCAACTTTGGCAATCACAGGCTCAAGATCCAACGTTTTACTGCCCGTCATCTCTTTACTGAGGAAGCGGTCAATATTGGACTGAGTGAAAAATTGCTCCATCATCAGGCTCTTGATTGCGGTTTTGAACTCTTCAAAGCGAGCAGGTATCACACCCGAGCCATAGAGTCCTGGCACTTTTTCAAACAGCATGTGAATCGCAAGCCAGTTGGTGATTGCGCCAGAGAAGGCAAATAAGCCCGCATACAGCGCAATAGTGTTATCCAGTTGATAGCCCGCAGCAAGGAGCGCTAGCGCAATGATATTAGTGAGTAAGCTCTTGTTCATAATCCAAATCTAGTTAAATAAAGGGAATGGGCGAATTCTAAGGAAAAAGAGTCAATTGTGGAAGCTTCAACGGAGCGCAAACTCCGTTGATAAACCATTAAGCAATCTCAACGTCGTCGCAACCGATAAAGCCACCCGTTTGGTGCGCCCATAGGTGTGCATAAATGCCGTTTTGAGCGATCAACTCTTGGTGTGTGCCTTGCTCAACGACGTTACCTTTATCGAGTACAATCAACCTGTCCATTGCGGCAATGGTTGATAAACGGTGAGCAATGGCAATCACGGTTTTGCCTTGCATCAGCTCATTTAAGCTCTCTTGAATTGCCGCTTCCACTTCGGAGTCGAGTGCGGATGTGGCTTCGTCGAGTACCAACAGTGGCGCATCCTTTAACAGCACGCGGGAAATAGCAATTCGCTGGCGCTGGCCGCCAGACAGTTTTACGCCGCGCTCGCCCACTTGCGCATCATAGCCTAGGTTACCAAATGGGTCGGTGAGTGTTTCGATAAACTCATGCGCGTGTGCCTGTCGGGTGGCTTGCAGCAGTTGTTCTTCACTTGCATCAGGGTTGCCATACAAAATGTTATCGCGGATCGAGCGATGCAGCAGTGAAGTATCTTGCGTCACCATACCAATTTTGCTGCGCAACGAATCTTGGGTGACCTCATTGATCGCTTGCCCATCGATACGAATTTGCCCACCTTCAACATCATGAAAACGAAGCAGTAAATTGACTAAAGTCGATTTTCCAGCGCCAGAACGCCCTACTAAACCCACTTTTTCACCCGGTTTAATGGTCAGGTTTAAATGGTTAATAACGCCTTTATTCTCGCCATAGTGGAAACTCACGTCATCAAATTCGATGCCACCTTGTGCAACCTGCAACGGTTTTGCGTTGGGTTTATCTTCAATGGTGATCGGTTTCGAGAGGGTTTTCATGCCATCCACGACTGTGCCCATGTTTTCAAAGAGTGCGCCAACTTCCCACATGATCCATTTCGACATGCCATTAATGCGCAATGAAAGGCTGATCGCAATCGCGATTGCACCAATACTGATGGCACTCTGCATCCATAGATAAATCGAAGTTGCCGCAATCACGAACACCAAAATATAGTTGGCGAGTTCAACGCACAGGTTAAAACCAGTCACTAAACGCATTTGGCGGTGAACCGTGTCTAAAAAGCTCTCCATGCCTTGTTCGGCATAGTCGGTTTCTCGGCGGGTGTGTGAGAACAACTTGACCGTGGCAATATTGGTGTAGCTATCAACAATGCGCCCCGTCATGGTTGAGCGAGCATCGGCTTGTTCTGATGCCACTTTTTTAAGCTGTGGTACAAAGTGAAGTTGAATGCAAATGTAGGCCGCGAGCCAGACTAGCATCGGCACCATTAAACGCCAGTCTGCTTGCGCCAACATCACCACAATCGCAGTGAAATAGACTGACACATAGACAAACACATCCAAGGTCTTCATCACTGTTTCGCGGATGGATAACGCCGTTTGCATTACTTTAGTGGCAATTCTTCCCGCAAAGTCATCTTGGTAAAAAGAGAGGCTTTGTTTGAGCAGATAACGGTGCGCTAACCAACGGATCGACATGGGATAATTGCCGAGCATAGTTTGGTGGATCAACAGTGAATAGATGCCAATCAAAAGTGGCATGATCACGAGTACTAAAATAGATAAACCGATCAAGGTGTCTCGGTTCTCAGTTAGGAAAGTCTCTGGGTTACTGGATGAGAGCCAATCCACCAGTTGGCCCATAAAACCGAACAGTGATACTTCAACAACGGCAATTAACGTGCTGATTAACGCCATTAAAATGAGTGGTTTTTCAAAGCCGCGCGTGTAGTAACGACAAAAGGCCCATAAGGTCGCAGGAGGCTGTTTGGGTTCCTCTTTGGGAAAGGCTTGGGTAAAGCTTTCAAATTTTTTATACATCGAAAATCCTTATGCCAATTCTCGCTAAAGTATGAGAGACCAAAAGCCTAGAACGCGAGAATCTAACGTTGAACTCCTATAAGGGGAGCAAATGATGGAGTAAGCCGAACAGAAGTATAACGAAATCACAACATAAGTGGCGGATTACTTTTCGCGCTTGGCTCTAGAAAACGGCGCCTGATTAATACGGTGGTTAATGCAGCAAGCATCGGCTCGAATGGTCAGTAACGTCTATCGGATGAAAAAATGAAGCGAGTAAAATATCGTTATCGACGATAAGAGAACCATAAACGAGTTGCGTTACTTTTAAGTGAGTTTTTACTGTGAATATTTTTTGAATAATGGTGAATATTTGTAGGTGTGATGAGGATTTTGCCGTAATTTTTAATGTGAAAAGTAGTTTTCTCAGTAATTAATAGGAGTTATTCGATGAAATAACCCAAAATTCAGTCAATGTTATTTTAACATTATGCTTACAATTGGCCTAAAGTGAGTAGAAGGGAAAGTTTCTATGATGTTGCAGGAACAAGTGATCACACAGCCAGCCGTGAATACAGTGCAAAATGCCAATTGTGTCGTAATGGTGCCGCCAAAAGAGTTCAAATTTAACGCTCAAACGGCACAAGATAATGAATTTCAACACCAAGTTGCATTGAGTACCGAACAAGTTCGCATCCAAGCCATGGCCGAATATCAAAGCATGGTTCAGACACTGCGTCTCGAAGGCGTACAAGTAGTGGAGTTTGATTACCCATTATCTGAAGTGGAAACGCCAGATGCCGTCTTTCCCAATAACTGGTTTAGCACTACGCCAGAGGGAACCTTGTTTACCTTTCCGATGGCTTGTAAAAATCGACAGCAAGAAGTGCGCCCACAAGCGTTGGTTGAAGCCCTTACTTTGTCTGGCCGCAAGATATTGGCGCAAGATTCGTTGCTCGCGTATCAAGACCAGCAGGCTTATCTTGAAAGCACCGGTGTGATGGTGATGGATCACCTTAATCGAACCATCTATTCGGCGTTGTCACAGCGCTGCGACCGTGAAGTGTTAGAGGAGTACGCCAAACGTATCGGTTATGATCGCGTGGTTTCTTTTCAAACGGCGTTGCCTTCAGGCCAACCGGTTTATCACACCAATGTGATGATGGCGGTTGGTGAAGCATTCTGCGTGATTTGCGATGAAGTGATTCCGGAGTTTGAACGTCGTTTTGTGGTTAAATCACTGGCCAAAGATAAGCAGATCATCTCAATTTCACTTGAGCAGATGAACGGTTTCTGCGGCAACATTTTACAATTAGAAACGGCGGCAGGAGATAAAGTGATCGCTATGTCGCAATCGGCGTTTGATGCCTTTTCGCTGGCGCAGCGTGCGCAGCTGGCCAGTCACGGTAAGTTATTGCCGTGTAATGTGAAGACCATTGAGGATATTGGCGGTGGTTCGGTGAGATGTATGTTAGGGGAAGTGTTTTTGCCTGCTATTGGCTAAGATTGATGTACTCAACGCCATTTTTGCCATTTTTCTTCACCTGATACATTGCTTGGTCGGCCAATTCATATAAGGTTTCAAAAGTATGTGTTGAGGTTGTGAATTGGCAAACACCAATACTAAAGCCAATCTGCACTTCTCCATGGCTTAATTTTAGTGGTGAATAGGCTTTGGTGAGCAAACTGTCGATAAACTGCTTTAACGTTTCTGTGCTTTGGTTGATGCACAAGAGGACAAACTCATCGCCGCCCAAACGAGCAATCGATGATGGTTGAGGCGCATTTTCTTGAAGCCATTGAGAAACTTGGAGCAGCACGAAATCCCCAGCTTGGTGCCCAAGATGATCATTGACGGTTTTAAAGTCATCCAAATCGATAAAAATCAGTGCCGCAGGGTGTTCGACAAGATCATTCATCTCGTCAAACTTAGTTTCTAGCGCTTTTCGATTTAATAGGTTGGTTAATGGATCTTGCGCGGCGAGTTTGGAGAGTTCTAATTCATAATGTTTTTCATTGGTAATATCCGTGTGGGTGCCCATCATGCGCAGCGGCTTTCCATTCTCATCATATTCAACGATTCGGCCGCGATCCGACACCCAGCTTTGACCTCCATCTTTGCGGATCATCCGGTGTATGACCTGATAGGTGTCAGCCTTGCCATTCAAATGGTCCTCAAAAGCGCCCACGGCTAAGTCATAATCATCGGGGTGGAGCTTGCTTTTCCAAATGTCGACGGTGGCGTCTAGCTCGTGTGATTGATAGCCAAGCATATCACCCCATTCTCTATTGAATATTTTAAGGGTTCCGCTAGGAATGTGTTGTTCCCAAAGACAAAGACCAGTGCCTTCTAGCGTTGCATTCAGTTTTTCTTCAAGAGAGCTGTTTTCTTTTTTGAGATGCTCAACTTGCTCTTCAAGCTGCTTGATTCGTTTTAAGTACTCTTCCATAAACCGTGATGAACCGAGTCTGCATTTATGTCGAGTGTGCCACAGTTTGCCGATGGATTCACAAGGTTGTTGATATCTTGTTCAACATACATCTCATTTTTTCCCGTGGGTCACAAAGCTTATTTGGTTTGAATAAATTTGCTGTAGGTACTGACTCGGCCGTTGATGTACTCAATACCGCAGTGAATGCTGTGTTCGTTATTGCCAACAATCTGATATTCGACAATAAATTCACCGCTGATCACTTTGATAAATAAGAAACCGTCGATGACTTTCCATAATCCTTGCAGTGTTTTTTCACCAAACAGATCTCGCTCGACCAACGTGCCATTCGGCTTTAAATGCAAAGCGGAAGAAAAACCGTCTACATTCACTTTTACCCAAATATGCTGGTGAGCCTCAAAGCTTAATATTTTGCGTCGACACTTAACCCATTCTGCCAGTGCTTGCTCTTGGGTTGGGGTGAGCGTAGGGAGCGCTTCCATTTCTAAAAGGGTGTGATGCTTTTCATACCAGAAGAGTTGTAAGTGAAGTAATTTCATTGGTTCTCAGAGTGTTATGCATCGGGGCGTTATCAAAAAGCAACTCTGCGCGATTGTGTTGGTGATGTCAATATTTGCCAAGAAAAGCTACCGCGCTCACGGGGGAGAGGGCGCGGTATTATCCAATATGAGGATGAAGGATGCATAAAAGATGCACCCGAGCACAATTTATAGGTTGAATAAATGAGCTATAGGTTGAATAAACGAGGCGAATCAGCAGCATCACAAGCTTGATTTAGCCGATGCTGCGCAACACGAATATTGTGTTTCCAATGTTCATCTTGCGCCCACATTTCGATCACCATAGGTACAACACAGTTTGCCTCTTTCAGCGTTTGGGAAATAGCATCGAAATTGACTTCTCCTTCACCAATCACCAAGTCTCGAAATTGGCCCGTGGAACTAGAGGTGACGCAATGAGTATCTTTAAGGTGGATCTGAGTAATGTGTGGCATACCAAGTGCCAATTCAGTACACACATCGTAGTTCCAACCTGAAATGTTGCCTACATCTGGATACGCCATAAAATAGGGGGAGGGTACTTGCCGCTTTAGAATTTCGAACTTACTGAGTGAATTAAGATAGCTGGTATCCATGATCTCCACTGCCAGCATTACGCCAGCACGCTCGGCTAGTTTGGCGGCAAGCTGCATGCCTTCAATGAAACGTTGATGAGTTTCTTTATTAGCGGGTTCGTAATAGACATCATAGCCTGCGAGTTGGATGGTGCGAATGCCCAGTTTGTAAGCTAAGGTAATCGCTTTCTCCATGTGCAGAATGGCTTGCTCTCTAATGGCGGGGTCTGACGAGCCAAAAGGAAACTTACGGTGCGCACTTAAGCACATCGATTGCAGCGGGATTTGGTATTGCTCACACCATCTTCGTAGCTGATAGATGGTTGCATCATCCCAGTCTAAGCGTTGACGACGTTCATCCGACTCATCGACGGATATCTCTAAAAAATCAAACCCCAGCTCTTTCGTTGTAGCGAGCTTTTCTTCCCAACTGAAATGATTGGGGAGCGCTTTTTCATACAACCCGATACGTTGGCGTGGCAAATGTTGATACATACGGCCTCCTAGCACCAAAAACGATCGATTTGACTGCGCAGTGCTTCGGCAGTGGCGCGACCTTTTTCACCGACCAATGCACGCCCCGCAATGAACGTTTTGGCCTTAATGCCTTCAAATAAATAGAGATCTTCTGGAACGATGCCACCTGTGATGGAAAGTTCAAGCCCCATATCGGATAGAGTTCGCATCTTCTCAACATCTTCGCTTGTCCAACCAATACCGGCCAGTTCGGCATCTCTTGAACGGTGATAAATGGCTTGGGTGATGCCAAGATCAATCCACGCTTGTGCATCAGCAAAGGTCCAGTTGCCGTAAATTTCGATTTGGATTTCGCAATCCAGTTCATCGGCGACTTTCTTACAAGCGCTGATGGTGGCGATATGCGCTGCGGCAGAAACGGTGATCCAATCCGCGCCAGCTTCAAATGCCATCCGCGCTAAAATAGCGCCGCCATCGGTGGTTTTCATATCGCACACTAGAATATGGTCAGGGTGATTATGGCGTAACGTTTTGACGGCTTTCATGCCTTCAGCAAAGGCGAGGATGGTGCCCACTTCGATGACATCCACAAAGCTTGCTACGTTTTTTGCCACTTCGATGGCAGAAATAAGGTCAGTTTGGTCGAGAGCGATTTGGATCATTGGTTTAGTCATGAGAGTTATCCTTGAATTTTGTCACGGATCAAACGGGCGAGCCCGTCGTGATTGTTATCGGTTGTACAAATCAGTTTGGCGTGGGATTTCACCGTATCGTCGGCATTGAGCATCGCCACACCGAGCCCGGCGTAGTCGAGCATTGAAATGTCGTTATGGTTATCGCCGACAGCCAGCACGTGATTAGCGTGGTAGCCAAGCGATTGCACATATTCAGCCAAGCGCTGGCCTTTACTGTTGCCTTTGGCAGCAAAGTCGACGCGATTCGACCATGAACGCTCACCGTTGAATGTCTCTTGTACCCAAGCTTGTTGGGCAAGGCGTTCAACGGAACTCGGTAGCCCTTCAACCACAAATTTCCAAATAAACGTTTCTTGCTCGACGCGGTGACGAAACGAGTCAATTTGCTCGATTTTGGGCTGTGCCGTCGGTGGATACTGGTTGGCCCATTTTTCCAACGCTTGCATGTAGGCGATTGGGCTACGCTTGGAATAAGTCATCGCGTCGGTCACATACATCACCAGTTTCATTTGAAACTCTTTAGCTAAAGCGAGAAAGGTCAATGCATCGTGCTTGGCAATCGCATTGTGCTTGAGCACTTTTTCATTTTGGTAGTCATACACATAAGTGCCGTTACAGCAGATGATGGGGGTTGTGAGCCCCAATTCTTGATAATAGGGTTTAGCCGCCGTGTGGTGGCGACCAGTCACGATCACCACGTGGCAGTGTTGCTGCGCTTGTTGAATCGCCCGTTTTAGCTGTGGGTGAATGGTGTGTTCATCAGTTAACACTGTGCCATCAAGATCGAGCGCGAGAACTTTATACATAGCCGCTACCTTTGACCGTAGTAAGCGTTATCACCATGCTTACGTTGATAGTGTTTATCGGATAATTCCGGTTGAATCTTGATGCCACTGTTGAGTGAACGAGTCGCCAGCGCCATGGCTGAAATCTCCTCCAAGACGACGGCGTTATGAACCGCATCGTTAGCATCTTTGCCCCAAGAGAAAGGAGCATGCCCGGCGACAATCACGCTTGGCACCGCCATCGGATCAATGCGACGATGTTTGAACTCTTCGATGATCACAAGGCCGGTATTTTTCTCATATTGGCCAGCGATTTCATCGCAAGAAAGTTTGCGTGTGCAGGGGATGTCACCGTAAAAATAATCGGCGTGAGTGGTCCCTAAAGCGGGAATGTCAATGCCCGCTTGCGCCCAAATAGTGGCACTGCGCGAATGGGTGTGTACCACGCCGCCAATCTCTGGATAAGCTTTATAGAGTTCGAGGTGAGTGGCGGTATCACTGGATGGATTAAGTGTGCCTTCCACAATCGCGCCGTTAAGGTCAACGATCACCATGTCATCGACTTTCATCACATCGTATTCTACGCCGGAAGGTTTGATGGCGATGACGCCCTTCTCGCGGTCTATTTCTGATACATTGCCCCAAGTGAAAGTGACTAAACCGTATTGGGGAAGCTTAAGATTTGCCGCAAATACTCGCTGTTTTAGTTCGCTATACATGACATCCTCACTCGACCAATTGTGCCGCTAACGCTTCATCAATTATTTGGTAAACATCCTGCGCGGTACGACAACGGCGCAGTTTATCGAGATCAACGCCAGTCTCGCTCTCTTCATCATCCAGCACTTGGGTTACTTCCATTAATCCTTCCATATGCTGATCAGACGAGCTACCAGCCAAGGTGATCAGCACATCGACCGGTTCATCTTCGCCGTCAAAATAGACAGGCGTTTGTAGCGTCACTAAAGCAAAGGCGGTTCTGATCACGCCATTTTCAGGACGAGCATGAGGCAGGGCAAGATTCGGCGCGATGACGATGTACGGGCCTAATTGTTCAACGCTGCTGATGATGGCATCGTGATAGCAGGGGTGGATGGCTCCCGATTTGATCAGCCTATCCGTACCGATTTTGATCGCCTCTTGCCAAGTGCTTGCCTGTGCATTTAATTGGATGGAATCATTGTCGATCAGTGATTGTTTCAGTCCCATGGTTCTATCTCCAGAGTGGGTGCCAGTGCGTCTGGCACCTATTGTTGTTTTTGTACTTATCGTTTTGTAGTAAATAGCTATTTCAAAGTGACAAAGTTTTTATCGATGATATCGAGCAGCTCATCACCGAAAGAGTTCGGATTCAGCATGTTTTGTACGCCGAGCACAAACTTGCCTTCCCCGGGCTCCATCTCACCAGAGAGATGTTTTGATGAGACGATGATGTCGGTGGTGGCGAGCTTAGATTTATAATCAGACACTGCGCAGGAATCCATCACGTGTGGAATGCCTTTTTTCTCCAGATACTTACCGATTTTCATCTTCATCATCATTGAGGAGCCTTGCCCATTACCACACACGGCTAAAATGCTGACCGGACGTACGCCATCACTGACTTTCAGTGCTTGTTCGACGGCGGCGATGACTTCTGGATCGTCACTGATGTTCACCAAACCTTGTGCATCTTCCTCTTCACGCAGTTTTTTAGAGGCGAAGAACATGTACACACCAGCCAATGCAATCAGCACAAAGAAGAACAGTTTTGAGACGGATAAGCCTTGCATGATTGGCGGGAAGACTAACGCCCAGTCGGCCATGCCCATCCAGCCACTGAATTCGGTGCCGTATTGGTTGAAGATGTGAATGGCCCATGCTGAGCCAACGACTTCGATGATACCCATCACAAAACAGATCTTCATGACCGCGCGCCAGCCGCCAAAGTGGTTGGCAAAAACACCAATGGTCGCGTTGGAGAAGAACATCGGAATAAAGCCGGGAATGATCATGATCGGTGCATCAAAAGCGAGCATGGCCAGTACCGCCGTAAATTGACCAATCGCGCCCCACATAAAACCAAACACCATGGCATTAGGTGAGAACGCGTAGATAGCGGCGCAGTCAATGGCTAAAACCGCGTTAGGAATGACGCGCTCTGAGATACCTTTAAAGGCTTCAGACAGTTCGGCAACGAACATACGCACACCCGCTACGATAACTTGAATCGCTACCGCAAATTTAAGGCCAGTTTCCAGAATGTAGATAGACCAATGGGTTTTTCCCGCCATTGCTTGCAGGTTGTCTAAACCAAATGAGAGCAAAATAATGCCGAAAAATAGCGTCATCACAATCGCGGTTGCGGCAATACTGTCGTGGAAAATGTGCAACCATTTAGGCAGCTCAAGGTGGTCGACACTCTCGTTTTTGTCGCCCAATTTGGGGGCAATCTTAACCGCAATCCAAGACGCGACTTGTTGCTGGTGGCCGATGGAGAAACCGGCTCCACCCGTGACGGCTTCGGTGGGTTTGAACATAATGTTGGAGGAGATAGACCAGTAGAGCGCCATCAAAACAGCCGAATAAAGGATGGTTTCCCACATGCTTGCGCCCAGCACAAGGTAGAACACCGCAATTAATCCTGCCTGTTGGAACATAATGTGCCCCGTTAGCATGATGGTGCGAATGCCTGTGTAGCGGCGCAGCAAAACGAGCAAGATGTTGATCGCCAGTGCCAGTAGTACGGTATAACCAACCCAAGAATAATCATCCCCCATGATTTCCATGGTGGCCATCATTGAGGTGTACGGGTCGATAACCGAGCCAGTTAAACCATGATATTCCGATAATTTCTCAATCACAGGCTTAAAGCCTGCCACTAAGGTCCCTGCACCCACCTGTACCAACATAAAGCCGACGATGGTTTTGATCGACCCTTTAATGATGGTGGTGGTATCTCTTCTTAATAACCAGTAACCGATAAGGGTGACTAAGCCCAGCAGCAAAGGTGCTTTAGTCATTACTTGGCTATAAAAAATGTAGAAGATATCGTAGATGAACTGCATATCTTTACCCCTTGATTCTCTATTTATCGTTATGTGTATTCCCGTCTTACTCGAAGCTGGGTGTAGGTCAGAGTGAATCAGCAAGGTGATGCCGATTTCAATCCTGTTTTGCTCACGAAATAGACTTTACCAATCAAAAGTAATCATTCAATGCTCATTTGTGATTATTTTGATTTTTATCAATTTCTTCGCCAAATGGAGACATTATTTGATACTCAAGTCACAGTTAAAATTTTATTTCAAATAAAATCAATTGGTTAGGTTTTATTGTGAGCGAAAGGGAAGTTTTGTTCGTCCAGTGTTTGACATTGTGATGGATGAGAAATAGAATCAAAACAAATCATAAATAATCACCAAGTAATCACTTGATGAAAAGATAAGGTGATAACCATGAACGAAGTACAAAGACATAACGAGATACTGTCTTTGCTAGACAATATGCGCACCATCAACGTCACGCATATTATTGAGAAATTTAACGTGTCACCAGCAACGGCCCGCCGCGATATTTCTAAGTTAGATGAGCTAGGTAAGCTGAAGAAAGTTCGCAATGGTGCTGAACGTTTAGAGATTAGAAAGCGGGCGTGGACGCCGTTAAATATCGACAGTACGGATCATTTCCATGAAAAATCACAGATTGCCATGGCTGCGGCTAAGCTCTGCAACCCAGGTGACAGTGTGGTAATTAACTGTGGTTCGACCGCCTTCTTGCTCGGTAAAGAGTTGTGTGGCCAAGATGTTCAAATCGTGACTAACTATTTCCCACTGGCCAGTTACCTTATCAATGAAGATCACGACGATGTAATCATCATTGGTGGGCAGTACAACAAAGCACAAAACATTTTCCTCAACCCCGCCCCTGATTCGTTAGGTGGTTATGCCGGACATTGGATGTTCACCAGTGGCAAAGGGCTGACGGAAAATGGCCTATACAAAACCGATATGCTCACCGCCGTTGCCGAGCAACAGATGCTAGAGCAAATCGGTAAGTTAGTGGTGGTAGTGGATAGTTCTAAAGTTGGGCAGCGTACGGGCATGCTATTTTGCCCCGCCAGCAAGGTTGATATTGTTATCACTGGCAAAGCCGCCGATCCGCAAGTTATCCAAGCGCTACAACAGCAGGGGACAGAAGTGATTCTGGTATAGAAAGCACTTCGCTCTACACATTCTAATAATAAACACAGGCTCAGTGTCTTCACCTTTGGTTAAGACGCTTGGCTCCCTACATCCAAAATTTGTCTAACTGATCGTGAAATAAAAGGTGTTGCTATGAGTAAAATTGATGAAATCACACGCGATTCATGGGTTCTCAGTACGTTTCCTGAGTGGGGAACTTGGCTGAATGAAGAGATAGAAAAGACCGAAGTGGAAGCTAACACCTTTGCTATGTGGTGGCTTGGTTGTACAGGCATTTGGCTAAAAAGTGCAGGTAATACCAATCTTTCGATCGATTTTTGGTGTGGGACGGGTAAGAAAACGCAAAAGAATGCCTTGATGAATCAACAGCATCAGATGATGCGTATGGGGGGCGTGCGTGAACTGCAACCCAATTTAAGAACGTCTCCTTTTGTGTTGGACCCATTTGGCATCAAAGAGATTGATGCAGTGCTGGCGACGCATGATCACGCTGATCATATCGATATTAATGTCGCAGCAGCTGTGCTGCAAAACTGTGGTGAGCATGTGAAATTTATTGGGCCACAAGCTTGCGTTGACCTGTGGCAAGGCTGGGGAGTACCGAGTGAGCGCTGCATTGTGGCGAAAGTGGGTGATTGCATTGAAGTCGGCGATATCAGTATCCGAGTACTGGACTCTTTTGATCGCACTGCGTTGATTACGCTGCCTAAAGGTGTTTCATCTTATGATAAGGGGATTCTTGATGGTATGGATGATCGCGCGGTCAACTACTTATTGGAAACCTCCGGTGGCTCAATCTACCATTCAGGTGATTCGCATTATTCGAACTACTATGCCAAGCATGGTAATGACTACAAGATTGATGTGGCGCTGCTCTCATACGGTGAAAACCCACGAGGCATCACAGATAAGCTGACTGCATCTGATATTTTGCGCGCAGGCGAGGCGTTAGATTGTGAAGTGGTGATCCCATTCCATCACGATATTTGGGCTAACTTCCAAAATGACCCGCGTGAAATTGAAGTATTGTGGCAAATGAAAAAAGATCGTCTGCAATACGGTTTTGCGCCATTCTTTTGGCAAGTGGGTGGTAAATACACTTACCCAACCGACAAAGGACGTATGCATTACCAGCATTTCAGAGGCTTTAAAGATATTTTTGTCGATGAACCAGAGCTGCCTTTCAAGGCATTCTTGTAATGTTCTGAAAGCAAAAATTAGAGAAGAGAAAGAGGCCAATTGGGCCTCTTTGTTTATTGGTAATCTCTTTGCTTATTGGTAATGATGTGCAGTACTTGATTTTATACTTCAGGTTGGTAGTGCAAAATTGTCATTGATATGGGCGACTGTAACAACTCCCCTTCTGCATGGCCGGGTTGTACGTTACGTAAATTGGTATCGCATATCACTTCCCAGTTTTGGTTACGATCTTTAGGTAGAGTAAAACGAGCGGGTGCGTTGGTTTGGTTGATCAAATAGAGCATTTCAGCCCCATCCGATCCAATGCCCATCTGCAATGCCACAGAACTTAAGCGGTTCCAATCATCATGTTCCATCAGTGTGCCATCTACGCGTCGCCAGAATACGCGGTTGGCATTACGTTCCTCACCACTAAAAGCACGAATAAAGGGCACCATATAAAGGTGTCTTGCCGCCACCATTTGACTCAACCAATGTTTGAAGTAGCTTTTGCGTTCGGTCATGTTCCAGTCAAGCCAACTGATCTCATTGTCTTGGCAATAAGCGTTGTTATTACCTTGCTGAGTATGAGAAAGCACATCCGCGGTGAGAATATGAGGAATGCCAAAAGCAAAAAGTAAGCTCGCCATCATATTGCGTTTTTGCTTTTCGCGGGTTGCTTTTATCACCATGTTCTCGGTTTCGCCTTCGACGCCATAGTTGTCGGAGCGATTGTCACCGTGACCATCTCGGTTTTGTTCACCATTCGCTTCATTGTGCTTATGCTTGTATGACACCAAATCTTGCATGGTGAAGCCATCATGATAAGTGATGTAATTGACGGTCAGTTTGTAGGGCCAGTTTGCGGCACTGTACAAGTCGCGCGAGCCCATTAAGCGTGTGGCGAACTCTTTTAAATAGCCTTGATCGCCGCGCCAAAAGCTGCGTGTGATATCACGTAATTTGTCGTTACATTCATTCCAACCGAAAGGAAAATTGCCTACTTGGTAACCGTTTGGACCGATATCCCAAGGCTCTGCAATCAATTTGACTCGTTTTAATGTTGGATCTTGCGCCACCGCTTTAAAGAACGCAGCATCGGGGCTGAAATTATCGCCATTTCTTCCAAGCGTTGCGGCCAAATCAAAACGAAAACCATCGATTTGGTATTCGCTAACCCAGTAGCGCAGCGTGTCCATGACTAGGTTAAGGGCGGGTTGATAAGAGAGATCAATGGTGTTACCACAACCGGTAAAATTCGCGTAATGTTGGCCGTGTTTTAGATAATATTTAGGGTCGAGTGCTTTTAAATTGAAAATAGGCCCATCTTCGCCCCCCTCCGCTGAGTGGTTATAAACCACATCCAGTATCACTTCAATTCCGTGACGATGCAGTTCTCTGATAGCCGTTTTCAGTTCCGTTACCGCATCTTTTTGCGCATAACGTGGATCTGGCACCATAAACAGATAGGGGTTATATCCCCAATAGTTGACTTTGCCCATATCCAATAGATGTGGCTCATGCATACAAGCCGCGATGGGCAGTAGCTGTAGTGTGTTGATGTTTTGCTTGCGATAAAACTCCAGCATCTCCTCACTGATTAAGCCTAAATAAGTACCTTGTTCTGCTTTAGGCACTCGTGGATTAAGTTTGGTCACTCCTTTGACATGGGTCTCAAACAAAATAGTCTTATCGCGAGGTATGTGTGGTTTTTTAGTTGATTGCCAATCGAATTGATCGTCAACCACGACACACTTAGGCAGCTCGAAACTCTTTTTTGAACTAAATGGTGTTTTATAGCCTAAGTTTTTATCTATCGCCTTCGCGTAGGGGTCGGAAATATAGTGCGGCTCGTCACCATTTAAAATGAGGTAACCGTATTTTTGCCCTGCTTTAATGTTTGGCACATGAGTGTACTTCACGCCCGCATATTCATTCTCTAACTCGTGGGTGGTGAAACTTCCCTGTTGATCAAACAGAGCGAGTAGAAGCTGTTTATTTGCTGGAGCATGAATAGCAAAATTGCAACCTGTGTTGTCAAGGGTTGCACCGAGTGGGTAAGGGCTAGAAATAGTACATTTCATATGGGCATCTTTAATTGTTATTTTGCTGCACGTCATCGCTTTAAGTAAAAAGCTTTGTTGATATTAGGTCAAGCGCCCAATGAATAAAATTTGAATGTAATTTTATTTCATTTTAATGATGTTATTGGCCCTAAATAGTGATCAATAAGGCATTTTGTATTCTATTTTATAACCATTAACTGATCTCCTCCCCCTGAAATCCGTGATCCGTGCTTTAAAAACGCCATACCATAAAATTACTCATCCTTTCTCCTCCCCCCTAAATTACTTTGAGGTGGAGGAAGCAAGCTTATTACGCCTTTAGTAACCTTATCACCGTTGAAACAACTGGGGACTTAGTCCCGTCTTACCTCTTCTTTTAGCGTCTATCTGTCAACTGCCTTGCAGGTTCCAATAGGAGAAGAGTGAAAGTTTTAAATGCTGTCCGTAGTTAAAATTTTCCATAAATATAAATCGTCCTTAATGGAGTTAAGAATGAAAAAAGTAAGTGTAATTGCTGCCGCAGTGGCTGCTACTCTAGCAGCAGGTTCTGCTTTTGCTGCAGAAACAGATGTACTAAAAGACGGATGGGAAGTTCATGGGTATGCTTCAATGAATTTCCGCATGGTTGATGGTGAAACTGTTGATACAGAGTTTGGTAAACCAGATTACAAAACAGCGGGTACTCATGGAAAAAGCACCAATCAGGTTGAGTTTGTAATTAAGAAACACACAGAACATGAAAATGGTGTTTGGTCAAATTTCACTGTTCGTTCTGAATACGGTAATGGTAACTCGTACGCTTATTCTTCATCTGGTAGTCAAAAAGCCAATGACACTGCACAATTTGAAGTGAAAGAAACTTTTGTTGAAATCGGTGGTTTATCCTACTTAGGAGAAGACACATCTATATGGGCTGGTCAACGTTTCCTAAACCGTGCTGCTGGTATTCTTTCTGGTGAATTTTGGAAACAATCTTCTGGCGTAGGTGCTGGTGTTCAAACTAAGCTTGCTGGCAATACTGCAGGATTTGCGGTGGTGGTCGCCGATCCTGATGCAGGTGTGGCAACGACAAACCCTGAACGCACAACGCTTTCATCTTACGATCTGTACTACTACGGTGTCGATGTTGGTTTTGGTAGCTTAGACTTTGATTTTAAATACATGGAACAAGCGAACAAAGACAGTAAATCAGATGATGGTTTTGGCGCATCAATCACGTTAAATTCTAGCTATTACGGCTTGGATGGTTGGGCTCAATCTGCTATTGCATATGGTAAAGGTGTTGCGCAAAACCGTGGTGTTAACTTTGGTGGCTGGTCAGGCGGTGATGATAAGCAAGAGTCTATTTTCTTGACTTCTTACGGTGTACTGAATATTTCCGAAAACTGGCAAATGGGCTCTGAAATTACCTATTTTGGTGCGCTGGATGAGTTATTTGGTGCTAAAGATTTGAAACGTTATATTGCTGCTGTTCGTCCATCGTATAAAGTGAATGATAACCTACGTCTTGAAATGACAGGTTCTTATGCTCATGAAGAGGGAGCTGAAGGTTACTGGGGTCGTACTGGTGAGGCACTAGAAAGCGATATTTTCAATGTGGAATTAGCTGCTGCATTTACAGTCAATGCTGATTACTTCGGTCGTCCACAAATCAAACCATACATTAGCTATATTTCTGCTGATGATGAAGCAAGCGCATCACAAATTGGCATCAAAGATGGCAAAAATGAAACAGTTATCGGTGTCCACACTGAAATCTGGTTCTAACTCAACTAAGATTTAAGGCAGCCTATTGGCTGCCTTTTTTGCTTTGTAAATGATAGAGAATAACGATGAATAATAAAAAATCATTAATGACCCTTATCCTCGGAGCAGCTTTGACTGCCTGTAGTTCAGTTCCATCTACCTCAAACCTTTCGTCTACTGAGGCTATCTCATACGCAAAAGTATGCTGTAATAATTATGCTGACTTTCCTTGGATTGAGCTACAAAGCAATGAAAGTATCGAGTTTGATATTGATGAAAGTGCCCCTATTGGCCACTTTACAGATGGCAATAGCTATTTTAATGCTTTTCAGCTCCCTCAACGTTCAGCAAAAGTGCAAATACAGCTTAGTAGCTACATGTTTGATAAAGCAGTATTTTTGCCAAAATTAATTATGTTAGATCAGACGTTCAATATTGTTTCTGAAATTGATTTATCACAATTTAAAATTAAAACCTCGGATGCTTTTACAAGAACACAATATTATGTAAACGTTCAGGTAGACTCTAAGCAGACACCTTATTTTATTATTTACTCTCCAGAGCAATATTTTGGGAAAACAATCAAGGTCGATCATCCAGCGAAGGTTAGAGCTAAAGATCTTGGTGAAGCGATGCCAATGGTCACGGACCCTACATATATATCATCCCACTTTGGTCAATTTAAACTAGAAATCAAGACATTATCTTTACAGTCTCATCAAACAAAGAGGAAAATTGAAAAGCCAGCATCAGAACAAACTGCAGCGGCAGTAGCAGTAGTTGTGCAGATAGAAACGAAAAAATATTACATATCAGCTATTGAAAATGCCGTCAATACTGGTGATGTAGCAAAAGCTCTAAGCTTATTAGATGAAGCGAAAATGTTGAATGTTGATGGTGCTCAGCAAGCATTTATTAAAGCCGTTAATGCCAAATAATTAAAAATTTAAGGTAAGCGTTATATTGGTATGTCATCGTTTTTATGGATGATTCTTATCCTAGATTTCTATATCCCTGATGGGCACTGAATGGTGTGGTTTCTGATATATAAGCTCCTTCATTGATGATGAAGGAGCTGTGGTTATACTAATCAACTGCCTTTTGTAAGTTTTGACTATGACGCTTGGTTTGAAGGTAGTCGTTCTGCTTTAAAGAATTATGCGTTAAATGCCAATTGGGATAAGTGAACTTTAATTTAGAGAGTTCAGGATAAGATGGAGCCACTACTTTTTTTACAATAATATCATTTCTGTTGAATTTAATGTCATCAGTGTTTACATCTAGTATTATTTCCACTTTTTTTGTTAAGTCGCACTCAATATTTATTTGATAATTCCCCAACTTCAATATGAGATTCAATATGAGATCAGCCCTCAGGTATCGTGGATTGATCATATAACTAGCCTTACCATCGTGGCATTGCCAGTTGAAGTATAAATTCTCATCTTGACCATATGGGAGGGTTGCACTAAAGCTTGTCCAGCATGATGGTAGTTTCGGTGAAAGATTAATTTTATTTTTCGACAATTCTGGTTTAAAGCCTAGGTAATCTTGTTGAGCATTTCGTGCATATTCTGAAACAGACCAGGCTTGAGCATAGGTACCTGTTTCTATCAAGTTGTCTTCATCATGTTGATAAGCATCGAGGTTTTCACTCATTGTGCCACGATGTCCTTGCTGCAAAATTTGTTTGGCTAAGTTTTTGGATAATTGAAAAGCCAAATCTTGCTTGCTAAAACTTGTTAATGCACTGACGGTAAAACCAGCGTTCCAACCCCAAATCGTACCGTTATGGTATGCCGCATCTTTATGGTACTCAGAGCGATTATCATGGTAGGGGTGAAAATCTTCGTGATATTGCTCTAAGGAACAAATACCCCATGGAAATAAAAGATGATCAATGCTATTTCGAATAATAAATTGCCCAATTTCTAGTGGGAGAAAGGCTTCTGTCTGTGGGATAGATAGTACCATTAATTGATTTGGACGTACGCTATTATCTGGTATATCGAACTCTTTTAGATGATCAGCTAGTTGTTTTTTATCCTCATCCCAAAATTTTCTGATAAAACTCATCTTTAATTTTTCAGCTAATTTTAAATAATATCGATGATCTAGATCATTTTTATTCATTTCTGCCAGACGTGCCGCAACATGAAAGCTTTCAAATAGCAATGCTTGAATATCATTAGCTTTCGGTCCGCGAGGAGACCATGGAATTTGACCTTTGATTTTTGCATCCATCCAGGTATCGGGATGACGATGTTTTAGTAACCCATCTTCACTAAGATAATTACTTTCTATCCCATCAATAAATCGTTTTACAATCGGATAAATATCCTTTGCAAAAGCGATATCGCCACTGTAATTAATATATTCCATCACCTCCCTAATCATCCAAGGCGTACCATCGGTCGTGTTATATATTATGTCCGTTTTGCTCGTTACTCGATTGGGAATACGACCGTAATTGACTGAAGTATGATCTTTCATTTGCATGGAAGCAAAATTTTCAATGATTGCTCTGGACTCTGGAAATTGACCATTAATGAGACTTGTCCCAGATAAGGCTATGAACGTATCCCTTCCCCAACAGTCTTTGAACCAAGGTAAACCAGCCCATATACCAGAACCAAACTCTTGGTTCACAAATGTACGACTTGCCAATCTAGACCACATCACGGCTCGGTTATACTCCAGATCGTTGGTCCATAGATAATTACGTGTCAGAAAGCAATACAGATTGTTTTGAAAAATAATATTTGCATGGTTTTGCGCTGCGAGTTGAGCTCCTTTTATTGCCTCTGTTTTGGTGCTTTCAAAGTAGAGGTAAATGACTAATTTTTGGGTTGATTCAGTGGAACTAATCATCAGCTTTACATTAGAATCACTTAAACCCATTAATTTAGAGGTGGTTGCACATTCATCGGTTGCCATTTCTTTGGCAATAACGGATTGATTTGCGCTAATCGCAATAAAACGTGGTTCTTCGCTAACAGAATTTGCGTCATTTATTTCATAGATAAGGACGTCATCGATGCATTCAGGTTTGCTTGCATTTACTAATATATTAAGCTCAGGGAGTATGGCAAGAGATTGTTTGGACTCAGAGGTGATGGTGAGACAAGCAAGTCGTTGACCTTGTAATAAGCTCAAACATTCTACAGAAGATGTACCAACATAGTGATGTTCAATGCCAAAAGGCATCAAGCGGGCTTTACTGGCTTGTGTTTTATCATTGATGTTACCGTTTACAAATGACGCAAATTGACCTAAATACCAACCTTGAGAATGACGGTAATTACCGCTTGAGCTGAAGCCATAGGTATGTCCTTGATAATATCCATCCACGCCATCGCTGAATACATAAGAAAATTTTGAGGTACTTTCTATTGCTAGATTTGAAAATAAATTTTCTAGCTCTAAAGTGCCATCAATTCTTGGTGTACTCGGTTCTACACCACATATCGGCGTGAACTCCTTACAAATGAGAAGGCGTGTTTGTGTTTGGTTTATTGAGGTAATTTGAGAATGTCTATATTTTGAAGTCATGACCGATACCTATAAAAAGGGGTACAGTAGACTGTACCCAAAGGTGAACATGAAAATTGTGCTTGTTGGGGATGAATTATTTCGTGATTTGTTTCGCTGCCATATCTAATGCTTCTTTGACACCTTGTTTTCCTTGCATCGCATTATCAATTGCTGCCCCTTCGGCAAACCAGTATGCTGTCATCTGTGGGATATTAGGCATAATTTCACCATTTTCGGCGTTAATCATAGTGGCTTTGATTCGCTGATCTTGTTCTAAGATTTTTTGAAACGATTTTAACGTTACTGCGCCAAGTGGCTTATCGTCATTCATGATTTTTAGTGCATCATCTTGAAAGACATAATTTTCTAAAAACTCAACGGCAAGATCAGTATTCGGGCTGGCCGAATTAATCCCAGCACTTAGAATGCCAACAAAAGGATTACCTTTGCCACCGTTTAGCGTTGGCAGCTCTGCAACGCCATAATTTATGCCTAATTTATCTAAATTACCCCAAGACCATGGGCCGTTTATCGTCATGGCCACCTCTCCTTTGCTGAATGCAGCATCAGAGACGGCATAATCCATGTTTGGGTTCAATACACCTTGATTAACCATATTAACTAAAAACTGCAGACCGTTGATTCCTGCTTCATTATTAACTCCGGTACTTTTGGCATTGTAACCCCCTACAATTTTTTCAAAAGCATAGGCACCGCCAGAGGAAATAACAGGCCAAGTAAAGTAAGCATTTTTAATATCCCACATGATGGCTTTTTTACCCTGTTTCTCCATTGTATTATGAATACTGACTAGTTCTTCCCAAGTTTTAGGCGGTGTTGGTAACAGATCTTTATTGTAAATAAGAGAAGGGGCCTCAATAGCAAGAGGATAGCCAACCAATTTTCCATTAACGGTAACGGCATCCCAACTGAAATCGACCAACTTTTCTTTAAATTGCTTACTTGGTTTGATTTCGTGAAGCAAGCCTGCTTCTGCATAGCCACCGAATCTATCGTGTGCCCAAAAAATAATATCAGGACCACTGCCAGTTGCAGCGTGCTGTTGGAATTTTGCTTCAAGCGATTCTGGATGCTGAACAATGATTTTAATTCCAGTATCTTGTTCAAATTGTTGGCCTATTTGCGCTAAGCCATCATAACTTTTATCACCGTTAATCCAAATGGTGATTTCACCTTCTTGCATCGCCATCAGTGGTGCCGCCATTAAAGTGGCCAGTGTACAGATAGACAGATTCTTAATTGAATTTTTCATCACTATTTCCTGTTTTACCTAGGCCCGAAGCGAATATGGTACGCATGAGTCCTTGAGTGTAAGTCCTGTTGAAAATATAACGGCTTTTGCTTGCAATAAGAAATAGATGAAAGTGAGTTTGATATAGATTCTATCAATATCATTGCTCTAATATTGATAGAATGTAACTACGGTAGATAACACGGTGAGTTTTTCTACTTTCAAAAGTGTGAACCAAAACAAAAACTATTGTTGTAATGCCCGCTTTGTGTGCCGGAAGCCTATGTTATCAAGGCTTTAGTCCACACTGATCTTCAATAATTTGTTTAGTAGGGTGTTAGCCTTCATAAGGAAGAGGTATACTTCGTTAGTATTTCAATAAAACTGGTAATTTTTGGGTCAGCTATGCCTTGTTTAATATAAATTCCTACATTACCTTTTTTCTTTTTGTTGATGGTTAATGTTGCAATATTTCTTCTGGCCATCCAATGGCACATTTTATCGCTATATGGCATTACAGCGTTAGCCATCTCTAATATATCTATGCTAGCAAATAAAGAATCGACATCATAGATGGCTCTTTTACTCTCTCTTTGTTCCGTATATTGTTTAGCCAGTGATGCATGTTCAGCCAACATTGTACGATGTCGAGAATGATCCGGCGTGACGCGGATGAGAGGGTATTGGGCTTGTTCAATCAGAAGTTCATCATCACTTTTTTTTGTATTCAATATCGGATGGCTTGAACATACAAAAAATGCTTCTTGGTCTCGGAACAAAGGTTGGAAATGGACTTTACACCTTTCGTGTAGATCTTGAATTTCATGGCCAATAAAGAGGTCAATATCTCCCTGCACCAAATGATGGATCAAAGAAAGGTTATTGCCAAATTCCAAATGTATTGAACAATTAGGGGTGTTTTTTTGATATAGGCATACCGTATCGCGAACAAATAATTCCCACCACGCTTCCCCAGTGCCAAGCTTTAATTTTCCTTGATGTCTCTGTTGCATATCGGTGAACTGATGTAACAGTTGTTGCTGCTTTTCTTGTTGCTCCTGCACATACTCCCTAAATAGTTTGCCATAAGCGCTGAGCTCTACACCTTTTGAGCGGCGAATAAATAGCTCAACTCCAAGTTCATGTTCAAGCTTTTTAATTGCTGTGGTGAGAGATGGTTGACTGATATGCAGTTTCTCTGCGGCTTGCTTAATATTATTTTCAATCGCAACCATCAAAAAATATCGAAGGGATTTATCCATGCTGTTTTATCTTGTCTTCTGCTTATTGCTATCATGTTTGGCATAAATCACATTTTAGGTGATGTTTTTTTAATCTCTTTGCATGCAGAGAGGCCTAACTATAGTGATTTTTCTTATGATATAGGTATTGGCTATATCATATGGGGAATGTTCTATTGTTACTTTGCGTCAGCTCTCATTATGATGAGCAATAAATTAATTTACAAAAAGGCAATATCATGGAACCCAAATGGTGGCATAGCGCTGTGGTATACCAAATATACCCGCGCAGTTTTTACGATTCTAATCACGATGGTATCGGCGATTTAAATGGCATTATTAGTAAGCTTGATTACCTTGCAGAGTTAGGCATTAACGTTATTTGGCTATCTCCTGTTTATCAATCTCCAATGGATGATAACGGCTATGATATTTCTGACTACCAAGCAATAGCTCAAGAGTTTGGTTCCATGGAAGATATGCAGCGTTTACTGAGCGAAGCACAAAAACGCAATATTAAGATAGTGATGGATCTTGTCGTTAATCACACATCGGATGAACACCAATGGTTTTTACAAGCGAAGCAATCGCGAGACAATCCGTATCGAGATTACTACATTTGGCGGGATGCAAAACCGGATGGCAGTGTACCGGATGATACAGGGTCAATTTTTGGTGGCAGTGCTTGGCACTGGGATGAGCAAACGCAGCAATATTACTTCCACCTTTTTTCTAAACGTCAGCCAGATCTGAATTGGGAAAACCCTAAAGTGCAGCAAGAAGTGCACAGCATGATGAATTGGTGGATTGAACAGGGTATTGGTGGTTTTCGATTAGATGTTATTGATTTAATTGGCAAAGAAATTGATAAGGGCATTACTGGTAATGGCCCGCGCTTGCATCCGTTATTACAGCAAATGAATGCCGCCACCTTTGGTAATCAAGATCTGCTGACCGTGGGAGAAACTTGGGGAGCCACACCAGACATTGCAAAACTGTACAGTGCGCCGAGTCGTCGTGAGTTATCGATGGTTTTCCAATTTGAACACATCACTTTGACGTGGGAGCATGGTGACAAATGGAACCCTATTCCGTTAGATCTTAAGCAGTTTAAACAGGTATTAACCAAGTGGCAGATTGAGCTTGCCGATCAGGGTTGGAATTCATTATTTTGGAATAATCATGACCTACCACGCGCTGTATCTAAGTATGGTGATGACAAACGCTACCGAGTTGAATCTGCGAAAATGTTGGCAACGAGCTTACACTTTCTGAAAGGCACGCCTTATATTTATCAAGGCGAAGAGATTGGTATGACGAATGTGGCCTTCGATTCGCTCGATCAATACCGAGACATCGAGACGTTAAATTTTTATCGTGTGAAGACAGAATCGGGCGTTTCTCATCAGCATATGCTGGATGCTATTCATCAAAACAGCCGCGATAACGCTCGAACGCCAATGCAATGGTCAGCGGATAAACACGGCGGATTTACTCAAGGTTCTCCGTGGATAGAGGCGAATCCTAACTACCTAAAAGTCAATGTTGAACAAGCGCTTGCTGATAAACAATCGATTTACCATCACTATAAAAAGTTAATTGCACTGCGTAAAAAACACCTGTCCATCGTCTATGGATCGTTCACGCCTTTATTTGAAGAACATGACCAAGTGTTTGGCTATGTGCGCGAGTACCAAGGTGAGCAAATTGTCGTGGTCAGTAATTTTTCATCGGCCACGGTTTGTTTAACAATGCCCGAAAAGTTTCAATTGAGAGCGGTGGAGTGTTTGAGCTCTAATTATCAAGAGATTGAAAAATTAGAAGAAAACCTAGTACTCGAGCCTTATCACTCCATCGCGGTTTTGATGAGAGAGTAAAGTGAGTGGCTCATTTTTGATCTGGAATGAACGCAGCGATTTGGCTGCGTTTTTTCATTCATTGACCCAAATCGGAATCTATTCCTCAATTAGTGTGATTGTGCGTAACACTCTTGAAAAGAGTACGGTACTATCTTAGTGCTAAGGCTATGTGGCTTAATTAATCCACGAGCATTAGATATCACGAGCATTAGATATAGAGTGGCCTCTCTGTTTTGGATGAACGAATTTGACTGTTTCGTATGCTTTAAATGGTTCGAGACAGAATGAATGTGGTCAGACTTTTTCAAAGATTGAGAAAAATGGTCGATAATGAAGTTAATCAGCTAAATAAGATTTGAATCAATGAGCACTATTGGGATTGCCATAGGCGCAACCGGGTTATCACTTATCCTCATCTTCGTGTGGATGTTTTCGCTCTCTTTGCGCAAAAAACGCTTAGAGGAAGAGAGAAAAGAGAGAGAAATCGCTTATCGCAAAGCGATAGAAAAATCACGTGAACAAGAAAGACAAGATCGCTTGTTTAAGGCCGAAACAGGCCATGTGCCGACGATTTTGTATTTAGCGAAAGAAGCCGAACGAACCAACCTCAAAGAGGCGATGTACTGGTATGACAAAGCGGCAAATTATGACAATGTTACGGGAATGTATGGTGTTGTTCGGATTTGCCAAAAGTTTCGAGATGATCTGATTTTGCGGGAAAAAGAGAAGTTTTGGCAGACTTGTATTGCAGGAATTGAAGGTAACTTAACCGCAAAGTATGAAACTGGCATGGCCTATATTCATGGCCGTGGCGTGGAAGCGAATACTGCGAAAGGAGTCTCGTTAGTACAAGAGGCTGCGGAAGCGAATTTGCTCGACGCTGTGATTTTCATGGGGGATTGGTGTGTTTCACACGACAATATCGCGCCATCACCAGCGGATTCAACATTTTGGTATTCCAAAGCCGCGAAGCTAAATAGCCCGATAGGACAGATGAAACTAGGCTTGAATTACCTTAAGGGTGTTGGTGTCGCAATGGACCACAGTAAAGCTTGTTATTGGTTAGAGCGAGCTTCTGAAAAAGGTCATGTAGAGGCGATGTATCACGCAGGAGAAGCTTGGATAGATAAAGGTTCAAATGGCAATGCTATTGCTTATATTTGGTTATTTTTATCGGCTCATTTTGGTTTTGAACCAGCAAAGGTGCTAAGAGATCAAGTGGGCTCACGTATCGGTGTCGATTCTGTTGTGGGGTTGCAATCGTTGGCCAAACCACTCATGAAGAAAATCGGCGCGGGTACTGTAAGTAAACACTCAATTATTAAGGCGCTGAACAAGCTCTACAAACGTGGGATCCCTATCCCAGAGAAAGGGGAGTTGCCTGATGAAGACGATCTCTCATTGAGCGTAGTGGCGGATGCCTCCGAAGAGCGTTTGTCATCCAGCCCATCTGATGATCATGAGGTTCTAACGAGATTAGATTTCTCCAATACTTCAATGGACAGGTAATGCTGGATCGATAAAGTGGCTAAGCACTGTAAATAAAAAATCTCTGAAATAAAAATCCCCAGCGAATCGACTGGGGATTTTTGTTGGTATCGGTTTTAGTGTATCGAATGATTATGCTGATTTATTGTGCTCAGCTTGGCAAACCGCAGCGGTGAAGACAACATCTGTGGAGCTGTTGAGCGCGGTTTCGGCTGAATCTTGAATCACGCCTATGATAAAGCCAACGGCAACAACCTGCATTGCTACGTCATTTGAAATGCCAAATAGCCCACATGCGAGCGGGATCAGCAGCAGTGAACCACCTGCCACACCGGATGCGCCACATGCAGAAACAGCAGCAACGATGCTCAGTAGCAAGGCTGTCATCAGGTCAATTTCAATACCTACTGTGTTTACTGCCGCTAGGGTGAGAACCGTGATAGTAATGGCGGCACCAGCCATATTAATGGTCGCACCGAGTGGGATCGAGACTGAATAAGTATCTTCATCCAGTTTTAGTTTCTCACACAATGCCATGTTTACTGGGATGTTGGCGGCGCTTGAACGTGTAAAAAATGCGGTGACACCACTTTCACGCAAGCACTGGAACACCAATGGATACGGGTTTTGGCGAGTTTTCGCGTACACAATGATTGGGTTGACAACTAATGCGATGATCAACATAGCACTGAGCAATACGAATAAAAGGTTGGCATAACCAGCCAAAGATTCAAAGCCAGTCGTGGCAAACGTGGATGCAACCAAGCCGAAAATACCAAACGGTGCTAGGCGAATAATAAAACGCACAATTTGTGAAACGCCGTGGCTTAAATCTTCAAATACGGCTTTAGTTGTTGCTGAGGCATGGTGTAAAGCTAAGCCCAACCCAACAGCCCATGCCAGAATGCCAATATAGTTTGCACTCATTAGAGCATTGACTGGGTTATCAACCAGCTTAAACAGCAGGGTATTAAGCACTTCAGCGATGCCTTGAGGAGGCGTTGCACCTTCTGCCCCCGCAACCAATGTTAAGGTTGTAGGGAAGATAAAGCTCAATACAACGGCAGTAAGAGCGGCGGTGAAGGTCCCAAAAAGGTAAAGCACCACGATTGGGCGCATATAAGTGTGTTGGTTTTTCTTTTGGTTTGCGATGGACGCGGCGACCAAAATAAACACGAGGATCGGCGCTACGGCTTTAAGTGCGCCAACGAAAAGGTCGCCAAGTAGGCCGACGCTTTTCGCATCATCGGGTGAAAGGGTTGCTAATATCCCACCGAGAACGATACCGGCGAGTATTTGCAGAACCAAATTGCCACGCGCAAAACGGGCGAAAATATTGTTGCTTTGCATAGTTATCCCTGCAATAAATCGAATTACATCCTGCATGACCTAAATACTACGAAGCCATAGCATCGGTTATGGTAGACAAATAGAGTTATAGTGACATCAGTGAGCTCCACTGAAGGGGGTAATGATATCTACGCGGGATATTGTGTCTAGAATTAATTGATAATCAGCACAAATAATTAATCAATGTGTGGAAATGCAATCGATTTTGAGTGAAATGTAAATAAAATGTAGCATTTGTGGTGGTGGAATGATAAGCCTCTCGTCGGGATGTCTCGCTCTCGCCATTAGACTGGTCAATGAGCGTTTAGTGCGATGATAAAAGAGGGTAAGCCAACATCGCTCACCCTCTTCTTTTTAATGGTGTGCCATACCACTCATCACTTTTTTTACTGGTGCAGTAATGGTTTGCTGCTCACCATTGGCAAAGGTCAGTTGTACGTCAATCTTTTCACCTTCAACCAATGGTTTCTTCAAATCAAAAAGCATGATGTGCAAGCCGCCCGGTTTGAGTTCGACGTGCCCTTTGGCCGGAATTTTAAATTCAGTGACTTGACGCATTTTCATCACATCTCCTTCGGTGATTACATCATGCAACTCAACTTTCCCTGCCACATCGGTGTTGGCCGATACAATGAAACGGTCCGTTTCACCTTTATTCATGATTTGAGAAAATACTGCGCTGGTGGTGGCGGTTGGTGCGGTAGCACGTGCGTAAGGGTGATGTACCATTATATCTGTGTTCGCAAAAGCTAGTGGGCTAAGGGCAAGGCTTGCTAAAAAAAGAGCATTGAGCTTCATGTTATTTTCCTTGTGATGACGTCATTATTGTTTTGATGGCTTCAACAATGGGAGCCGGTGAAAGCGTGTGTGGAACTTTAGTGATTAATGTTCCATCTGGTTGTAAAAAGTAGAAGTAGGAGCTGTGATCTAATGTGTATTTCAGTTCAGATCCCTTTAATTCGGTTTTGCGGAAAATGACGCCATACTGATGCGCCAGTGGTGTTGTAATGTCTAGAGGAGCAGAAAGTCCCTCGATCATAGGGTGGAAATATTGGGCGTATTGATGAGAAGCATCGGCAGCGTCACGCTCTGGATCGAGAGAGATAAATAAAGGGCGCAGCTTTGCTTTGGTTACATCATCCAGTTGATTGAGTGCACCTGCTAACATAGCCAGAGATGTTGGACAGACATCTGGGCAGCGTGTAAAGCCGAAGTAAACAACACGTATGCGTTCATCTTTAGTATCAAAAATAGAGATGGGTTGATTTGCTTTGCCAAATAAAATCACCTCAGAAGATGAGCTATTACCGCTCTCTAAATCCATACTTTGCTGCGTATCAAAATAGGTTTTTATGCCAAAGCCTAATACAAACGCAACCACCAATGCTAGAGACCAATTTTTACTCATCTTTCCATCCTTATTGCCGGAAATACTTGGGTACGACCATCAGAGAGTTCGCCAATCCATGTCATTTTTTCAGTCGTGCAAACTGGGAGTACAATCTGTGCTGTGTAGAGCCCGTCTTCCTGCGGCGTCAGTACATATTTAGCGGTGCCCATCTCCATCTCTAGCCCATTGAGTGTGAGTGTGAGTTTACTTGCATTGGCTTGTGGCCATTCAACGGTCAGAGTGTTAGCCACCAAAGGTTGAGATTTATCGTGTGCCAATGTCATGACAACATCTCCTTGTCGACAAGGGGCACTCGACAATTGGCAATATCGATTAATGTCTGGAGAAGAGTGTGCTGAAGAGAGCCAATTGAAAATATCGCTGCTAAAGTAACCCGCTAGTAGGGCTAGAACAAAGACGCCGATTTTGATTGCGTTGTGCATGGGGACAATCCAAGCGGTTATAAAACGCGAATATTATCACAGCTATTTTTTTTCAGTGGTGACGAATGGATAAAATGTGCAACAAATCAATATAGTAAAGGTGAGTCTCCCCACCTTTACTCATTCATGCTATGCGGTGTGATTTACACATCGTGATGTTTTGCATATTGCTCCAAGCCAAGCACGAGGGTAACAGCGCAAAGCATCAATAAAATGGCTACCAGCAGTTGCGAAGGCTGTGAAGTGATGGACTCAAATTCCAATGGAGAAAGGTTTCGCTGTAGTAAAGGAACGAGCTCGCCGTGAGAATTGGTTCGCCAAGTGAGCGTTTCTTTCCAAGGCCAGATTTTGGGTAAGGTGCCGATCATTAATCCCGTAAGAAAAATTAAGGTCAAATCTCTAAATTGTTTGAGTAACCAAGACAATACGTGAGAAAAACTCAGTAAACCACCGATACATCCGAGTAAAAAGAGTGCCAAAATATCGGCTTGCATCTCTTTCACCGCGCCCAGTACCGGTGCGTACATACCAATCAGCAACAGGATAAAACTTCCAGAAATTCCCGGTAGAATCATGGCGCAGATGGCAATAGCACCGGCTAGAACTGTGTTCAGCGCTGTTGGTTCCATCTGCATTGGGTTAAGTACCGTAATACTGTAAGCAAACGCAATTCCCAGCAAAGCGAAGAGCAACCGAGAAAGTTTGAACTGCTCAATTTGTTTCACAATATGGAACACCGAAACCAGAATTAAACCGAAGAAGAATGACCAAATGGGAATAGGATGCGTGGCTAACAGCCAAGAAATGAGTTTAGCCAAAGAGAGGATACTGGTGAATATTCCCCCAAACAGTGCGAGCAAGAAGAAGCCATTAATATGTTGAAATGCAGCGGCTAACCCATCTCGTTTGACTATGCGCAATAAACTCGGGTTAATCCTACGAATGCTTTCAAGCAAAGTGTCATAGATACCAGTGATGAATGCAATGGTTCCACCCGAAACACCCGGCACAACATCGGCGGCGCCCATGGCCATCCCTTTTAAAAACGTACTGAAATAGTTCATTGAATCTGCATGATTAAGTGTATGTGCCGGAAGTATATAATGAAATAACTAAGAAATGCTTGTACAAAAGATGAGTGAGTGGTGCTGGCTTAAGGTGAAAAAGCGCAGAAAGTTAGTTTGTTTTATAGCAACTGGGTGAGTATTGTTTTGCATTCGTTTCGCATAATGCAATTTGCGTAATGCGAAAAAGTACTACATTTTGATGAATTAATGCGATGCATAGCTAAAAAGCAGACCTTTTTTAGTTGGCATACTTCATGCATAATACTATTCGACCCTTCTTAAAGCCGAGGGTCACCTAGCCAACTGACGTTGTTAGTGAATGAATTTGTTCACACTATATATAAGCCAATCGCATCATTGCGGTTGGCTCTTTTTTTGTCTGTTAGGTATGATACGTCTCCTCGCTCGTCTAATGAGAGTTTGCAAATGACAATCAAAAGCCGTGAGCGAAGATGTTTTTCGAGCAAAATCAGTTAGGCCATACGTTCGTAAAACCCATCAAATAAACATCGTATATCATTGTAAATAAAAAATATCCATAAGGATGATCCGTATCGATCAATCGTATTTTTTTCGAGTTTATCAAGCTTTCTTTGATGATCTCCAAACTCATTAAGGAAGATGAGTGAAGCAGTAATAAGAGGTTATATGCACCATTTAATTTCAATTGGGCCCCTTGAGTCTTTCTTAATCGCTATTAGCGTGCTTTTTTTAGGTCACTTTATTAACGCAAAACTGCCTATCTTGGAAAAATTCAACATTCCTGAGCCCATCGTCGGTGGCTTAATTGTCGCTTTCGCGATCACTCTTCTACATTTTTACGGCTTAGATTTAGAGTTCTCATTGCCGTTGCAGAATATTTTTATGCTGATGTTTTTCAGCACCGTAGGCCTTGCGGCCAATTACACTCAACTGGTTAAGGGTGGAGCAAAAGTCTTTCTTTTCCTCGCTGTTGCCTCGTTTTATATCATCATCCAAAATGGCGTCGGTGTATCGTTAGCGACGGCTCTTGGTCTTGACCCACTGATGGGGTTGATCGCCGGTTCTATTACCCTCTCGGGTGGACACGGTACGGGAGCGGCGTGGGCTCAAACATTCAACGACAATTATGGGCTTAGCAATACGCTAGAAATTGCCATGGCCTCAGCGACCTTTGGTTTGATCATTGGTGGGATTATCGGTAGCCCAGTTGCCCAAAAACTCATTAATAAAAACGGGTTTGAATCTGAGTATGGACGAGGAACCAAAACGCACGATAAGTTCCCAGAGCTGGTTACGTACAATGAATATGAAGAAGATAAAGTCACCGCAAAGAAAGTGATTGAGGGTTTGTTCATCCTTCTTATTTGTGTCACGGGTGCTAAATATTTAGAACAGTGGGTAAGTGCATTTGAAATCAAATGGTTGATGATCCCCGATTTTGTCTATGCGCTTTTCATCGGTGTGTTCATTACCAATATACTGGAATTGACGAAAGTTCATAAAATTGATGCTGAAACCGTTGACATCTTAGGCACCGTTTCTCTATCGCTATTTCTTGCAATGGCACTCATGAGTTTAAAGTTATGGAATATTTTTGACTTGGCTGTCCCATTTCTGGTGATTTTAGCGGTGCAATCGGTCGTGTTGGGTATTTTTGCTTATTTTGTGACATTTAAAGTCATGGGATCAAATTATGACGCCGCTGTGATCGCTGGTGGGCACTGCGGCTTTGGTCTTGGAGCAACGCCAACCGCTGTGATGAATATGGGGTCGCTAGTGACACGATATGGCCCATCACCACAAGCGTTTATGGTAGTGCCTATCGTAGGGGCATTCTTTGTGGATATTGTGAATTTGGTGATATTACAAGGGTATATTTCGTTTCTCGGTTAAAAATAATAGCAATACACCCTAACTTATTGGTTAGGGTGTATTGCTTACTTCAGCGTTAGTTTTGTGCCATCAAACTTCAATTGGCTTAATAAACTCTTTGCATTTTTGACACCTTCTTCATCAAACTGCACTCCGTAACGAGCATAGTGCAGTGAGCGTTGCAGGTTACAAACTTTACCCATCAAAGGCGCAAAGAATTGGCTGCCGCGAGGATCAGTAAATAATTCGAGACTAATCTTATCACCCACTTGGAAAGTGCGCCCAAGAGGAGGTGTGACAAAACGACAGCCACTTTTGGAGAGATCTCTTACCTCACAATCCGACTTATGCGTTCCTACCGTTGCTTTTCCTGCCAGATTCACATCGTAACGAGCTTCTTTGCGCAGTTGGGTCACTTGCATGCTGTTGGGAATGGATAACATGGCGAGCGGTATAGGCTCTTGCAATACATGTAACAACTGGCTACGAAAATGGATTAAAGCCCCTTCGCCACGTGGTGAAATAGCTCTGATATTCATCCAAAAACCTTCTTGGAAGAAAAAAGAGAGATCATCTGCGGAAATTTTAGGAATTTCTACAAGGAGATGGGAATGAGAGTAGGTACCGATAAATGACGTTTTACACTGGAATTTCGTACCAACGGGAGTGGTTATACTTAAGGTTAGTTCACTACTGTGTTCAACCATAGATAACGCATCAGTACTATTAAGTGTCGATAGGGTTTTATTACGTTCGGTTGAACGGTTTGGGTTCTGTTCATCTTTCAGCACTGCCGACTGCGATTCCATCTTAATTTTCTCCGTGATGCAGTAGCTGCATTTTATTCTAATTTTTGTAATAGTTTAAATTCTAGGGGTAGATGTTGGAAGATTCAATTCTGAGAATATCAATTTATTTGATTTATATATCAATTAGGACGTTACCATGATTCATGAAGTGCAACATGATATACAAAATTGTCAATATAAAGTACATCTTGAGGGGAATCTATTCGCAACTGTGACATACCAACAACAGGATGAAGTGTTGTTTATTACTTCGACTCGCGTACCGGATGAACTTCAGGGTAAAGGATACGGAAAAATAATGATGGAGAGTGTATTACCGCAAATTGAAGCGCATGGTTACACCATTAAACCTGTCTGTAGTTATGTTGTGCATTATTTAAATCGACACAGTGAATGGCAGCATTTATTGCATCGAGAGTCGTAGCATACAAACCCATTAGCTCGGTGTTGTGTTTACTTTTAATGTGACCGCGACCAGTGCATGGTCAGTACTAAAGTTATCGAGCTCATAGCTCGGGTTGACCAGATGTTGATCAAGCACAGTATAGTGGCTGATATAGCTTTTCATTGGCTGGATAAAAGGCGCGAAGTCTGCGGAAAGGAGAATATAGTCGAGTACAGATCCCGTGGCTCCGGCGTAATGAGTGGCTTTGCGAGGCTGCTCAACACTCTCGGTATGCAGATCCCAAGCATCGTAAAGCGCATAGCCAGCCAGCGGTTGCTGTGTATCTGGTCTGCGGTATAAGGCCTGTGATAGTAGTCCTTGAAACTCCTCGTGATGTAACGGTTTATTAAAATCGCCCATTAGCACACAAGGCCGCCCAGTTTGTTTTTGAGTATTGACGATATATTGGTGAGTCAGGTTTGCTTCAAAGCCTCGCTGAACAGTAGAGAGCCAGCGTCCTAGCGTTTCTTGTTGCCATTCATCGATCAGATGATGAGGTGCCGCAGGCGATTCTGCCGGACGTTGAGATTTAAAATGCACAATATAGACATCGATATCCCCGAGCATTGGCAGGCAAACCGTAGCGTGTAACGGTGTACGATTAAAGCAAAAAGGGGCAGCTTGGTTTGGTAGCGTGCCATGTACGGCGCTCACTTGGCGCAGAGGATAGCGAGAGGCAATCACCACAACCGGATGGCTGTAGATGTATCCATCTTTGACGATAGGTTCATCTACACAGGCCACATACGGATAGCCTAAATCTATCATCTGGTTGCGCAGTTCATCAAAACTGAAAACTTCTTGAAAGCCAATGATATCGGCATCCAGTTGTTGGATCTTCTGGCCAAACCATTGCTTTTTTTGCTGCCACTCTGCTTGCGTGTAAATATTATCGAACTGATAATATGCGTTCGGCGGAGCTAAATAATTGAATAAATTGATCGTTGCGAACGTAATCGTCATGTTAAATCCCAATATTTGTGTCTCGGTCGATCTTATACCCGAACGGTGTAATTTAGCAGTGCTAATCCCTAACCTTGTTTCCTGTTGTGATGAGCTCTCGCCTTTTAAGGCGACTTGAGTATATGATGCGCTGAAACATAGATAAGGATCTCTCATGTACCCTAAAGCCTCTCAAGGTTGGCGCACGCCACAAAATTTCCTATTGATTATCTCCATTATTGTGCCGATTACATTTTCTAGTTGGATGGCACTGTTGAATAATTTCGTGATTGAAAAAGCGAATTTCGATGGTTCAGACATTGGCTTATTACAAAGTGTACGAGAAATCCCCGGATTTTTAGCCTTCACCGCCGTATTCGTTTTACTGTTCATTCGAGAGCAGCGATTTATCTTGGTCTCATTAGGTATGTTGACGTTAGGAACCGCGATGACGGGTTTTTTCCCTTCTTTAACCGGGTTACTGCTCACGACATTATTGATGTCGACTGGGTTCCACTACTTTGAAACGCTTAAACAATCCTTGTCTTTGCAGTGGTTAAATAAAGATGAAGCGCCAGAAATGCTTGGCAAACTCATTTCGGTTGGAGCACTTGCATCACTGATCACTTACGGTGCTTTGTGGGTAATGTTAGAAGTGTTTCAGCTCGATTTTAAATGGGTCTATGCCATTTCTGGCGGTGCTGGTTTTGTGCTGGTGTTGATCATTGCCTTTGCCTTTCCTGAATTTAAAGCGGAAGTGCCACAAAATAAAAAGCTCGTGCTACGCAAACGTTATTGGCTGTATTACGCCTTGACCTTTATGAGTGGTGCGCGTAGGCAAATTTTCACTGTTTTCGCTGGTTTCCTTATGGTGGAGAAATTTGGCTATTCAGCGGCCGATATTACCTTACTGTTTTTGATCAACTATTTGTTCAACTTTTTGTTTGCTAAACGTATTGGTAAGTTCATTGGTGTAGTCGGCGAGCGTAAAGCGCTACTGTTTGAATACACGGGGTTGATTGTTGTTTTTGTTGGGTACGGTCTTGTACAAAACGCACATTGGGCGGCGGCACTTTATGTGGTTGACCACCTCTTTTTTGCCTTGGCTTTGGCGATTAAAACTTATTTTCAGAAAATTGCAGATCCTGCGGACATGGCGTCTACAGCGGGAGTTTCTTTTACCATTAATCATATTGCGGCCGTGTTCATCCCCGCCACGTTTGGTTTAATTTGGCTTATCTCTCCGGCGAGCGTCTTTTACATTGGAGCGGTAATGGCACTTGTTTCGCTGCTTTTATCACTCAATATTCCAATTAAACCCGAAGCGGGTAATGAAGTTAGAATTCTGCGTTGGAGCGACAGGTAGCAAAAGGGTCGTTTACGACCCTTTTAACATGATGCCAATAGTCACTAGACAAGCGACATCTGGGTTGGCTGTTTTTCAACGTATGTCGTGATGGATGGTATCTAATGATCTATGTAGAGATAGTTTTGCCAACTTTTCATCCGGATGAGTACCTTACGCATAATCGAGACATGAGAGAAACTGTCTGAATAGATAGCGGCTTCAAAAGCAGTACCGAGTGGCAGGTGATAATCGCTTAAATCATCGGTGATTTTAAGGGTGACGAGTACGCGTCCATTGGTACGTAATGCCTCAGTTCCTAGCAAGGTACCTCGTGCTTGGATCTGGCTTTCACCAATAACAGGTAATATTTCAACCACCTCTCCTTTGAAGACTTTTCCGGGTAGTGCTCTGAACAAAAACTCGGCTTCAAAGCCCGGTTTTAGGCGTTGAAGAGAATTTTGCCTAAATGCAGCTGTGTAGATTTTATCTTCTGTGTGTACAAACGTCATCATTGGCGCTAAGGGTAATGGTACGGACATCGCACCTGGTCTGAGAGCTAATTGCGTCACATAGCCATCAGTAGGCGCTCTGACAATGGTTTGTTCAAGGTTGAATTGGGCTTGTCTAAAATCGGCAAGCAGGCGAGCAACGGTAGTATTCTCACCATTGATTTCTGAGTTTAAGGAGATATTGGCTTGATTTAGACGTGCTTGGGCGACTTCTACTGCTGCCTCTGCTGCTTTATAAGCTTGGCGACGGGTATCAAGATCTTGTTCGGTGAATGCACCTTTATCATACCCACGTTGATAACGAGCATACTCACGTTGTGCTTTATCCCGGTCAGCGATAGCCTGTACTTTCGCTGCCGCAGCTTCAGAAACATTCGATTCTAGGCCGAGTGCACCTTGGCTCGCCTCTTTGATCTGAGCTTCAATTTTTGCCAATTCCGCTTCAAAAGGCACAGAATCAATTCTAAAAAGCACATCACCTTGTTTTAAGGGCTGGTTTGCTTGTACCGGAACCTCAATCACTCTTCCTCGTACTCCTGAGACGACAGGTGTTGTGGAAAAAACTTGGCTACCCAATTGAGTAAAAGGATGATTATAGTTCATCAGTAAGATCAGGGTGCCGATCAAAATAACGCCACCTAATACAGCTGTAGGGACGGTCCACTTATTTAATGGAATTTTAAAGACTTTGAATATCGCAATACATAAAGCGGCATAAGTCATGATCAGAAGTAAATCCATTATTTTGTCTCCTGATTACTGGCATGGTCGATGTTCGCTTGAGCAACGGGTGGCTGCGCTTTTAACTCATGTAATTCTCGAGTGAGTGTTGCGACTTGATCGATAAGTTCATCGACACGATGATGAATATCGTGCTGCTCTTCTTGAAGTTTAGTGAACCCCCACCCGCGATCTTTTCGCCACAAGGTTGCCCAAATCCACAAAAATGGCCAGATGGCATGTAAGGTAAATAGACTCACCCAGCCAGAAACATGAATGGCATCTTGATGTGGATGGTCGCGCTCTTTGGCGATTTCATAAGGGATATCATGAATGACGATGATTCCATAAAAAATGACCAAGGCTACGAAAATCAGTAGACCAAGGGCAAAGTAATCTAAAAACATAGTTGCTCCTGTATTTCAATGAAGAGTGTAAACGGCAGCTAATAGCTTAATGTGATGGAAAGTTACTCAGTGCACACTTGGTTGCGGCCATTCGCTTTCGCGCGATATAAGGCTTTGTCGGCGCGGTAGAATGTGCGTTGTGTATTTTCACCATCTCGATGCAAGGTTATACCGATACTGACGGTTAAGCCGCGCTCACCTAGAATATCGTGCCAACCAAATTGGAATATGCGTTCTCGATAGTTTTCGGCATGCATTTCAGCTTGGTCGAGCGAGCAATCTTCTAAAATCACCAGAAACTCTTCTCCACCAAAACGGACACAGGAGGAGCCTCGGAATTTAAAGTAGTTTTTCAACTCACGTGAAACATTGACTATCGCTTTGTCACCAACCAAGTGACTAAGTTCATCATTAATCGATTTAAAATGGTCAATATCAATGACTAGAAATGCAAATAGCTTCTCATGAAGCAGTAGGTCTTTCAGCTTTACATCTAACCAGCGGCGGTTGTGTAAAGTGGTGAGTGGGTCAGTGAATACATCCTGTTGAAGTTGGGCTACGGCATTCTTTTGATGTTCTGTGGTTTCTTTGAGCTCGCGATTTTCAATCTCAGATAAGATCAATTTCAATTGCAATTCAAAGCGCGATAAGCGACGCAGTTGATTGGCCCCCAGCTCACTAATCGGGATGTTTTTCATCAGATCAGTTTCAATTCGAAAGCCTTTTTTTTCATAAATCAGGGCGGCTTGATAAAGGCCTTGGCGCTCGCACACGGCACTGAATGCTCGATACAGCTGCTTGGCCATCGTGGGTGACGTGTATCGTTGCAGACGTTTGTCTGTACTGGCCAGCATCATATTGGCAATATGACTTTTGCCTATTTTAGCCAGGCAGTTGGCCGTTTCAATTCGAATCATATTCGATAGCCAGGTGGAATTCATATTCCCAGCACTGTACTGAACACTAGAGAGCGTAATGAGCGCTTTATCGACTTGATCCTGATAAAGATAAAGTTGAGCTTGATAGAGTGAAATTTGCCCGGTAAGAATTTTATCGCTGACCAAAATACTCAGCTCTTCACACTCTTTAATTAGGTCGGTGGCGGCGGAGATTCGGTGCAGTTGAATGTAACACGATAGCATGTAAAGTTTATAACGCAGGCGTAATGAGCGGCTGGTGATTGCGTGATCAATACTATCAATTTTTTGATAGTAACGAAGGGCTCGGCTGTGTTCGCCATAAGCATCACACAGGTTACCCATGCCAATGACGGCCAGTACATATTCATCAATGTAACCCGTGTCGACGGCAATATTAGAAGCGGACACATATTCGTTGAGCGCTGCGGCAAATTCACCGCTTTCCATTAGGCGATCGCTTAAACTGTTTTTCACAGACAAAATAATTTCGGCGTCCTTAGGCAATTCAAGTAATGCTAAGGCGTGACGAAGCTCCTCTATGCTGGCGGACGACTGATGCAGTTCTGAACGATACTCTGCACTGATGATGTAGCTAAGTGCTTTTTCTTTTGATGTTGAGGCTATATGTTGTCGGACGTGATTCCAGAAAATGATGGCCTCTTCTCCGGAAACGGAGGTGGCATCCAAACCCGTATCTTTAATCTTACTGAGCAGTACTTCCATGCGACCATTCCTGAGGTTGACTGTCTTCCAGTTGTTCTAATGTGAATGGGAAACTCAAAATGTCTTGGAACATCACTTGAGGTAGCGACCCCGTTAATCCTTTTCTTTCCCAGGGGTATATTTCAATCATCTTAGCCAATACATGGAAGACGTGCAGCGCTGCATCGCCTTTATCGGCAAGAAGCAGCGCTAAGCGTTCGCTACTTAAACGAGAAACGAGATCTTTTTGGTTACAGAGCGAGTGGGCAATCTCGGTACATACATCGAGGTACTTTGAGTCGTTATGTTGGATGACAATGACGGCGTGATTAGAATGCTTCAACTCGGTCTTGAACAGCATGAGTTGTTCCCACCAATAAGTCTCTGAAACCACATTGGAGAGATGTTTCTCTGGGTCGTATTCGTGTTGACCACGAATACGGTTAATGAGTTTACGTGCTCGTTGCTCAAGTTGTCGCTTAGAGGCTCTTGCTTTATCAAGGCCAATGCGCGCCGTTTGTTCTCGAAGCATCTCAACCGTAAATTGGCGATATTTCTTAAATGAGGCTAAAGAAGCTTTAAAATCACCACGCTGCTCTGCGACTAGGGATTGTTGGTAGCAAATTTGTGAAAGTAGCTCACCTTTATCAAATGAAGCAGCAGAGGCTTCAGCAAGAAGCAACAGCTCAGTTGCTTTCTTGGAGTCTTTTCTCAGCAGTTCCAAACGAGCTCGACTAATGAATGAGTGAGCCTTCATCCACACAAGGTTATGCTCAACAGCAAGTTCGAGTGCTTTGGTGGTTGCCGCTTCCGCATCTTCGATTCGTTCTAGTCCGAGCAGTGCTAAGCCGCGAAAATCCCAAACCTCGGCTTGCCAAGTTTTATCGGGATGATCCTGTAGCGCTTCTTCGGCACCATCGAGTACGGTCAGCATATCGATGTATTGGTTAAGTAGATAGAGATCCCATGCCCACAGAATACGGGCTTTGCCTTCTAACCAATGGATACGGGCATTATTAGCGACTTTAACGGCTAGCTCGTGTGTTGAACATGAAAGTTGATATTCGTTGGTAATACGCCAAACATTACCCAGACCAATGAGGCACTCTATCTGGATATCAACTTCATCAACCAGAGCTGATTGTTCTAAGGCATTTATCCAATATTGTTGGGCGGTATAATATTTTGCCTGACCCCAAAGTTGCAGCGCGTGAATATGCAGAATTTCGGGAAGGCAATCATCAGTATCGAGGGTATTTTGAGTGGATAAGGCTTCTTTAATGTATTTTAAACCCACGCGGTAGTCCATTAGACACCAAGCGCAGCGAGATAAAATGATCAAACATTGAATCGCCCCTTCTGGGAAAAAGATCTGCTGTGCTCTCAATAAACACTGCTCCGCGACGATCGACACCTTCTCCGGCTCAGTTTCAATACGGGCTCTAAGCTGTTCTATTTCAATTTCAAGAAGGTATTGGCTTTTATCCAAACGGGCTGTTCCTCAAAAGTAAGAAGCCTAAGTCACCGATTCATTATATGAAGCCAACGTTAAAGCGCACTATTTACTTTCCCAAAAGTGGGTGCATTGGTTATTCATTACCACAATAATCTGCGCTACTTCACAATCCACAGTCTAAATATAACCTAAAAATCTAAGAGAGTAGTTCTTTCAACGTCAGTGGATGTTTGGTTAATTCCAAATTTTGGGCGGCGGTGAATCCATGTTTATCTTGGTAGCACAAATTGTGCCAAGCACGAAAAATATCCAGCATTGGTTGTAGGCCGCCAGGGCGAAGTTTGCGCCTCGGTTCGTTGATAAAGCTTTCGAACAACAGTTGGAAGCGTTTTTGATAGAACTCTGTTTGCTTAATCGATGCTTTATCGAGCCAAGCTTCGGGTGTTGGATTGTCTCCTGCCAAATAGCAAACACCTTTGGCAGCCTGTGCCTGATTGGCAATAGCCCAGCGATCTCGCCACCATCCCATGTGAACAATGTCCGTTTTATTCACGGAATGTCCATTTTGCCATTGCGGATCTTCCTCAACGTACATCAAGTCAACATTCTTACGCTTGATTCGCGGCAAACAGACGCTCAATGCGGCAGAACGTAAAACCGGATCTTGAGGCAGATAGATAGAAACTCGCTTATCTTCAAGGCACAAATCCAGCACGTGGAGGAAGTGGGCATAAGAGGTGTAAGGAGGGCGAATCAAGGCGCCTTTAGAAGGATAATGAAAAGTGGTGAGGTTACCCATGGGGTCTTCTACATTACCGCGGGCTAAAATTGTTTGGTATTTCTGATCAATACGCTCACGTAATAGCGGAGATGCGTCAGGAGTGGGTAGATTCGCCTCGGATGAATGTTCACGAGAAACAAAACGCGCGGGCGAGTGATAGGGGTTGTGATCAAGCTCGCCAGCAGGCTCTTCATTGGCGGAATAGTTTACGTGCTGACAGAGTATGTAACCTGTTTTGGCTTCACCTGTTGCAAACCACAATACGCCGTTGTCGCTATGGGGTTGGAGCGGGATGTAATTGCAAGCCAGTTCATATTGGTTTGCATGATTCACCCAACGCGCATCAATCATGGCCAGTTTTCGACGACAGCGACTGGCAATGTGCTCGACATGATCATAAAACGTTTTTGGGTTGATGGATAATTTACGGCAAATCTCTCGCACCGAATAACTCATGAAGAGTAGGCCGAGTAAGGTTTCTTGAAAAACGAGTTTTTTGTTGGCTCCTGACCACTTATCAACAAAGGTACTCTGACAAGCTTTGCAACGGTATCGCTGGCGATCGCCGCTGTAGCCAAAAGCGTGATAGAGATGTTTGTGTGTATGAACAGATAAACCGAAATTTTGGCAATCATCACTGCGACAAGCGGGCAAACCGTCGCTGTGAAGCTGCCTTAAACGGTGTAATTCGTTTAACACTTCTCGGTTGTTAAGTAAGGGGGGGAAAGCTCCACATTCACGACAAACCATCGTTGGACGCTTCGGGTTTACGCGCTGCAGAACGTACCGTTCGGCTTCACTCAGTCCAAAGTTGTCACACGCCAATGTTTTACAAAAGTTGAGTTGTAAACCATCTGCGTCCTTGGGTAGTTGGTCGTTGGACACAATCGCCCCCTCGGGGTAATTTAAGGCTGCCAATTTGGGTGAGCAGCTGAGGTTTAAAAATTAGATACTAATCGCGGTTTCAAGCGCGACTTTCATCATGTCGTTAAAAGAGGTTTGGCGATCTTCAGAGCTTAATTTCTCACCGCGAATGATGTGGTCTGACACGGTAAGAATCGTCAATGCTTTTGCGCCTAGATCCGCTGCAACGCCATAAATACCGGCCGCTTCCATATCCACGCCTAAGATGCCAAGCTTATTCATTTTTTCGAATAAATCACCTTCAGGTGTGTAGAACAGATCAGCGGAAAACACGTTGCCTACCTTCACGGGCACGTTTTGTGCGCGGGCTTGATTGACGGCCGTTTCAAGCAATCCGTAATCCGCAATCGCGGCGAAATCGTGGTTGTTAAAACGGATGCGGTTAACTTTGGAATCGGTTGAAGCACCCATACCAATAACGATATCCATTAGATTGACATCGTCACGAACTGCGCCACAGCTACCAATACGGATGATATTTTTTACACCGTATTCTGAAATCAACTCGTGAACATAAATCGAGCATGATGGAATGCCCATACCGTGGCCCATAACGGATACTTTTTTACCTTTATAAGTACCGGTATAACCGAACATACTGCGAACATCACAAACCTGTTTAGCATCATCTAAAAAAGTTTCAGCAATGTATTTTGCACGTAATGGATCGCCTGGCATTAGAACGGTTTCAGCGAAATCACCAACTTGCGCATTAATGTGTGGGGTTGCCATCGTTGTTACTCCAAAGTTTTCGAGTCAGCGATTTATCCGCAATAAGTGGATTAAATTACTAATTCTGTTGAATCTGATGTGTTTTGTTGAGGCAATACTAGCTAGACCTGACACTGTTCCTTGAGAGATTTGTCACAGAATGGAGGTTAATACCCTTTTTGTGGCTCATTGATAACTAAAAGTGTTGAAAGTGGTAAGGCAATCGATTTGGGTAAACGTTTACCTTTTATGTGTACATAAATATATTTTGTATAAGGTGGTTGGAGTGTGCTATACATTATACAACAAATATTTTTGTATATGAGGCGGCGATGAGTAATCCAGAAATTCGTATCGGGATCAGTGCATGTGTGCTGGGAGAGCAAGTCCGTTTTGATTCTGGCCACAAAGCGAGTGACTTTGTGACCAAAGAGTTAACGAATTATTTCTCTTTCATACCCGTTTGCCCAGAGGTTGCGATTGGCTTAACCGTGCCAAGGCCTACCATTCGCTTGATCTCTCACGAAGAGCGTTTAGCGCTGGTTGAAACTAAAGATGAAACCAAAGATTACACGCAAGCCATGTTCGATTTCTCAGAACGAAAAGTTGATGAACTCGAATTGATGAAATTGTGTGGTTATATCGTTTGTGCGAAATCCCCAACATGTGGCATGGAAAGAGTCAAAGTCTATAAGCATCAGCGAGCGGATAAAGAGGGCGTTGGGCTTTATACCGCCACTTTGATGCGTAAAATGCCGTGGTTGCCTGTAGAGGAAGATGGCCGTTTGCATGATCCTGTGCTTCGCGAAAACTTCATTACGCGTGTCTACTGTTTACATGACTTTTATCAATCGATAGGTGACAACCCGACACCGGGCAAAGTGGTGGCCTTTCATTCACGCTACAAATTGACGTTAATGGCGCATCACCCGCAAGCGTATCGAGAACTCGGCCGTTTGGTGGCTGAAGTCAAGCAGCATCCGCCACAGTATTTTATTGAGCACTATCGCCAAGGGCTAATGGATGCACTCAAACACAGAGCGAGCCGTAAAAATAACACCAATGTTCTAATGCACATTCAGGGTTATTTCAAACGAGCCTTAAACAAAGAGCAGAAAGTAGAGTTAGCGCAATTGATTGATGACTATCGAACTGGCGAGCTTCCTTTACTTGCGCCTATTACGTTGCTCAAACATTACATAAAAATGTATCCCGATGCTTATCTGCAGCAACAGCACTATTTATCGCCTTATCCACAAACGTTAAGGTTACGTTATGGACTATGAGAACCCACTGACTGAAAACATGATGACTGAACAATTATACGCTATTCGAGACGTTGCCGAGATGACTGGAGTAAAGCCTGTTACCTTGCGGGCATGGCAGCGCCGCTATCACCTCGTTCAGCCACAGCGCACGGAAAAAGGGCATCGCCTTTATTCACAAGAGGATATTGCGACGATTCGCATCATTCAAGGCTGGCTGGCGAAAGGGGTTTCGATTGGCAAAGTGAGTGCATTGCTCAGTGGCAGTGAAAGCATCATTGATACTTTGGCAAATCATGGCTCAGAGCTTTTAGAGCAAGAACAATTGCTGCAAGCTTTAGTGGATCTCAATAAAGGCAAAGCGGAATCAACCATTGCTACGGTATTGAAAGAGTATCCGTTAGAGATTGTTGAGCAGCAGTTTGTCTTTCCTGTCATCGACACGTTAGAGCGGGTTAAAGGACCGTTGCGCAGTTTGCAAAAAGGGCTTTTTCAGGCACTGATGATAAGCAAGTTGAGCTCGATCATTGAAGCGGAAAACAAAGCGGCAACTAAAGGAAAATGTCTTTGCGTTAATCTTGATCCAACATCGAGCATACTGGCTTGGTTATGGTTCGTGGGAAAGGTGGAAGCTGGTTATAACCTCACTATCTTAGATGGTGTCGAAGATCTTACCGCTCTTGTTGATCATGATGCTTTAGCAAACTACCAACAGGTTGCGCTGTTTGCCAACCGAGCACTAACCGAGCAGCAAGTTCAAGCGTTACGGAAATTGCGTATCTCACTGGGAGATAAGCTTTCGTTGTCAGATGTGGTTGCTCGTCTGCACCATTCGTTAGATTAATCAGTAAGGATGTACAGTGAAATTACTCTGGCTGCGCCGAGATTTACGATCCGTTGATAATACGGCATTACATGCCGCCATTGATGGTGAAGAACCTGTTGTTGCCGTATTCATTGCAACACCAGCACAGTGGCAAAAACACCATCTTGCTCCGATGCAGGCGGATCTTATTTATCGGCGTTTATTTGAGCTGCAACGTGAACTGCAAGCACTCAATATTGCTCTGTTGTATGAGGAAGTCGATGATTACGCTGATGCTGCGCAGCAGATTACCGCTATGGCTAAGCAGCTTAATGCCAGCGCAGTGTTGGTTAATCGCGAGTATGAAATCAATGAGTTGCAGCGTGATGAGATGGCGAGCCAGTTTTGCCTAGAGCGCCAGATCGAGTGGCGAGCATACGACGATAAGTGCATTATTGCCCCCGGTTCGGTCAAAAATAAGCAAGGTGATTATTTCAAAGTCTTTACGCCTTTTAAACGAGCGTGGTTATCACAAGCGGCTCTTCCTCAAATTTTACCAACGCCTATTTCTACACATTATAAACGCATAAAGGATCTTGAGCCGTTGCTGTGGAGCGAACACCGCTCGTTCAGCTATCCACGCATCAGCAGTGATCATTGGGTGGTCGAGTTCGATGCAATTCGCGCTAAATTACGCCAGTTTTGCCGTGATAAGGTACAGAACTACCACCAGCAGCGTGATTTTCCCGCGTTGGATTCGACCAGCGCACTGTCACCTTATCTCGCAATAGGGGCGCTTTCTGCGCGTCAATGTATGGCGCGCCTATACGCTGAATCGCAACATATTGGGTTGTCTGAAGGGGCGCAAACTTGGCTGAGCGAAATTATTTGGCGTGAATTCTATCAGCATCTGATCGGGTTTCGTCCTGATCTCTGTAAGGGAAAAGATTTTGCACCTTGGGGGAAACACGTATCTTGGTGGGAGAATTCAACGGCCTTTGAACGTTGGCAGCAGGGTCAAACCGGGTTCCCTATTGTCGATGCGGCGATGCGCCAACTGAACAAAACGGGGTGGATGCATAACCGATTAAGGATGGTGGTGGCCAGTTTTCTAACCAAAGATCTGCATATCGATTGGCGACTTGGTGAACAATATTTTATGCAAACATTAGTGGATGGCGATTATGCATCCAACAATGGCGGTTGGCAGTGGTGCGCCTCAACAGGGTGTGATGGGCAACCTTATTTTCGAATTTTTAATCCTACCAGCCAAGGGGAACGTTTTGATCCGAAAGGGGATTTTATTCGTCAGTGGGTACCTGAATTGGCTTCGTTGCCAGATAAGTACATCCACACGCCTTGGAAATTCCCTGCCGTCAATTCCTTGTCATATCCCGCGCCAATGGTTGATCATAAAGTAGAAAGAGAGATAACCTTACAGCTCTATAAAGACGCCAAGGATACCTGATCACCATGCTACGCAAGCTACTCTCTTTGTGTTGCTGCTGGGGTGCGCTCAGTGTGAACGCGTTCGCCGCGACTTATGATTTTCCTGCCGAAGGCAGTAGCATGGTTGGCCGAACTCAATATCACGTGATTGAGCAGGGCGAAACCTTAGCGCAAATTGCAAAACAGTACGATGTTGGGTTTTTATCTTTGATGGCGGCTAACAAAGGAATTGACCCATTTTTGCCGCAGCAAGAGTTTGTGCTAACCATTCCGTCACAAATTATTTTACCGCGCGTGGCTTACGAAGGCATCGTCATCAACTTAGCGGAACTGCGGCTCTATTACTTTGAGCCTGAAAAACGCAAAGTGCATATTTTCCCCGTCGGTATTGGCCGTATTGGTCGTGACACGCCCGAAATGGAAACCACTATCAGCCAAAAACGGCCGAACCCAACTTGGACACCTCCTCAATCGATCCGCACTGAATATAAAGCGAAAGGTATTGAACTGCCTGCGGTGGTGCCTGCTGGGCCAGATAACCCGCTTGGCGAATACGCGCTTCGTCTCGCTTATGGTGCGGGTGATTATTTGATCCACGGTACCAACAAAGATTTTGGTATTGGTATGAGAGTCAGCTCAGGTTGTATCCGTATGGATCCCAAGGATATTGAATGGCTGTTTAAGCAGGTTCAGCGTGGCGAGAAAGTGAAAGTAATTGATGAGCCGATAAAATTAGCCTTAGAGCCAGATCGAAGCGTATTTCTTGAAGCTCATGAACCTTTAACGCGCAGTAACGGCAGTAAAAAAGAGTTGCAGGTACCGCAAGAACTTCGCTGGTGGTTGGATGAATTTAACAAATCAGATGCGAAAGCGAGAGCGGTGATCTTGGCGCAAAATGGTGTGCCTGTCGAAGTTGTGGCTGCAGATTTTTCAACCTCATTGGAGTAATTAAAGAAGTTGATGAGTTCATTAATGGTGAACCATGTAATAGCAGCAATAAAAAAGGCTTGAATTAACAAGCCTTTTAAGCAATTTCAGCTATGGAATATAACGAAATTATTTCGTGTATGACTGAGCAATATTATCGATACGCTCGTTTGCACGAGCCGCTTCTTCTTGCGCAGCGGCAGCGGCATCAGCCGCTTGGCTTACTTTAGACGAAAGTGTCGATTGCTCGCTCTTAAGTGCAGAAATTTGATCACTGAGTTGGCTAACTTGGTTGCTTAGCTGATCCATTTTCGTCATTGCTGCGTCATCAGGGCCTGATGCACAACCAGCAAGTAGAAGTACAGAAGAGGCTGCAGCTGCAATTAACATCTTATTCATTATTGAACTCCTTGTTTGTAAGATTATTATCAATGATGCCCTATTATACTTTTCCTACTTGAAGCTACAGCGGTGCTGTTTACCTGCAACGTCAAGTCGTTTGGGTATACGCTTTTTTGGAAATCATCATATAGTGACGAACTCAATTGTAGACACTATTCTAGCGTTCACCCAGTAGCCGAACGTCAAAATAATCCAAGAATTTCAATTTATGCCCATTTACTCCGCTATGTCTCATCGTTAAGAGACGTATTTTCTATCTTCTTATGCCTTGAAAAAGTGTGCGTGCTGATTATTTTTATGTGATCTCTATCTATCTAAGCGCCTTTCGGGCTATCATATTGCGTTTTCATTTTGACCTCTTGCCCTATTTATTGTGGCAACTTTACAAATTTTTGGAGAATCCTTTGCAGTTTAAAGATTTAGGCTTAGACAATCGCTTATTGAAGACCCTCAAACACTATGACTTCAAACAAGCGACAGAGATCCAACAACAAGCGGTTCCCGTGGCGATTGCAGGTAAAGATTTGTTGGCATCCTCTAAGACTGGTTCGGGTAAAACATTAGCGTTTGTTTTGCCAATGCTGCATAAGTCTCTCAAAACTAAAGCGTTATCAGCAAAAGACCCTAGAGCTCTGATTCTTGCTCCGACACGTGAGTTGGCCAAACAAGTGTACGGTGAGCTGCGTACGATGCTCAGTGGGTTGAGCTACGAAGCAACGCTGATTGTGGGTGGGGAAAACTTTAACGACCAAGTAAAAGCACTGCGCCGTTTCCCCCGTTTTATTGTAGCGACTCCTGGTCGTTTAGCGGATCACTTAGAGCATCGCTCGTTGCGTCTTGATGGTTTAGATACGCTGATCCTTGATGAAGCTGACCGCATGCTGGACCTAGGTTTTGCTCCGGAACTACGCCGTATTCATCATGCAGCGAACCACCGTCGTCGCCAAACACTGATGTTTTCCGCAACGCTTGATCACGGCCAAGTGAATGACTTTGGTACCGAGTTGCTTAAAGATCCAAAACGTATTTCGATTGGTGTTGTCAACGAAGAGCATAAAGACATCACCCAAAAATTCTACCTTTGTGATCATCTTGATCACAAAGAAGCGTTACTCGAACGCGTGCTGCAAGAAGCCGAATATCGACAAGTGATCATTTTTACCGCAACCCGTTCTGATACTGAGCGTTTAACGCTTAAACTCAACGAGCAGAAACTGAAAGCTGTTGCGTTGAGTGGTAACTTAAATCAAAACCAGCGCAACACCATCATGAGCCAGTTTGAGCGCGCCGTATTTAAAATTTTGGTCACGACGGATGTGGCTTCACGCGGCCTTGATATCGCGAACGTGACGCACGTGATTAACTTTGATATGCCCAAACATACGGAAGAGTATGTGCACCGTGTTGGTCGTACAGGCCGCGCGGGTAACAAAGGTGATGCAATCTCGCTGGTTGGCCCAAAAGATTGGGACAGTTTCAAGCGCGTGGAAGCCTTTTTGCAGCAAGATATCGAGTTCTCTCAATTTGATGATCTGAAAGGTAAATTTACCGGACTAAAACCACGCGTTCCGGCCTTTAAGAAAAACGCAGCCGCTAAGACTAAAAGTACTAAGCCCAAGGCGCACACTGCCAATAAGAAGCCCGTTAAACGCGATAAAACCTTTTATCAGAATGTGGCAGTGGGTGATGCGGTATTTGTGCCGAAAAAGAGAGTTGCACCTAAAGTTGACGATGAGTAACCGCGAGCGTCTTGTCAGCGTGACCTTTCGGTCAATCGAATCTGCTGGTGGACTCAATGCCAGTATTTGCTGAGACAACCTCACACTAATTATAAAAACACCGCCAAATTGGCGGTGTTTTTATATACACGCAAACGTTCACCCTTATAAATCCCATAATTTCTCTATTTTATATAAAAATGATAATTGATCTCATTATCGTTTAGTGGCAAGCTGCGCCTCATTATAATAATTGGCTATGTTTTCACTGATCATAATGAAATTACTCAATATCATTGCTTTTGTTGTTGGTTTGTCTTGTTTTCATTCATCTTATGGTGAGTCACTGCAGTGGCTGGAAGATGGCTCGCGTAGACAGCCTAAGGTTCGAGCACACCTTGAAGATCACAATAAAAAAACACAACAGTGGCTCAATCAAGCCACACCACTTTCTAATGCACTAGTCAAAACATGGTCAGAGAGTAAGAGCGTAAAAGCACCGACACCTTGGCTCATCCAGTACCAAAATTACTATCATGATCAAGTGATTAAGGGTGAACGTTTTATTGTTAAAAAGACCGCAGAAGACAGCCCAATTGAGCGATTGGTCAATATCAGTGTAAGACAGCAGCAATCAGATTATTACCAGTTAGCCAATTGGGCGGTGGCAAAAGGGGACCGCTTTATTGCATTAAGCGAAGATTTGACTGGGGAAGAGCACTACACGCTGACGCTGGTGGATCGTGTATCGAAGCAGGAAATCGTGCTTAGCCAATCTGCAACGACTCAAGCGATTTGGTCTGAAAATGGCCAATACCTCTATTTTTTGGCGGCAGAAGAAAGCCGTTCTTCTCGCTTATTGCAGCGCTATGATGTGCTGAGCAAGCAGACAAAAACCCTATGGGAGTGGGCTGATCCGCAGTGGATCGTGTCTCTCTATTTGGCGGCGGATCCGCATTTTGCCCTCGTGCAAGTCAACAACGAAAACAGCAGTGAACAACGTATTTTAGAGACCAACAGCTCTCACTTAAGCCTTCCGCTTCGTGCCGCACAGCCGGGTATTGAATACTACGCAGACGTTGCTAATGGCTGGCTCTACATCAATAGTAACCTCAACGGCAAGTTTGCACTCTACCGTCGATTACTGAGCATGAATGAAAACCCTTGGCAGCTTTTTTATGCGCCAGATGATCATTCCACGCTGGATAATTTTTATTTATATCAAGCTGGCGTTGTGGTTAAAACCAACCAAGCACAGCATTCTCAACTAGCCATTATGGATCAGCATGGAAAGTTGAGAGCATCACAGCCTTTGGCAACAGAAAGTGAAGTCGCTTGGGTCTCTCATAACGGTGATTGGCAAAGCAATAAACTGCGCGTGCGTTCAATGTCGATGGTTTCTGCAGGAGTTTGGCGTGAGTTTGATGTGGCAAGCTTACAATGGAAGCGACTGGGTCAAGACCACTATCCTGCTTATTTACCGGAACAGTATGAGTCACAACAGATTGTGGTGGATGTTGATGGCGTGGCTATTCCTGTCACTTTGGCGTACCGAAAAGACACCTTGAGCGCACAGTCCAGCGTCTTTCTTTATGGCTACGGCGCGTATGGCGTCACTATGCGTCCGTACTTTATGCCACAAGTGATCAGTTTATTGGATCAAGGCGTAATTTATGCGATTGCTCATGTGCGCGGTGGTGGTTATCACGGTGAATCATGGCACCGCGCTGGGTCTGGCATTCTGAAAAAAATAGGCATCTCAGATTTCCTGAACGTCGCCTCTTCATTGCAGCATTTTAATAACGGCCAACGCGCTATTTATGCGATTGGCGGCAGCGCTGGTGGAACCTTAGTTGCGGCCGCGGTTAATCAAAACCCAGCACTTTTTGCTGGAGTGGTGCTGCAAGTGCCTTTTGTGGATGTGCTTAGAAGCATGTCCACAGAAGACTCCTCTTCACTCTCGGTGCAGCAGCGAGAAGAGTGGGGAGATCCTAGCCAGCCATTGCAACGCTCAGCAATTGAAGCTTATGACCCACTACTCAATATACAAGCCAAACCTTATCCGCCAACCCTCGTCCGTGTCGGGTGGTTTGATAGCCGTGTCCCTTATTGGGAAGGCGCGAAATACATAGAAAAAATGTCGATGATGAGTACGGGTAGCGGGCCTTACTTGTTATGGACGGACTTCAATAGCGGGCACAGTAGCGATTCACGTAAGGCACTACAGCAACAGGCCGTGGAATACGCCTTTCTTCTTACCATAGATAAAAACAAAAAAGCGGAGCAGTAAATGAAGCTTTCTCCAATCACCGCAGCGGTGCTTAGCGTGCTTGCGGTAGGGTCAGTGCATGCCGAATTCAGCCTAACCAAGCTTGAAGAAGTGGTGGTGAGTGCCAATAAAGTAGAACAGCCGCTGTCAAAAGTCGCCGGCTCAATATCAGCGATTGACGGTGAAACCATTGAAAAACAAGGCGCGACAGAACTGTATGATGTATTGAGTCATGAACCCGGAATCAGTGTTACGGGTGGCGCTGGTCGGCCACAAAACATCACGATTCGAGGGATGACGGGCAACCGCATTGCGATCATTCAAGATGGCGTCGCCGCATCGGACGGCTATGGTGCCAATGACATTAACGACAAAGTAGGCCGCAATACTTTCGCCTTAGACAACATAAAAAGCATTGAGGTTGTGAAAGGGGCAGGGTCTACCATTCATGGTTCGGGCGCGATCGGCGGCGTTGTGGTTGTCACCACAAAATCGCCGGCGGATTATTTGCAAGGACGTGATTTCTATATTGATGCCTCTGGCTCCTACACAGGGATCAGCAATCAATATAAGAGCAGTAGCACCCTAGCGGTGCGCAATGGAAATGGTGAAAGCTTGGTGACCATTTCATATTGGCAAGGTGAAGAGACACGCAACTTTAACCAAGATCTCTATAACCGAGATATTGAAGGATTCAGTGCATCGTTAGCCCACGATCACATGGTCAATGATTCGCTGTTACTCAGTGCAAAATTTAACGCCTATAAAGATGAAAACATCCGCAAAGAAGGCATTGCTTCCATTCAACGCGATGACAAATGGGAAAGCAAAGAATTTTTTGAACAGGAACAGCACCAAACCTTATCGGCATCATTGGGGGTGCAATTAGATACCCTTTCTTTCTGGGCAGACCATGTGGACGCCAAGCTTTACTGGCGTGATAGTCAAAGTGATACTCAAACCAATCGCTTATTGACCAAAGAACATGCCTTTTTCGACACCCTTGAATTTCGTCGTGAGAGACGCGATGAAAGTTTTTCTGATCAGTTGATAGGGCTATCGGTTGATTTAGAAAAAGCAGCACGAGTCCACAACATCGAACACCAATTTATTTACGGTGCAGTGCTTAATACCAATCGTTATGAACGCCCTCGTCACGTGGATACCAAGGATTCCAATGGGGGAACCTACGAAAATATTATTCCGTTTGCACCAGCGAAGGCCTATGGTTTTGGCGTCTATTTGCAAGATAGATTTAGCCTTAACCAGTGGACATTTAGCGCTGGCTTACGTTTTGATTTGAATAACCTTACTCCTCAGTCAGAGCAACCTATTGCTGGTTTTGCTGTTAGTGAAATTCAAACCAGTGAATGGTCACCGAGCGCATCTGTGGCTTACCAGTGGACGCCATCATTCAACAGTTACCTCAGTTACAACCACGGCTACCGCGCTCCGACCTATGACAAAGCCTACGGTGCGGCAGACCACAGCTTTGTTCCACTGACGCCGTTTTTTATCGCGCCGAACATGAATTTACAGGCTGAAACCAGTGATAGTTTTGAGTTGGGTTCAAAATACGATAATGGCCAATCTCAAGCTTATGTCGCGGTTTTTTACTCTCTCTTTGACAATTTCATGGACACCAAAGATGTGGGATTTGATAGCGATAGAGGCGCTTGGATCAAGCAGTACCAAAATATTAATGGCGTCGAAACGTATGGCGTGGAGTTCACCTTCGCCCATCAACTGAATCAACATTGGTCAACCACGTTCAAAGCGGGTTATGTGGATGGCAAAGATGATCAAGATGAATACGTCCGTACCATCACGCCGTGGGAAGGTAATGGACAACTAAATTACCAGCAGCAAGATTGGGATGCCTACGCACGTTGGAACTGGGCGAGTTCGATGGACCGAGCACCAGCATGCTCTGATGATATAGGCCGTAAAGCGCAATGCGCGCAAACGTCGGCATGGTCTACGGTCGATCTTGGCGTGAGTTATCAAGTGATGCGTGACCTTGATGTGAGCCTCAACATCATGAACCTATTTGACCGTGAATACGTTCGTTACCAAGACGTCGCAGGTGTAAGTCAAAGTCAAACTCTCTATTCCACTGAGCCCGGGCGTTACTTTACCGCTACGGCTAAATACGTGTTTTAGGAGCTAGAGATGAAAAAAATTATCGTTCTGAGCACCTTGCTATGCTTGAGCCATTCCGCCTTTGCGGGGGAGTGGGACTATCCACTGGCGAAAACGACCATTTCAACGAAAGAGTCGGCTGAGCTGTATTTGAGCTCGCTTTATCCTGATGTTGGGACGCTGAAGTTTCGTTATCAAACCGAGAGTTTACTGGGAAATCATTACAACTTTGATGTATGGCAGAACGGCCAATACCAACCGCAAAAAGCGTTAGTGCTCTCGACCGATCAGTCCGGCGTAGTGACGCGCGTGTTCAAAAGTTTGTACAACACAGTCGAGCGAGATGGCGTTGCATTGGTAGCGGCAGAGCTCGAATCGCCCCGCCGATTGGTGGCGAATGAACCGCCTGCGCTCTCATCGGGAGATGTGCAGAGCATCAATGTGCAACTTTTTGACCCCGATTTAAGAACCATGGATCAATTGCCTGCGCCAGATTCGGCGTGGAATGACCTTGCTGATTACCCAAACCAGCCGCACTACCAAAGTGTGAATGTCGAGATGTTGCAAAGTGCAGGTAAATATTACTTAGCCAATGAACGAGTACGGCAAGTTGATGCTACCGCCATACAGCAACAAGATGATGCCAAGCAGTGGGTTGATAGCGGTGTTGGCTTACTTAGCGCTGAAGACGTGGCGCAATGGAACTCAGATGCTGAAATTCTCTCCATGGAAATGCTGGATGATCGCTTTGTACAGTTGATGGCTTTTTACCATCTTGATCAATCGATTGATTATACCAAACAGCTCGGTTTTTCCCTGTTTAGTGAACCCGTGAGGTTTGATGCGAGAGGTTTATCTAGCAACAACTCTTCTTATTATGTTGGCCCGAAAGCGGTGTTGTTTGGTGTTGGGGGCTCGCCCGATGCATTAGATGCCGACGTGGTTACCCATGAGCTTGGTCATGGAATTCATTATCAAATCGTTCCCGATTGGGCTTATGGACATTCGGGCGCGATTGGTGAAGGCTTTGGTGACTATTGGGCGGGTTCGCACAGTTTTCGCCGCCAATATGCACAAGGAAAAGCGTTCGAAATTGACACCGTGTTTAATTGGGATGGCTATTTTGGTACTCGTATTTCGACACGCAGTTTGTGGAATCAGCGGGCAAAATATTTTGCATCCGCAGAGTATCGAGCGCATGAAAGTGTTGCAGGTGAGTTGGGTGACGAATTGTGGTCTACCCCTTTATTTCAAGCGCTGAAACAGGCCGTGAATGAGTACGGTCAAGAAGCGTTTTCTGAATTTGACCGTATTGTTCTTGAATCAATGTACGGCTTAGGTCGTGGTCTAAAAATGCATGATTTGAGTGAAAGCATGCTGTATACCGCCAAACAGCTGTACCCGCATCGCGCTTATGATGCGATGCTATTACAGCAATTTAAGCAACATAACTTAGTCCAAGAACCCTTCAAATTCCTGTTGGAACGTCGATTTGTGATGCCAACGGATCCGCTGAACGTGCACATTCAGGCCACGGATCGCCAAGCAAGTTTACAAACGGTAGCCACTTTGCAAGGTGAAACCGTTACTTTCGCTAGCGAAAAATTCCAGCAGCAGCAATGGAGCATCGCGCTGCCAACCACCTACACCTGCGGAGTCAAACAGACTCTACAACTTGAATCGAGTTATCAATATCAACCGTACCTTGCGATGCAATCTGACAAGCAAACTTTATCGTTTATCGTGGGTAAGCCACAGCTTGCAACGCCGCCAGTGGCCATAAATTCAGTATTGAAAGACGCCAGTATTGACGGTGCAGACACGGTTACGTCCGGATTTAAGAGCTATGGCTTGACGATCGATGTTGGCAACGCATTGATTGATGAAGATTTTGTGGTTCGCCTGCAGTTATCGCACCCAGAGCTACAAGAGCTGCGCGTTACCTTAATTTCACCCGCAGGGACACGCGTCGAATTACTCAACCAAGCACCATCGGCCATCAATGGTTTTGATGACTATTGGGTGCTGGCACATGATGCCATATTGGGCTCTTTACAAGGCGAAGCCCTAAGCGGCTACTGGCGTTTGGAAGTGGTTGACTACAACCCGGGAAATTTCGGCACCTTGATTGAATGGGGGGTAGGCCGCCTAGCGGGCTATCAATGCCCTCAACCTGTGACCAACGCACTTTCACCTGAAACAGGTGGCGGTTCGACTTCACTGCTCTTATTACTTCCTCTCGCGGCATTCGCCATAAGACGACGTAATTTGTTGGCTATTTTTTCACTTAAACTGAAGAACACATAACTATGCACTTAAGACTTTCAACACTTTCGCTGGCACTTTTACTGGCTGGTTGTGGTGGCGGTGGAAGTGGAGATGTAGCCAATACATCTTTACCCAGCCATAAAATTAGCGGGCAAATTCAAGCGCAAAACGTCGCACTTGATGCCACTGTCTGCATTGATTCTAACCAAAACTTTGCCTGTGATGTGGGCGAAATCAGCACGCAAGCCGATAGCCAAGGGCGCTACACCCTCACGAGTGACAGCACTCAAATCTACCGTTTTCCTATTGTGGCTGACGTTTCTACTGGCATTAGTGTCATGACGAGAAGTCGCCAAACCAGCCAATCATCGATCCTGATTGCGCCGGCGCTGGGCAAAAGCAGTGGCAACATCCTCAACGGTGTGAGTTCTATTTTTGCCGGCATTATGCTGGATGGAAATACGGAGAAAGAAGCGAATCGCTTGCTTGCCGAGCAGCTTTTGCAATTAGGCGTTGAAGTGAATGGTGATATTTCACAAAACTTTAGCCACACAGCATTGGCAATATTGGATGCCAATGCTGTCGTGTTGCTCCAAAAAGCGAAAGCAAGTGAACGAATTGATTTGCTGGCAACGCTTGGGCAAACCATGGCAAAAAATACACCACTGATTGCCTCTGAGATCGTTTCTGGCGAAAAGATGACCGAATATGCTAATACATTGATGGCGCAAGTATCGGAAGAGCGACCTCTGCAAGACACGGGCATTATTCAGTTCTATTCCGATCAAGGTGCACAAGCGCGGGCTGATGCTGATTATCCCGGTCAAGATGCTGAATATGGCCTAGATATTACCGCCAAAAATGGCGTGACGGGTAAGAGCTTTGCGTTCATCAAATTAGATGCGGCTGGCAATGAACTTGAGGCAGAAGCGAGCGATTGGTCATGCGTTAAAGATGTTTACAGTGGACTTATTTGGGAAGTGAAGTCAGAAGATGCCGCGTCTTTGAACTATAAAGAACGGTTGTTTGCATTAGAAATTGCCGACAAGTTTATCCCTTTTGCAAAAGATGTGACGGCTGCTTCCTGTCAGGTGGCAGGTGATACTATTTGCACTACGCAAGATTACATCAATCGTATCAATCAAGATAAATTGTGTGGGTTACAAACGTGGCGTTTACCGACCAACAGCGAGCAATACATGATGCTCGATTTAGGCGAATTGGGTGACGATGCGGTTGGTTTCAACCGGGACTATTTCCCGCATCAGCCGCAGAACACCGAATTTTTTGATGGGCATACGTGGACTTCTGGCATTGCTTATCTCAATACCTCTCAATTTCAAAGCGATGGTTCGATGCAATATCTTTACACGGCGCTGTCTGGTGCAACCAAAGGGGAACGTAGCCCAATTGAACTCTACTCCAGCAGTACGGCGGCGGACAATGACCCGTCTTATGTCTCGCCGATTCGAGTTGTTGCAACCAAGGAGAACAACCAATGAAATCTCATTTAATCGCGGCTTCTTGCTTGATCTTTTCTGCTGTCGGCGTCGCCCAAGAGTGTTCTCCTGATATGACGAAAAGCGCACCCAACACGCGCTATGTCTACAGCGAGCAGGGGACGATCAAAGATAAGCTCACTGGCTTAACGTGGATGCGTTGCCAAGTTGGTAAAACATGGAACGCCGCTACGGAGCAGTGTGATGGCGAAGCGACCGGGTTTCGTTGGCAAAGTGCTTTGCAAGAAGTGGCGGCAATCAACCATCCTCAAAGCCGACACGCATTGCACCAATTTGCCAGCCAAGCCGAATGGCGATTGCCGAATATTAAAGAGTTAGTGTCATTGACTGAAATGGCGTGTTTTGGCCCAGCGATGAATAGCAGAGCATTTGCCCAAGGCTTTAAGTATGAGACAGGCAATATCTTGTCGTATTTATGGAGCCAATCACCCCATCTAGCGAGTGGTCAGGTGTGGTCTTTTGATTCCGTCAATGGCGAAATTTACCACTACGCACCGAATTTTGAATTTGGTGTTTTGCTGGTGGCTGAAGAATAAGTGTTATGAAATGACGCCACTTACGCTGTCAGGGAAACGATCAGTCATGTCATGTTGACATGACTGATTCTCTAACCAGAGTGTTCAAAAAATTAGCTGGTTTTATCATGGGTGATCAATCTGTCGACATGGATAGATGTCATGAGTGATCAAAACCCAAGAAGTACCATTGTCATCATTGATGACATTTCTGCTGGTCATTGAGCAACGAAGTGATTGGTGTTCCATGATCGGGTAGTTGCGCGCCGAAGAAAGCACAGACCGTCGCACCGACATCAGACAGTGTTGTGCGCAGCCCAATAGATATAGCTTGTTTACCCTTTTGATAACACAGTAGTGGTACTTGTTCACGGGTATGTTTAGTGTGACCGATGAATGGGTCGTTACCGTGATCGGCCATGACGATTAATACGTCCTTTTCATTCATGTTCGTAATAACGTCTTTTAAGCCTTCGTCGGCTTTCTCCAAAACGGTCCAGTATTGTTTAGGATCTTGTTGGTGACCTGCAAGATCGGTTTCTTGAATGTTGGCGCAGAAAAACCCCTCCTTTTCGATACACAAATCACGAATAAGAAAACGAAATATTTGGTTTGTATCAACGAGCGAGGTGTACGAACAACCATGCGGATTTTGTACGATATCGGCCACTTTACCATAAAGCCAAGTTTGGATATTACGCTGATGTAAGTACCAAGGAACTTGGGTTTTTGCATCCACGCCATAGCCTAAGTGTGCCACCTGAAATCCCTCACTGTATACCCCGCTACTGGGTGCATTAATGCCGATATACTTTTGCCCATTAGTCGGGTTTTGTTTCACTTCAACAGCACTTAAGATTTGATCCATAGTGATACCGCACCCAGAGCCGCCAAATGCAATATTGCGACTCACGGAGTTGGCTTTACGCACCACGGCGGCTATTGCCAGCAAGGATTCAAATGTCACTCGGTTAAAGTTACAAGTTAAGTTATAAACTTGCCCCAAATCCGCTTCAAGATTGTCACCAATCACCACCCCTTCATTGACGATCAACAGTGATACTTGTTGTATTGTGTGGCGATTGACGCGATAGCCTTGTGCGAGCAAAGCCGATTCAATATCGGGCAATGCTACTTGAAATGGTTGGATAAGAGGGGCAGTTGGACGAGTGCCCATAATTTCTTGGTGCCCCATAAAGGTGTCGCCCCCCTCGTGAGCTAAGTTTGCACGCCCGGTATTTGCCTGCGGGTTTATCTCCATGACGGATTGTGGGCTGGCAATAATATTTTGCAATCCCAATCTTTCTAAGGTAGGCAAGCGTTTCAACGCAAAATGAGCAAGTAACTTACCCGCGGTATTCGCACCACAGTCTTGTGGCCTAACCAGCGGTACATCCGCCATTTCACCGACACCAAAGCCATCAAGTACAACAACGATAAATTTTGCCATATTAAACCTCATTACCTAAAGAATCATATAGGCCGATTAACTTGGGATTAGGCGTGGAAACGCCCTGCACTAATGCCACATCACTACGGGTTACAAAAACTTGTGTTCGATACGCCATCACAACCGGAGAACCGATAGGATGAAGACCGGGGATGCGTAAGTGGTAGTCGATGCTGTCCGTATCATCATTGAATACAGAGACCCGTTCACAGCTGTCACCGCTATAAACTCGAGCGTTTTCCAACTGCCCGCGCCGATAGTACCCTCCGCCGAAGCAATAACTGTCGTTAGCGAACTGGTGGGAGATCTCGCTTAAATAAAGTAATGCGATTGATTCTGCTTGGGGCTGCGTAGCATTAGCGGGTGTGGTGCCAGTGAATGCATGACCGGGTTCTCCATGGGTGCAGCCATATTGAGCCAGCAATGGTAGGGTCTCTATACTGGTGGAAGAGGGCGCATTGACTTGTTCACATTCGATGCCTAAATTGGCTAAAGCTTGCTTAGCATCAATAAGCGTTGTGAGGTTCGGTGTTGGCTCTGTTTTCCCTAATGTTTCATCGTATAAAAAACAAGGAAAATGTGTCACACCTGCGATGTAAACTCCGGGCATGTTTTGAATCGCGCGCACGACGTCGGCAGCTTGCTCCAACGGAAATCCCGCTTCTTGATTGACGTACAGCTTGTCGCGACTGTGGAAAAACTTTAATAACAAACCTTGTTGCCGCTTGGAGGCTATGGCCGCATCCGATATTTGTTGCGCTTTTTCAAGGCTATAAATGGTCATTACTTGTGGTTTGATCTGAGCAACCAAAGACCGAATCATATTGCTAGGTGGTTGAACTAAGTGCCCAACGTTAGCAATGGGTAAACCGTGTGCCGCCATCATTCTGGCCTCTTTATAATCGACACACACAATCCCTTCATAGCCACATTGCTCTATTAACAAGCGGGCGATTAATGGGTTGCGGCCAAACTGTTTAGTCATGGCGTAAAGGCATATGCCCAACCTGTCAGCGACCTCCTTCATGCGTTGAGCATTATTGAGCAATTGGTCGACATCGATAACGGTGGTGTCTGGTTGTAACTTACCTTGCTTAAAGAGTGTCAGTGCCGCCGTGATTAAATCTGGATTTTGTTTTTCTAAAGCGTCTAAAAACATATTCTCCCCTTTTTAGGCATGAGCTGATCCTGCACATTATTTGGTAATGCGCATGCTTAATAACAAAATAAACGTAAAGAGTAAGTGTGCTATATAACGCTGAAGAACAGCCCGCCTAAATACAGTATCAAAATAAATTAAGGTTAGTTAAGCGTCTCATTACAAAGCAAATAACCCAATAACGTAAAGAATATTTAAAATAACCCCAGTGAGAATAGCGGCAACCGCTGGCGCTGCAATTTTAAGGACTGGTCGTCCCATGACTTCGTTTAAGAAAAATAACATCGCAAAAATAGTAAAACCTGTAGTTGAGCCCATTTTCATCACCGCCAATACGCCACCAATTAATAATGCAAACTCCATTAATGTATTCATTGAATTACGTATATTGTCTGATGCATTTCGAATCGATGGGAATTGTTCCAAGAAACGACCAATGCCACGAAGTAAGAAAATTTCGATACAAATGGTTATGGCTCCAAGGACGGCCGCGACGGGCATATTAGGAGCTAAATAACCGACGACGAATACAAATGTCATCCCAACCACGCCGTAAACGCCAGTCGCCAGTGCCGTAGTGGCAATCAGCGGAATAAAGCCGAGGCCACGCATGAATTCCGATAATGCCACTTGTTTCATTGCGGTATCGTGAGCCGCTGGGTCGGTGATTTTATAAGCTTCAGCGAGTGAATAAATAGAAACTTCAGATCCCGCGAAAATACCACCATTTGAAACCGCAGCAATTAATGCCCCTGTGACTGCAAGAAATGGCAGGTTTTTTACGATACGTTTAGTCCGCTCTTCAAATAGGCCATGTAAACCAGACATATCTGGTGCTTCAATGCCTTTTTTACGATCGGATATATCTTTTTGAATTGCGAAAAATACCAGCATTAACATGCCGATAAAAATCTGGATTGATTCTGGATAAATCCCCGTAAACTTCATCACCATTAATCGAGAAAATAGGATGACGACTGCCGTAATTGCCCCGGCTTTCCAGCCGAATTGATAAAATATCGCAAGCAATGGGAACAGGGCAAAAGCCGACATGACGGGAGTACCCAGCTCACCGAGTGCGCCCAATGCATCGACGGGAAGGCCCGTTAAGACGGCATTAACACCAGCAAGCGAAGTGACAACCAACACACCCCATAAACCACCCGCCGCGGCAGCCAGCCAACGGCTACCAATCATTACGCCTAAAATGTCTGTTGGTAAGAAAAGCAGCCAAGGGTTGAGTAGGCCCGTTGATAAAGTGAATGAAATCCCCACTGATGCCACAAAGCCAATCGATAGGCCAAAAGCGACGGATCCCGCTTCTCGGCGAGTCATATTGCCTTCAACCAATTGGGGCAGAATAGGCCGGATCCCATCATGAAAAACCGCCGCGCTCATGTTGGCGATTAAAGCTGTCATTGCACATAAGGTTGCAACGAGTCCAATATGCATAATATCCATAGGTTGCCTTTACTTTTTAGCGAGTAAGTTTGCGAGCATGGGTATAGCATGCTCGATGTGTTCAATGGAGAGTCCAAATGCAACGCATCCACGTTCAATAAACTGGGCCACTTCAGTTTCCTTGGCCTTAATCGCAGGTTTAGCGATAGTGCAGCTTTGACCAAAACCGATAATAGCAATGGCCATGGCTAATGCGCCTCCGGCGCCGGTATTACAGCAACCAATGAAATAGTCCATTTCCCCCGCTTTCACTTTCAGTGCGGCTTCCATGTCGCTCAGAATATGGCATTCAAATATGCCCGGTTCAGAGAGTTCAATCTGTGCTCGGATTTGCTCTCGTTGCAAACCCGCGATGGCGATTTTTTTCATGTTTTGTCCTTTTTATTTTAATGAGCACAAGTGCTCTTTATCCAAATAAGCGTGCAGGGTTAGTTTGTAACATTGTGCTTATTTGCAGATCACTGATCCCATGCTGCTTGAGCAAAGGAACAAATTCATCGATTAGATAGCTAAACCCAAGGCCACCATTTGCCTTTAGATGGGAGCGACGTGTAATGTCCATCGACAACATGATTTGGCCAACATAACCCCGTTCACATAAGGTTTTTAGTGATTGAGCACGACGCGTATCGGGGTAATAGCTGTTTTTACCAATGGTATCGAATTGGATATAGCAACCTTGATCGAGCATCCACTGGATATCGTCCAAGTTATCGCGTAGATCGCAGTGGCCGACAGTGAGGTTTTCCATTTCAACACCGCAACTTTTCAGCAGATCAATCTGCACTTTGCCCATCGTACTCATCGACTGATGAGTTGAAATCGGTCGACCTGTTTCTAAATGAGCAATCGCCGCCGCTCTAAAGACTTTCTGCTCGGTATCACTAAAGCCATTTTCACTGCTACCGATCTCGCCAATCACACTCGCCTTGAGGGATGAATCCTCGATACCCACTTCAATTTCCTTAATCATCTGTTTTGCCATTTGCTGGGTATCCATGGTGTAGAGAAAATCGGGGAAGAAACCTTCGATATAAAATCCAGTGGCCAGCAACACATTCATTCCAGTGTCGTCGATTAAATTTTCAATAAAATGAGGATTTCTACCCATAAAAGCATTAGTGACTTCGATGATATTTCTCACCCCACGAATTCGCAGCTCTTTCATCTCATCACACAACAACTCATATTGATCCAGACGGCAATCAAGGTTGCCTTTTTGTGGGGATAAATCGATATGTAAATGTTCATGGCAGTAGGTGTAACCAGTGCTGTCAATCATCGTTCACTCCTGAGTTTCATCGTGTTGCGCCGCGAGATAAAGAGCATAAATATTTGCGATGAGAAAACTTTCCTCGGTGGCAGGGACGGTACTTAAACTCATCGCATTGAGTGTTTTTTGATGAATATCGATGACCGATTGAATCCCCGGATCGTCATAGATTTCATCGAGTAGTTCGCTATCAAGCCCTTCAGCTACGGCTTCACCTTGCCAAATTCGATCCGCAGCACGCGATAAATGGGTGAGGGCCATTTGGTATTGCTCATTGTCATGAGGCAAACCCAGTTGACGGTCCATCATGGCGATAACTTGTAAACATCCATCATAAGCACGCTGGCTAATCACATTAGCATGCAGTAAAAGTGCAAGGCGCTGTTCCATATCTGTCCTTTTGCGATTATTTGTAATAAGCATTATGTGTGGTTAAACAGGGTCAATAGCTGGGAGTAATTTCCCCATTGACGACGGCTCGTTGATGCTTAATTAGTTGATCCATCCGGATCAGTTTTCTGAGCAAGGTCGTTATGTGAGTAGAAGCTCCATTCGCCAAGATCACCGCTTCGGATGCATCCCGACAAGCAGGAAGATCACTGAGTGATTTCTCATCTAAACCATATTTCTCCATCTCAATCGCTTCAGGTAACCAAACCACGGCATCAATATCGCCATTCGTTAAGTGGATGAGACTTTCGCCATAATGGATTTCTACAATTTCAATGTTTTTATCCTTAAACGATTGGTGAGTAAGAATTTTTTGGTCAGGAGAGTCTGGGTCAACACCAACTCGGCGTATCTGGTCATAGCCTCCTTTTTTAAAAATGAGACGGTGTTCATGCGAGTAAGAGTGGACCCCTAAAGTCATGGCCGTTACTAGCCCATTGGCTAGCTCTTTTGCTGCCAATTTCGACATAATGGCAATATCATAAGTACCATTTCTGAGGCATTCTGCGCGTACGCTTGCCCCGCGCATATGTGCAAAGTAGAGCGGCAAATCTCCAATTTGAGCTTTCAACCCACTTGCTAACCCTTCGTAATGACGGGTATAAGGCAGCGGCATCGCACATACGACATTGTTTATCCCAGCACAAGCCACTAGTTCACGGTAATTCAATTGAGTAATAAAGGTGCCGTTGCGCCCTTGTTTTGAAAGTATCACTGCATTGCGATGCTCTATGGTTGTTAAGGCTTTCTGAATAAATCCTACTGATACGCAAAATTCCTCAGAGAGTGAATCAATCGTTCTAAGACGGTCACCTTCTGTCGTTGTCATCAAGTATTGGGCGATGTTCATGATCGCCGTACCTTCTTTATTGATGTATTGAGTTGGCATAATTTTTATCTTCAATATTTTGAAGATAAACTATCAGCCGAGGAGTAAAACAAAAAGGAGTGGGTGGGAGAAATGTGAATTACCTCGAATAACTTTTTCTTATTTATGTCAGCTTATAGACGGTTTTGATCTTTTTATCTGGGATATTTCCAGATTTCAGGCTGATCTTGGCTGTTTTTACACATCCATTCCATTCGAAATAAATTACCACTGTGGATAGGTGAATAATTTGATGCAGTCAGTAGATGGAGAATTCAAACAGCTTCCAAATAAGGAAGCTGTTTGAATTAGTAAACAGGCTGTTTACTCGGTTAGTTCAAGAAAATAGCCAGTTGTGATAGTGCTCCAGCGCGAAGCACACCATCGGCCGTATCTTGCGGTGCGAGAAAGGTTGTGTGTGTACCACTGTCCATTTTTACGAAGACTTTAGACGTATTAGTGATTACATCAGAGGGTACTGCGTTGGCTAATCCCAATAGCGTTGCTAGGGGTTCGGTGCCTGCACGTGTATTTGTGACATTGTTAGGTACACTCTCGTCTCCCGCCACTTGCAATAAATAAGTAGGGATTGTCGCGGTTCCACCACTGATTAGGTAACTTGCGTTTGTGTATGGATCCATAGTATCGAGCAAGGTTTGAGTCGCGTAGGTAAATTGATCCAACTGACTTTGCAGTGCCGCTTTGTCTGAGGCAGAGGCTGTGTTTTCAAACGTGGTGTAGCAAACTTTCTCTGTTAACCCTGGACAGTATTGGTCGGCGAATGCTTTGTATTTGGGGCTCGCACTTAAGGCGAGATTATGTTTAATGAGTGGGCCATAGTTTGCTGAACCCATTAACAAGTTACCGATTTGACCACCTGAGTTTGCAATGGCCATTCCAGAGAATTTATACAGCGCATCACCACTAGCATCACCGATAGTGCGGTTCGCGTTCGCGACAGCGCTTAAGCCGACGATTCCTCCCAATGAGTGGCCAAGGAATTTTGGTGGTGTCGTCGCGGTATTGTCTGCGTTTGCTAATTGGGAACCAACAAACAACCCTGCACTTTGTGAGTAAGTAATGGCCGCACGCAGCCCCATGATATCTAAGATACTCTGACGCGTGTTGTCACGAGCGACGGCCAAGTTGTTCAAATTGAGGTACGCTAGAATATCGGCATTAGCTGAGCGCTGTGCATCTAAACTGCGAGCACCATGCAGTGGTTGATCAATGGCAATCACGGCGATACCAGCATTGGCTAAATGTGCTGCTGTGAAGTACGCATCTTCTTTAACAGAAGTTATACCGTGTTGGTAAATCACGATCGGCCAGTCTGTTCCCGCGTTAGGAGTAAACAGTAAGAAATCAACGTCTTCTAAGGATTTCACCTTAGGTACAGGGCTATAGCGTGTAATGATGCGCTGAGGATCGAGTGCGCTGCCATCAGACTTTGTGAGGGTCAATCCCACTAGCTTAAGCTGTTCACTTGGGCTGGTTGCTAGTTGAGTCACGTCGATATTGTTAGCAATGAGCTGATTGGCGATGGTGGCTTTTTCATTGTCATCTGCCAAAGCATTTTTAATCAAGGCTAAACTTGGCATTGCTGATTCAAACGGCTGTGAGTTCCAGTTGCTTCCTTTCTCTAAATAATAAGGGAGCTTAACCGTTCCAGTCGTGACATTAATGTGATAACTGCTGGTTGTGTATTCATTTTCAATAAACGCTTTAGCGGTTGTTTTTTCTGCGCCAATGTAAGTTTGAAAATTTGCATCGTTATTAAGTGCGGTTACAAAATCGGTTGTAGCACCAAAGCTCATGGTATAAGCGGCGCTCAAATTAAGGTTATTTGGGTTTGCACCTTGCTTCCAAATATTACCAATATCTGTCGTTGCAAGGCCTGCTGCGGTAGCGCCTTTCACACTGTAAAGTGTCTGACCAACAGATTGAGTACTAAACCACGTTGAATAAATAATCTTGGTTTGATCCACCCCTGCCAAAGCGAAAATGCTTTCTACGCCTTGGGTCACTTTTTGTAGTGCCCCTAGCTTATCATCGGTATAGATTTTCACTTTGGACTTCAATGCGGCGTAGCTGCTGGATGTGCCTGCAATATTGCCATTTACATCGGTAATCTCATCTGTCACGGCTAAAATATATTCACTGGCAGGGTTGAGCGCTTTGTTTGGCACGATCGCAATTTTATCGCTGCTGGCACTGGCGATGGCAGCAAAGTCGGTGTTCAATGTCAGCACGTTTTTAACCGTTGGGCTGCCAATCATACTGTCGGTCAGTTCAATTAAATAAATACCGTTAGAGATAAGACCGTCAGCCAATCCTACGCCTTCAAAGTCTAAAAACAGTGGCATTGATGTTGACCAACCATCCATGGTACCCATAGCGGCGACTGGATTGGTTAAGGCGTCATCACCCTTGGTTGGAATTTCTAACGTGCCGTCTTTGGCATTCATGAGTGCAAAAGAGGGTAGTGGTACGTTTGCGTTTGCGCCGCTGAGCGTGAATTTTATGCTGGTGTCGCGTTTTAACGCGTCTTGAATGTAGGCTTCGTAAGTGGGTGTTGTGCTTGCTCCCGAACTGTTCGTTTCATCACCACAACCGATTAACCATAACGCAGAGCAGAGCAGCGATATTTTGAATGTTGTTTTAAGCATGACTTATCCCTGAGTTTAGTTGAATGTGTAGTTAAGTTGAATAGCGCTAAGGTAAGCAGTCCCTTGTGATTCAAACGTCAATGTTTCATTGAGTTTGTTGGTTTCGGTAAACGTGCCGCTTTTACTTTTCACCAGTGCAAAACCCGCATCAATGGATAGCGAGTCGCTGATCACGTAGCTCACGCCCGCTGAATACCAATAACGGTCGCTATCTGGAATACTCAATGTGGCTTCGCCAGCTTGTTCATCAAAAGCAAAACCGACGCGTAGTGTCCAAGTCGAGTTTAATTGATAAGTTGAACCCAATGACCAACGGCCACTGTCTTCATACTTTTCAGACTTATAAAAACACTCTCCGTTGGTACATTGTGATGACGTTGCCTTTAACTCTTTGAATGAACTCCAGTCGGTACGTTGGTACCCGTAATGCAACGCCATGCTATCCGTGAGTTGGTGAAATGCGGAAACTTCCCACATCGCAGGTAGCGTGATTTTTAAACGTCCTTCAACAACAGCGTTTGTTGCAACACCTGAGCTATAGCTTGAAAACTCACCATCATCAAAATCCAGATCAACAGCAGAGCGGTAAGCAAAACCGACACGGTGGTTTTGGTTGAACTCATATAAGCTACCTATGTTCCAGCCCAAAGCTATGGTTTCGCCAGTCATTCCGACTAGGTTGTCAGAGGCAGAGCCGCCAGTAAATACGGCTAAAGCACCTTTATGTCGTGTCAGTTTTGCTTCGGCATAGACGAGGTTAATACCCGCAGCGAGACTAAGCTGTTCGTTAACACGGTAGGCAATATTCGGGTTTAAATTGACAGAAAGAAGAGAAGTATCGCCTGCAAGATCACCTGCATAAATATCATTAGGGTAGTCTGTAGCTACGCCGTAAGTAGTGAATATTCCCATCCCCCAAGCCCATTTTTCATTGATTGGACTGACGTAGTAAGCCGCGGGAACGACTTGCAGTGGCGCAACATCGTTCATTTTCTGTTGGTTTTTCACATCATATACATCAACCTCTGGGTCAACGATGGACAGTGCACCAGAAAACTGCGTCGTATCAAACCGTGTCATGGCTGCGGGGTTGTGTGCAATCACACTCGCGTTATCGGCCACCGCTCCTTCACCAGAGAAAGCACGTCCTAGCCCTGAGGCTGAATGCTCTGCCACTTGGAAGCCTGCAGAGTGAACATTAAACGCTGTCAATATTGATAGCGCGAGTAGCGTGCGGGGTTTGATGATCATTCTCGACCTCCTAAGGCCTTGTTATGGTAATGGCATTGCAATGCGAGATGTTAATTTTGTGTTGTTGATATGTCAAAGAAAATGATGTCTTTATTTCAATTAGCGGCGAATGATAGTGTGTAAGTATTTGTAAATCAAATGAAAAGTTGACAGTTTTGGTATGACCAGTAGGGTTGTGCTTATTTGGCGGGGTAATTGGTTTAGCTTGTGCTAAAGTTAATTTTTATGCTTCAACACGTTCATAATATTGATGTTTTGGTGGGTGAGTTTAAATTATTTGACCAAAAAAATGGTGAAGAAACAGAGGCAGTCACTATGGTGTTTGCAACTACCTCTGTAGTGGGTTTAACGGCCAACAAAAGCAATAACGACACGGTCATTATTTAACGTTCTAGAGAACAGATAGGCATTTTGCTGTTCAATCTCATGATGAATGCCTGCGCCAATGGCAGGGTGTGATTGACGAAATTGGCCTAGCGTTTGCCAATGCTTCAGCAGCGCTTGTCGCTCTTCATCCAGTGACCACACCATGTCAGAACGCGTGCCTTGGTGAAAATCATCGGCGTAAGGGCCAACTTGACGTGCGACTTCATCACCGTAGTAAATTTGCACCGCACCCGGTGCGAGAAGCAATGCATTGGCGGCATTACGCTGCATTTCAAAGGAGTTAAAACGGCTAAAAAACAGCTCGGTATCGTGAGAAGAGAAGTAGCTCACGGGGGTAAAATCTGGGTATTTCGCTAGCGTTTGCGCGTAGTCGCGGTACACCATCGCCATTTGGCTTAAGCAGGCTGCGCCTTTATCGACTCTTTTTTGCATATCAAAGTTGATCAGTGCATCAAAGCCATCATCAAAATAGGGGCTGCGGTAAGCTGAATGGCCCCATACTTCGCCCATCATCCAAAAGGGTTGCCCTTGCTGCCCGTTTTGCTCGCGCCAAGCTTCTAAACTGCGTGATGCCTCGCTTTTTAAGCGTCGCCATACCTCGCCTTCCACATGTTTTGCGGTGTCGACGCGGTAACCATCAATACCAAAGCGTTTAACCCAATCGGTTTGCCACTCAATTAAGTAATCGGCAACGCTATACTGTTCGCGCGCTACCACGCGAGTGCCGGGGTTATTAAGTAGCCACTGCGGCGGGATCACCGCTTGTGTTGATTCAGTGCGAAAGTCCGGTAAGCCGGCCAGCGTCATCGTGATATCGCTAGAGCCGGGTTTTTGGTAGCCGGGCAACCCAGCGCGAACCCAATCCTTGCCCCACCACTGCGACCAGTTGGCGCTTTGATAATCAATGGATTGATTGTAGCTGTGCCAGTTTTCTTCAGCTTTCGGCATCCAATCAACCCATTTTTGCGGTAAATTTTGGGGATTAACCACCTCAATCTGATCCAATTGCAGGTCAGCCAAGGTGGCGTAGCCAGAATGGTTGAGCACCGCATCGAGCAAGATTTTTATGCCTCGTTTATGCGCTTCAGTGACCAGCGTTTTGAGATCCTCCTCATCACCAAAATTTTGATCGATCTTGGTAAAATCACGCGTCCAGTAACCGTGATAGGCATAAAAAGGGAACGAGCCACTGTCACCACCGCCGACAAAACCGTGCACCTGTTCCACAATCGGCGAAAGCCAAATCGCGTCGGTGCCTAAGCTTTTGATGTAATCGAGTTTTGCAATCACACCTTTTAGGTCGCCACCGTGGAAAGTACCCACTTCTTCTTTGCCATCTTTTTTACGGCCATAGCTATTGTCGTTACTTGGGTCACCATTGTTGAATCTGTCCACCATCACAAAGTAAATCGTGGCATTGCGGTAGGTAAAGGGTTCGCTGGCGGAATCCGTTGCGGGGGCAAGCAGCACCAATCCACCACTGGTTGGTGACGGCATTAAGGTGACTTGGCTATTTTTCACGCTGAGGATTTGGCCGGTAAATGTCTCTTTTAGTCGTGTGCCATCGGGGAACGTATTACCCAGTTGTAAGGTCACTTCACCGCCTTGGTACTGCTCGCACGAAACACTCGGTATCGGCCGTTTAAATTTGCTAGTAGTGGATTTTTTGGCTTGGCGGACAAAGGTTAAGGTCTGCTGCTCGTCATCATAAGCGAAGGAGTAATCGCCAGTGAAACGTATCGTCAGCGGCAGTTCGGTTTCTTGTCCACAATTGAGAGCGATGGGCGCGTTGAATTTGATGTTCTGCTGAGCTGGCGCGCTGCACTGGCCTTCAATCCCTGACACTTTTATTGTGTAGCTTTCTTTGGTCAAGGGAATGACTAAAGGTGCGGTGGCATCCAGCGGAAAGTCGCGGCTAGTCGTGGTGGTCGAAATGGTCAGATTGGGCGCGGCAAACACAACAGGCGCGGCAGCGCAAAGTGCGAGTGTTAACGTGGAGAATTTCATGCTCTATCCTTGGCCTTCATGGGTTAGGGTGATTCGTTTTTGCATTATCGTCAGTCGCTGTAGGGCGAGGTGCTTCATCGCTAACAATAAAAGCAGAGAGAGAAGTTGACATCATTCTTGTGCCTAAGCCTTAAGAATTTGGCGTTGATCACAAAGCATGTCTTGGGGGCGTAGAAGCGATGAATTTTCCAGCGATATAAATTGTCAACGTGTAGTGAATCTCACAACTTCGGCGCGTAATCTTAACTTATTCGGTAGATTCATTGAGCCGTCATCGAAACCTGCTTAGGATGACGGCAATTAAGTCAAAGGAGACAACCAATGGTTGCTAAAGTAACAATCGCGCCGCAAGGGCCAGATTTTTCAGAGCTAGTACAAGGTTACTGGCGTTTGGCAGATTGGGGCATGACGCCACAACAGCGTTTAACGTTTTTAAAACAGCACATTGAATTGGGCATTAGCACGGTTGACCATGCGGATATTTACGGTAACTACCAGTGCGAGAAACTGTTTGGTGAAGCCTTAGCGCTGGAGCCCGCGCTGCGCGAGCAGATCCAAATCGTCACTAAGTGCGACATCAATTTGTGTGGCGCAAAAACGCCGCAGCGTAAGATAAACCACTACGATACCAGTTCTGCACATATCTATCAGTCGGTCAATAATTCGCTGGAACGACTTGGTGTGAGCGAAATCGATCTGCTGTTGATCCACCGCCCAGATGCCTTGATGGATGCCGATGAAGTCGCCGAAGCGTTTTCTGAACTGCGCAAAGTGGGCAAAGTGAAGCACTTTGGTGTATCTAACTTCAGCCCGCGCCAGTTTGAACTGCTGCAATCTCGCCTAGGTAAACCGTTAGTGACCAACCAAGTGGAGATGAACCCGCTCAATTTCGATGTGGTGCACGATGGCACTTTGGATCATTTGCAAACGCAGCGCATTCGCCCAATGGCTTGGTCTTGTTTAGCTGGTGGCGAGATTTTTAACGGCCAGACTGAACAAGCCCAACGCGTGCGCAGTGAGCTAGAAGCGATCGCCCAAGAAATCGGCGCAGACAGTATTGATCAGGTTATTTACGCTTGGGTGTTGCGTCTGCCTTCTAAGCCGCTGCCGATTATTGGCTCTGGTAAAATTGACCGCGTCAAAGCGGCAATTGCTGCGCTTGATTTAGAACTGACCCGCGAGCAGTGGTATCGGGTTTGGGTCGCCGCCAAAGGGCATGGCGTGCCATAGAGCGGATGTTTTTTGGAACAGGTGCTTTTGAAAACAGATGTTTTTGCCCCGCGATACGCTTTTCGTATTGCTATTATTTCAGTATTACGATTAGGTTTTAATCTCACTCTCCCAACCAGCCCTCAGTGGCTGGTTTTTTTGTCTACTTCCCATTCACGTCATCCAGCCTGCCATTAACGCTGCATAATCCCCCTTTATCGCAAAGTGGCGCATCTGGCCTATTTGCTGCGTAATCTGTCGTCATCAAGCAAATTTCATCACCAACGAATGAAAGGGACCATCATGATGACGACATTTTCTTATTCACGCTCACTTCGCAACCTGCTACTCAGTGTCGGGTTGCTGCTGGGTATCACGGCTGTTCAAGCTAATCCAAGCGACGCTTTAATTATGCAGTACAACCAAGCGGCCGAAGGCGACAGTGACAAAGTGGAGCTTGTGCTTCACCAACTAGAGCAGTTGATTAAACAGCAAGGGGCCAAACCGCTCAGCTTAGCTTATCTGGGCAGTGCACAAACCCTGCAAGGGCGTGATGCATTCATGCCTTGGAATAAGATGAGATACGTCGAAGAAGGCTTGGCCACCATAGACAAAGGCCTGACTTTACTCAGCAATCACCCGCAGCCGCTTGCTGAACAAGAGCGCGTCATGGGGCTGCCGGATAGCTATTTAACGCGCGCGGTTTCGGCCGCGACTTACACCTCACTGCCCGATATGTTCAACCATTTTGAGCGTGGTTATGATTTGTATCTCGACCTTCTTGTTGAACCCGAATTAACTGCGCAACCTTTTGCCGCCACTGCTTGGGTTTATCGATACGCCATTCAAGCCGCCCTTCGTGCCAACGACATTCCTCAAGCAGAGCAATGGCTTGCCCAGATGCAAAACCATCAGAAGCAAGGTAAGCAAGTTGACAACCAGCCAGCAGAGCATCCGCAAATCATCCAAGCCAAGGCTTTGATTACAAATGCGTTGATTGAAAACGGATTGATTGAAAAAACGCATGAATTGAAAAGCGAATGAGGGAGGGCAACAAAATGCTACGATTTGAACAGATCAGTAAAACCTATCAATTAGGCATGCAGCCGCTGCTGGCGTTGAGCGCGGTGAATGGCGAAGTCAAACAAGGTGAAATGCTAGCGCTGTGCGGCCCGTCAGGTTCGGGAAAAAGCACTTTGCTCAATATCTTAGGGCTGCTTGATCAAGATTACCAAGGTGACATTGAACTGGCGGGTTACCCTTACCCAACCGATCCAAGAGAGGCGGCGGCGCTGCGCCGCAAAAAATTAGGCTTCGTTTTCCAAAAATTCAACTTAGTTCCGGTGATGACAGCGGCGGAAAATATTGCTTACCCATTGATGCTAAACGGCTACAGCCTGCGCGATCAGCGTACTTTAACGCGCACTATGCTGGCCAAAGTGGGGTTAGAAACGCTGGCTCACCACCGGCCGGATCACCTTTCAGGCGGTCAGCAACAGCGCGTAGCCATTGCGCGCGCGCTGATCCATAACCCAGAAATGGTGATTGCCGACGAACCGACCGCCAGTTTAGATAGCCATACCGCCAATGTGGTGATCGACATCATGAAAAGCCTTGGCCACGAAATGGGCACCACTTTTATTGTGGCTACGCACGACGCGCGCATGGCCAACCGCTGCGACCGAACCTTGCAGCTTGTGGATGGCAAAGTGATTCAGGAGGTGATGAAATGGGCAAGCTGATTTCTATGGAATGGCGTATGGCGGCGCTGAATTTACTGCGCAATCGCCGCCGCAGCCTGCTTTCGGTATTGATCATTGCCATTGCGGTTTTCGCATTGACTAGCGCCGGAGGATTTGGCCTTTACACTTACCAAGCACTGCGCGAATCCACTGCGCGCGACACTGGGCATTTAACGCTCAGCCAACCGGGCTTTTTTGAGCAAGATGAAGAGTCGCCACTGGCTAATGGGATTGCCGACAGTGCGTTGATTGTTGAGCGATTAATCGACGATAAGCGGATACGAGGCATTCAGCCACGCATTGAGTTTAGCGGGTTGGTCTCTAACGGTAGCAAATCGACCATTTTTGTCGGTTCCGGCGTTAACCATAAAGAGTTTGATATGAAAGGGCCATTTTTGGACGTTCGCCAAGGCAAAACCTTGTCCAATATTGACTCCCCTCGATTTGATGCGAGTGAACCGGAAGTGATGCTGGCGGTGGATCTCGCCAAAAACTTAAACGTGTCGATTGGCGACTGGGTTACTTTACTGACCAGTACCGCTGATGGCGCGCTCAACGCGGTTGATTTCAAAGTGCACGGCATCTATTCCACGAGTGTGCCTGAATTGGATAAACGCCAATTGTATCTGCACATTCAATCGGCCTCTGAGCTGTTAGCTTCGAATAAAGTGAGCACCTTATCGCTGTTTTTGTTTAGCACTGAACAGACAGAAACCATGCGGCATTGGGTTGAAAACAAACTGTCATTAATGAGCCTTCGCCAAGCGATTCAAGTGACGCCTTGGCAGCAGCGCGCGTTTTTTTATCAAAAAGTAAAAGATCTTTACGATCGCATCTTCGGCATCATGGGCTTGGTGATGGGGTTGGTGGTCTTCGTCGCGCTATTTAACACCTTAACCATGTCGGTCACGGAGAGAACACGTGAAATCGGAACGCTGTCGGCGCTTGGCACTTACCCAAATGAAATCGTCGCCAGCTTCATACGCGAAGCCGTACTGCTAGCCATTTTAGGCACGCTGGTGGGTGCGGCGTTCAATGCCCTAACAAGCGTGTTATTGATGGTAGTCGATGTGCAAATGCCACCACCACCAGGACGCACGGAAGGGTATCCTTTACATATTTATTTTTCATGGGAATTGGTTCTGCTGAGTGCGTTTGGCGTACTGAGCATTTGTATTGCAGCGGCTTGGTTGTCGGCACGCAAAGGAGTCAACAAGCCAATCACGGAGGCACTGGCTTATGTATAAATGGATGATGTTATTACTGATCACGCTTAGCGGTGGCTACTCGGCCGCTGGCTGGGCGGCGCTGGATGCAGGGCAAATGACCAAAAACGCCGACCAATATCGCCTTGGTTACAGCGCGGCTAAAGTCGTCTCTTTGGTGTCGCTTTATGAACGTGGTGAGCTCGATAAAACGCGTCAATATCACGTGTATACCAAAGCCAATCGCGACTCGTTAGTGGTGTTCAAATCTTCCGTTGAAGCGGGGCAAAAAATGCTGATGCTCGATGAAAACTACTGGTTGTTGATGCCAAAAAGCCGCCGCCCTATTCGTATTACGCCAATGCAAAAACTGCTTGGTGAGGCTTCGGTGGGCGATATTTCAACACTGACGTGGAGCGAGGATTACCAAAGTCAATTGATGGGTGAAGAGCAGATAGAAACACCCAATGGTCAACCTTACCTGACGCATAAGCTGTCATTACTGGCTGTCACAGAAGGGGCGAACTACCAGCAAATTATCTTATGGTTGGATAAAGAGAACGATTTCCCAATCAAAGCTTCTTTGTATTTACGTTCTGGGAAACTTGCCAAGCAGGCTTGGTTTCGCGCTGGTGAAAAAGAGGGACGAATGCGCGTAACCAGTATGACGCTGCTTGATCAAATTCAACCGACCAAAAAAACGGTGGTTGAGTATCAACACATCGAGCCCATGGAGCTAGATGAAAAATATTACAACCCCGCCTATCTGACTCGTAACAGTTTATCGGAGTTATGAGATGAAGCGTGTTGCGTTCGCTTTTTTAACTAGCGTATTGAGCTTAGCTGCGCGGGCAGAAGCCCCCAGTTTTGATTGGGATTGGGTAATGAGCGCATCCACCACGGCGCATCGCGACAGCCTTTTTTTTCCTAGTAATCAAGCGCGCGATACGCAGCAGATTGAGGCGTTATTGGATGTAGAAATGAGGTGGCATGGCTGGCTGGGTCTAGTGGCTATCAAACAAAACGCCCTGTGGAGTAGCGATGCACAGCAGCACGCCGACAGCGAGTTCATTCTACAAGAACTGTTTTGGCAAGGCAGCCTAGTGCTGGCTGATGTGCCGTTTGAGCTGACACTAGGAAAAGTGCGCTTGGATTGGGGAGTGGGCTACGGTTATCGTCCGCTTGATCTCTTTCAGCCTTATCGCCGCAATCCGGTCGGTATTCAGGTAGAAGAGGGTGCCGGAACGCTCTCTGCTTCTTATTATGATCAGCGAGGTGAATGGACGCTTTTTTATACGGATTCTTCTTGGACAGAGCAGCAAGGCAGCGAATTACAACAAATGACCGAACAACAAGGGGCGGGCGTAAGGCGTTATCAGTTGATGGGCAATGCCGAATGGCAGGCGATTGCTTATTATGATGACGTTCGACGCGGCGTGCTGGGTAGCTCGTTTGTTACTGTGCTCACTGACGCATGGGAAGTGCATGCATCAGCGCTCTATCAGCGTCATTATTTAGCGTACCAACGGCCCAGCGCATTGGCTCAAGCAGTTTACTCTCAACAACAAGAGATTGAATCGCTCATGGCTCTTGAATCACGAACGCAAGGCTATCAGGCACTGGTAGGGTTCAACTGGTCGGGAAGTGATGGGCAAAGCGTCATTGCAGAATATTGGTTCGACAGTCGCAGTTGGGGAAAAGAGCAGTGGCAACAAGCGCAGACCAACGCGGATTCGGTTCGTTATCAGCATAATCAAGCGTTAGGTTGGTCTTACGCACAAGGCTATAACCACGTGAATCTCGTGCAGCATAATGTGATGTTGCATGCTTCGTTAGATAGCCAAGCTTGGCGTCATTGGCAGTGGAGCCAGAGTATTGAATGGTTGCAAGGCTTAGTGCCGACACTTGATGTGCTGATTGCACCGCAAGATGGCGGCGTGATCGCTACCCAATGGCTCAATTACTCAGTGTACGATTCGGGTACAGCCTCTATCGAAATCGAACTAGCCGCACGTTTTATGACTGGGCCTGCTGACTCTACATATGCAAACTTACCAGATAAGCATATGATTCTATTAAATATGAAAGGGAAATTCTAATGTGCGAGAAAGTTGAGATTCGAAATCTTGCCAAAAGCTTGTTATTTACTTCGCTGTTTTGTGTGGTGATCGCCTTTACCACTCAGGCCATTTGGCCCAGTGATATCACGTTGCACTTAGCAATAAGCTTTGGCTACGGTTACAGCGCTGTGGCTATTGCTCACTTATTGAGTCGCTTCGCACCGCAGTTGTCCGCACGCTTAGTGAACGTTTTTTCGCTCACGGGGTCGATGATTTTCGGTACGTTACACGCTTATTTATGGCTTAGTAAATACGCGCACTTTAGTCATTTTTCAGCAATGAAACCGGTGGTTTTTCTCGGTTTCGTTTTTACTGGCGTTTGCTTTTTCTACTTCTACGCGCATGAACAAAAGCTGATTGCTGAAAAAGCGCTGGAAGCCTCCAAACGGCGTCAATCTGAACAAGAGAAAGCCTTGATTTTGAGCCAGTTGCAGCAGTTACAAAGTCAAATTGAACCCCATTTCTTATTTAATACGCTTGCCAATATCAGCGTGTTGATTGGCTCTGAGCCTTATAAAGCGCAAATGATGCTCGAAAAGCTAACCGACTTATTGCGTGGGTCGCTGCGTAGTAACCGCAATCGCACCACAACGCTACGTGAAGAGTTACATTTAGTCGATGCGTATTTGGGTATTCAAAAAATTCGTTTAGGTGATCGGCTGGATTATGAGATTGCAATGCCTGGCGCAGCGGATGACATTCCTTTGCCGCCGATGCTGTTACAACCTTTGGTTGAGAATGCTGTTAGCCATGGTATTGAGCCGAAAGCCGCGGGGGGGAAAGTGACCATCAAAAGTGAAATTTATGACGAGTGGTTTGAAGTCAGTGTCTGTGACAGTGGCATTGGATTACAGCCGAGTGCTCTTTCAGCAGGGCATGGCATTGCGTTGGATAATATTCGCCAACGCTTAAGCGGCCTATTCGCTGATGATGCGTGTCTCACTATCGCCCAAAATCATGATGCTGGCGTGACGGCAACGATTAGAATAAAGCGGCTATTATTGGACCAACTACAAGGAAGTGCCACATGAGTACTGTCTCTGCGACCGCTATTATTGCTGATGATGAACCGCTATTGCGGCATCATTTAAACCGTGCATTAGGAGAAGTGTGGCCAGAGCTCGATATTGTCGCGCAAGCCGAAAATGGACGCGTGGCATTGTCCATGATTGAGCAGCATCAGCCTGAGGTGGCCTTTATTGATATTCGAATGCCAGAAATGGATGGTATGTCGCTCGCAAGGCAATTGGCTGGTTTGGCAAAGCCACCACTGATTGTATTTATCACCGCCTATGACGAGTATGCCATTCAAGCTTTTGAAGCCAATGCGGCGGATTATTTATTGAAACCGCTTTCTGAAGGGCGTTTAGTGCAGTGCTGTACTAAGTTGCAGCTAAGATTAGCCGAGCATTCTTCTGAGCGACAATTACCTGATTTGCAAACCCTTTTACAGCAGATACAGCATATAAGCCAACAGGCATCGCCGTCGTTTTTAAGCTGGTTAAAAGTTCAAAAAGGTGAAGATATTCACCTGATTTCGGTGGCGGATATGTTGTACGCCAAAGCTGAAGACAAATATTTATCCATATACGTAAAGAGTGATTCTGGAGTGCAGGAGTTCTTACTGCGCAGTTCATTGAAAGAGTTGCTGCAGCAGCTTGACCCGAATCAGTTTTGGCAAATCCACCGTTCAACGGCAGTGAATGTTGCCAAGATAGATAAAGTGAAAAAAGAGTTCACGGGTAAAATGTACGTCTTGATTGGTCATGATAAGTTACCCGTCAGCCGTGCGCTGCAAGCTCAATTTAAGTCGTAACTTAATTTAAACCGTCGTTCGATTGATCGCGTGATTAGCGGTGTGCGATCTGCTTGGCGGACAGGGTAAATTGGAAGAAAGCATCCACAGACATAGGTTCAGAATAATAAAAACCTTGGATGTAACGTACACCCAACAGCTCTAATTCTCTCACCTGATCTTGGTTCTCAACGCCCTCAGCAATCAGCCGCATGTTCAATTGCTTTGCTAGTTTAATCATCGACACTAACACCGAAGTAATGGCTGAATTTTGATGCAAGCTTTTAATAAAAACTTGATCAATTTTGAGAGTGTGGAAGTCGTGTTGGTGGATAAAATTTAAACCTGAGTAGCCGGTACCAAAATCGTCAATCGCGATTTTAAAACCTAGCTGTTTCAGTCGCTGTAAGTTTTCCATGGCTAACTTCAACTCGTCCACGTTGAAATGGTTGTCCTCGGTGATCTCCAACAGAAGTCGTGGAACAATGGCTGGGTGTTTTGCCGCGTAGCGTTTCATGTAATCCATAAAGTAATTATCAATGATCAATAACCGGCTGATGTTGATACTGATGTATTGATCGTGCAACGCATGTTTGTGCTGCTCCACACATTCTGTCACCAATTTCAACACACGGTAGGTGATTTGGTGAATCACGCCAATACGCTCTGACAACGGGATAAAAATGGTGGGTGAAATATAGCCTTGAGAGGGTTCATTCCAGCGCAGTAGCGCTTCGCTACCAACAATTCTATTCTCGGTAATATCGACGATCGGTTGTAAATAGAGTTCCAACTGATGGTTTGATATTGCCTCTCTCAAAGAGACTTCTAAGGTATTTCGGCTGAGGTGATAGTTGTAATAAGCAAGATAAATCAAAGAGATAACACTTGCTGTAAGCAAGGCAAGCCATAAGTTATCGAGAAAATGGTAAGCATAAGATCCGTTATTTAAGTAGATCTGAATGGAGAGTGGGTAATGCTCGGATTTAAAGAGAAAGCTAGTATGAGCAGAATCGATCTCTTCCTGATCACTGCGAATACTTTGGCTTAACACGTTGACCTGATAGCCGTAGTGCCATTTGGCAAGTTTAGGAGCGACTAGGTTCATAAACTGTTCTGGAGGCATCAGTGCATTGAGGCCGCTCATATCTGGCTGTGAAGCATAGACAAAAAATGTTTGCTCTTTACTGCGAGATTTTGTTAATGAAATGGTAGTATTCGTTGGAGATTGTTTAAGCCTGTCAAGAATATGTTTGTATAAATGAATGGTGGTATGGCCTTCATTGCTGGTGCAAAAAATAGTCCCGTGAGCGTTGTACATGCCCACTTCTTTGACCATTTTCGAGCGAAATACATAGCTCCTCAGAGCAATGATGTCTTCTCTTTGGCAGTGCTTTGAAATGTTTTTACTTAACTGGTTCAGTTCATCCGACGTTTGATTGATGTGATGTTCCAGTTGTGTAATGGCTTGTTCACCGAAGCGGGTTGCCTGCCGGTTAGTGTCATAAAAGTTTTTAACTATCGCGAAAGTAAACACAAACAAGAAAATACCCAGAATAGGAATAAATGCGTTTATCTTTGCCGAAAGTATCTCTTTTGCAACGCTAAATTTGCTCGGTGAACTGTCATTGTTTTGCATTACAGACAGTGCTCATAGGTTATTACCAGTAAAAATCAGTATTGCTTTTATGTTGATTACTATAAGTAATTAATTTCTAAACGTAACCTAGAGTCTTGTCTCAAAAGTGAGACGAAAGAGCAGTTATCTGTTTTTCAAAGGCTTTGTTGCTCATTTCCAATTTCATAATTTTCTTAATATACAAGTCGATAGTGTTTTTTTATGGGGTTAGTGCCTAGCGCGACTCCATTTTGACGCTGGTGAGCCTTTAACGCACAATTAGATTAAAATGTAATCTACAGAAATATAAAATTGCATAATCAATTGCGACTAAACTAACAATTAGTTTACTGATCGTTTTTTCATCTATCTCATCGTCGAGAAGTATTTGGGGGCCTTATGGATTTACAAGTGGTTGTTCAGCCTGCGTCAGTAAGCGAAGTGGTGGGGGATGTTATTGCTGTCGATGCCAAAGGTAACGCGCGTCAAGTGACGGTGGGTGACTCCTTGATGAAAGGTGAAATCTTAATCACGGTTAATCATTCATCGGTCACTTTGTTTATCAATGGGCAAGTGGCGGTGGTCGAACAAAACTGCGTCGCGTGCTTTGGTGACACTGTGTTAGAACACGATACATCAATGGATCTGATCCAGTTTCCTGTCGCGGGCGACATTAACGCTGATCTCACCCAACTTAATGAGGCTAATTTTGATGCGGATAATATAGCCGCTATTCAACAAGCCATTTTAGATGGCCAAGACCCGACCCAAATACTTGAAGCAACCGCCGCCGGAGCCGGTGGTGAAGGCTCTGCAAATGCTGGCTTCATCACCATTGATTACAATTTTGCAGAAGTATTGGCGAGTACGTTTTTCGAAACTGCAGGGCGTGATGCTCAGCAATCATTGACTGAAACGAATTTGAGTCCGTTGCGTTTTACCGCTGGGGGTGAATCATTATCAGCGGCATTAGTTGAAGGTTCGCTCTCACTAAGTTCGTATCCACAATCAGTGACGGCAAATGTTTTAATCGCGGCGGGAGATCTGCCACTGGATGCCGCCTCTTTTGTCCCTGAATCCCTTTCATTAGCTGCGCTATTGTCAGAGCTGAATAGCGATATTACTTCGGCTGGGCGATCAGTAAGCTTTCGTTATGATGCTACGGCTAACCATATTGTCGGTGAACTTGACGGCAGTGAAGTGCTACGGATTGATTTAGTGGCGACGTCTGTCGGTAAAGACATCAACTTAGAGATAGTGACGACCATTAGTCAACCGATTGACCATGTTCCCTCCGTGGGAGGTGGCTTAGTTTCTTTTGCCAATGATCAAATTGCGATTCAATTTGATGTAACCGGTTCTGATGCGGGTGGAAATCCTATTCGCTCGCCGATTTCTATCGCAATCAGTATTGGTGATGGTAATAACCCTGTTATGTCCGATGAACCGTCGACGTCCGTTTATGAGGATAATTTGGCAAAGATCGGCTCGGATGCCAGTGCTTCACAGACGATTACCGTTTCAGGACAGTTTGATACCCAATTGGGTTCTGATCAAATTGAAAGCTATCAGTTGGATTTAAGTGCTAATCCGTTGGCGGGGTTAACCTCGGCTGGTGTCGCGGTGCAATTGGCCTCTTCCTCGTCATTGAACGGGGTTTATACCTATCAGGCGAGCGCCAATGGCCAGCCTATTTTTGAGTTGATATTAAACCCAGACGGTCGTTACCAGTTTACGTTACAAGGCGCGCTGGATCATCCAGTCAATAGTGATGAGTTATTACTCAACCTTTCGGTATTGGCAACCGATTATGATGGTGATAGCTCTGAAAGTGTGCGTTTACCAATCAACATTATTGACGATAAACCTGAAATCATTGGTGTGGATGCGCTCAGCGTTGACGAAGACGATTTAGCGTCAGGCTCAGACAGTAGCAAAGAGCCGTTGTTCGCCGAAGGCTATTTCACCACCACCCAAGGGGCCGATACGGTAGTGAGTTATCAGCTTGATACCAGCATCAACCCCATCGCTGGGTTAACCTCGCAAGGTGAAAGTGTGGTATTGGGCGCGGCGACAGTTGACGCCAACGGTAACTACCTCTATCAAGCAAGTACTACCCCAAGCGGTCAGACGGTATTTAGCTTAGTGCTTAACGCAGATGGCAGTTATCGTTTTACCCTACAAGGGTCAATTGACCATACGCAGGGGAGCGATGAGCTACTGGTGAATTTCAAGGTGGTTGCAACTGACTATGATGGCGACAGCGCCAACATTCTGCTGCCCGTCACCATTCATGATGATCAGCCAATCATCGCGGGCGTGCAAGCGCTCAGCGTTGACGAAGATGATTTAGCGTCAGGCTCAGATAGCAGCAAAGAGCTGTTGTTTGCAGAGGGAGTTTTTACTACTCAAAGCGCGGATAAGGTGGTGAGCTATCAGTTGGATACCAGCAGTAACCCGCTTGCAGGCCTAACTTCGCAAGGTGAAGCGGTGAGTTTGGGCGCGGCGACAATCGATGCCGACGGCAACTACCACTATCAAGCTAGCGCTGCACCGAGCGGCAATGCAGTGTTTAGTTTGGTGCTCAATGCGGATGGTAGCTATCGTTTTACCCTGCAAGGTCCGATTGACCATGCGCAGGGGAGCGATGAGCTGCTGGTAAATTTCAAGGTAGTGACAACCGATTATGATGGCGACAGCGCCAACATTTTGCTGCCCGTCACTATCCATGATGATCAGCCAATCATCACCGGCGTGCAAGCGCTCAGCGTTGACGAAGACGATTTAACGTCAGGCTCAGACAGTAGCAAAGAGCCGCTGTTCGCTGAGGGAATGTTTACCACTCAAAGCGCCGATAAGGTGGTGAGCTATCAGTTGGATACCAGCAGTAACCCGCTTACGGGCTTAACCTCGCAAGGCGAAGCGGTGATCTTGGGCGCGGCGACAATCGATGTCAATGGTAACTACCACTACCAAGCCAGCACCACACCCAGTGGCAATGCGGTGTTTAGCTTAGTGCTCAATGCGGACGGCAGTTACCGTTTTACTTTGCAAGGTCCGATTGATCACGCCGCAGGCAGCGATGAGCGACCGGTGAATTTCAAAGTGGTGGCGACGGACTATGATGGCGACGCCTCTGACATTCTACTGCCTGTCACTATTGTGGATGACAAGCCAACGATTGTCGGCATTCGCACCGGTAGCGAACAGAGCGTGGATGAAGATGACTTAGCCACGATCGGTTCTGATCGTTCAGACAGCACCGTTATTGCTGGACATTTTGATGTGATTGACGGTGCCGATGGTATTGTCAGTTATCAATTATCGGATCTTGTAACGCCTGTCGAGAATTTAACGTCCGGTGGTCAAGAGATAGATATCATCCAAATTTCAAGCAGTAATGGTGTCACTGTTTATGAGGCGGTGATTAAGAATACGACGGACGTGGTTTTTCGTCTCACGCTAAATGGCTCGGCCGATAGTTACCAATTTGAACTGCTTAAAGCCATCGACCACCCGACGGGTAATGGTGAAAATAGTTATATTTTAGATCTTCCGATTACCGCAACTGATAGAGATGGCGATGTTTCAGCGTCAGCGAGTTTGCCAATATCGATTGTTGATGATATTCCAACTTTGCATGATAAAAGCATCACTAGTGTTGAAAATACGGCGATAAAAACAGTCAATTTATTTAGCCAAGACAACAATACCTCGCCGGATACTCAAGGTGCAGATCATGGTGCGATCACTAAATTTGTGGCCGTTGATGAAGTGGGTCGTGATATTCAATTTAGGGATGGCAATGGCGCAAGCTTAGCGAATGAAATTGAACTTAACGGCATCACAAAAACGGTCACAGTTATCGAAATAAAAAATGGTGTTGAGCGAGACTTAGGCACACTGACGATTACGCCTAACGGTAACGCGACATTTAAACCAGTTGCTAGCCTTGAACATGGTGATGATCCGACCATTTCATTTACTGTCGATGTCACTGCGCAAGATTTTGATGGCGATGCCTCAACCGAACAGTTGAACATCAATATTCTTGATAGAAATGCCACTATCACAGTTGCTAATGTTATTGGCGCTGAAGACGCTGGACGCGATGGTGTCACTATTTTGTTTAACGACCCCAATCAAATCACTAATAGGCAAGATAACCAATCCGGCTTAAATACTTCACCGCTTAAAGTGGATTTGCAGATCAATCTTTATGATTTGGATCGCAATGAATCGATTGGTGATGTAAAAATCACGGCCAGCAACGCGCATGGCGATTTTTACTATCTCAATAGTTCGGATGTTTATGTCAAATTAGAGCTAGTCAGTGGACGATTTGTTTTGCCCGCAGATGCGGTGGAGCAAAGCTTAACAGGCAGTGTTGCTAAGATTGAAAACTTGTATTTTGTGCCTGACCGTCACTATGCCAGCGCTAACGGTGGCTTCCAACTCAATATTACTGTGCAGGTTTTGAATAATGGCCAGCATGATCATAATGTGAACGGGAAATTGCGCATTGAGGTGGAAAGTGTGGCCGATATTGCGACTTGGACCTCAAGCAGCCAATTTCATTATGATGCAGTAGAAGATAGTGACAATATTACTCTCGATGTTTTAGCGCAGACACAAGATAACAGTACCCCCGAAATAATCCTGTATGAGATCCGCTTTACTCAAGGTGAAGGTGAGGCGCAACTAGTCTACGCAGATGGTACGCCGGTTGGAATGAGCTCGGATGCTTCAGGTCACTATTATCTTGTTAGCGCGAGTAACATTAACCAAGTACAAGTTGACCCTAATGATAATTTCAGTGGTCAGATCAAACTTGATATTACAGCGATCACGACCGAGCAAACTAACGCTCACATTGGTAAAGAGAGCGCCCGATCAGAAACGAAAGAAATCGTGATAGATGTTAGCCCTGTTGCCGATATGGGTAGCTTCTCTGTCAATCGAATCAATGTTTTTGAAGATAATGCCGCTACGCAAAATACCGTTGACCCCACCACAGATCACGATCCCTTGTTATTAAGTGAAGTCATTACGATGGCGGGATCCGTTGATTCTGATGGTTCAGAAACACTCTATGTGCGTCTCTCTGATTTTTCAGAAACAGGTGTCACACTGATTTGGTTGGGAGCCGGAGCCAGCGAAATATCACAAATAACCGATGCCAATGGTCATACTTATTATGAAGTTCCTGAACAATATCTTGACCAAGTTGAAGTGCTACCCCCATTGCATAGCAACGCTGATTTTACCTTCTCTGTTGAAGGCATCATTAAAGATAGCGTTACTCTTTCTACGGGTGCGGTGACAGATGAAATCTCGCTAGGTGTTAAGACGGTTAATGTTTCAGTTAAGGGCGTAGCAGATATTCCAACCATTGATTTTCACTCAAACAGTACTAACACTTGGAATGAATTTAGTGAAAATGGTCTGCAAGTGATTGAAACGACGATTGATGAAAATCAATCCGTTGGCTTTGGCTTTAGTGTGTTATCCGGTGAGCTTGCGGATAATCCAGCGGACAGCTCTGAGTCGATCACCGTTTTGCTATCGAACATTCCAGATGGTGTCAAACTGTATGACAGTGTTGGTAGCGTGATTAACTTGGTATTTGTTGGTTACGGTACTGCGCAGCAACCTATTTATCAGGCGAATCTAACTTCAGCGCAGGTTGATTCAGGTATTCGAGTGGAGCCATCTCATTCATCGACCGAAAACATCAACATCAAAATGACCACCATCGTTACTGAAAATGATGGACATACGCGTCAAATTGAGTCGGAAATTCGCATTAAAGTGGCACCGGTGATTGATGTTGTTGACAACTATCAATCACACTCGCTTGGTAACGAGGACAGCCGCATTAATATTCATTGGCAGCCAGAAGAGGAACAACATCTTGATGCTGATGAATATTTTGCCTCTGTTACACTTTCTGGCTTCCCAGCAGGTAGTACTATTTACGTCGATGGTGTTGTCACGACCTTAGATAGTGATGGCAAGCTCATTTTGACCCCCGCACTGGGACAGAGCGAGCAAGATTTCTCAGCGCAAGTGCTGGCAATTGGTTACGTTCAAGTTCAGCCACCAGAGCACTCCAGTACTGATTTTACCTTGAGCACTGAGATTGTGGTTAAAGAGCAAGACAACGAATACGTCGATGCAATCAATTCTGGCGAAGGTATTGCTTCGAAAGTCATTCATGGTTCTGTTGATGTCACGGTAAGGCCGATAGTTGAAGCTGATGGACAACTGCGTGTTGAAGAGAACGGCGCAGTCATAAACAAGGTTGTCGCGGATGCCTCTGGTGCTATCTACTTTACGATTAATGATGCGGCCGGCGGCGAGCCTGATGCGAACGTTATACGCTTTGACAATGCAGACACTCAATCGACAGAGGGTTACCAATCATTAGAAGTGGTTGACCAACTGGTGGTGCGTTTTAGCAATATGACGCCACAGGTACTTGATCAACTACTGATTACTGGTGCAATTAATAATGGGGATGGTTCATGGACCATTGTTGATGAGCAGAATTTCAGTGTAAAAGCACCGAATGGCCTGACATTGAGTAGTGGTAACGATCCTGATGGTGATGGTTATAACGACATCACTGTGACCATTTTTGCCCAAGTGTATGACCAAGGGGAAGATAGCTCTGAAGCCAAAGTAGTTCGACAAGTGCAATCAGAGATCACCTTGCAATTTCCGCTCACGGCTACGGGCAACAACACGGTAGCGGCTGACATTACTTTAGTTGGCAATGCGGATGATATTGTATTAGGTATCGAAGATAACGCCATTAATTTAGGTCAGCAAATTCAAGATAAATTGATGGTGAGCGCTTCAGGTTTTGATGGTGTAGAAGATGAGCTCAGTATTGTTATCGCGCAAAGTGTCCTGCCAGCGGGCGCAAGTTTATCTGGTAGTCATTTTGATTTCGTTGATGGCTTGTATGTATACAAAGGTACCGTGAATACCGATGGCTCGATTTCAGGGTTAGAAAATCTGCATCTGCATCTGCCCGAAGATTACGCTGGCGACTTTAATTTGCCGATCACTTTTGTGACGACAGACATGGCTTCTGGTGACGAAAAAACCCTCAGTACGCAAATCCCAGTGGCAGTTTCTCCGGTAGCCGATGTTCCCGGAACGCATCAACCGCAAGATGATAACATTAACCCTAAAGCGACATTGACTGTGGAAGGTTCGCTTGGGTTAGATGCAAATCATCAGCCGACTTCAAGCTCGTCCGACGTTCCGACCAATGACGGCATCGGGTATGAAGATGGTATTATTCATCTTTCGCTCGACATTGACCTTGCTGATATTCGCAATAGCGCTACGGAAGGACAAGAGGTGCTGAGCGAAGTCACCTTAACCCTACAAGGAACCAATATCGGAACCTTTGTTGATGCGCAAGGCAATGATCTCGGTACCAGTATCACTTTTAGTCAGCCTCAGCTACCTGCGGCATTAGACAATGTTTATTTCAAACCCGCACCCAATTATCCTACTGGCGGTGATGATAATACCGTCAACATTACTGTGGCGGGGAAAGTGACTGATATCACGCAATTTGATGATACCAATGCCAATGCGTTGGGTGTGGCTAATACTGATGCTGATAAACCATTTACCACACAAGTAAGTTTTGATGTGACGCCAGTGGTAGACGACGTCATTATTTCCAGTGGTGGCAGCAGTGATATTGAAGTGCATGGATTGGAAGATGAGTGGATTGTCCTTTCTAAACCGGGTTCTGAATTTACCGTTGATCTGACCGATACAGATGGCTCTGAGGTATTTGTGTCGATCAAGCTTACTGGGGTGCCAACGGATTTTGTCGTGAGTTCTCTCTCTTCTGACTATACCGTGAAAAATAATGGTGGTGGTGAGTGGAGTATTCAGATTAACAACCTAGCACAAACCTCGATCAATTTATCCGATATTGCGATGAAACCTGCGAAGAACTTCAGTGGCGAAGTGGAAATCGGCATCAAGGTCTTTACCCAAGAATCCTTGCTTGGTGTGCCTGTAGAGCATAACGGCAGCTTTAGATTGGATATTGCGCCCGTTGGGGATGTGATGGATGTTGAACCAGTGACTAACGGCGCTGGCGATGAAGGCGTTGACATTGAAATTGATATCAACGCGCAAATTATCGATAAAGCCGATTCCATTGCAGCCGGTGCGAACCATAGTGAAAACTCGCCAGAAACGTTGCGAATTGAAGTTTCCGGGGTGCCAGATGGAGCAAGTATTGCATTGCCTAATGGCACGCTGGGGACTTACATCGGTGGTGGCGTATGGCTGTTGAATGCCGATGCACAAAGCTTAGATAAACTGATTTTTAATTCTGGTGATTGGCATAAGGACACTTGGGCGGGAGATCTGACGATTAAAGTGCAGTCGGTCGATACAGGGCTGGACGGTACTGAACATTTGGGGCCTGCGCGTGAGTTTACTGTTTCAGTTGATGTTCAGGCGGTCAATGATGCGCCCACCATTGATACTGCTACGGTCACCACAACGATTGATGAAGAGGCGGGGCAAAAAGTTACCGGCTTGAGTGTGAGTGATGTCGATTATGCAGGCTCACATGCCAACGACCCCATGACGGTGATTTTGAGCGTGAGCGAAGGTTTGCTCAGTGCCGTGATCCCCGCGTTAAGTTCTGTCACGCAGAGCACCAATTTGGCTGGAGAACTCGTCCTACAAGGCACGTTATCGGATATTAATGCGCTACTCAATAGCAGCGATCCCGCCAGTGGTGTTTTTGTCGATGCCACCGCGATTGGTAGTGACCATATTGATCTGACAATTAAGGCCAATGATGGTGGTGTTTATGCCGACAATGTTTCTGGTATGGCGCTAGAAGAGACAGAAACCGTCAGTATTGCGGTGACGCCCAAAGCCAATACGCCGATATTAACCCTTGATCCGAGCTTTAATTATATGAAGCAGACGTATGTTAGCCAAAGTATCAGCGCTCAAGGTATTGCATTGCTGGGGTTAATCGCGGCATTAACGGATAGCCATGAAGTGTTGTCATTGGAGATCGACAGTCTGCCAAGTGGTGCAACGCTTTCCAGTAGCTCGGGCAGCGTGACTGAGCAAAACGGAGTGTGGATTGTTTCCGCTGATGCTATCGACGGATTACAGGTTAGCGGGCTCGATTTAGGGCAACACACTCTGTCGGTAGCGGCTATCTCAACAGAAACGGATGGTAGCCGTGCAGCTTCTGCATCAATTGATATTGCGATTGAAGTATTGCCTGACGGCAGCACGATTGATCAATCAACGAACGGGGATGATGCGCAATTGCTCGCCGGTAATGTTGGGGCGCAGTTGCTAGGAGGCAGTGGTCATGATCACCTTGAAGGTGGCGATGGTGATGACACCTTAGTGGGTGGTGGCGGAAATGATACCTTGATTGGCGGGCTTGGTGCCGACATCTTAACCGGGAGAAGTGGCGCTGACATATTTAAATGGACGCCCGATACTGTTGATGAGCAAACCGACACTATCACTGATTTCAACGCTGGTGAAGGTGATGTGATCGATCTCACTGATGTTGTGGCCGATTTACATTTGCCCATGGATCAACTGCTCGTTTCGTTACACACTTCTCATCAGATAGAAGCGAAAGTGATGACCAACACGACGGATGTGGAATTGGAAATTCTGACGGACAATAACGTACATCAAACCATTGTGGTGCAAGATCTTGCCAGCCAATTCAATTTTGATGGCATGGCGTCGATTGACATTGTTGGCTTCTTATTGGACAACAACATTATCAAGCATGACGTTTAAATAAAGAAAAGAGCAGCTAAATAAAGAAAAAGTGCACCCAACGGCTTCAGGCTCAGTTGGGTGCACTTTTTTATTTAGCAGTAAACACACCCCAGCGCTGTATCAGTCTGGGGCATTTACAGTGGGTTAACCAATGATGATTTGGCTCAGCACATAACCTAAACAGCACGCACTCACGACGCCAATTAAACCGACGGACATGAACGAGTGGTTGAAGTAGTACTTACCGATTTTGGTGGTTCCTGTGGTATCAAAGTTGACCGTTGCAATATCTGACGGATAGTTTGGAATGAAAAAGTATCCGTACAGTGCGGGCATTAAGCCTACTAGTAGCGCAGGTTCTAAACCTAGCCCGAGGCCTACAGGTAACATCATCACCGCTACTGCGGCTTGTGAGTTCACCACAACAGAAACAATGAATAGTGCAAGCGCGAAGGTCCAGTGATGGTCGGTAACCATCTCAACAATGCCTGATTTAAACTGCGGCATCGCGTATTGGAAATAGGTATCCGACATCCAAGCGATACCGAAGATGGCAATTGCCGCTACCATACCTGATTTGAATACCACACCGTTTGGTACATCTCGTGGGTCGGTTTTGGTTGCCAGTAAAATGATACCGCCAAAGCAGAGCATCATCATCTGGATAACCACCGCCATACTGATCGGTTTACTGCCTTCAACAATAGTGCGTGTTTCTGGCACCATCGCTAGCACGACTATGGTTAATATCGCACCAATGAAAATCAACACAGAATTACGCGCTGCCGCGGGTAACGTTTCATTCAGCGTTGTCGCGGTTGTGTTTAGGATTTTCTCTTTCCACACTGGATCTTGCAGACGTTCTTGATACTCAGGATCATCATCTAGTTCTTTCCCACGGCGCAAGCTGTACAAAGACATCAACAGCGTTCCGAATAAGGTCGCAGGCACAGTGACCAGCAAAATAGAGAGCAAGGTGATCTCGTGTTGAATATTCGACAATTGAGCAAGGTAGTAGACAACGGCCGCTGAGATTGGGGAAGCGGTAATCGCGATTTGCGAAGCAACAGAAGACGCAGCCATTGGACGTTCAGGACGGATCCCATTTTTCAATGCCACATCACCAATGATCGGCATGATGGAATACACCGCATGGCCAGTACCCAGCATAAACGTCATTGCGTAAGTGACGAACGGTGCAATCAAAGTGACATTTTTCGGGTTCTTACGCAGTAAACGTTCTGCCACTTGCAGCATGTATTTCAATCCGCCAGCCGCTTCGAGTATTGAAGCACAGGTGACAACGGCAAGAATGATCAACATGACGGTGATCGGTGGTGATGTGGGTGGCATTTTGAAGACAAAAACTTCAATGACCAAGCCAATACCAGAAACCACACCAAGGCCAATACCACCGTAGCGTGAGCCTATATAGAGCATTAATAGCAGGAATAAAAATTCCAAATACAACATATCTGTTTCCTATCCAAAGGTGTTAATGAAAATATTGTCTAACGTAACGTTAAAAAAAGATGAAACCTTGTTCACACAACCATTTACCCTATAAATGAAACGACATTAATCAGAGATTGCTCACGCATTTTATTCAATAAGTAATGAATATGAATAAACAAATGTAACCATTTTGTTGTGCTACAGGTGGGCTGGCGTTAATGATGAAGCTTATTTTCTCGCCGCGTAGGCTGTTTGCCGATCGCTAACCTTAATTTAAGGTAGCACAAAGGGTACTGAGCTATTGGCCTTTGGGCGTTGGAATGAAATGCATATGAGAAAACTCATCGTCCATTTGGTAGTACGTAAACCCAAATCGCTGATACAAAGCACCGACCGGGCTACCTTGCAAATAACAGAGCTTACATGGGTATTGAGTCAGATTGGCTTGGTTGACGACCAGTTGTAACACTTGGCTACCCACTCCTCTATTTTGAAAATCAGGCAGAATAAAAAAGCGCGAGAAGTAGAGCGTTTCATGCTTGCTCTGCAGTAAATAAGTGCCAATCGGTTGGCCATCAGCGCAGATGATCGTTGGTAGACCAGAATGCCATTCTTGGCGATGCAGCACTTGCTGCAACTCTTCATCCCAGCCAAATATCGCCGTAATAGCATCCATTTCTGCGACTTTTTTTAGATCAAAAGCAAATTGATAATCGCTGTCACTTGCGGGGCGAAAGGTTACCTTCATACGTTTATCTTTTTGTTTAATACGTTGCTTACCAAGATATCAATCGTCGGCGTATTCATGGGCAATCGAAATAAAGCGTTCTTCTATTGCCAAGAAGGCATCAATGACTTCAGGGTCAAAATGGCTTCCTCTTCCGTCCAAAATAATCCCTTTCGCATCGGCGTGAGGCATCGGCTCCTTATAGATGCGTCGGCAAATCAGAGCGTCATAAACATCAGCGACAGCCATTAACCGTGCGCTGAGTGGTATAGCATCACCTTGTAAACCGTTAGGATAGCCAGATCCATCCCATTTTTCATGGTGCCCATGGGCGATCTCTTTCGCCATATCGATAAGGTCATTTTTCGCGCCTGACATCTTTTCCGCTTTTTCTAGCGCATGTAGCCCTAAGCTGGCATGGCCTTTCATGATCTCAAACTCATCACTGTCCAGTTTTCCTGGTTTTAATAGTATGTTGTCGGCGATGCCCACTTTACCAATATCGTGTAAAGGGGCGGCTTTAAAGTAGGTATTAATAACATTCGGCGTTAGCTTTTGTTGATATTTTGGCAGCTTAGCCAGTTGCTCGGCTAACGCTTTGACGTAATGTTGTGTTCGCAGGATATGGTTACCAGTATCTGGGTCTCTGGTTTCAGCGAGACTGGCGAGAGCATACACGACCGCGTCTTGCATTTTATCCAATTCATTTGAACGTTTGATCACCTCTTTTTCCAAGTAGCCATTTTGGTTCTTCAGTATGTCTTTTGAAATTTTGTTTTGCAGGTGAGTATCTACTCTGGCTCTTAGCAACGGTACGCTTACGGGTTTGTATACATAGTCAACCGCACCTAACTCAAACCCCAGTTTTTGATCTTCAGGGTTATCTTTTGCGGTCAGAAAAATCACAGGGATGTCTTGGGTGTTAGGGTTTGCCATGATCTTTTGTATGACTTCAAAACCTGACATTTCCGGCATCACAATATCGAGTAACACTAGGTCAATAGAAAACTTGTCTAAGATACTGAGCGCCATCGGGCCTGATTTAGCGGCCTTGACATGATATCGGTTAGCCAACCCCTGTGACATAAATGCAAGGTTATCTGGCGAATCATCGACGATTAACACGGTACAATTGTCCAAGTTTTCGATGGGCATGAGTCTTTCCTAATAAAAAATAGCAATTGAGCGGCGAAGGTTGGGTTTAAGTCTAAACTTATCAATAACTATAGCTAATCTCAGCGTTAGTAGAGTGAGAAAATTATTAAGAAGGCGCTTCACATGCGATCCATCCGAACTTTATTCACCGTCTTATTTATTGCTATGGGATTATGTTCCATTGCGATGTTTAGTATCACCGACAAAGTAGCCGCTCTGAGAACTGAGAGCCGACAACTGAACGACGAACTTTACCGTTTCTATCGTCTGTCACAAGAGTTGAAGCAGAGCTCAGATCACTTAACCAAATTTGCCCGAGCCTACGCTTCGACTGGCGATGAAAAGTGGCTCAACCTTTTTAATTATGTGCTGAGCGTCAGAAATGGTTCTGTGCCGTTACCGAAAGGGAATGAGTACGAATTTTGGGATGTCGTTGCACAAAACAAACTACTTGCCCGCTCACTGGGTGGCGCACCAGACAACCCTTCGTTACTCGATAGAATGCGTCTTTCGGGCATTGAATCGGTGGAGTTTTTAGAGCTCAAAAATGCGCTTACTTTGTCTGATTCACTGGTGTCACTCGAAAGAGAAGCCTTCATGGCCATCAAAGGATGGAAAAAGAATAGCCAAGGCGAATTTGTCGACACAGGTGAGCCGGATCTGGAATTGGCTCGGGCTATTCTCTATGGTGACCAATACTTCGCGGAAAAGGCGAAAATTATGCAGGCGATTGGTTCTGCGCATCAATCGATCATGCAACGCATGGAGCAAAACATCCAACGTGCCGATAGCGAAGCGCTGCGTTATGAATGGATAAGCTTGGCGTTAGTATTAACCTTACTCAGCGTGATCATCGCCTCCTTTGTTCTGCTGTGGCGTCTTTACATCAATCCGTTAAGTCAGCTACTCAAAACGGTTGTGACTCAAGTCAAACGGGAAGATTACGCGTTTACCATCACTCAAACCGCCTATGCAGAGCTGCAACATTTTATCGACAGTTTGAATGTGGTGTTTCATCATATCGCTGAGCAGCTTAGCCAAAATACTTTACTTAAAGATTTCAATATCATCCTGCGCAAAAACGATTCTACGGACCGTTTGTGTAATGAAGTTACGCAATTCTTACTGCATCAATTTCCTTTGGAAATGGTTGGCATGTACATCTATCAAGAGGGCGTATTAAAACGAGTGGCTGGAGTGGGTTATGGTGAGCATTCGGCCAGAGAATACACCGATCCATCATCGACGCAGCTTAGCGTGTTGCTCAGCGGTCAGCCCTATGCGATGAAAGCACTCGATGGCAACTGTCACATTGAATTTAACGGTGGCAAGTTAGTCATTAACGAAGTGTATTATTTGCCGCTGCACGTCAATCAGCATCCTGTCGCTTTACTAGAGCTTGGCACTATCGGGTCGTTGTCGAGTTTGCAATTTCAGTGGTTATCGCAAATGTTGGATGACTTATCGGTCAGTATTCAATTGAGCCAAAACATTGAAATTCAGCGACGAGCCGAGCAGAAAGTACTCGAACAATCTCAACTGAATCAAGAGATCCTCGATGCGACGCCGAACCCCATGTATTGCTTGTCGGCCTCGGGTACGTATCTGACCATTAACGCTAAGTTTATGGATTTAGTTGGCCTGTCGGCCGAGCAAATTATCGGTAAATCGCCGCAAGATATCTTTCAAAATGAAACGGCGACCATTTTTGCCCAAGTACATAAAAGGCTTGGAGAGGAGCAGTCTTCGCAAGATTACGAATTGTCTCTCTATGACGCTTCACACCACAAAAGAGAGATGTTGGTATACGAAGCTTCTTTCCAAAATAATCGCGGTGAAGTCTCTGGAATTGTCGGAATTTTGCTTGATTTAACGGATCGCAAGCAGATGGAAGAGCAATTAAGAGAAGCTAAAGAGACTGCGGATGCTATGAGCCAAGCCAAAGGCGATTTCCTCGCGAACATGAGCCACGAGATCCGTACACCAATGAATGCCATTTTGGGCATGGCACATTTGGCGCTCAACACCGAGCTCAATCCTACGCAACAAAAATACATTTCACGGATTAATGAATCGGCGAAAAACTTGCTTGGCATCATTAACGACATTTTGGATTTTTCCAAAATAGAGGCGGGCAAGCTGAATGTTGAGCACATTGATTTTAGCCTTGATGAGGTATTGGATAACCTCACCACCTTAATTTCGCTAAAAGCCCAAGAGAAAAACATCGAGTTTTTATTAGATATCGACCCACATATTCCAGTGGGCTTAGTGGGCGACCCGCTGCGTTTGGGGCAAGTTCTCGTTAACTTATGTGGCAATGCGGTGAAATTTACTGAACAAGGGGAGATCATCGTTTCGGCGCGAGTCGTGGGGCAAAATGACGCCAACGTGACCTTGAAGTTTACCGTTTCTGATACAGGTATTGGCATTGCTGAATCTAACGTAGCCACTCTATTCTCTGCATTTTCTCAAGCTGATAATAGCATTACTCGCCAATATGGAGGCACGGGCTTGGGGCTTAGTATCAGTAAACAGTTAGTCGGATTGATGGGTGGCGACATTCAAGTTCGCAGTGAAGAAGGGTCAGGATCCACCTTTGAATTCACGGTTGAGTGTGGCCTGCAAGAAGCCAAAATGCGCGATATCGCTAAGCCACTCAGCGCTCTAGCAGGCAAACGTGCGTTGGTAGTCGATGATAATGACTCGGCACGCAATATTTTAATGACCTTGCTCAATGCGATGCATTTTGAAGCGAAGTCAGTCAGTAACGGTTTTGAGGCGCTCGATGAAATCCGCAATACGCATTTTGATATGCTGTTTATTGATTGGAATATGCCGGGTATGAATGGCATAGAGTTGCTGCAGAGAGTGAAACCATTGGGTGTTTTTGATAACACCAAACGATTCCTCGTCACGGCTTACGGCCGAGAAATCTCCTTGGTGGGAGAAAACAGTAAATTAGTCGATGCCTTGATTGTGAAACCTGTGAACCCATCAAATCTCCTTGATGCCATTATGGACAGCTACGGCATCGAGCAATTAAGGCAGAGCCATGAGTATCTTGATCATGATACAAGGCCAACATTTATTGGGCAAAAAGTGCTTTTGGTAGAAGATAACGAAGTGAACCAAGAGGTGGCTTTCGGCCTGTTAGAAAGTACTCAATTGAGCATTGTTCTTGCTAATAATGGACAAGAAGCTTTGACGAAACTGCAGAAAGAAGCTTTTGATTTAGTGCTGATGGATATGCAGATGCCCATTATGGATGGTATCAGTGCGACGAAAGAGATCCGCCAACATGAGGAGTGGAAAACGCTACCGATTGTTGCAATGACCGCCAATGCGATGTCTTCAGATGTCGAGCACTGTTTAAATGCAGGTATGAATGATCATGTGGCGAAACCAATTGATGTACAGCGCTTGTATCAGGTACTGCGCAAATATTTAAAGGCTAATGAAACCACGCCAGTACCCTCTACGGTATTACCGGATCAAGTGAAACTGAGCACTGGCTACCCAGAATTGACGGGTATTGATGTGGAGCAAGCGATTTTCCGAATTGGTGGCAATGCGCAGCGATACTTTGAAATATTGGATCACTTCCTTGCCAGCCAGCAGCAAGAAATAGCGCAATTCCCTAAATTGATTGATAAGGGGCAGTGGGAAGAGGCAGAGCGAGTGATGCACACCCTAAAAGGTTCAGCGGCTAATCTAGGGATTGAGCCTATTGCGCAGCTAGCCAACGAGATGGAAGGGGTAGTACAGCGACATACGAAACCCGCCATTCAAGATCTCAACACGGTATCAAAGTTGATGTCTACTTTGTTGGATGAGCTAAGAGATTGGGAGCAGACACAATTACATCCGCAGCAAGAGCACCGTGATATTGCGTTGCTCTACCAACAATTAGTGCAATGTGTTGAAAACTACGATGCTGATGCGATTCATATGATCCACCAAATTAAACAATGCAATTTATGGTCTGACGAGCAAAAGAAAAGTTTGATGCATGCGATTGAAGATTTTGATTTTGAAGCGGCTAAAGAGGTATTGGCTCAGTTGCCAGTACCGACTGAAAAAATAAGTTGAAGTATGATGGTGCTTAAAATTGATGCAATAATTGTGGCGTAAAATTCGACATTTTGGCCATTCTCATCCTATGCTAAAAGCAATAATAATAATGAATAAACAGAAATAATTTCGTTGATAAATGAAGAAGGATACTTTTATGAATATCAACAACACCATGAAGCTCGTGTTTGCTGTCATCGGTATTGGTATTGTCATTAGTGTTGTGACGGTATTGCAGCTCAATGGGCTGATGCAACAAGTTGATAATATGGCTCAAGTTCGTTATCAATCTTACCAAGCGGCCGATGAGCTTCGTCAAAGCTCTGATGACTTAACTCGGTTAGGCCGGACTTATGTGGTCAGTGGCGATGAAAAATACGAAAAAATGTACATGGATATTCTTGATATTCGTAATGGTAAGAAACCTCGCCCGCAGAACTACCACACGATATATTGGGACCTTGTGCTGCAATATGGACAAAAGCCTAAAGCAGACGGTAAGAATATCTCTCTCAACCAAATGATGACGGATCTTGGTTTTACTCAGCAAGAGTTTAGTTTGCTCAAAGAAGCTCAAGCTAATTCAGATGGCTTAGTGAACATGGAAGTCAAAGCGATGAATGCGGTTAAGGGGCTTTATCCTGATAGCAATGGCAACTACACCGTTAGAAAAGAGCCAGACCGTAATATGGCGATTTCTCTCTTACACAGTAATGAATACCATCAAGAGAAAGCCAAAATCATGGCTCCGATCGATAAGTTCTTTATTGAATTAGAAAATCGAACCAATAAACAATTCATGGATGCGGCGCAGAAAGTAAAAAGTACGGTATTGGTTGGAAATATCTCCTTAATTAGTGTTTTTATTATTGCCATTATTGGGTATGCCATTGTTAACCGAAAAGTAGTGAAGCCGATTGATACCATGGCTAAATTGCTACAACAAGTAGACAAAAATTCTGATTTGACTTTGCGAGTTGACGATAACAGTCACAACGAACTGGGTATAATCGGCGGCACCATTAATAAGGTGCTTGGTAGTTATGCCACCACCATTAGCAAAATAAACCAGGTAAACCACACCATTTCGGCCATCTCTGAAACGATAAGCGATGTCACCAAACAAAACGTCAAAGTGGCGAATCAGCAAAATCAAGAACTTGAAATGGCGGCGACGGCGATGGAAGAGATGACATCGGCGCTCTCTAGCGTGGCGGAAAGCACCACCATGGCAGAAGAGTATGCGGGCAGCGCGGAAAAAGAAGCCAGTACCAGTAAACAGGTCTTTGATAAAACGACCCATGAATTCGGTGAATTAGAGGGTGAATTTACCAAAACATCCGAGATCATCCAGCAACTTGCGAATGAGTCTAATAACGTTGGTAATGTGCTTGATGTGATTAAAGCGATTGCTGAACAAACCAACCTACTGGCATTGAACGCGGCGATAGAGGCTGCTCGTGCGGGTGAGCAAGGTCGCGGTTTTGCGGTGGTAGCGGATGAAGTACGCTCACTTGCCCAACGAACTCAACAATCGACGGGTGAGATCGAGAGCATGATTTCGATGCTGCAAGAGAAAGCAGAACAATCGACCAAAACGATCCGAGTGAGTGCTGATAAAATGCAGTCAACGCGCTCTAATATGTCGGTGGCGAACGAAGCGCTTGGTACCATCCAAGGATCGGCGATTGAGATCCATAAATTGAATACGTCGATATCGGCTGCGACAGAAGAGCAATTGGCTGTGAGCGACGAAATTTCCAGCAATCTTAGTAACATTAAAGCCCTTTCGGGGGATATGAACGTTGCCATCAATCAACTCGGGCCAGTCGTTGTTGATTTGCAACGTAATGTCGATGAATTAAACAGCGCGATTAAGCACATCCGCACTTAAATTTAATATCCTCCCCTTGCTATTTTTTAGGCTCTCTGTATTGAGAGCCTTTTGTTTGGCAAAATTTTTTATTTACAGAATGATGCACACTTAAGTGGTCATGGTAATACCGCAAGGTAAGCGATACGTTAAAGCTCTTGCTTCGGCTGACTTCTTCTTGCCAAACGTTGCCAAGGTAAAGAGAGCAAAATGAAGATAGTCAGAGCATACAGCATTGACCAGCCTAAGCAGATAAATACCGCAGTGCAGAGGATCAACGAAATTGCCGCCAACAGTTTGTTGATGCCACTGAGCAATTTATAAGCGGCGAACATCGCTAACAGATAAACTAAGACAAAGATACTATTCGCAAGTTTTAGGAAAAATTCCAGATTGAGACCAGACCATTCACCAAGCAGGCAAGAAGCCATTAATACCACTCCAACAGCAATGGTTGCATTGGCTGGGACGCCGCGGCTTGAAATTCTGGCGATTGCGCTTTCTGGTCGATATTGCCTTGCTTGTGCCCACACCATGCGAGATAAGCTTTGGGTGTATAAATTGATGCTCGCAAAGCATGCAAAAAAGCCGATAAGGCTTATCACCGTTGCCAAACTGCTACCAAAAATTTGTTCGCTCAGCCAAGGAATGGAGGTGCTATCAAATTCTGCGCTGCCATACGCACCAAATTTAAGGATGACCACCGAGCATGCCCAATAGGTGATTCCAGCCACAAAGCAGCCGACAATGATCGCGATCGGAAAATCGCGCTGTGGGTTTTTAAACTCTTCTCCCATATGAGCGAACGCTTCAATGCCAACAAAACACCAGAACATCACTCCGAGTGCGGCTCCAATTGGCCAAATACTGTCCGTGCTGAGTGTGGGCATGGTTAAATCTGCAGCACCAACATCGCCTATCCAGAAAAAAGCACCAACTAATACGAAAATGCTCAGCGCAATAACGGTTTGTAACTGCCCGGAAGATTTGGTGCCCGCCAAATTGACCGCAATCAGCAACAGTACGGTTAATACTTGCGCCATCATCGCCGAGTTGAGTGGCGCAGGGAGGAGTTGTTGAGCAAAGCCTGCCGCCAATGCGACAGCGGCCGGAACGCCGACAGGGATCACGCTGACAAAAAGCCAAGCAACCGAGCGTTCCAACTTAGCGTTAAAAGCTTGGCGGACAAAGTAGGCGGTTCCGCCGGCGTTAGGGTAACGCTTACCCAGAGCTGCAAACGTCAGTGCAATCGGGCAAATCGCCACAAACAGCAGTAGCCATGCCCACAGTGAGAGCTCACCTGCAATACCAGCGGCAATCGCTGGGATCATAAATAACCCTGTTCCCATTAAAGTGGTGGAAAGTTGTCCAATACCAGACAGCAAGGTGATCTCTTGTTTTAACTTATTCACGGCTTCCGTTCCCAAATATCGTTCTGGCGGTTAGCATACGCTGAAGCGAAATAATATGCATCTATCTCAGTTTGCTTACGCCCATTGAGTGCAACGGCTCACCTGCAATACCAGCGGCAATCGCTGGGATCATAAATAACCCTGTTCCCATTAAAGTGGTGGAAAGTTGTCCAATACCAGACAGCAAGGTGATCTCTTGTTTTAACTTATTCACGGCTTCCGTTCCCAAATATCGTTCTGGCGGTTAGCATACGCTGAAGCGAAATAATATGCATCTATCTCAGTTTGCTTACGCCCATTGAGTGCAACGGCTCACCTGCAATATCAGGCCGTTTGGGCAGCGCCACATTCAGGTAGCGTTATGCGAGTCATTTCGTTATCGTCATTACCTTAAATCACCGAAACAACAGCGAGAAATCCATGACATTCACCGTTTGGTTATCACTATTTACCATTTGTATTTTAGGCGCGATGTCGCCAGGGCCAAGCCTAGCGATGGTGGCCAAACATAGCCTCGCTGGTGGGCGTAAAAATGGGTTTGCAACGGCGTGGGCGCACGCATTTGGTATTGGTGTCTATGCCTTCATTACCTTAATTGGCTTAGCGGTTGTACTGCATCAATCCCCCTTACTGTTTAAGACAGTAGGCTATGCAGGCGCGTTGTATTTGGCCTATTTGGGTATCAATGCATTACGTTCAAAAGGGGGCGTGGCGGCTAAATTAGAATCGGGTGAGACAGTCAGTGTGTGGCAGTCGGCTAAAGAGGGATTATTGATTTCTCTGCTTAGTCCTAAAATCGCGTTATTTTTCATCGCGTTATTCAGTCAATTTGTCGCCATCGGCAACGAACTGAGCAGCAAAGCTATTATTGTGTTAACACCATTTTTAGTGGACGGGCTTTGGTATACGTTCATCACCTTAATTCTTTCTAGCCCAATATTACTCGATAAACTGCGCGCGCGTGCCGTATTGATTGACCGTTTGTCGGGCGTAGTACTGATTGCGCTTGCCATCCGTGTCGTCATGACTCTTTAGCTAATACCAAAAAAACGGGAGGAAATGCCTCCCGCTTCTAATGAGTTTCGCCGTGCCAATGAAAGAGTGCGAATAGGGTTGTTCATCGATAGTGTGCTTGAGTTTTTTCTTCATATTCACCTTCAATAATGTAGCCGCTTTTTGACGTAAAGGTGTGGCGCTTGAGCTACTTTTCTATACGTTTGCCAGTGATGATCGCCGCAATAGCGAGAGGAATGGCGAGCAGCAAACTCAGCATCAACGCGAAAAACCCTACAACCAGCGCAAATGTAGTCACAATAAATCTATTCATAACCTGTACCTCTTTCTGAATTGAAGCTAGGTTAACGCAGCCAAGATGAATCCAACATGAATGTTGTGTCTCTAATTTTTTGGAGTGGTATGGACGACGTTCATTCCCCCAATAATATTGGGACTCTGACAGGTAGTTCAAATTTTGAGTCATTTTGGTGTCTTTGTTTGTGGTGTGAATGAACTCCCACTGACATTAGTTCTTTCTTGGTTTGAACAAAAGGCGATCGTTATCGATCTGACGCTACTCGCATTGGGTGTGAAAGAAATTTATATCGGACCAACTGCACCAGCATTACTCATCGAAACTTGATGAATATTTTGCAACCTTAGGCTTTGAATGACTAGAAGGCGCTGCGTGAACAAGGCTATGCCTTAGCGTGTTCAAGCACATTAGTTTCGGACGTTGAAATCTCATTGAACTGATCACTTCATAAAAAAGCCGCCTTATATCAAAAGGCGGCAAGCAGGGGGAGGTGAGATAAACACTCACTATTATTATGTTGTGGAGATAAAAATAATATTAAGCCGTTTACTGGGCGGTAGTTGGGAAAGTTCGGTAACGAACGCCCATCATCTGCTCCATACAATGTACAACTTGGCCGCTGTAGCCAAATTCATTGTCATACCAAATGTAGAGTACGCAACGGTTATCTTGAGCGATCGTCGCTGCGCCATCAACTACGCCAGCATGGCGAGAGCCAACCAAATCACTGGAGACAATTTCTGTTGAGTCGGTGTAATCAATTTGTGCTGAAAGTGGCGAGCTAAGCGCCATTTCACGTAGATATGCGTTAAGATCTTGCTTATTCACTGCTTTGGCTAAGTTGAGGTTAGCCACGGCCATCGACACGTTTGGCGTGGGGACACGAATTGCATTACCGGTTAACTTACCCGCGAGTTCAGGTAACGCTTTTGCAACTGCTTTGGCGGCACCCGTTGAGGTTAACACCATGTTGAGTGATGCGCTGCGGCCACGTCGTTCACCTGAATGGAAATTGTCGATAAGGTTTTGGTCATTGGTAAAAGAGTGCACCGTTTCGATATGGCCAGAAAGTACGCCATATTGATCATGAATCGCTTTCAATACTGGCGTGATAGCGTTGGTGGTGCAACTGGCGGCTGAGATAATGGTGTCTTCGGGCTGAATATCAGCGTGGTTTACGCCGAACACGATATTTTTAATCTCACCTTTGCCGGGTGCTGTCAGCAGCACTTTACTCACACCTTGGCAGCTCAAGTGTTGACTAAGCCCTTCGCTATCACGCCAAACACCAGTATTGTCGACCACTAACGCGTTATGAATACCATAGTGTGAATAATCAACCTCTTGTGGCTTATTGGCGTAGATGATTTGGATATAATTGCCGTTGGCAATAATGGCCTTGCGAGCCTCATCGATGATGATGCTGCCGTTAAACTGACCATGAACTGAGTCACGGCGTAGCAAGCTTGCCCGTTTTTCTAAATCCCCTGCTTTACCCCCACGAACGACAATCGCTCGCAAGCGCAGTGGATAGCCCGGGCCACTTTTTTCTATCAAAAGACGAGTCAGCAAGCGACCAATACGGCCAAAACCGTACAGCACCACATCCTTAGGTTCACTGAGTGTTTCACCATTCAACGCACCATTAAGCGCCGTTAGCAGGTAATCCTCAAGGCCATGTTCATCATCATGTTGTTGCCAAAATTGATGAGCAAGTTGGCCAATGTCGATACGACATGGCGACAGAGCAAGCGTGGTCAGTTTTTGTAAAATCGGCATCGTTTGCTGGGTTGAAAGCGCCTCACCTGTGTAGCGACGAACAACACGATGTGCCTTGATGATATCAATGGTGGTGGCGTTGATGAGTGTTTTTCCAAATAAAACCACTTCAACACCTTGTTGGCGATAAAGCTGACCGATGAGGGGAGACATAGATTCAGCAATCGTTTGGCTGGCTTGCCAGTCTGAGAGATGTTTCTCTGGGCTCATATTGACTTGGGACCTTTCACGTTATGTTAAGCAGTAATGTTCACAGTGTAGGGCTGGTGAACGCGTATCTTGCACGGTCATCTGTGCTGAGATACAAGTCGATGTTTATTGTTGTTTTTATGTGGCCGGATTGTAAATGTGGAATGGTTATTCTGCTAGCAAAAATAATGGCGACATTTTTTACTGAAAACTAGGTAAAAATCAGCGTATTGAGTGTTTTTTGGCGGTGGTTAGAGATATTGACAAATTCTAAAGTCGCGACTTATTTTGTGATGATAATGGTCTGCTTCAAATATTTGATGCCTGAGGTTTTTCCTTTTTCATAAAAATGAGATTAGATTCAAATTGTTATCTTAAAATGTGGTGAGTTTTCGGTTAATTCACCATCACGCTTATTGGATGAATCGTGACGGGCAACGCTTTCGTTACCGCGCTGGTTTTATCTTAATAAGAGCGCAGACGCATAAAATAGCGTCTACTATTTAACCATTGGCTAGGATGTATTACTTCCAAGGATGATAACAATGGTAATACTTACCCACTTCTCAATTAAGGCACGCTTGTTCTTACTCTGCCTCATACCAACACTGGTTATTCTGGCTGTGGCATGGCGTCTATTCCTCCCATTTGAAAGCCGTTTAGACACATACCATGTGTTGAACCAAAAGATTGGGGCAATCAATCAGGTCACCACCAGTTCTGCCCTTTTTTATACCTTGCTCAGTGCGCAGCTGCGCAGCGAAAATAGCGAGGACTCTCGGCCGCAGCTCAAGCAGGAGTTAGCTGAATCGCTGGATAAAATTGTGCTGGATACAGGTTCTACAAATAGTCATTTTGGGAGTAAAAGCAACCGTACATTGATAGAAAACCGTGTGCTTGACCTTCACCATTTGTTGGATGAGTTGCCGTCGGCCTCACAAAGCGAGACCCTAGAATTAGGCCGCCAAGTATTTAATCTTTTGTATGAAGTGATGGCCGATCTGCAAAAAACCAACAGTTTTCTTGCGCCTGTTGATATCCATACCTTGGATCTGGTGTATAGCGACCTGCATTGGTTTGCATTTTGGGTGCAAAAAGAGGCGTGGTTAATCAAAGAATTAACCATGGATCAAGAGGTGTTTCAATCTCGACAAACAGAATACTTTCAAGCTGTTGAGCGCCAGCAACAATACTTCGAACGTATCATTGATAACGGTGCTCAACTCGAACAACTGGTGCAGTTGTTTACGCAACCTGAATTTCGCCAAGCCGCCTTGATTCGCGAAAAAATCGTTAGTAATGAAGCCGATCCTCAAGCATTAGCTTCTTATGTCAAAAATGTGGAAGAGCGTTACTTGGCGATAGATAAACTGGTGCAAAGTGTCAACCAACACTTATCGGCTCAACTGAATGTGCGTCTCCAGCAAGAAAAAATGGGTATGTTAAGTATATCGGCATCGCTGTTAGCCGTGTTGGCGCTGCTGTTTGTGCTAGGAGCAAGTACCTCATCTCGCATCTCGTCAAAGCTCAAGCGGATCATCAATACCATGAGTCGATTGCGTGAAAAGCAGAACGGCATTGAACAGATCCCGATTGATGGCAAAGATGAGTTTTCCCGTTTTACAATCAATCTCAACCATATTATTGAGAAACAGCAACAGTACGAGAGTGCTTTGGTGGAAACAAAGGAAGCGGCAATTGCCGCTAATCGAGCCAAAAGCGCGTTCTTAGCCAATATGTCGCATGAGATCCGAACGCCTCTTAATGGCATTATCGGTATGACTGAAATATTGTCACGCAGCGAGTTTACGGGGAATGAGCGTGAAATCCTGGCCGATATTGATACCTCTTCGCAAGCGTTGCTGATCTTGATTAACGATATTCTCGATTTATCTAAAATTGAATCAGGCAACTTGGAGCTTGCTCCGCATCGCTTTGAACTCGCTGAATTGGTATACGACACGGTGAACTTGGTGAACGCGAAAGCGTTGAGCCAGCATATCGAGCTTAATATTTATCTCGACCCTACATTACCTCGTTTTATCATCGCGGATGAATATCGTCTGAAGCAGGTCTTGATGAATTTGTTGTCCAATGCGGTGAAATTTACCAAAGATGGTTATGTCAACACGGGTTTAACCTTAGAAACGGGCGATATAACCTCGATACGTTTTGCTGTATCCGATACGGGAAGTGGTATCGATAAAGAGATGTTGAACACGATTTTTGATCCATTTATTCAAGAAGATAGCAGTATTACCCGTCGTTTTGGTGGGACTGGGTTAGGGTTGGCTATCTGCCGTCAATTAGTCGATCTGATGCAGGGTGACATTCATGTACAGTCCACTAAAGGCTTAGGTAGCTGCTTTGAATTTGTCGTCCCGATTGAGGTTGCCGAAGATCAGCCGCAAGTTGAGCCTCTTGCCACGCAGGCGTTGTTAATTACCAATATGTCTAACCACTCATCCGCTATTCGGCGTGAATGCGTTCAATGGGGGATTCAACTCAATGAAGCGCGTGATGTTGAACAAGCAGTCAAGAGTGGGTTTAGCGCCGTATGTATTTTATATTGCCAAAGCTTAAGCCACAGCATGCAATCGGATCTCATTGCGCTGCGTGAGCATTTTTCAAGTGCAAAAATAGTGGTTCTGCAGCATCACTTGTTCGTCAACAAAGACGCAATTCATCTTGCGCAGGCAAGTATCACGTTGCCTTTTTTAGGGGCGCGTTTTGAACGTGCCCTCAAAGCATTAGTGGCCGATACAGAGACGGATTTAACGCCAGTCGAGGAGAGTCAGTTAGACTACTTAGAGTGCAATCATAAGCGTATTTTGATCGTTGAAGACAATTTGATGAATCAAAAAATCGCCAGCTTCTTCCTTGAAAAAGCAGGGATTGGTTATGTGGTGGCCAACAACGGGCAAGAAGCGGTAGATGCCATCACCCAAGGGGGACATTTTGCTGCGGTGTTAATGGACTGCATGATGCCAGTGATGGATGGCTTAACCGCGACGAAGAAAATCCGCGAATGGGAAAAAGAGCAAGGCGTTGAAAAATTACCTATTATCGCCTTAACCGCCAGCGTTTTGGAGGAGGATATTAAAAGCTGCTTTGACGCGGGCATGGATGCGTATTTGCCCAAACCTTATAAATCCAAGCAACTTTTTGATATTTTTAGCGATCTGCAAGTGGCGAACTCTTGAGAAGATAGCCTAATCGCTATTTTTATCGATTTTCGAAATTTAAATTAATTGACCTTACCCCTAGGGCAAGCTTTAGTCTGTGGGAGTTTTCAGTCAGATAGTGATATTGGATATGCAACTTTCGCTGCATACAATTTGGGTTTCCATGTTGGTGATGATGACGCTGCTTGCTTCAAGCTTAGTGTCTAGCGCACCTTTAATGGCGATCACAATGTCACCGATTTCGGCTGTATCACATTCAGTGACTGACGATGCAAACCCGCCGCAACACTGCTCAAATATGAACGCTGCGCACCATGATTCCGATGCAAGTGATATGATTTCATCAGCGATGAGTAACGATTGTATCGATCACAGCGGCCAAGGTGTTGATTCCTGTTGCAGCGTCATGTGCATGACCACGTTAGCTTTCTTTATCACTGAACACCAACCCTTCACACCTCACGCGGTTTTATTGTTGATCAATGCAGAAGCAACGCGTGGCATTGTGATGGTCGCCCGCTCACTTTACCGTCCCCCTATCGTTTAATTTCCTTTTCATTACGCCTATGGCGTGTTTGTGCGGCCTTTAACTAGGTTCGTGACTCTCTGTTGCATCTCAACCTTTTGCGATGCATGAAAGATGGAATTTTATTGTGAACCTTAAACTCTCTGTGATCGCTTGGTCGATCAGTATAGTGGGCGTTTTGTCATTCCCCTTGATGGTGAATGCAGCCCCACAAGCCGCGATGGCTCAGCCAGATTCGCATGCAAAACAATTAGCTCAGCTGATTGACGCTGCATTAGCGAATGATGCCGTCCGCAAGCAATATTTTGCTCAATCTCAAGCAATACAAGAAACTGGAATGGCCAGTTCAACCCTGATGGATCCTAAGATCAAAGTTGGCTTTGGTGGTTTGCCCATTGATAGTTTTAAGTTTGATGAAGATCCTATGACTAACATTTCTGTGGGCTTAATGCAGCAGTTTGAACGGGGTTCAAGCTTGGCATTACAAGCGAAAAAAGCAAAGCAACAAGCCACTGGCGTTGCGCTTCAGGTTAATTTACGTGAGTTGGAAGTGGCAAACAGCATGACTCAATTATGGTTAGAGTTAGGCTACCAACAACGCGCTGAACGTATCGTGCGGGCAAACCAAACCTTAATGCGTGAGCTGGCTGGTTTTATTGAAACGAACTATTCATTAGGTAAAAGCGAAGCGCAAGATCTGCTGCAAGCGCAGTTACAAGTTTCCAAGTTGGACGAAAAATTACAAGCCAATCAACAAATGCAGCAACGCATTGTGTCGCAATTATCCGAATGGTTAGGTAGCGCTTGGTTGGTTGAACAGCCTATGTTAGCCGCTGAAGAGTCAGTGAACTGGTCCCGTTTAGATGCGCAATTGGTTACGGTTAACGACAGTACCACTCACTACGCTTTGTTGGTCACTCACCCGATGGTCGGCATGGCAGAAGCGGCAATTCACACCAACCAAACGCAAGTCGAAATAGCACAAACGGCCTATCAACCTCAGTTTGGTTTGGAAGTGATGTACGCCTATCGCCAAGCAAACAGCATGCAAGGCGGACCCGCAGCCGATATGGTCAGTGCTTATCTCACCATGGATATCCCGCTGTTTACGGGGAACCGCCAAGATAGAAACCACGCTGCGGCGCAATATCAAGTGGGCGCGGCTAAATCACAGCGTGATGTTCTATTGGCGCAGATGAACGCCAAAGTGAATGCCTTATTGGTTGATAAAATGAACCTCGAACAGCGTTTATCGCGCTATCAAACCACCTTATTAACGCAAGCGAAAGCCCGCACTCAAGCGGTTGAGAGAGGCTATGAAAACAATACTTCCCAGTTTAATGATGTCGTCAGTGCCGCCAGCGATGAACTAGCGCTGCAATTAGAGCAAGTACGCCTAATGACCGATTTAAATCTAACCAAAAGTAACCTCGCTTATCTATTAAATGGGTTCGATTTTCAAGCTATTGCCCCTTCACTTACCTCTTTAGAAACACTTACGCCTGTAGAAAAGTAGGAGAACTCAATGAAATCATTAAACATAGCCGTACTTTCCTTAGCGATAGGTGGATTACTGGGGTTTAGTATCAATCAATACCTGTCTGGTCATGATATGGAGGCAATGAACTCAACCAATGCGATGTCTGAACCGCTGTATTGGGTTGCGCCGATGGACCCAAACTATAAACGTGATAAACCGGGTAAGTCGCCGATGGGGATGGACCTCATCCCGGTGTACACCGAATCGCCGACGCAAGCACAAGAGAAGAGTGGCACGGTGACCATCAGTGCTGCGGTCGAAAATAACTTGGGTGTGAAAACGGAACCCGTGGTGTTTACGCAGTTATCTCCACGTATTGAGACAGTGGGCTACATTGCATTTGATGACAGTTTATTGTGGCAAACGAACGTTCGCGTTGCCGGTTGGGTTGAAAAACTGAACATTAATGCGGTTGGAGAGCAGGTTCGTAAAGGCGATGTCTTATTTACGCTCTACTCACCGGAGCTGGTTAAAGCGCAGGAGGAGCTGTTAAATGCTCATCGAGCCAGCCGTGAAAGTTTACTGAAAGGCGCAACCGAGCGTTTGGTTTCACTGGGGGTTGATCGTGCACAGATCAGACAGATTATCGCTCGAGGCAAAGCCACTCAATCGATAGAGGTCAAAGCCATTGCTGATGGGGTGATTGCGAGTTTGAATATTCGCGAAGGGGGTTACTTATCGCCAGCGCAAGCGGTGATAAGCGCAGGTCCTTTAAACGAAGTGTGGGTTGATGCTGAGGTATTCGAGCGCCAAGCACATTGGATTACGTCGGGTAGTTTAGCGTCAATGACACTGGATGCTATTCCCGGCAAGGAGTGGCAAGGGAAGATAGATTACGTCTATCCCATTTTGGATCCGAAAACCCGAACGCTGCGTATGCGTTTGAAATTTCTCAATCCGAAGGGGGAGTTGAAGCCTAACATGTTCGCCAATATCGCTTTGCAGCCCGTATCGCAACAAGCGGTGCTCACCATTCCTAAATCAGCAGTCATTCATTCGGGCGGCATTACGCGAGTCGTACTTGCTGAAGGAAATGGCAAATACCGTTCAGCAAGGGTTGAAGTTGGCCGCGAAGCAGGCGAGCGCCTTGAAGTTTTACAAGGGTTAACGGAGCAAGACACGGTCGTCACGTCGGCGCATTTTCTGCTGGATTCGGAGTCAAGCCAAAGCGCTGATTTGTCGCGAATTAACGGAGTAGAAGCGATGAATGAAGCGTGGTTAACCGGTGATGTCAGTACATTGATGGCAGATTTTGGGATGATCACTCTCAATTACAAACCAGTAAGCAAATGGGGTTGGCAAGCGGGTCAGATCAATTTCACGGTTGAGGAGACGTTGGATCTCAGCTTATTTGCTGAAGGGCAAAGGGTTCGATTTCTAGTGGCAAAGCAGGGTGATGAATACGTGCTGAAAGCACTGGAAGCGAGTGAGCAGATAAGCAATGCGGCGAACATGACTGCAGCAGAAACGTTAGGAGGTCAACAATGATTGGTGCGATTATTCGTTGGTCGATCAATAACCGATTTCTGGTGTTGGTGGCGGCTCTGTTTCTCACTTTGGGCGGACTTTACAGTGTAAAGAATACGCCTGTTGATGCTTTACCGGATCTCTCAGATGTGCAAGTGATCATCAAAACCAGCTATCCCGGCCAAGCGCCGCAGGTAGTGGAAGATCAGGTCACTTACCCGCTCACAACGGCGATGCTTGCCGTTCCGGGGGCAGAAACGGTTCGTGGTTATTCATTCTTCGGTGATTCCTACGTCTACATCATCTTTGATGATAAAACCGATATGTATTGGGCTCGCTCGCGGGTATTGGAATATCTAAGCCAAGTGACGCCAAAACTGCCACCCAATGCCAAACCAACCTTGGGGCCGGATGCGACGGGGGTTGGCTGGATCTACAGTTATGTACTGCAAGATAAAACCGGCCAACACGATCTTGCGCAGCTACGCAGTTTGCAAGATTGGTTTTTGAAGTACGAGCTGCAAACGGTGAATGGTGTCTCCGAAGTGGCTACCGTTGGCGGCATGGTTAAGCAGTATCAAGTGCAAATTGATCCGGCAAAGCTACGCGCTTATAACCTGACTTTGCAACAAATCAATGCGGCGATCCAAAATGGTAACCAAGAGTCGGGAGCGTCAGTGATTGAGGTTGCGGAAGCCGAACACATGGTACGCACCAGCGGCTATCTGACCAGTATTGATGACATTAAAGCGCTACCACTGAAAGTGACTGACAAAGGAACGCCATTATTGTTAGGTGATGTGGCGGATATTAACCTTGGCCCACAAATGCGTCGTGGTATTTCTGAATTTAACGGTGAAGGAGAAGCGGTTGGAGGTGTGATCGTGATGCGTTTTGGTGAAAATGCTAGCCAAGTGATTGATGACGTCAAAGCGAAATTGACTGATCTCCAACGCAGCTTACCGGAAGGTGTCGAAATTGTTGCCACTTATGATCGTTCAACCTTGATCAATCAAGCCGTTGAAAACCTTTGGCATAAGCTAGCAGAAGAGTTCATTGTCGTTGCGGTCGTGTGTGCGCTGTTTTTATTCCATATCCGCTCATCATTAGTGATTGCTTTGAGTTTGCCTGTGGGCATTTTGTCGGCGTTTATTGTGATGCACTGGCAAGGCATCAACGCCAACATCATGTCACTTGGGGGGATCGCCATTGCTATCGGTGCTATGGTCGATGGGGCGATTGTGATGATCGAAAATGTGCATAAACACATTGAACGCACGCCATTGACCGATAAAAATCGCTGGCAGGTGATCGGTAAAGCCGCTGAAGAAGTTGGCGCGCCGCTGTTTTTCTCACTACTTATCATTACGTTAAGTTTTGTGCCTGTCTTCGCACTCGAAGGCCAAGAAGGCAAGATGTTCTCGCCATTGGCGTTCACCAAAACGTATGCCATGGCCGCTGCGGCAGGTTTAGCGATCACGCTCGTCCCTGTACTCATGGGCTATTTTGTGCGTGGCAATATTATTTCCGAGCACAAAAATCCTATCAATAAAGGGCTTGTGGCACTTTATCGTCCACTACTCAACCTGAGTTTGCGTTATCCCAAAAGCATGATTGTATTGGCTTTGGCATTAATGGCTTCCGCTTATTACCCAATGAGCAAATTAGGCAGTGAGTTTATTCCGCCATTAGATGAAGGCGATCTCATGTACATGCCGACAACCTATCCGGGGATCTCGATTGGTAAGGCGCGTGAGCTATTGCAGCAAACCAATAAACTCATCAAAACCATACCAGAGGTCAAAACCGTGTGGGGCAAAATGGGGCGTGCAGAAACCGCAACCGATCCCGCGCCCTTAACCATGATTGAAACGGTGATCCAACTTAAACCTCGCGATCAATGGCGTGAAGGCGTAACCACAGAATCGCTACGTAAGGAATTTGACAGCTTAGTGCAATTTCCGGGGTTAACCAACGCGTGGGTGATGCCAATCAAAACACGCATCGATATGTTAGCTACAGGGATCAAAACGCCGATTGGTATCAAGATAGCGGGTCCCGATCTCAAACAGATTGAAACCATCGGTGCACAACTTGAACCTATCCTTAACCGCGTTCAAGGCACGGCATCGGTTTATGCTGAACGTGTGGCTGGTGGACGTTATGTAACGATAGACATCAATCGGTTACAAGCGGCGCGCTATGGGCTAAGCATTAAAGATGTGCAACAAGTGGTTTCAACCGCAGTGGGGGGCATGAATGTAGGGGAAACCATTGAGGGGTTAGAGCGTTACCCGATCAATGTACGTTACCCGCAAGATTACCGTGATTCGGTAGTGAAGCTGCAAAACTTACCTTTGGTGACTCAAAACGGTGCACGTTTGGCCTTGGCCGATGTGGCTGATATTCGCTACGAAGACGGCCCGCCAATGATCAAAACCGAAAACGCACGGCCAAACGGCTGGGTCTTTGTCGATATTGATGGACGCGATCTCGGTTCATATGTGGCAGAGGCGCAACAAGCGGTAGCGGAGCAATTACAGCTGCCAGCGGGATATTCTCTCGTGTGGTCTGGTCAATATGAATACATGGAGCGAGCCAAAGCACGCTTGGGTGTCGTCGCACCGATCACGATCGCAATCATCATGTTGCTACTCTATTTCAGTTTCCGTCGAATCGGAGAAGTGTTGATCATTATGGCGACATTGCCGCTGGCGATGGTGGGTGGCGTGTGGTTGATGCACTACCTTGGCTACAACTTTTCAATCGCCGTGGGGGTGGGGTTTATTGCACTTTCAGGTGTTGCGGTAGAAATTGGCGTGATCATGCTCGTTTATTTAAACCAAGCTTGGCACTACAAAAAAATTGATGCACAGGAAAATGGTGCGGCCATTGACAGCCAAGATCTCATCAATGCAATTGGCGAAGGAGCAGGACAGCGCGTGCGCCCAGTCATGATGACGGTACTGACAGTTATTATTGGCCTGATCCCGATTATGTATGGCACGGGAACCGGTTCGGAGGTAATGCAGCGCATTGCCGCCCCCATGATTGGAGGCATGGCTTCAGCACTATTGCTCACATTATTGGTTCTACCCGCGGTATTCAAGTTATGGAAAAACCGTGAAATCGCAACACTCAAATAGCGTGCAGCTGGCAAAGTAAAAGCTAAGCACTAATCGGAAAATAAATAGTAACTGGATGAATTTAAGGAAAATCAAAATGAAAAAAACACTAATCACACTTTCACTAGCGTTATTCACCTCTTCTGTCATGGCTGAAATGGACCATAGCAAAATGGATCATGGCAGCATGGTGATGAAGCAAACAGACACGATGAACATGGCGATGGATGACATGTCAGAAGTCGGCATGCCTGCCAAAGGAGCCAAACCCGATAAAGTGGTGCATGTTTTACTCTCGGATGACATGAAAATCACCTTCAAAAAGGAGGTGAATATTGAACCTGATGATGTGGTGCAATTTGTCGTTATGAACACAGGTAAAATTGAGCACGAATTTTCGATTGGTTCAGCCGACGAGCAGCTAAAACACCGAGAAATGATGCGCCAAATGGGCAATCATAAACATGATGGTGGCAGTGCCGTCACCGTGGCACCGGGTAAAGCGAAACAACTGTTATGGCACTTCCATGGTGATAATAATGTTGAGTTCGCCTGCAATATCCCCGGCCATGCTGAAGCTGGGATGATTAAGAAAATTCAGCTTCAGTAAAAGTTGTCACGCTAACTCGTTAAAAGAAAAAACCGCCCTTCCAATTTGGTAGGGCGGTTTTTTTTGACCATTGATTAATTATTTCAAATCACTGAGCGGTAGCCAGTTTACTTTAACACCCGCTTGTAAAAACATATCTTGGCTGACTTTGATCTTATCACCCCAACGGGATAAGAAGTCTTCTGTTTGCTCTGGGCAGTGTACTGCGGAAATCCCAGTTTGAATGATTTTTGCTGCACAGTTTGGGCAAGGAAAATGTGTCACATAAATTTCGCAACCATCCAAATCACGCTTGGCGAATAGGATGGCATTTTCCTCAGCATGCAGTGTTTTGAGGTATTTCATATCACGATCATCGGTGCCTGCACTGTCTGAAATACCATGCGGGTAACCGTTAAATCCAACCGAAACGATGCGATTTTGCTTAGTGATCACTGCGCCGACTTGCGTGGAGGGATCTTTACTCCAAGAGCCAACAAGTTCTGCCATTTGGTAAAAGCGCTGTGCCCATTTCGAAATCATGTGTTGTTCCTCTGACGATTTTCTTGCATTTCCTCAGTAGCGAGGGAGATATGTGATTAAGATCGACATCAATATCCTAGTTTTCTCACACTTAGTCTAGAGCAATTCTCATTTCTAAACAGAATTCAGCCGTGCCAATCAGTATTAGAGTGAGAGCTCTATCTCATTTCGTGCGGGTATCTTAGCTACGGCGATAGGCAATTATAGGATTAAGTTTGTGAGAGATCTCTTACACGTATCGTGAGACTTTAACGTTTTGCTATGCAATAAAAAGAGATTGAATTTTTGTAATTATTTGAATTTAAATGATAATTGTCATTTTGTGTCTTTCTGGTAGAGAAAAAACAACAGGTGGGGGATTGCTGAAAAAAGTGAAATCCGTAATCTGAAGTTGTCAGCAGGAAGCGGACACGGAACAGGAAAGACCCAAGGATAGGTCATCTTCAGGACGAAGATTCGATAATTCAGGAAGAATGATCGGCAAGGATAGCGAAGGACATTAGCTGGATGCTGAATAACTAGGATGGTTATCAAGGAAAGTTAATGGACGGTGCAAAGGAAAAGTGCACAAATCTGTCGGGACGACGGAGTTAAGGACACCGCTAGGAAGGCGATGAAAGGGAATGCGCTGAGGGAATCAGCAGACTATCAAGGAATTGATGCAGGGAGCACTTATCAGTAGCTGGATTGCTGCGAGTAAGAACTGGAACCCCACTAAGTGAGAGCTTAGTGGGGTTTTCTTTATTTTGGTTACCTAAAAATAATGGCCACCTGAAAATAATAAGTGGTGAGGTTAACATTGCTTCCTGCGGAGTAACTCCAGATAATAGGTGAAAATAATGAAAGGATATGATGATGATTCGCTTAGCCGTTATTGGAACCAACTGGATTACTGACCAATTTATCGAAGGGGCATTAAAAACGGGGGAATTTCAGCTAGTAGCGGTTTATTCCCGTTCGCTGGACAGGGCGAAACAATTTGCCGAAAAATACGATGCTCCTGCTTTGTTTACTGACCTTAAGAGCCTAGGTGAGAGTGACAATGTGGATGCCGTGTACATCGCCAGCCCGAATGTACTGCATGGTCCACAGTCGATTCAAATGATGCAAGCGGGCAAACATGTTATCTGTGAGAAGCCGCTGGCTTCTGATTTCTCATTAGCACAGCAGATGTATCAAGTTGCCAAACAGCATGGCGTAGTATTATTCGAGGCCTTTATAACCCCACATTTGCCCAATTTTTCCGTTCTCAAACAAGAGCTATCGCAGATTGGCGCTATCCGTAAAGCGGTGCTCAGCTACTGCCAGTATTCCTCTCGTTACCCTAAATATCTCAAGGGTGAGATGCCCAATACCTTTTTGCCCGAGTTCTCCAATGGTTCGATCATGGATATTGGTTATTACTGTTTGGGCTCAGCCATTGAACTGTTTGGTGAGCCTAAATCGGTACAAGCCCAAGCGCATTTACTGGAGACGGGGGTTGATGGTAACGGCAGTGTGATCTTAGGATATGACGGTTTTGATGTGCTATTAATGCATTCAAAAACCAGTGACTCCTATTTGCCGAGCGAAATTCAAGGTGAAGAGGCCGCACTGCACGTTGAGATGATCTCTACCTGCAACCACATCACGAGAATTAACCGTGGTGGTCAAACCCAAGATCTGAGTATTGAGCAACACGCCAACCGCATGTTCTACGAAGCACACAAATTTGCAGATCAGATACAGAACAAGACAATAGATGAGCAATGCAAATTACGCTCACTCACCGTTTCCAAATTATTGACAGAAATACGCCGCCAAACGGGCGTGATTTTTCCAACCGATAACCTGTAGTTTCATCGCACAGAGAAGAGAGCAAAAATAATGCAAGCTGAAGTAAAGTGGGTCGAAAATTTCAAGTTCTTGGGCCAATCCCAATCTGGTCATTCGGTGGTGATGGATGGCAGTGGTGGTGCAACCGCGCCTAGCCCGATGGAGATGGTTCTTATGGCCGCGGGAGGTTGTAGCTCTGTGGATGTGGTTGATGGCTTAAAATTGGCCAATCAACAGGTCACTGCATGTAACGCCAAATTGACGGCTGAGCGCCGTGAAACCGCACCGCGGATTTTTACGCTAGTCAATATCCATTTCGACGTATCAGGTGTTGATCTTGACCCTAATGTCGTTGAAAAAGTGACGGCCGATTCATTAGAAAAGTACTGTTCTGTCTGCTTAATGTTAGGCAAAGGTGTCACAATGACTCACAGTTGGGCGATTGTTTAAGCCATTCAATCAATAAAACTAGGAAAAAGCGATATGCTCTGATCTTGCCTTTTCCTATGCGTTACAGGTTGGTTGAAATTAAAGAGGAAAGTGAAACAGTGAGCTTTTCTCTTTTTTCTTTTGTTTATCCAAGTAGTCTAAATACACTAGATGCATAAGGAGGAACGGCTCATGACCGAAATGGAAAAAATGATGAATGGTATGGTGTTTGACGGTGCAGACCCAGAAATGGAAGCCATTCGTAGCAAAGCAGGACATTTACTGTTGCAGATCAACCAATGCGCCGATGCCACAGCCCGCCATCAATTGCAAACTCAGCTATATCGTCAAATTGGCCAACAAAGTGTGGTGCAGCCTCCTTTCTATTGTGAATTCGGTGAAACAATTTCCATTGGTGATGAAACCTTTATCAACATGAATGTCACTATGCTTGATGGCGCTAAAATCACGATTGGTAATCATGTTTTGATTGGCCCTAACACCCAGTTTTATACACCAGCGCATGCTTTGGATTATCGCAGCCGCCGCTTGTGGGAAACATTTTGTAAGCCGATTAGGGTTGAAGATGACGTATGGATTGGTGGCAACGTTGTGATTAATCAGGGAGTCACGATTGGTGCGCGTTCGGTTGTCGCGGCAAATTCAGTGGTCAATCAGGATGTGCCAGCTGATAGCCTAGTCGGAGGCACACCAGCGAGAGTGCTCCGTTCATTAAAAGAAATGAATGGAACATCTGACCTGCATAGTCCATTTAAGGAAGGGCATCATTGAAGCAGCATAAACATACACTATTTGGTGTTGCGGCTATCTTGCTGTGGAGCTGTCTCATGGGGCTAATCAGAACGGTCACCGAGCAATTTAGCCCAATTGGTGGGGCGGCGCTGATTTACACGGTGAGCTCAGTATTTCTGATGCTTGTCATGGGCGTGCCTAAATTCAAACACTTTTCTCTGCGTTATGTTCTGATCGGTGGCGCGCTTTTTGTGAGCTACGAAATCTGCTTAGCATTAGCGTTAGGTATGGCCAATGATCGCCATCAAGCGCTCGAGATGGCAGTGATTAACTATTTATGGCCAGCCTTGACGGTGTTGTTTGCGGTATTTCTCAGCCGTAAACCCGTCCATATTCTGGTGTATCCAAGCGTTGCGCTCGCATTTGTTGGGGTTGCTTGGACTATTACTGATGATAGTGGATTTTCGGTGATGCAAATCTCAGCCAATATTGCGACTAATCCTTTAACCTATAGCATGGCGTTTGGCGGGGCGATTATTTGGGCTGTTTATTGCAATATCACCAAACAGTTAGCCAATGGACAAAATGCCATTATCCCGTTCTTTATGGCTACGGCTATCGCCCTCTGGATTAAGTATTTTCTTAGCAGCGAAAGCACTTTAGTGTTTACCGTTCCAGCAACCTTGAATTTAGCGTTAACGGGTGTGGTGATGGGCAGCGGTTATGCACTTTGGAATGTGGCAATCTTGCGCGGGAATATGATGTTATTGGCGACTCTTTCTTATTTCACGCCAGTGATTTCAACCTTGCTTTCATCGCTAATCTTAGGTGTAGCGCTTGGGTTTAGCTTTTGGCAAGGTGTGATTATGGTGACGATGGGTTCTTTAATTTGTTGGTGGGCGACCAGAGAACGTCAATCTACGGTGCAAGAGAAAATGCCAATAGCCTGACATCGCAACAGCTTTGCTATGTATAAAAAAGCCCTCTCGGGAACGAGAGGGCTTTTTCCGTTTAATTGAGACTGATTAGCGAGCCACGTTCATGGTTAATTGCAGTACGAATGGTAGCTTTGATAAACGCTTATGTAGCGAGCGACGAGTACTTTCGATATCTTCAAGTGCAATCATTTCATTCTCATCAGGGCGAATATCGACATTGACCCACAGCTCATGACCGACTTTAGTCACCGCAGTCAACTCGATATCTTGCTCTGATTCTTCGCCTACGGCAATGACACCTTGATCCACGGTTTTACAAATCTCTTTGCTTGGTGACATCATCAACAATTCACGCGTTGCCGATTTAAGCATGTCATAAGGCACTTTGATAAAGTAAAACGACATTAATAGCATCATGATTGGGTCTGCATAGACGGCATATTTTGCCCAAGGAGACAAGGTCATCAACCAAGCGGCAATGAAACCGACCGTTACCGCGACGCTTAATAGCGTGTCCATTTGCCACTGTTTTACTTCAGCGTCAATCAAACCAGAAGAGTAACGTTTACTCTTGTTGACCATGAACCACCACGCAATCGCACAACCAATCACGTTCACTGTGCCAAAAACAGTGGCGATAGAAGCATCCACTTCTCGACCACCGCTAAACAATGCCATGACAGCCGAGTACAACGAATAACTCACGACTAACAAAATAACGCTGGCTTTGATAGCAATAACCGCAGGTTCTAGCACCGCGCGTCCAAAGGGAAAAGTCGAGTCAGAAGGTTTACGAATGTAGCGTGACGCCACCAGCGACAATAATGTTAACAGCAAACTAACCAGTGAATACACACCGTCAAACACGATAACCAGTGAACCGACAAGCATACCAACCACAAGTCCGCCACCAGCAAAGCCAGAAGCTAAAAGGGCCGAAATCGTCAAAATGCGATTTTCATTATTTCTTGTTCGAGCACACATAAAAGACTACCTGTTGAAAACATGCTGTTATTTTGGCTTAAAGCACGGTTTTGACAATCTCTAAGTGCATTGGTCGTTGGCTTGAATATTGGGGGTTAAGTTTATTTTTAATTAAAACAACTAGTTATGCTGTTATTTTCTTGTCAGGATAATTGACGCTGACTGTCTTCGCTTTAGATTGTTTGAAATGTGGGCATCTTAAAAACCAAACAACGAAAATTAAAAATCAAACAAGAAAATTAAAAATCAAACAAATAGTCACGCAACTTATCGGCTAACCAGTTCATGCCAGGGTGTTCGGCCATGCCAGTGGCCGTAAACATGCAGTAATCTTCTTGAGTGAGACCGTAGGTGTGCTTAATCACCGTTAGCTTTTGTTCACGTAGGAAGTGGCGAATTAAAGGTTCTGGCAATACGCCCCATGCATTCTCAGTCAAAATGGTATTGAGCATGTAATCGAAACTGGAAAAGCCAATGTAGCGACGAGAGAAAGGTTGTAATTCGGGGTTATCTTTTTCGTTTAAATAGACCATCACGGCTTGCATTGCTCTGCGCAGTTCTTCGTCGGTGACTCGCGAAATTTTAGTTAGCGGGTGGTCACTTTTGCACACCGACATCATCCGGATTTTACCCAAAGGTTGATAAGTGATCCGCGGGTCGTTGATTCTTTCGTAATCGACGCCAAAGGCAAAATCGACTTGATGGGTGGCAATCAAGTTGGCTAAGTCGCCGCTAGAAGCCAATACAAGGTTGAACGAGGTCGCGGGAAAACGATTATTCAGCTGGTGAGCAAAATCTTGCCACAAGGCATCAGGAAGAGAATCATCACGGGCAATCCACATCTCGGCGTTGAAGCCCCGTGATATTTGCGTACAGGTGTGTTTTATACGTGCAATGGTCACCAAAACACTTTCACAATCTTTATAAATTGCTTTCCCCGCTTCAGATAAGGTCAGGTTGTTGCCAGTGCGCACAAACAGAGCGGTATCGAGCTCTTTTTCCAACGCTTTAATCGCCATGCTGAGTTTGGTTCGGTTACATTCTAATTGTCGCGCCGCTTCGGAGACTGAGCCAGTGTCCGCGACAGAGAAAAATGCTTCAATTTGAGAAAGGTTCATAACGTTCTCTAAGGCACAATAATGGGTTGATCATAAACAATTTTAGTACCACTGCCTATCTGATGTTCTTCTACCAACTGACGGTTTTCTCGCCAATCAAAGCCAGTTCATCATTTCTTAGTCAAGATTGAGCTGTAACTCTATGAACGTAACACAGTTTTGGTTTATTCTTGGGGAAATTTCCCCAATACAAGAAGTAACACGGAGGCCATGATGGCGAACGAATGGGATGAGTGTGCGGCTCAGTGGGAGCAGGACGAATCCACAACGCTTTTTGCTCAAAATGTGTTTCAGCAATTGCAGAAACGGGTCACTCTCGAAGGTAAACATGTTCTTGATTTCGGGTGTGGTACGGGCTTGCTGAGCCAAATGATGTCTCGCCATGCCAGAGATATTGTCGCGCTAGATGGCTCTGAGGCCATGATTGAAGAGTTGGATAAAAAAGAGTTGGTCAACGTTGAACCTGTGGTGGATTTTCTGACCCGTGGTCTAGTCGCGCAACATCCGGCCTTTCGCAAACAATTCGATCTTGTTGTGGCGTCATCTGTGTGCGCGTTTGTGCCGAATCTTAATGAAGTATTTACTATCATTCATTCTCTATTAGATGAGCATGGCGTTTTTATTCATTGGGACTGGTTGGTTGAAGAAGATGATCCTGACTATGGTCTTAGCCAAAACCAAATTGAGACACAACTGAAAAGCGCAGGTTTTAGCCAAGTGGAAACCGCAGTTGCGTTCGAGATTAAAAATTCAAAAGGTCTAGCGCCAGTAGTGATGGGCATTGGTAGGAAATAACATCATAAAGTCGATGGTTTTCCAGATTGAGAATGGCTTATTTACATTATTTCACTGTTCCATAATGACCAACTTGCGTAAGCTCTAGCTTGTTGATAAGTGTCATGATAGTCACTCCCTAGAAGACTATAAGGCATTGATCACGAATAATTCTGTTTGTTGACTGATAACTCATGGCTAGGGTTAAGCAAAAATAAAAGCACATCAGAAGATAAATAAAGAAGGCCAGTGCAAAATAGTGCTGGCCTTCTTTATTTTAAGCATTGAGCTAAATTTTCAATATTGATTCACAAACATCAGTGTGGTTTTTTGAGCTGATCACACAACCATTTCAAAGCTTGGTCGTTCATACTGGGCTTATTCCACACTAAGCTGTAAGCCACTTTCCCATAATTGAAAGGTAACGGTTTGATGAGCAACTCCCTAGCTTGCATCGCTTGTTCCGCCCAGCGTTTGGAGCAAGTAAAGAGTGAGTCAGTATGCTTGCATAAGATGGCGGCCGCACCAAAGTCAGCAACAACAACCGGAACATGACGAGCTCGATGAGATTGAGCCAAACTCTGTTCAAAAAAAGGTTCAGCCAGCTCTTTATCCATAATGCCGATATGCGATTGAGCAAGGTAGTGATCGATAGTGAGTACTTCATTGGCTAAAGCATGATCACTACGCATTAAGCAGACCATTTCATCGTGAGCAATCACTTCCCACACGAGTTCTTTATCTCGCGTTGGGGGCTGGCTGATATCGTGTGGCAAAATGACGAAATCAATCAGCCCGCTTTGCAGGGCGTCGAAGCCATAGTGATCTTTCGAGTAGATAGTAAAGGAAGCTTGCGGTGCATGATTTTTTATTACGTTTGTCAAAATAGGAGCAAACAGCTCAAAGGCACTTTCTCGCATCGCAAGGCGGTATTTCCCCTGATAATGTTGAGGTTCGAAATTTGAGTGATGCAGCAATCCATTCATGCTAGAGAGGATTGAATGAACAGTGGGGCCCATTTGCAGAGCGAAAGGGGTAGGTATCAAATGTGTGCCGTCACGATAAAATAGTTCATCTTCCAAGAGAATGCGCAATTGCGACAAGTTTTTACTGATGCTTGAAGGGCTAATGCAGAGCTGGGCCGCTGTTTGCGTGACGCTGCGGGTACTGAGCATGACGTGTAGCGCTGTTAGGTGTTTTAAACTGATTCTTGAAAGGTGAATATAATCCATAAATAAAGGCGGTTCCTCCAAACTTTTTCAAAAGCATATCACTGACATACTGACAAATTACACGAAAAGATGCGGGTTATTTGACAAGCTGCCGAAATATTTACCGCTGTGCCTACATCAACTTCCATCGCCTTTATTTCAAGAATAATGTTTATGTAAACAGCGCGTGGATTTCTTCTAATACATGAGGATTGGCAATTGCACCTAAGTTTTTGACTGTCTCGCCATGCAGTACTTGCTTCACCGCGAGTTCTACCAGTTTTCCGGATTTGGTACGAGGCACATCACTGATGGAATGGATCTGCGCAGGTACATGACGAGGGGAGCAGTTTTCTCTTAGGCGCTGTTTGATGGTGTTCACCAGTAGGGTGTTGAGTTCGCACTGTGGAGCCAGTTGTACAAAAAGGATGATCTGCTCATCATTATCGATTTTCTGACCCACTGCGACCGAATCTTGTATTTCAGGAAAGCTATTCACTTGCTGATAAATTTCCGCCGTGCCGATACGCACGCCTCCAGGGTTTAAGGTGGTGTCACTGCGCCCGTAAAAACGTATTCCACCATTGTCGGTCCACTCAACTTCATCACCGTGATGCCATACACCAGAAAACTTGCTCCAATACGCATCGTGATAACGTTGGCCATCGTCATGCCAAAACCCGATGGGTTGATTAGGGAAACTGTTGCAGCAGACTAACTCTCCCCGTTGTTGTATCACGGGTTGACCAAGGTCGTTAAATACGGCGACATCAAGTCCTAAGCCTGCGCCTTGGCATTCTCCTCGATACACTGGCGATATGGGGTTGCCAAGCACGAAGCAGCCACAAATATCGGTTCCACCCGAGATAGAGGCGAGGTGTAAGTCCGCTTTTATGTTGGCGTATACATAATCAAACTGTTTTGGGTACAAAACCGAACCTGTTGAACATAATGTTTTCAGTGAGGAGAGAGGGTAGTAATCGCTCGGTGAATACGCGGTTTTTTGCAGTGCCTCTAAATATTTGGCTGATGTACCGAACAAAGTGATGTTGGCTTCTTCTGCCAAATCCCACAATACACCCGGTTGCGGATACATTGGGCTACCATCATAAATAACCAACGTAGCACCGCTAGCGAGCGCCGAAACATGCCAGTTCCACATCATCCATCCACAAGTGGTGTAATAAAACACACGATCGCCCGGTTGAATATCACAGTGTAATTGATGCTCTTTGAGATGATTTAAAATCGTACCGCCAACCGAGTGGGCGATGCATTTGGGTTTACCTGTCGTACCTGATGAGTACAAGATAAACAGTGGGTCATTGAAGCCAACGCGTTCATAGCGTAGCCCACGTGGAAGGTAACTTGCGAGAATCGCATTCCAATCAGAAAAAGCGTCGTTAAAATCAGCCGTGAGTGAGCGTTGCTGTAAATATTCGATCTGACAAATGTTGTGTAGGCTCGAAATAGCATCGGCAATCTGACCGTTTTTTTCTTCCATGAGGTGAGTTTTGCCATTAAACGTATACCCATTGCAGCAGAATAAAATTTTGGGTTGTACTTGGCCGAAACGCTCCACTACGCTGTCGACACCGAAATCAGGAGAGGTTGATGTCCAAACGGCTCCTAAGCTAGTAGTCGCTAACATAGCCACTAAAGTTTCGGTCATATAGGGTAAGTAACCGGCGACAACATCACCTTTTTCAACTCCATTTTGTTTTAACCACTGCTGGATAATAGAAACCTGATCACTGAGTTGCTGCCATGTTAGCTTCTTGCTTTGCCCATTTTCATTTTTAAACCAAACGGCAATGCCTTCTGGTTGTTGAAACGCATAAGAGAGCAGATTTTCCGCGTAGTTCAGTTGTGCTTGGGGAAACCAAATTGTGTCTCTGGCGGCGGTGAAGTCGTCCCATTTCGCAATCCCCTCACCGTAAATGCAGTTACCACGAAAGCCGATCACATCGCAAAATTGCCACACTTCTAACCAAAATTGTTTTCTCGCGGCAACGGACCAGAGATGCAGTTGTGAGTAGCTTTCTATCGCCTCACCTTGCATATTAATGTGCTCAATAAACTGGTTTAAATTGGACGCTTTGATGCGGTCTTGGCTAGGGACCCAAAGCGGTGTGTGCGGCGTCAAATTTTCTTCAAACATAATCGCGATCCCTTGCACGTTTATTTTCTGATCTGTTGGCACTGTTTAGTGTTGTCGGCGAACGCCGTAAAGTCAAACGGGTTGGCCATAATCATATCCCTGATATCTAAGTAAAAAAACTATAAATGTAAAATATTTGTTACGCGTGAGCGTCGTCAGATGTCGAGCCTAAGATTGGCAGACTTTTCACGAGGCGATAGGCTTAATGTAATCGATTTGTTAAAAGGTTGTGGTATGACGCAGTATCATTCTAAGCCATTAAATAGCAAAGGTTTCATTGACTGGAGTAACGAAGAGGATCGGATTTGGTATGATCTGATCGCACGTCAAGAAACCGTCGTTGAGCAGCGAGCATGCCAAGCCTATTTGGATGGGTTAGCGATGCTGCAACTCTCTAAAGATCAGGTTCCTCAGTTGCCCGATATCAACCGTATTTTGCAACGTGAAACCGGATGGCAAGTCGAGCCAGTGCCCGCTTTAATCAATTTTGATCGATTTTTCGCCTTGTTGGCAGAGAAAAAATTTCCAGTTGCCACGTTTTTGCGTAGCCGTGAAGAGTTTGACTATTTGCAAGAACCGGATTTTTTTCATGAGATTTTTGGTCATTGCGCGATGCTTACTCATCCTGATTTTGCATCATTTACTCAGGTTTACGGCAAGCTTGGGGCTAACGCGAGCCCAAAACAGAGAGCTTATTTGGCGCGGCTCTATTGGTTTACGGTCGAATTTGGTTTAGTGCAAGAAAGTGACGGTGTAAAAATCTATGGCGGAGGTATTTTATCCTCCCCCGCTGAAACCGTGTATAGCCTTGATAATCAAACGGCCATACGTGAAAAATTTGACATCCAACAAGTGCTGAGAACGCCATATCGTATTGATATCATGCAACCCATTTATTATGTGTTGGATGATCTACGAGATCTGTACCATTTGAGCCAAGAAAATCTTGTACAGCAGGTAGAAAGTGCCATGCAGGCAGGCTTGTTGGCCCCCTTATTTCAACCCAAGGAAGAGACCCATGCTTGAAGAATTACGTTGTGAAGCTTGTAGCCTTGATGCGCGAGCATTATCGATCCCCGAGCAGCAGCAACTACTCACTGAGCTTGAGGGGTGGTCTATTGTTGTACGTGATGACATCCCCCAGTTGGAAAAAGTGTATGTGTTCAAAAACTTCAAGTTGGCGTGGGCATTTTCTAACCAAGTTGCTCAATTGGCTGAAGCGGAATTCCACCACCCCAGTTTGTTATTAGAGTGGGGCAAAGTGACCGTGACCTGGTGGAGCCATTCCATCAAAGGACTGCACAAAAACGATTTTATCTGCGCCGCAAAATGTGATGGGTTAATCGACTAAACTTCCTACTATCAATGTTCTATCAATGTTCTAGTTTCAATACACGACCTGATACTTATTTTTCCTTCATTGTGTATATCAGGTCGTTTTTTTATGCAAAAGCCAAACCGTGACCTACACTTTGAAAAGCTCATAATACAAATTTCATATAAACCCAGTGGCTGGGGGCGACGATGGCTTTACAAAAAGTTGTTCATTTCTATGCGTAGGGTTTGACTATGAAAATATCAACGAAAATCATTGCGGCATGTACTATCTTGTGTTCAGTTGGCGTGGTAATCAGCGGTGGTTTTGTTGGGTGGCGAGCATCAGAGCTCTCAAGCCAAGCACTTTATGACCGAGCCGCAAATCAACTTACCTCCGTACGCGAAATCAAAAAGAGTGAAATAACTAACTATTTCAAACAGATCCGTCTGCAAATTGAGACCTTGTCTTCCGAGGTATCGACTCAAGAAGCAATGGATTCTTTTACTCGTTCGTTCTCTCGTTATCCTGCCCACCGTATAACGCCCCAAGATATGGATGCGCTAGAACGGTATTATCGTGATCAGTTTGGTCGTACTTACCGTCAGGAAAACAATGGCAGTCAGCCAAATGAACTTGGTGCATTTGCACAGCTTTCAGAGCAGGGAAAAGCACTGCAGGCTCGCTACATCGGCGTAAACCCTAACGAGCTTGGATCCAAACATCACTTGGATTTTGATTCATTGGGCAGCAGCTATGATGAAGCTCACCGGCGTTATCACGCCTCATTTAGGCGATTTTTAGAAGCGTTTGGCTATTACGATATTTTCCTTGTCGATTTGTCAGGCAACGTGGTTTATACCGTGTTTAAAGAACTGGATTTTGCGACCAATTTATCAACTGGCGCATATCAAAATTCGGGGCTAGGCCATGCATTTGCTAAGGCAAAAAACTTGCAAGAGGGGCAATCCTACCTCGAAGATTTTGCACCTTATTATCCTTCCTATGAGGCAGCGGCTTCGTTTATTTCGGCCCCAATTTTCAAAGAACAGCAGCGGGTAGGCACGCTGATCTTTCAGATGCCGATCGATGTGATCAACAACATCATGACATTTGGCGGTAGCTGGGCTGATGCGGGGCTCGGTAAAAGTGGAGAAACTTACCTTGTGGGGCAAGATGGTTTATTGCGCAGTCAATCACGGTTTTTATTAGAAGATTCTGAGCAATACTTTCAAACCTTAACTGATATTGGTGTTGAGCCTGCCACCATTGAGCAAATCAAAACCAAGGGTTCGGCCATTGGACGTCAACGCATCAAGACCGACGCGGTACGACAGGCATTGGCGGGTGGACAAGGCCTAGAAACCATCAAAGACTATCGTAATGTTGAAGTACTTTCGGCTTACGCACCTCTGGATGTTTTAGGACAAAAATGGGCTATATTAACTGAAATCGATCAATCTGAGGCGTTGCAAGATGTCTCGACTTTAGAGCGTTCAGTATTGCAGACGGTGTTTATTAGTATTGCTGTTCTTGTGGTGCTTTCACTCTTTATTTCTTACATCGTGGGAAGTGGTATATCCAAACCTATCCGCAGTGCGTCGTTAGAGCTGCATCGGATTAATCAGGAGAATGATTTAACCGCGCGTTTAAGTGAAAAGGGTAAAGATGAAATGGCGGAAGTTGCGGTTGCCTTTAACCAGCTATTTAGCAGCTTACAGAAAACCATTGAGCAGTTTGCGCGGGCGACGAAGTCACTCAACGGCAGCACTCATCGTATGTCTTCCAATATGGAGAGCACGCGAGGCGCTGTTGCCGAGCAGAGTATGAGAACAGAATCGGTCGCGGCGGCGGTAAATCAAATGAGTGCTTCAATTGGCGAGGTAGCGCAGTTTGCTAGCCGAGCTGCCGATTATGTGAAATCAGCTAATGATACAGGGTCACAAAGTGTCGACGTCGGGGAAGCGTTGGGAAATGAAATCAGTTTGTTGAGCGATGAGATGAAGATGGCGGTGGAAGCTATTGAGCGGCTCCATAGTGAAAGTAATTCTATTGCTGAAGTGCTTGATGTTATCCAAGGTATCGCCGAGCAGACCAACTTACTGGCCCTTAATGCGGCGATTGAAGCAGCACGTGCTGGCGAGCAGGGTCGTGGTTTTGCGGTCGTTGCCGATGAAGTGCGATCATTAGCAGGGCGCACGCAGACTTCGATTGAAGAGATCCGTAAAAAAATCGATTCGCTACAACATGAAATAAACAGTGTGTCGCAGGGAATTGAAAAGGCCAATAAAACCGTGGTGAAAGGTGTTGAAACCTGCCATTTGAATACGGATATGCTTGCTCAAATCATGTCGATGTTAACCGAACTGAATGACATGAATGTGCAAATTGCTGCCGCGACAGAAGAGCAAAAATCAGTAACGGATGAAATCAGCAGCAGTATTACTTCGATTGCCGATGCTTCACTGTCGGTTTCTGGGCAGGTGAATGATGTTGATGGGGTGCTTACCGACCTTTCTGGGCAAGCAGAGACACTAAATAGTGAGATTGCTCAGTTCAAATATAAGGCGTAACGCTAAGACATTTCCTACTTAATCAGCAACTGTGTTGGTTACGTTCGCTCCAAGCATAGAGTTATACTCAGTTTAACTATGCTTGGAGCGTTGAAGGCTCTGTCTCGTTGACCAAGTTATTGATCCAACGTTTGGAATAGATCCGTTGTGTTGTAAGGATAATTTTGACGGCCTCTTCAAGCATAATAACCATCATAACCCAATGCAAAGGCCAGCCAAGAACCAACCCTGTGTAATAAGCCAACGGAATGCCAATCGCCCATTGGCCAAATAAGTCAATGAAAATACTGTAGTTAATATCGCCGCCACTTTTTAACACGCCACCGATACCGACCATATTAAATACCCGTAGTACCATCCCAAACGCCATTACTAAGCAAACATTCACGGCCATTTGTGTATCATGCAGTGGACTTTTTTTGATCAAAGCGTAAATCCAAGGTTCAGCCAAAAAGCAGAACAATGCCAGCAGCAACGCCAGCCCGCAGCTAGTAAGTACATACCACCAAGAAGTCTGCGCGGCACGTTCGTAACGCTGTGCACCAATTTCATGTCCAAGCAAGATAGAGGCGGCCACGGCAAATCCAAGAAAGGCGGAAATGAGTACACTTTCAATGGGGGAAAGCAGTGAGATAATCGCAAGTTCAGAAACGCCCAACTGGCCGACAATAACGTTGTAAATCAAAATGCCAGCCGCCCATGCTGAATCGTGAATAATCATTGGCCTTGCGACTTTAAAATAGCGCTGTCTATGGTGTTTCATTTTTGCTTGCTGCCAGTTTTCGCGATTGGGCAATAGATGAGCGTAATGTCGCTTTACTTGCCAAAAAAGAAGCATGGTTTGACAGCCGCGTGAGATGCTTGTGCCAATCGCTGCACCCACAACCCCCAATTCTGGAAAGCCGAACAGGCCAAAGATGAGTAAAGCGTTTAAGACAGCGTTAATAATGATGGCCAGAATACTTACTTGAGTTGGCAACTTTGCCACGCCGACAGAACGTAGTGCGCTCTCTAGTGGCACTACTAATGCGGTACAAAATAAGCTAAGTGCTGTGATCCATAAATAATCCGTGGCTAGTGTGACGTATTGAGCATCATTGGCCACTAAAGAAACAACAGACTGAGGTATCCACAAATAGAGCAGCATAAAGGGGAGTGTAAACAGCAGAGCCACTATCCAAGATTGAGCCAATGTCCGTTTTATGCCCTCGATGTTACCTGCACCAAAATATTGCGAAGCTAACACGCTTACTGCACCGCTAGCACCAACAATAACGATGAGATTAAAGAAAAATATTCGGTTGCCAACACCAACGGCCGCCGTAGCGGATTCACCTAATTGGCTGACCATAAAAATATCTACTACACCTAACAGTGAAAACAGCATTGACTGGAGGGATACTGGTACACCAATATCGATCAATTTGCGCCAAAATTGACGGTCTAGCTGATGAAAGGGAGTCATAAACATGGTGCATTACCTCATTTTGATATGCGGCAAGTGTAAATCGAATCGTAATTTTTGTATTCTCTCAATACCTCTATAACTTTTGCCAAACTCTCATATGTCAGATAAGCAAGAACGGTATTCCATCTCAGATAAAACACATCAAGAGTTTATTGACCAAAGTCGCGTTTTAGCATTGGAGCAAAGCGGCATTGTGCAATGCGGAATTGCAACCTGCCGCGAAATGTTTTCTGTTTATCGGAAAAATCAGAGCGTGCATATGCTGTTATACACGGTGAAGGGAAAAGGTTGGCTAACGAGTGGAACTGACCGTTACTTACTGGAACCGAGCTCATTAATTGTGGTACCAGCGGGTGTCGAAAATGGTTTTGGAATTGAAGAAGAAGAGTGGCAAGTGGTGTGGATCTTTCTTGCACCACAGCGTCATTGGAAAAACACCGTAAAAGAAGAAATACATTACACATTAACGCCTATCGCTGCGGTCATGTATGCGAGTATTCAAGCGCTACTGCGAACCTTAATATTGCCTGCTGAGCTTGGTGAGCAGGTCGGGCAACGCATTGTTGAACAGATAGAAATCATGCTCCGAGCACCGATTGAACTACCGCTCTCGCGTACTTCGTTGCGTTTAAATCGCGTCTTTCAGCGAGTCCAGAGCCAGCTGCATAAAGATTGGACAATAGAAAATCTCGCCGCATTATTTCCTTGCTCGCAAGCTCATTTACATCGTTTATGTCAGCAGCACTTTGGCCACAGTCCTAAAGCCCACTTAACGCGAATGCGTATGGAGTACGCCGCTCGTTTGCTTGTTTCTACCGACTGGTCAATCCAACATGTCGGTGACATTGTCGGCTATCCTAACCCAGCAAACTTTAGTACTCGTTTTAAGGTATGGAGCCATTGCACACCACGAGAATTTCGTAAAAAACGAAATGATTAATTCCACGGTATTGGTAAATGGCACTCTTCATTCATAAACTTTTTATCGACTAAACGCGATGAAATTATTGCACCTCGAGCACGGCTTATGAAGGTGATTGAAATATCAATATCATTGAGTATATGGCTTGTAAAAATCAATTTATTCATCACATTAATTAGATTCTAACCACCAACAAAACGGTTATGTGCTAAACCTATAAGAGTAGGAATATTGTCAATATAGAGAGATAAGCGATGGATCTGTTTGCGGATTTTCGACAAGAGGCTCAACCAAAGAGCCAGGAGAGTCATGAACTTAGTGTTGAAAATAAACCATGGCGAGTACTGCTAGTCGATGATGATGAGCAGATGCACCAGATCACTCGTTTAGCGCTAAGAGGGTTTTCATTTCAAGGACGGCCACTAGAGCTACTGTCTGCTATGTCTGGTCTTGAAGCCAGAGAAGTGCTGAATACTCAGCCCGATATAGCTTTAGCGCTCGTTGATGTAGTTATGGAGACGGAACACGCGGGGTTAGATTTAGTTAGGCATATCCGTGAAGAGTGTAAGAATAGAATCATTCGTTTGGTATTACGTACCGGGCAAGCAGGGCAAGCCCCCGAAGATACGGTCATCCAAGAGTATGAAATTGATGACTATAAAGAGAAAACAGAACTTACCACACAAAAACTCAGAACCCTGCTCTATTCGATGTTGCGATCTTATCGGGATCTTTGTTTGATAGAAGAGCAAAAAGAGGGGCTTAAACGCGTGATTGAAGCCTCAGCGAAGGTACAAAATACCACAACCTTACAAACCTATGCTGAATCGGTACTGAGCCAGCTCACTTCTTTACTTAAACTCCATGCATCGGCATTTTATTGTATCGTTCAGCCTAAATCTGAAGGCGAAGGTTCGTGTGCTTTAACGTTGGCGGCTATTGGAGGATTTGTCGATTTTTATTCTGACTGTGATTTCTCGCGCTTACCTTCGGAAGTGGCTAAGCGCTGCCAGCTTGCACTGCAAAGCAAAATGTCTCATAGCTACGATGATGCCTCTGTACTTTATATGACAGACAGTCGTGGTGTAGAAAATTTACTCTATATTAATTTGCTTGAGCGCTTATCTGAAAATGACGAACGTTTGCTTGAAATCTATATGTATAACATAGGGTTAACTTTTGAAAACTTAAATTTACAGCTTGATTTACGCGAAACATCGAGGGAGCTTGTTTATAACTTAGCCAATGCCGTCGAAGCCAGAAGCAAAGAAACAGGGGCTCACGTACAGCGTGTTTCTCTGATCTGTGAAAAATTAGCCACATTAATGACCCTACCTGAGCAGGATATTTATATGATTAAAAATGCGTCACCCCTGCACGATGTAGGCAAAGTGGCGATCCCTGATAGTATTCTTCATAAACCAGGGAAATTGGACGCTCAAGAATGGGCGATCATGCAAAAACACGTTGAATACGGTGTTGATATTTTAAGTCGTTCAAAACGCAGTTTAATTATCAAAGCGAAAGAGATTGCCGGTTCTCACCATGAAAAATGGGATGGAAGCGGTTACCCAAACCAATTAGCCGGTGAAGGCATTCCTATCAGTGGCAGAATCACAGCATTAGCTGATGTGTTTGATGCTCTTGGTTCTAAACGCAGTTATAAAGATGCTTGGCCGGAAGAGACAATCAAACAAGAAATTGTCGCGCAAAAAGGAAAACATTTTGATCCGATGTTGGTCGATCTGATGCTGGCGCATTGGGATGATTTCATCACTATTCGTGAACAGTTTCCAGACTAGAATCTTTTTTGGAACCGAAAAATAAATCCGTTTTCAGGGAGTAGGATAGAGTGAAAAGCAACCAATTAAAGACGATTGTTGGCTTGTGTACGTCTAGCTTAGCCATCGTTCAGATTCCTTTTGTACAAGCACAAATTGATCCTTCAAATCCCAAACTTAATGAACCTAAACAAATGGTCGCACACCTTGGTGAACTCCCTGGACTGATTAATGCGGATGGTTCGGGGCCATTTGTCGAATTAGTGAGGTACATGGATAAGGTCGACCCTGATACAGAGATCCATATTGAAGTTTTCCCTTTGCATCGAGCTGTACATGGGGTCGTTAATAAGCAAGCTGACTTTGCCTTACCCGCGATTTATGTTGATGATCCTGAAGGAAAGTTACCATTTCGTTTTAGTACGAAGTCGTTCGGTTTAGTGGCACATGTTCTTTATACAAATAAAGCCAATCGAATCACGTCAGAACAGCTTTGGAGCCAGCCTGATAAATACTACGTTGAGGCCGTTCCTAGCTATATACCTTTTGAAGTTGCGCGCTCAAATAGCATCAATGCTTCACTACTTAAAGTAGCCGCTGGACGTATTGATGGATTTGTCTGGGCACAAGAAGAAGCGGATATTGCGCTGAAAAGTTTAGGTTTAGAGAATGTTTCACGCCAACACTTTGCCGATTTCAAGGATGTATTTGTCATTGCTCACGGCTCTAAAGGCGATGAGGTTGATCAATACTTAACGCGAATACTCTCTCAACTAGAGGAAAGTGGAGAGTTGAAAATACTCTATGATGCTATTCACCGTCCTTACGATGATTGGCAACCTTGACCCTCTTACTTTCTATCTATTATTACTTTCTGTTTATTATTACTGCATCATTTATTGCAGCATCATCATTAACAAGTTCAAGGGCCTTAGGGAGAGTAAAAACGTAATGAACACCTTGGCCAACATTAGAACTAAAATCTAGTTTTCCTTGTAATTTTTGAGTCGCTAGATTAAAGACAAGATTCAAGCCAAGCCCTGATCCGCCACGGCCTCTTTTGCTGGTAAAAAAGGGTTCAAAGATTTTATGGTGCAGTTTTGGTTCGACGCCACAGCCATTATCTTTATATTCTAAGAGGATATTTTCTCCTTCCTGTTTGAACGCAATGGTTATGATGGGGTTTTGCTCATCACTAAAAGCGTGGTTGACGCTATTCATCACTAGATTAGAGACTATTTGAGTCAATACTCCAGGTAAGCTGTTCATGGTTAGTCCTCCATCGCCCTCAAGTACGGGGGTAACAGGGATTTTCCTGGTCTCGGGATGAAGACTGGCGATAAGCGCGCTTAATACTTGGTGGATTGAGAATTGACTACGACTCTCAGATACCTGATCGACCGCTGTTTGTTTAAAGTCTCGGATCAGTTTGGCAGCACGATTTAAGTTGCTTTCAAGCATCGTATTGGTTTCATTCATTCTCTGCATCAATTCAGAAAACTGCTGACTTGTGAGCGTTTGGTTGGCGAAGGCGCTATTTAGCTCTTGTGTTACCTCAATGATTACCGAACTTGCGGTCACCGCGATACCTAATGGCGTGTTGACTTCATGCGCCACCCCTGCAACTAAACCACCTAAAGCCGCTAATTTCTCAGATTCAATCAACTGTGTTTGCGTGGCTTTTAGTTGCTCAATACTGTTTTCCAGATCGCAGGTTCGCTTGGCGACTTGGCGCTCTAAGTTTTGGTTGAGTTTTTGTAGTTCAAGCTGCGCCAGTTTTAGCTCGGTAATATTAATGGCTGTGCCCCGTAACCCGAGAAACATATCCTTCTCATATCGTGCTACTGCTTGAAACATCAAATAGTGCTTACAATCATTGATGATAATTGTCTCTTCACACATTGAAAACGAGCAGTGTTTAGTAATGGATTGGAGTAATTTTTTCATATCTCGCAGTGAGTCAATCTCTGAAAGTAGTGGCTTGCTATTTTCACTGATCTCTAAAGCTTGACGCATGGGTTCGGAAGTGTAAATCAACCTGTCAGTACTATCCGTCTCCCATAACCAGTCGGATGAGACGTCCGTAAAATCGGCTAATCGTTCTTGTTCAAGTTTTATATTACTGTACAACGTAGTTACATTTCCGGTAATTTTATTGGTCTCATCGGCCAGCCAAGTGAGTTCATCGTTATGCCCCATAATCCATTTCTTATGAGGAAGTTTTAGTGGTTTTGGGGGATGGCGAGGGTTGTATTTGCGTAAGTATTGAGCAATGGCGAAGACTCGTCGATTTACGCTCTCATGGAAAATCATCAAAATAGCGTAACAAATAAAGGCAGTCTTAATCGCGTTCACGACCAATATCAGTAGAAACTGCTTGATTAAGTAGTTGTAGATTTCTTGAGCATTAGACTCAACGTAGATCTCACCAATCTGCTCTTTGGCTTCCGTTTTTGGGTTGATATAAAGCATGGGATAACGGTGTGCGACTAATTGCTCCATCACTTTTTCTCCGGCACTGAATTGATAACCGCCAGACGTGATTTCCAAATAATCAATTTTAGGCAAGTTCACTAAGCCATCTAAGCGCTGTTGAAGCGTCACGAGATCATAATTCCATAAAGAAGCGGCAAGCAGTTCGGCATGAACGAATTCTATTTCGTGATGACGCTGAGCCACATCATCGAACTCTCTGTCATAGTCGAAATATGTTTGTGCTAACGTTGTCATCAGGGTGACAGCACCACTTAAAATGACAAGGAAAAAAATGATCCTGCGACCAATACGACTCGATAGTGGGTTATCAATGCTTTCATTAAATGTTCGGCTTTTGTTCATCCTGCTTCTCATTTTTTTGAGTGATAATTTGAGTATAGATGTCACATGGGAAGTGTGAATAACATCTTATTGACTACACTATAAAAAAATAGCCGAATCATTGGAGGCAGTTCATGCGTTGGGTATGGATATTATGTTTTATAAGTGTGCCCGTTATGGCGGGAAAAGTACTCTTAATAGAGAGCTACGAGCAAGGTTATGAATGGGACGCTAGCTATGTATCCGCCCTTAAGCAGTCGTTAACGCCTGCGCATGAACTGCATACCTTTGAGATGGACACCAAACGGGTACCAGCGAGCCGTTATTCACAAATCGCCGAACAAGCCTTTAGCCGATATCAGCAACTGAAACCACAGGTGGTGGTTTTAGGTGACGACAATGCGTTGGTTTATATGCTGCCGAAACTCTACAACGAGCCAATCTCAATCGTGTTTCTGGGGATTAATTCCAACCCACGAAAATTCATGGCTCAATACCAAGGGCAAGCCAAAGTGACTGGTATTTTAGAGCGCCCCCTCTATGTGAAAACCATGGGAGAAATTGGCCGGATGCTCGATAAAGATAAGCGTAAAGTATTGGTGTTATTTGATTCGGGTAGTACGGCGAGTATTGCGTTGGAATTTATGCAAACCCAAGCGAGTATGATTGAAAAGAATTTAGGCATTGCGACAGAGATAGCTTCGGTGGCGACAGAGAAAGAATGGCAGACAAGAATAAGCACAGCTAAAGAGCAAGGATTTGGCGCTATAGTCGTGGGGCTTTACCAAACCTTGGTCGATGAGAGCGAAAATAATGTGCCAGCGGATACTATATTAACGTGGACAAACCAACATACAGAGGTTCCTTTATTTGGTTTTTGGGATTTTTCGATCGGTGCGGGCAAAGCGGCTGGAGGTGTTGTGTTAGCGGGTCGTGATCAAGGCGAAATGGCGGGCAAAACGGTGTTACGTATTTTAAATAATAATGAAGACGCAAGCCGCATTCCTATCCAAATCGGCCAGCAAGGGCGTGCTATTTATCATCAGGGCGAAATGTCACGCTGGGGGTTAAGCGTACCGGAAGGATGGATGAAGATTGACTGACTTTGATGGGACTGTATTGAATTGTCGAATTCAGCATTACGTCTAAAATAAAAAAGCAGAGAGGCGGTGACCTGTCTGCTTTTTCTTCATTACAGTTTATTAAACAGCCAATGGCATTTCATTTGATGGATCATGTTTACTGTAAACACGAATCAAACCAACCACAGCAAACACAGACATCAACAGCATCAATGCGCCAAGTGGCATCTGGTCATGAGCTGGAATAGCCGACGCTAAAAGGGTAGCTAAACCAGCCCCAAGGTTTTGCATACCGCCTAACACAGCACCTCCTGTTCCTGCATGGTAAGGCAGTGGTGTTAACGCTCCAGTGGTCGCTGCGGGAAAGAGAATGCCTGCACCGAGAAAATAGACAGTGGCACCACCAATTAGGGTCAATGCGCTGGTTTGCCCCAACACTCCAGGAACAAACACCACCAATGAACCTAATGCTATCGCTACCAAGCCCACATACAAGGCGCTTTTTTCGTTGAAGTTCAACGCAATAACACTCGATAGCGCCGCACCAACTAAATAACCAGGGATCGGTAAGACAAACAATAAGCTGACGGTGGTGGCAGGCAGTTGCAAAACGCCACCAAGTAATACACCTGCAGCGGCTTCAAACACCGCGACGCCAGAGAAAGTCGCCACGAGACAAATTAAATACCCTTGGAAACGTTTGTCACTCAGCACATAGCGATAGCTGTTTGCAACCGATTCGTGTCTGCGAGCCGCTTTAGGCAATGTTTCTACCATACTCGTCATCATAGTGATCACCACGGCAATCGCGAATAGGGATAAAAATAAGTAACTAGAGCGCCAGCCAAAACTTTCTGTTAAGTACCCACCAAGAACAGGAGCAATGAGTGGCGAAAAAATAACGCACATGCTGATAAGGCTATTGGCCTTATGCAATTCTGCTCCTGAAAAACAGTCTCGAGTAAGGGTTCGAGACATTGCGCCACCACACCCAATGCCAAGCCCTTGAATAAAACTACCGACCAAAAACCAATCGTATTGATGAGCAAATAATGCGAGTAGCGATCCTACAATATAAATCAGCAACCCAGCGATAATAATCGGTTTGCGTCCTAGACGGTCTGACAATGGACCATAGACAAATTGTGATAGTCCATAAGGGATTAAATAACATGCCATGACCGCCTGCAGTGATGCAGGAGAAACTAAAAATTCTCCCGCCATATGGCCAATCGACGGGACGTACATCGTTTGTGTCATTTGACCGACAGCGGTCAAAATCGCAATTAAAAATGTGAGTTTCACTAACGGAAACGATGCGGACATGGTCTATCTCCTGCACAATGGTGCAACTACGAAATATAATTAATATGAATAATGAAACTAATGGCCAGCGTTAAAAGTATCGCTCTTTCGGCGCGAGATATTAGTGAGGATAGGCGCTTTTATCAATCTAAAAGTGTGAAGTTGAGCAAGATAAAAATCTATGATTTGAATTAGAAAAACTAATCATTATTTGGGTGGGTAAAGAGAAATGAAAGACGGTTCCAATGCCTGTGTTGAGTATGGTTCTTGGTGTCTGATAATGTACCTAGTTTTTCTATTGCTTTTACGCTGAACAGTGACTAATATTTGATGCAAATGAGAATTAATATCATAAAGGTGTGATTAATGATGTTACCTTTACTTGCTGCATTATTATTTATAGTGGGACTTGGCAAAAAGTTGTCGGTTCCAAATTCGTGGCTCTTCTACTATGCACTTTCTGTTGTATTGTTAAGCTGGCTATTCAGTATGAACCCCATTTTTGTCCTGATCCCGTTGTTTATCTTGTCACCTTGTCTTATCCACTATCGACATATCAAGGTGATTAAAATGGCTTATTTGGGCTGCCTGCTGCTGTCTTTTTTCGTCTCTTGGCTTGTGTAAACCAATCCATGTCTTTTCTCACCAGACAGTCCAAGTAGCTTGGGGATAGTATTTGTGAAAATCATAAGGTAGGATCGCCGGCCTTTTTCTGATGCTAGGAGGTAGCGATGTTTATTGGTTTTGACTATGGAACGGCGAACTGTTCTGTCGCAATGATGCAAGATGGGCAACCAACATTGTTACCCATAGAAGGTAAAAGCCACTACATTCCTTCGACAATATGTGCCCCGACGCGAGAGTCCATTTCTGAGCATCTGTTCCGTCATCACAATATTACGCCAAGCGATAAAATTGGTGAGCAAGTACTTCGCCGCGCGATCAATGTGAATAGAGAAGAGAGTATTGAACTTGCCGCGCAAGACATTGCCTTTGGCCAAGCGGCGCTCGATCTCTATCTGCAGGATCCGCGCGATATTTATTACGTTAAATCCCCTAAATCATTTCTAGGCGCGGCAGGTTTACGTGATGTGCAGGTCAGTTTTTTCGAAGACTTGGTGTGCGCCATGATGGTCAATATTAAGCACAATGCAGAGCTGCACCTTCAGCGCACCATCCAAGATACTGTGATTGGTCGTCCTATTAACTTTCATGGCCGAGGTGGTGAAGAGGCCAACCGACAAGCGGAATCTATTTTACAACGTGCGGCGAAACGCGCCGGTTTTCAGCACATCAGTTTTCAGTTTGAACCCGTTGCGGCGGGCTTAGAATATGAAGCGACTCTGGTGCAAGATCAAACCGTACTGGTGGTTGATATCGGTGGTGGAACCACCGACTGTTCATTGCTAAAAATGGGGCCGAGTTGGCGAGGGCGTGACGACCGCACCGCGAGTTTGTTTGCGCATAGTGGCCAACGGGTCGGAGGCAATGATCTTGATATCTATATTGCTTTCAAACAGTTGATGTCTTCTTTTGGATTAGGAAGTAAAGCCATTTCTGGCATTGATATGCCGATCACGCAGTTTTGGAACCCGATTGCAATTAACAACGTGGAAGCGCAACGTGACTTCTATGCTCAGCAAAACTTGGCAGCATTAAAATTGCTACACAAAGAGGCGCAGCAACCAGAAAAGTTGGCGCGTTTGCTGAAAGTCTATTTTGAAACGCTCGGCTATCAAATTGTACGCCGTGCAGAAGAGGCAAAAATTGCTCTATCTGATCTTACGCAATGTCAGGTGGTGCTCGATCTTCTTTCTGAGCAGATCGAAGTGCAAATTGAGCGTGAGCAAATGATCGACGCCATTGAATCCCCTAAAGCGAAAATGGTGGAATTGGTCAAAGAAGCGGTTGAACAAGGTGGCGTAAAGCCGGATGTTATCTTTATGACGGGCGGATCTGCTCGTTCTCCAATATTACGCCAAGCGGTAGAGCAGCAACTGCCCCACGTACCCGTTGTCAGCGGTAACTACTTTGGTTCAGTGACTGCTGGTTTGGCTCGTTGGGCTGAGATTTGCTATCGCTGATATGAGCGCTTAGCGCTTCGTTTTTGATGCGTTGGGGGCCGGTAATGTTGCGAATGATCGTGTTTCATTAAAACATTACTGGCAACCAAGCTACCTAAGCTTATCAACCCTAATCCGATCCAAGTCAAAGGCGTTGGCATCTCACCAAAAACGGGAATCGCCAACAAGGTTGCCACGACTGGTGTTGCAGAGCCAAAGGCAGCGGAGCGTTCTGCGCCGAGTGTTGAAACTGCACATAAATAGGTAAATGCTGCAATGAGCCCCGCCCCGACACCTTGTAGCAGTGTGTGTCCCGCCAGTTCTTTCCACGGCCAGTGTGCAAAAGAGTGTGTGGCTAAGTAGCTATCGACGATGCCTAAAGCGATTAGAACGGCCAATAAAATAGTAGAAAGTAAAGCAACCCATCCCGCGCTGACGAGCGCATGCAAATTCGCTACCCGCGCACAAATCGTAAACACTGCCCACATCAGGCTGCCGGTTAAAAACATCAAATGTCCGGTCAAACGGTTTGACTCAAAATCAGTGGCACTTGAATAGAGGAAAATACCAACCCCTGCCACCACTAAAGTCAGCCCAGCTATTCGATGGCGACTTAACGGCTGTTTAAACAGCAACACCGCGATACCCGAGACAAACAGCGGCAGCACGCCCGGAACAAGCGCGCTACCATCAGAAACCGGAACGTAGTGCATCGCATGGCTTGTCACTAGTAAATAGGGCAATCCACAGCCAATAAATAGACCAATTAAGTAACGCATAGGTACATTTTGCAATTGATGTCGAGTTCTCCAAACCAATGGAGAGAGCAACAAAGCGGGCAGTAAAAAGCGCGTTAATGCAATATCCGCAGGGGTTAATAGGCCGCTCGCCCCTGCCTTTAAAGAGAGGAAAAAGCCGGACCATAATAACAGTGTGGTGCCTATCGCGAGGTAGCCATAAATCATAATTTCATTCACATCAATGGATGGTTTCTCACCATTATCTATGGTTCGGCTTACTTTTATCCGGCAAGTTCACCCTTATTGCTAGATGGTTTAGCACTTATCCGCTATAAATTAGCAAAATGTTAGTGGATTTCATCAAGGATCGAGTAATGGATAGAATAGACCGCCGCATGTTGACCTTATTACAAACAGAGGGACGCTTAAGCACCGCAGAGCTTGCAGAAAAGGTTGGATTATCACCTTCTCCCTGCGCAAGACGCTTGAAACGATTAGAGGAGAGCGGGATCATTGATGGCTATCAAGCTCGCTTAAGCCGGCAAGCTGTCGGAGTTGGTATGACGGTTTTTGTTGAAGTTAGCCTGAATAATCATCAAGCCGCTTCCATTGATAGTTTTGAAGAGGCAATCAAAGAGATGGAGGAGGTGATCAGCTGCCATGTGGTTTCAGGTGCGTATGATTACTTGCTGGAAGTCGTTAGTGCCAATTTATCAGGGTACGAAGCATTTACGCGTCAGTTACAGCGGCTCAACAATGTAAAAGATATGCATACCCACCTCGCCATGCGTCAAGTGAAAGCCGCTACCGCGATGCCTATTTGGGTTTAGAGACAGCACTTGCGTGCTGTCTTCAGGGTCAGACGTGCTTATTCAAATTGAAATGACGCGAGAGAGTTTTTACTGATTTCGTTGGCAATCAATTGATGGATGGCCGTGGTAGGGTGCGTGACGCCCCAAAATACGTATTTGTCAGAGCTATGGTAAGCGCAATCATTGGTTAAGCTATGACGGTATAAGTAATCTAAAGCTGAATTGCGATTGATGTTGAGGCATGCATCGGTCGCATTTTCAAAGCCGTATTGCTGTGGATTGGCTGTGAGGTTTTCAAACAAGCTATGAGCATCAAACAGGATGATATTTACCCCTTGCATCTGATAATACAGTGCTTGTTGCTGAATAAACGCATTGAAAGTGGTGATCTTAGCGCTGACTTTCGCTATCTCTTCTGCTGTTGAATATTTAAATTGCGGGGCTTTGGTTGCATCGGGTAGGGTGAGTAGAATAATATTTTTGGCCCCTGAATCCACAAGACGAATCATCGCGCTGCTAAAATCTGCTTTGACTTCATATACTTCACGGTTGTAATTCATAAAGTCATTCAAGCCAAATTCAAGGGTAAAGAGCGTATTTTCTGGCTGGTAGTTTTTGGCCATTGTCATGTAATTTAGATAAGAGCTGACTTGATCGTTCACACCTGTCAGCGCGATATATTGATTACGCCCTGCGGCACCGCCAATCGCCCAGTTATATACAGGTAAATTGTACATTTTTGCTAAATACTCTGTCCACACCAAACCATTGGAAAAGTGTCCTAAAAACCAAGAGTTAGGATTGGGAAATTTCCATTGTGACGCATTGAATATATTTCCTGTATCCGAAAGGCTGTCACCTATGGTCACCATTTTATTAATGACGGGTTTGGCATTTTGTTTATCGTTAGTCCAGATCGAATGATTGTATGAGAACCTATTGTCTGCTGCGAAATAAGTAATATCTGCAGAATCGTGACTGACGCCGAGCGTCTCTTCACAACGCTGCTTTATTTCATATTGTGAGGTGTCAGTATAAAACATATTTTTAAAGCGCACAGATGACCACCAGTAACCACTAATGGTGTAGTCATTTCCTTGTTCATCCAATGCCCACTCCCAATCTGTTGCTGGGTCATCATGATTGCCAGCGGGCCGATACCAACAGCGTACATAAGTGTAGGTTTGCTTATTTTGCGTATTCATTACGCCATAAGCGGTAACTGGTTCTGAGGTGGTATCCGTATTTTCTGCAATCGCCATGGAGAGTGGTAATATTGCGGTCATCAATAACGTCATTAGTTTCATATTTTTTTCTTATTGGTTTAGGCACGTATCTACTAAAGAATAAGTGCGAAAGTGAAATTAACAAACTGGTCAGACCTATTTTGGGTTTATGGTGTTAAGCGTCAATCAATAAACGACTATGTTGAGCATTATTTGGTATTAAGATCAAACAATGAACTGTCAGTGAAGAAAATACGAAAGGGTTTTTATGAATCCTAATTTAGATAAATAACAATAAGGTTTTACTTTATTAATTTGTCCTAATGTTAAATCTCAGTAGTTTAATAAAAATATCAATAAAATTATAATCAGTCAATATGTGTAAAAATTAAACAGTTTTATTGTGATTTTAAGCCACATTAAAAATCATTTTTCTTTGTGTTTGTTATTTTAAGATCTATTAATAATTCGCCACAAAGGTGCCAAAAAACCAATGTTCTTTTATTTTGTGGTCTGAAAAAATAAAAAATGGGTATTCATTTTCTTTTAAATACCGTGATAACAATAAAAATGCTTACGAGGTTTATATGTCAATAAACAGAAGAAAAGCACTTAGCGCTATTGCCATTATGTCAGGCTTGGTATGGAACACCGCTCAAGCTGACGTGAATCAGCCGCAAGGTTTGGCCATTGAAATGTTCAGTGAGCTTCAGGATGACAGCCAAATCAATTACTTCAATGCGAGCTATTGGTTACAAGGAGAGGTTGAGCCCCCGACACTAATGCAGATGCGTGACGATGTACTGAACCAACATATGCGCTATTTTGTCGATTTCAGTACGATTGAAGGTGAGTCGCAAAAGACAGAGGCGAAAGCATTGCTCAGGAAAAAACTGGGCTTAGCGTTTGCCAGTGACTTTTTGATCATCAGTGAACACAAAGGAGAATTGTTGTTCACACCGTTAGATGACGAGAATGATGCCAACATTCGTCTACTGGAAGCCGCCCCAATTGCCCATTCTCGTCAGCGCCGTAGTACGGCCAGTATGGTGTCAAATAGTGGTTCGGAAACGAACTCTTTGCCACACGTCGCGTTTTATTTGAATGTCAATCGGCCTATTACTGATAATGAATGTACGTTTAATAACTCACATCTTTGGGATCGAGGTACGCGAGTGTTTTGCGATAACCCGAATATCTCTTTGATCTATAGAGTTAATTTAGAGCGTTCATTACAATATGGCACCATTGGCTCTGCGACACCGGACGCGAAAATTGTTCGCATCAGCTTAGATGATGATACAACGGGTGCGGGGATCCATCTCAATGACCGTCTTGATTATCGTCAATCAGGTGCTGATTACACGACATTAGATGCTTATTTCCGAGACTGGTCGACCGATGCCATCGCCCAAGACTACCAATTTGTATTTAACTCTTCGAACAACAAAGCGCAGATCTTAAAAACGTTCCCGAGAGAAAATCTCAATGCCGAATATGAAGTCAAAGAGGTATCCGGCTTCCAGCTAGGAGTGAGTGGTGGTGTCGAGGTTAGTGCTGATGGACCTAAAGGCAAGCTAGAAGCCAATGCCAGCTACAACCAAAGCCGTTGGTTAACCTTTAAAACGCATGATTATCGTGTTGAACGTAGCACCAATAATGCACAAAACGTCAGCTTTAAATGGAATCGTAGCCAATACGCGACTGCCGAATCGATGTTAAATCGTTCAACGGATGCGCTGTGGGTCAATACTTATCCTGTGGATACCAACCGCATTAACCCGATTGGTTACGCGAGCTTTGTACCAAAAATGGATGTGATCTATAAAGCCGCTCCTAATGCAACAGGGACAACGGAATTTACCATTGATTCTTCGGTCAATATTCGTCCCATTTATAACGGTGCTTATAAGCATTATTATGTTGTAGGTGCGCATCAGTCCTACCATGGTTTTGAAAATACGACGCGCCGCAGAGTGAGCAAAAGTGCTAGCTTTACTGTCGATTGGGAGCACCCAGTATTCACGGGCGGCCGTCCAGTGAATTTGCAATTGGGCAGCTTTAATAATCGTTGCGTTGATGTGGCTGATAATGGCGCGCTCTCTGCCTCAAGCTGTGATGAAACCAAAAACTCACAATCTTTTATTTATGATCAGTTAGGTCGTTATGTGAGTGCAAACGATATCCATCAATGTTTGGATGGACAATCACTGGGTCAATTACAAACCTGTAGTTCGAGTTTAAGTCAGCGTTGGGAATGGATAGAAAACAGCGATAAGCTGAGTAATGTTTTCTCTCATGAGCTACTTGGTCATGATAAAACCAGCGGTGAGTTAGGTTTGTATGCTGATGGCAATGATCAGGTAAGTGTGCGCACCATTACCGCTTACACCAACGTATTTCATTCAGATAGTGAATCGGCCGTATTTGGGTTTACATCGGGTTCATTGGCCTTACAAGATGTTGGTCAATCGGGGACACTGTATATTCGCCATGGCGCTGCGATTGATGCAATTGGCACGCAAGCCAATGCGATGCAAGGCGGTGAAAGTGGTAGTTTGACTGAAATTGATCTGAAACGCGTGACGCAAATAACCGTTACTTCGGGTGAGTTCAAGTACGGTGGTAACCATTTACTCCGTATGACTTTTAAGCTTGATGATGGTTCAACCAAAGTAGTGGGGTCAAAAGACTACGCAATCAGTACCCACGATGAAGTGTTTGAGCTGCCAGCCGGATCGGCAATTCGGCAAGTCAAGGTGTGGTCTGAAGGTTGGTTAGCCGATGGTATTCAATTTATTTTAAAATAGCGCGATCCCTTCATCGTTTCGTAGTAAAGAGCACTCATGCTTTTGGCCTAGTTGGCTAAAAAGCGAGTGCTCTTTTTTGTTAATTTAATGTTAATTTTATCTGTTGTTTTTTTCGATTCATTCACGAAGCCGGCAAGATGACATGAAATAAAGTGCTTTTCTTCTACAGTTAGGGTGCTCCTAAGAGGTCTAATCTCTGGTGTGGTAACGGTAGGTTAAATGTATGCCGCGCCTAAACCAGGCACTACAATAAGAAGGAATTTACTTTGAAAAGAACGATTATTATTGCTGCTTTTTGTCTGCTGAGTACCACGGCGCTGGCGGCAACCAGCACGGTGGCGTTAAGTAAGACAGGCTATACCCAAACCCAGTATCCTATTGTGTTAGTTCATGGCTTATTTGGTTTTGATACGCTGGCCGAAGTCGATTATTTCTACGGCATTCCGCAATCACTGACGAAAGATGGCGCAAAGGTCTACGTGGCTCAAGTCTCCGCGACTCACAGTTCTGAGCGGCGAGGTGAACAACTATTGCAACAAGTGGAGTCACTTTTAGCTGCCACGGGCGCTCAAAAAGTTAACCTGATTGGCCATAGTCATGGCGGACCAACGGCTCGCTATGTTGCATCAGTTCGGCCCGATCTTGTGGCGTCCGTGACTAGCATTGGTGGCGTGAATAAAGGCTCAATCGTGGCAGATTTAGTGCGTGGGCACATTAAAGAGGGCTCCATTTCTGAAGCGATTGCTGTCAAAATGGCGCAAGGATTGGCGGGTTTGGTTGGCCTGCTTTCTGGGGGAAGTAACCTAGATCAAGATCCTTTAGCCTCCTTAGAAGCCTTAACTACCCAAGGTTCGCTAGCGTTTAATCAACACTACCCAGAAGGCGTTCCAAGCAGTGAATGTGGTGATGGTGAATTACTGGCTGACAATGGTGTTTATTACTATTCGTGGACAGGATCTGCGACCTTTACCAACCTCCTTGACCCAACTGATGCTGCGATGATGTTGACTGGACTTGCCTTTAATGGCCCTAATGATGGTTTAGTCAGCGTATGTAGTACTCACTTGGGTAAGGTGATCCGCGATGATTACCAAATGAACCACTTAGATGAAATCAACGGCTTGCTTGGGATACACCACCTTTTTGAAACTGACCCTGTTACCTTGTATCGTCAGCACGCTAATCGATTGAAGCTTCAAGGTTTATAACTTCGAGGTTGATAGTCTCGAGGTTGATAGTTTCGAGGTTTATAACTTCAAGTTTTGTAACATCAAACTTTATAAGGATTGGCTATGAAAAAGCCCGCACTATTTGGTTTTATCGTGATCATCTTGGGGAGCATCGGTGCGGTGCTTTTTCTGCAAAAGTCAGTATTACCGCAGAGCGCGTTACAAACGCCATCTCAACAAGATACGCAGATAGACAGCGCATCGAGTCTTGATTTAATTCACTATTTTATCTCTACATTAGGAGAGAGTTCATTACCTGAGGTTGAGCTGCGCATTGCCCAGCATGCTGAGCAGGATGAGGGCGTGGTGATCGATCCAATGCTTTTTGAACAGTTTATCCAATACAAACAAGCATTAGCTGAGTTAGAGGCTAATGCTTCCATCGCCAATCTCGATCTTGCTACCTTAGCTGAGATCAATCAGCAGTTACTGAAAATACAAAGTCAATTTTTTAACGTTGATCAGCAAAGTATGTTGTTTGGTGAAGAGAATGCGTTACGAAATTTAGCGTTAGAAAAGCTGCGCATTAAAGCTCAAGCAGTAGATTCATATGATGAGCAGTTGCAGTGGCAAACGTTATTAGCACAGCAGCCAGAATACATTCAGCGTAGTGAACGCAATGCGCAATTACTGCCAGCACTCAACGCGAGTCGCCATTTGTCCACGCAAGAGCAATACTTAGCTTGGAACGAGTTGGTTGGCGAACAAGGAGCACAGCGGTTAACGCAGCTTAGTGAACAACGAGAGCAGTTTTCTCAGCATCTCGAAAACTATCTACAACAGCGTTCGGCGGTGCTTGAAAATACGCGCTTGAGCCAAGATGAAAAAAATCAGCAAATTACGCAACTGCGTACCCAAACGTTTGAGGTCAAACAACTCAAACGCGTCGAGGCGTTGGAAAGGTTACGTGATCAATCGCTTTAATTCTGTTTATCCAATAAAGAAGAGCGCGACCGAAGCCGCGCTCAAGTTCTCTAAGAGAAAATAGAATAGGTGGTTACAAATTCACCACAATGGTGTTAGTCACTGTTGCACCTTTGTCATCCATCACTTTAATTTTCACTTCATGTTTTCCAGAGCTTGGGAAAATGGCGGTGAAGAGTTTGCCACGTTTTATTTTTCCATTCGGCAGGGTCCATTCCGTATCGACAATACGCCCATCGCTATCGCTGCTGGTTGACCACATCGTTACCCAGCGTCCAAGGTGGATATATTTAGCACTGGCTTGCGGTAATGCGTTAGGCACTTCAACCTGTATTGTGCGCGTTGTGGTGTTGATTGCGCCTTTATCATCCGTTACGGTTAGGCTTACTGTGTATTGCCCTGCTTTGATGTAGCTCCAGCTTGGCGCCATTTCGCTGCTCATTTGGCCGTTACCAAAATCCCATGCGTAACTGACTAGCTCGCCATCTTCATCATGGCTGTAGTTGAGAGCACTGACAGATAAACCGTCGGTTTTAAGCTCAAAGTTGGCGACAGGAGCTTGGTTTTGTTCGCTGACTTTTGATAAGCGAATTACGCCGTACTCATTGTCTTGGCCTTGGTTGAGGATGTCGATCATCAAGCCAAATTCCGTTAACTTACGCCCAGCATCTGGTACTAATGGTGAGCTGTAATCCGCGCCATCAGAGAAATTACCATTACCGATTAAGCTTGTGTCTTCGAGCACATCACCATCGGCAGCGACTAAGCGTAGAGGTGTTTGATCTTGCAATGAGAAGGTTGCATCTCGCACTTGGAAGCGCGTTTGTGCGGCCTCACCAGTTTTTGACCAAACCAATGCGTTTTGATCCGCATCGACGACACCTAACCAACCTTCACCTGGGTGGTTACCTACCCAGTTATCCGTGTAAGATTCATCCACATACCAAACCAGTAGGCCGGGTTCGAAAGTCATCAACTGGCCCATGCGTTTGATATTGGCTAAGCCTTGGTCTACGTCATTGTGGCTACGCCATTGCAGTAAATAATAGTGTGGCGCTTCATGGAAGCCATTGTTGGTGGTGTAACCTTTAAAGGCGAAGGTGGATGTTCCTTCGGCATCATCAATAAGGGTTTGCTGCCCGTCGACCTCTAACTGTAGGTTATCAAGGTAAAGACCTTCCATGGCTAAGCCGCCATCAGTGACATAGTCAAAGCTGAGTGTCACTTCTTGGCCTGCCCACTGGGAGACGTCAAATATCGCATCAACCCAGCCATCCGACTGACCAGCAATAGCAGGTACAAGCCCTGTATTGTACGGGTCATCCATGGTGGTGATGTTACCTGCAATCGCTTTACCATTGATCAGTACGCGTGCAAAGTCGTAGTCTTTTTCAATCTGATACCATGCTTTAAAATTCAGCGTAGCTTGTTCACCTGTAGGGATAGAAAGCTTACGAGACATGCTATTTTTCAGATCATCGCCTCGGTTTGAATAAAAAGCGGACGAACCTTGATAAGGCTTCACCCCATCAACACGCTTCAGTGGTAAATCAATCTTCACCATATTTGGTCGAGCATTGTCAGTGGTTTGGAATAGGGTAAATACGCGAGGATTTTTCTCTAACTCTGCAATCGAAATTTGATCGTCATTGATCCAACGACCACCGACCGCTTTTTGTAAGAACTGTTTAGACCAAGAGCTGAATGCCGTCGGTTGTGTTCCGCCAATTTTTCCGGCCCAACTGCCAGAAGACATGATGGACCAATAAGAAACTGGCTCACCTTTACCTGTGTATTGGGTATCGTATTCGTCAGGCAAACCTAAATCGTGGCCATACTCGTGTGCGCAAACCCCAGCGGCCGCATCAATCGGTTGCATGGTGTAATCAAAGGCGGCATATTGGCCGTTAAAGCGATCTGGAAGCGTACTTTTTGTGCCTTGAAGGACATAAGGTTGGCCGAGATTATAACGGTGGGACCATATGGCGTCAGGTCCAAGCACACCGCCGCCGGCTTCTTCACCAACGGATGCATGGAACACCATCAAGTGATCGATTACGCCGTCCGGTTCGCGGAAGTTGCCATTACCATTGTAATCGTAACGATCTTCAATATCGTAATCGGCCAGATTAATACTAGGGTCTTGCGCCAGTTGGTTCAGTGCTTCGCGTACCAACTCTTGCGCATTCATATCTTTGTCTGTTGTTGCCGAGTTGCCCCCGTAAAACGCGGCGTTTTTAGACGCGCGATACCAACCTGCGGCTTGCCCGGCCACACTGTAGCTTTGCCCAGACTCGCTTTCATAATACTGACGCATCGAGATGAAATTTTCTCCATTAGGGCCTGCATAGCCCGCATCGGAAAAAAGCAGATCTTGATAGTGAGGTGGATTGTAGCTGGCATAGAGCATTTCAGTATGCTCTTTGGTCAGGCGGTTATCGTTCCAAGGTAAATCGGGAAAATCAATTAAAAGCGCTAATACCTTATCGGTGCGTTTGGTGCTGATATCGAGAGCAAAAACGCTGGCTTTTTGCTGGCCTTTTTGTTTTTCAATGGTCTTTAATACCCGTGCGCGTTGCTCAAGAGCTTGCTTACCAAATTGCGCATCGCCGTGGAAGCCCGATTTGATTTTCTGCTCTAAATAACGATCCAAGGCATCGCGCTTGATTGCATCGGTAGCATTGGCATCCACAACACCGTTACGCACTAACATTTCAATGAGTTTATCTTCATTGACTACCCCTAAATCAATCGGGGTGTGCGCATAAGCACTGACGTTAAATAGTGTTACCATTGCTGACGCAAGCAAGGTTTTCCTTATGTGTTTCATCTGCTTTCCTTATTTTTCTTTCTGTATTTATGGTATTAACAATTTCACTGAACTGATTTCCATACGACTGAGCGCTATAGAGAATAAATGGCTTTCATCGCCATAAAATAGAATTCATGGACGCAATGAGTGGCTGGTATATTCTTATCTAGGCAAGTTTTCTGAGTGTTATTCAGTGAAGATTGAACGGGTGATTTAGTCGCTCTTCGGCGGAGAAATACACGCTTCTTCTTGATGATTTGTCGAATTGAGAGACTTTCCTTTGTTGTGTTTTCTTTGTAGATAAAGAGCAAGTGCTTGTTGTTGCTGTTCTGATGTAAGCCCTTCACATATCACACCTCGTTCGATTAATGAGGCGAGCATCCGTTCATCATCAACTGAAGATTGAGCAAGGCTAATTGATGAGTAACTAATTAATAAAAAATAAATTAAATGTTTCACAGTATATCCATATAATGTGTGAATTATTCGTAACAATCTATATATCAGTCATACGCATAGCAAGTGTAAATAATTGTTGTTTTGAAATAACATCATATTTTAAACATAACTAGTTAACATTTGGTTTGTTTTTAATTGATAAATATGTCGGTTCTTTATTCTTAAATTTAGAATTAATAATTGATGGATTTGTATTTTATTCTTAGTGATGAAGATGAAATTCTTTAGATAAATAAAGTGATAGGTTAGAATTCAATCGAAAGTAAATGTTGGGTCAAAACCAACAATGACTAATAATAGGTTTAGTATTTTTAATAATATGAACTTTGCTAAAAGATGATCTTAGTTCAATAAATAATTCATCATTTAAGCCTGCATTTAAGAGTCATTAACTTGTGGCGTTGATGAGCCAAGTGGCAAAGGTATCGTTGCCTGGACACCTTGCAGCCATTGAGCAAACGTGCTTTATTGAAATCAGTGACTGATTATTTTGGAATGTTTGCATTATGTGCCGCTGGCTCGCCTACCAAGGAACTCCTATCTACCTCGATCAACTGGTTTATCAACCGGAACACTCTCTCGTGCACCAAAGTTTAGAAGCGCGTAAAGCGGTCACCCGTGTCAACGCTGATGGGTTTGGGCTGGGTTGGTATACCGAACGCACTACACCCGGGCAGTTTCATGAAGTCTTACCCGCTTGGGGAGATGAAAACCTGCGATCCTTAACGCATCACATTCGTTCTCACCGTTTTATGGCTCATGTGCGTTCGTCCACCGGAACGCAGGTTTCCCGTTCTAACTGTCATCCGTTTATTTTGGATCACTGGATGTTTTTACATAACGGGCAAATTGGTGAGTTTGAAAAAGTGAAATTCGCCTTAGAACGGCAGCTACCGGAATCGCTATACGTCAAGCGTGTTGGGACAACGGATAGTGAATTGATTTTTTTATTGATGATGAGTAATGGGTTACGCAGTCAGCCAGTACAAGCCATTACGACCACGATTGGTCAAATTGCGCAGGCTTTGGCGGAGAAACAGATAGTCACACCTTTTAAAGCTTCGATTTGTATCTCTGATGGGCAAGATTTTTGGTTAGTGCGTTATAGCTCTGATGGTAATCCGCCGACCGTGTTTAGTAAAAGCGAAGGCGATAATATGGTGGTTGCGTCAGAACCCCTTGATAGTGAAAGTGGTTGGCAAATGATTGAGCCGCAAACCATTACTCATGTGATTGGCACTCAATGTACTGTGTATCCGATCACTTAGTTAGTGGTGGAAAAATTAGTAATGTATTGATATATAAGATCTATTGGTTAATCGATTGCTCTCTCATGAGAGCAATTCTTTTTTGAAGTAAGATCCTGGTTTCTGTGCATCAAGTTTCATTTTGTTGATGTGATTCTGATATAAATCGCGACTCATTCATTTCTATGATCTATAGAGAGTCGTTACTATGCGTATTGCTCCGGTTCCATCTATTCATTCCCCTCGTCCCAAACCTAATGCTTTGCTATTGGCATTATCGTTAGCAGGATTACCGTCTTTTTCTTATGCATTAGATGCCTGCCAGTTTAATGATATCACACAAGCACAAGAGCCAATTTTAGCGATTAAAAATGCACAACCAGTCTGTTATAACTCGTGGTTTTACACCGATAGTAAAGCCATCTTGGGTCTATACAGTGAAAATAGTATAGACAGCATTAACCGAGCGCTGGCGTTAGAGGTTTCGCAATATCAAGGAACAGAAGCGCAAGCCAAATCTATTGCTAATTTGGGGGAGTTTATCCGTGCCGCTTATTATGTGCGCTATGGTGTAAAGCAAGAGTTTGGCGATTATTCAGATCAATTGAGCAATGCGATTGCGGATACGATCAACCAGTTTATGTTATCGCCTTATAGTTTGAGCTTAGGTCGTGAACAAGTGGCGGCCATGTCGAGCTTAACGTTAATGGTCGATAACGTGAAACGCTTACCTTCAACGATGGCGAATTTCATCGTGCTATTGGACGCCTTTAACCCACAAACGGCGCAAGATGTGCAGTTTGTTGATGGTTTAAATAACTTATTTCGATCCATGAGCGGCCATGCTTCGCGTGATGATTTTTATCAAGACATTGAAGCCCATCCAGAATATTTGGAGACACTGTATCGTTTTGCCACTGAGCATGATTGGGCGTTAGGAACCGATGCTGATTTCATTTTGTACAATGCGGTGCGTGAAACGGGGCGCTTACTGGTTAGCCCTTACCCAAACACCAAAACTCGAGTCATTGCGATTTTAGAAAAAGTATTGGAACGTTACCCGCTGGGTGGACGTAGCGATAAACTCTGGATTGCTGCGGTTGAAATGCTTTCTTACTACGCGCCAGAGACATTGGAAGCGCTTAATTTAACGCAAGCTAAGCAGCAACTTGAACAGCGTATCATGCCAAATCGCCATCAATGTGATGGGCCTGCTATTATCCGTTCGCAAGGCTTAACACCACAACAAGCAGAGCAAGCGTGTGAAATTTTGAATGAGAAAGAAGCCGACTTCCATGCCGTCGCGAATACCGGTTTCACGCCCGTGGCCGATGATCTCAATCAACAAGTGGAAGTGGTGGTATTTGATAGCAACGAAAGTTATGTCAGTTATTCCAACTTCTTGTTTGGCAATACTACCAACAATGGCGGGCAATACCTTGAAGGTAACCCGGCTGATGCCAACAACACAGCGCGCTTTGTTGCTTACCGATATGCGCAGGATGAGGCGTTGTCTATTCTCAATTTAGAGCATGAATATGTGCATTATTTGGACGGACGCTACAATCAATACGGTTCGTTTTCTCTCAATTTAAGTGAAGGCCATATCGTGTGGTGGTTGGAAGGCTTCGCTGAATACATGCACTATAAAAAAGGCTACCAAGCGGCGGTAGACTTAATTGCTGAGAAAAAACTGAGCCTCACGCAAGTGCTAGCCACTACTTATCAAAATGACACCAATCAAATTTATCGCTGGGGCTATTTAGCGGTTCGTTTTATGCTGGAAAACCATTCCAATGAAGTGGATCAACTGCTAGCGCTATCACGTAGTGGCGATTTCAAAGCATGGGCTGAGCAAGTGAAACGGATCGGCAAAAGCCTAGACAGCGAATTTTCAACTTGGTTAGACACTTTGACAGCGGACAGTGGTAATCCAGAAGATCCGACTGTGCCGCCAATTCAACCAGAAGACACGATGAATCATTTAGCGTTAGGGCAGAGTGTTACCTTGTCGGGTGAGCAGTACAGTGAACAACTCTATTATATTGATGTTCCAGATAATATCAGTGAATTGTCGATTAATATTAGCGGTGATGGTGACGCCGATCTTTATTTAAGTTATGAAAAAATTGCGCATTATTATGATTATCAAATAACAAATTTTGAACTGCATAGTAATGAAACAATTGCCCTAGAAAAACAAGCCAATGGTACCGTTTTACCGGGTCGCTATTATTTTAGTATTACGGGTAGAGAAGCTTACCAGCGTGTTGAATTAAATACGAAAGTAAGTTACGCCATTACCGATAATACGCAAAAGCCTAGTGATGATTTAGCACCTGTTGTTCTCGAAAATCGTCAGCCAATGACGTTGGGTATTCATCAAACTCGCTATGCAGCGATTTATGTACCAGAGGGAATGAGCAGTGTCAAAGTTTGGCTCCAGCCTATTGATAAGATGGCAGCCCACAATGTTGATCTTTATGCAGAAAGCGAGCACTGGCCTACATTGACTCATTTTGACCAAGCGTCTAAACGCGCTGATAGCTATGAGTATATTGAACTGCCAGTAACGCAAGCGGGCTATGTCCATTTCATGCTTAATGCACAGCAAGCCAATAGCCAAGTTGAGCTCTATGCAACTTATGAATAATTAATGAATAAAAAGAAGTGTAAAAGCACTTCTTTTTATTAAAATCATATAATTAGCCATAAAAGTAATAGCTATATTAACATTGTTTAATTTAATCTTTACTTAATAATAATTTGATCTTGTGGGAAGAATATAAATTAACACTCTATTTATTTCTTGAAAGAATAGCATTCGGTGATATTGTGTTTTTATGTAGAGTTATTACTCTATGTTGTAATTAAAAATATTAAGGGTTCATTATGAGATATATAACACCCGTTTCATTACTGCTTGTGGCCACTATTATGGGGTGCAACTCAGAAGAAGCGACAACCAGTAGCACCAGCCAATCCAATGCTGATGCGATTGCACAGCAAAAAAGAGCGTTAGCACTGCAACTGAGTGAAAGTTACGCCGAGCTTGAAACCACACTTAAAACTGAAATCAGCGCGCAAAACCTATCTATTTCTGTTTCCACTTTTTTTGAAGAGCAGCCTGATTCCGATTTTAGTCAACAGATGGTTGTAGCGGACGCGCAAATTCGTTCAATGAAAGGCATTGAGGATTTTACTGAGCAATTGCTGCAACTGCGTATTGCCGATGCGTCGATGATTAAAGAGTGGCAAGAAGGGCAAAGCCCGTTGTTTGCTTTTGAGCCCAAAGGTAATGATGCGTCTTGGCAATATATTGAAGCGTTTGATGTGTACGGACAGGTTCATCAGCTGGATGTATATCAAATGCCAGATGTACCCGTTTTCGTGGTTGATAGTAATAGCGAAGTGGAATTGCGCGCAGGCTTACAAGCAATGCGTGCACAGATGAACGCATTGGGTCAATCGACCACATTGACCACAGTAGAAAGTGGTAGCGTCGCCGCGCAAGCGATGGCCCGCAGCAGCGATAATAGCGCTGAGCCTATTTCCACCACAGTACTGAAAAAAATTCGTTTAGCGGATGACAAAGAACCGTGGATCTCTGGAGCGGCTGAAATTTATGCGATTGTTACAGGCATCAATCCAAGCCGAGATGAGCCGACCATTGACTTAGTTGAAATGCCTTATTTGGATTACGACAAGCAAGATTACTTCCCAAATCAAGTGATGATCCAATGGTCTCGTTACCGTTGGGGCGCAGCCGATCTTATCTTGATGGAGCAAGATGATGGTACCGACTATAAGGAGCTGGCTAAATTACTCGTCAAAGTAGCGGAAGAAGTGCTGAAGCTTATCCCTGATCCAGAAGTGCAGGCATATGCGATTATTCCGCAAATCACGGGCAAGATCATTGATGCGATTCCCGATGGTTTACTGGTCAACGACGACGATTATGTCGATGTCTTTTACACCTTGATGCAAGACACCAGCTATGTTGATCATCCTGGAGCGAGTGGTAACGCAGTGGCCACTTTTGAGCCTTTGACGATTAACCCGACACGTCCATAACACTTCTCTCCCCCTAGAAAGCGAGCGCGAATCTCTTATTAGCGCTCGCTTTTTCATCATTCTTGCTGCTTCTGATCATCATGGCTGATTTTGATGTGAATAGGGTTGCTTGAACGACTGTCAACGATTATATTACCCGAACTTAATGCGAATGCTTATCAAAATCTGTCGCAGTTATTTTAAATGGGAACCTATATGAAATCGTTGTTTAGTTTGGCAGCACTTGGCTTGCTTACCTCTTTTACTCTCAGTGCTAAAACCGTTTCTGTGGATCATCAACTCGGTACCACGACGATCGAGCAAAATCCGCAACGTGTGGTTGTCATTGGTTTAGGTGCGTTAGATACGTTAGATCGCTTTGGTATTGAACCTGTCGCGGTATCGAAAGTGACTGAACTGCCGAATTATTTAGCGAAGTACAACAGCGATAAATACGCACCTGCTGGTTCTTTATTTGAGCCTGATTTCGAAACCATTTATATGCAAAAACCAGATGTGATTGTGATTGGGCCGCGCGCAGCAACCAGTTATGACGAGCTATCTAAAATTGCACCCACTATCGTTTTTGCAGCCGATGCAAGCCAAGGCTACTGGCAGAGTACGCAGCAGCAGTGGCGTAATCTAGGCAAAGTATTTGCTATTGAAGACCAAGTGGAAGCCAAAATTGAAGATTTAGATAAGCAGTTTCAAGCGCTTCGTAGCTTTAATCAGAACAACCAAATCGATGCGCTCACAGTGATGAGCTCTGGCGGTAACATTACCGCTTTTGGGCCTGAATCACGTTTCTCGGCGGTGTATAAAGATTTTGGATTCAAAACGACCGTCGATAGCATCAAAGCGACACGCCATGGCGATCTAATCTCCTATGAATTTATTCGTGAACATGATCCTAAAACCTTATTGATCATTGATCGTGATACGTTGGTCAACAAAGGGCAGAGTCACACTCGCCAAGAGTTTGAAAATGACCTGATCAAAGCGACTGCGGCCTACAAAAATAAAAGCATGGCGTTTTTAGACCTTAATGCTTGGTACCTATCCATTTCTGGTGTGACTGCTACAGAGCAGATGATCAGCGACGTTAGAAATGCTGTACACATTCACTAATTTGCCACAAACAAGCTGAGGTTAGCTTTGAAAAAGTTATTGCTTGCTTTGTTGGTAGTCAGCCTATCTTCACTGTTTGTGGGGGTAGGCAATCTATCACTAATAGCATTACTGCAAGGGGATGCCCATGCTTGGCAACTGCTTTTTACCAGTCGTTTGCCACGTTTGTTGGCGATTGTTTTAGCCGGGGCAGGGCTCAGTATCGCGGGTCTTATTATGCAGCAAATCAGCCAAAACCGATTTGCCGCGCCTTCTACCTCCGGTACCATTGAATGCGCCATGCTGGGCTATGTGTTGAGCTTAGTCTTTTTTGGTCACGGTGAAAGCTTGTGGCTTATTTTCTCGGTTTCGATTGCGGGCACTTTGCTGTTTGTCCAACTGATTCAGCGCGTGCAGTTTAAAAATGCCATTTTTGTCCCTTTGATCGGCATTATTTTTGGTAATGTGGTGGAATCCGCCGCCGCCTTCATCGCTTACAAATACGATGCGATACAAAACCTTTCTAGCTGGACGGTAGCCAATTTTGCCAATTTGCTGAAAGGAGATTTCGAACTGCTCTATATTGCGATTCCGGTTGCCCTCTTTAGCTATTTGTATGCGGCGCGAATTTCGGCGGTCGGCATGGGTAAAGATTTTGCTGTGAACTTAGGGCTTAACTATCAACAAGTGCTGGTGATTGGCGTTTGTTTGGTGTCGGTGATGTCTGCGACGGTTGTGATGATTGTCGGTCAACTGCCTTTTTTAGGGTTGATTGTGCCTAATTTAGTCAGCCACTATTACGGCGACAACTTACGCAAAAATATCCCTCGTACGGCCATTTTCGGTGCGTTATTGGTACTGCTATGCGATTTGGGCGGCCGTTTGATTATTTTCCCGTATGAAGTGCCGATTTCGATGATCATCAGTATTCTCGGTGGCAGTGTATTTATTGTGTTGCTGTTGCGAGGCCAACGCCATGGGTAAGTCTGTATGTGCGAGCATCACTTTGCGTGATCATACCAAACTGTGGTTACTGGTTTTGGCTTCTCTGCTTTTTGCTGGGTTATTTATTGGTGTTGGATTGAACGCCGGCAACTATCACTATTTTCTTTCTCGTCGTGTACCCAAAGTATTGGCGATGGTGTTAGCGGGTATTGCCATTGCGCAGTCCTCTCTAGCGTTTCAAACCATTACCCACAACCGAATTTTAACGCCCAGCATCATGGGGTTTGATTCACTCTACCTGTTTGTGCAGGTGTTAGTGGTGACTCTTTTTGGTGGCCTAAGTAGCTACGCGCTTAATGCTTACCTCAATTTTTCGTTGTCCGTTGCCGCCATGTTGCTGTTTTCTAGTTTGTTGTTCGCTTTTTATTTTCGTAAGCAGCAGAGCAACTTAATGGTGTTGTTGCTATTAGGAGTCATTCTGGGGCAACTGTTTTCCAGCATTTCCTCCTTTTTGATCATGCTGATGGATCCGAATGATTTTTCATCGGTACAGTCCAATATGTTTGCGAGCTTCAACAACGTGAAAGTGGAACTTGTGTATTGGGTAACACCGTTACTGCTGTTGGTTTGCTTTGGCCTGTTTCGCCTGCATCGCGTGTTGGATGTTTTATGGTTGGATAACGATAACGCGGTCAGTTTAGGGGTGGATGTACGCCGAGTGACGCACCATGTATTGATGCTTAGTGCGGTATTAATTGCTATTTCTACAGCTTTAGTTGGGCCCGTGATGTTCTTTGGCTTATTGGTCACCAACTTAACGCGCGAGTGGTTTCGTTCATACCAACACCGAACCTTATTGATTGGTTGTTCCGCGATGGCGGTGTGTGCATTGCTTTCTGGTCAATGGGTGGTTGAAAAAGTATTCCAGTTTGAAACAACGCTGAGTGTGGTGATCAATTTCATCGGAGGCCTCTATTTTCTCTCCCTCCTTTTACGTAATAAAATGGTTTAATTTCATATGATTCAGCTAGATAAACTGACTAAAGTGTTTGGCCAACAAGCCGTTGTGGATAAGGCCTGTGCGCAGTTTGAAAAAGGCAAGGTCACTTCAATTATTGGCCCTAATGGCGCAGGGAAAAGTACCTTACTGTCGATGGCCAGCCGTTTGGTCTGCCGTGATAGCGGTAAAGTTTGGATTGAAAGCAAAGAGCTGGTTGAGTGGGATACTAAAGCGTTGGCTAAAAAGCTGTCGGTTCTGCGTCAAGCCAATACTCTGACCATGCGTTTTACCGTGAAAGAGCTGGTGGCTTTTGGCCGTTTTCCTTATTCGCAAGGTAAATTAACAGCCAACGATCATGCGATGATTGAGCAATCGATCGAATATCTTGATCTTAAAGCGATAGAAGATAAATACCTAGACGAACTGAGTGGCGGCCAACGCCAGCTGGCCTTTATTGCCATGGTGATCGCCCAAGATACCGATTACATCTTTCTCGATGAGCCATTGAACAACCTCGATATCAAACACTCATTGCAGATCATGGCCACTATTCAGCGTTTAGCACATGAGTTGAATAAAGCGGTGGTCGTGGTGATCCACGACATCAATTTTGCATCCTGTTACTCCGATTCCATAATTGCGCTGAAACGAGGCCAAGTAGTAGCAACTGGCACAGTACAAGAGGTGATTCAATCGTCGGTTTTGAGCGATATCTATGAAACGCCGTTCAACGTATTAGAAATAGAAAGTAAGCGTATTTGTATGTATTACACCCATTGATGCGATTTAACTGCCGGTGTGCGTAACGTTACGAGTACTGAACAGAACGCTTTCGATTCACCGTAAGGCCCCTTTTTACTGCCTAATGTTGTCAACGCAAAATGGTGGAAGCGCAGACGTTTACTGCGCGCTACAGGATGGACTTAAATATTGATATATTTCTCACTTCAAAAGAAATAATAACTTGCCTCAGATCAAGAAAAAATCGTTTGGCATGATGCTGAAACTAAAACAAAGTTGAAAGATTAAAAAATTATTGAATAATGAGGGTCACGTAAACCAAGAAGTTGTATACTTCAACACTTAGTCTAAAACAGGAAACTTACCCCATGTCGAACTCGTTTGTTTTGGTTATTAACTCTGGCAGCTCATCACTGAAGTTTGCGGTGATTGATTCAAATACGGGGGATGCCGTACTGAGTGGTCTAGGTGAATGCTTTGGGCTTGATGATGCCCGTATGAGCTGGAAGTTTAACGGAGAAAAAGCCAATTGTGCGATTCAAGGTGAAGCGAATCACCACCTGTTGGCGGTTGCAAAACTGGTTGAGCTTGTGAAAAGCTACGGCTTGATTGATGACGTCGTTGCAATTGGACACCGCGTAGTACATGGTGGCGAGAAGTTTACTAAGACCGTTAAGTTAGACGAAAAAATCGTCAACGAAGTTGAAGCGCTTAGTGATTTAGCACCGCTACACAATAAAGCACACGCGATTGGTATGCGCGCGGCAATGCTAGCGTTTCCTGAGTTACCGCAGTTTGCTGTTTTTGATACCGCTTTCCACCAAACCATGCCAGCAAAAGCCTACACAGGTGCGATTGCAAAAGAGCTATACACTGAGTTTGGTATTCGCCGCTATGGTTTCCACGGAACCAGCCATTATTTTGTGAGCCGTGAAGCGGCAAAAATGATCAACAAGCCAGTTGAAGAAAGCAGCTTTATTTCTGTTCACCTTGGTAATGGTGCGTCAGTGTGCGCAATTAAAGATGGCCAGAGTGTCGATACCAGTATGGGTTTTACACCGCTTTCCGGTTTGATGATGGGCACTCGCTGTGGTGACCTTGACCCCGGTATCATTGAATTTCTATTGAAGAAGGGTTGGACGCAAGAACAAGTGTTTAATTCATTGAACAAAGCCTCTGGTTTCTTGGGTGTTTCTGGTTTAACCAGCGATGCACGTGGCATTCTAGAAGCCATGGAGCAAGGTCATGAAGGCGCTACATTGGCCTTCCAAGTCTTCACCTACCGTGTGGCGAAATACATCGCGTCATACCTTGCAGCGCTTGATTCGCTCGACGGTATTATTTTCACTGGTGGTATTGGCGAAAACGCATTGCCTATTCGTCGTGAAATTCTACGCAACCTGAAAATTCTTGGTTTTGTGGAAGATGAGCAAGGCAACGAGCAAGCTCGATTCGGTAATGCTGGCATTATCGCAAAATCAGACATGCTAAATGCAGTAGCGCTTGTGGTACCAACCAACGAAGAATTCGTGATCGCCCAACAGTCGGTTGAGTTGCTATAATTAAATTTAAAATCAAATAGATAAAAGCGAGCTTAGTGCTCGCTTTTTTTGTACTCATATGTTGGATAGACCATCGCTAAGGATGTGCATGGCGACACACCCATGGCTTACTAAATTGCCTTCTACAATTCATTTTTTTGCATCTAAGTTAGCGAGGTTAGTACTGGGTTGTTGATGTCGAGTAGACGACACCTGTTACCAAGTGTCGTCCCTCTAAGAACCCAGCGTGCAACTTTCACCGCACTAGGCTCAAGCCTTCACAAAGGCACCTGATGGCACCCAGCAACTTATAAAGCAGCGAG
>NZ_CAWPGB010000021.1:0-12450 GCF_963887575.1 Vibrio sp. 3-2(1) | reverse complement strand
GCTGCTTTATAAGTTGCTGGGTGCCATCAGGTGCCTTTGTGAAGGCTTGAGCCTAGTGCGGTGAAAGTTGCACGCTGGGTTCTTAGAGGGACGACACTTGGTAACAGGTGTCGTCTACTCGACAAAACCAAGCTAGCTCTGTATTAGTATTAGGTAGAACATAATTCACACTATCAGCATTTGATTTTTGGTAAATCTTGCCAACGGGTGGTGTATTGAGGCGACAACATTTCACGCCGCATTTCCCATTTTTGAGTTATGCCTTGAGCAGCAAGGAAGATAGCATCACTCCCAAATCGATTGTTTAACGTGTCATACACATTCATAAGCTTAGGATTATTTTGGGTCAGGTTGAATAGATCGGGCTGCTCATGCTGCCCGTCAACTAAGTCAATCAGCCCAACACCAATTTTATAAAACCTCACATCCTCTTGGAATAACTGCTCAGCCAGCCGAGAGGCGGCTTGAGTTATCTGGGTTACATCAGCAGTAGGATACGCAAAACGATAAACCGCTCGGCGTGCCACAGGAAGAGAGTCAAATGGTGAACTGTTAGCGAAACAAAGCATCACTCGACACAGTGACTTTTGCTTTCGAGCCTTAAAGGAAGCAATATTTGCATGCTTGCACAACGCTTGTTGCAACGACTCAAGGTCAGTAATTCTCTGTCCTGCACTGCGGGTAGAAAATATTTGTTTTTTATCCGCTCTAGCCGTATCCCAGCCCTTACATTTTTGTCCATTGAGTTCACGTACTGTACGCTCCACTTCTACGTTAAACTCTTTTCTAATAAGTGCAGGAGGGTAATTGGCAAGCTTGAGCGCTGTATTAATTCCTATCATCTCTAATTGATGAGTTAGTTTCCTGCCTATACCCCATACCTCTGAGACATGCAGTTGCCCTAAAACCGCCTTACGCTCTCGTTCGCTATCTAAGACACATACCCCATTGTATCCTTCGATTTTTTTCGCAGCATGATTGGCCACTTTCGCGAGGGTTAGTGTTTGCCCAAACCCTACACATACGGGTAATCGACATTCACGCCAAACAGCGCGTCGTAATTTCATTCCGTGCTCTTTGAGAGAACGAATGGCTGGGAAGCTATGCTCAAATGAAAGGAAAGACTCATCGATTTATGGCTACTTTTTGTAGGTCTTCATGATATTAATTAGTTAAAACTTGAATTTAAACAGAATCTTATGTATTAATGGTGCTTTACAAAGATCCATTAATTGTAAATGAACAGTGACACGGACCCACGATTGCTCAATAATCGACCAGATTGAATCAAAAAAGGTAGAATATTTTCGCTACCAAGAGGGTTTAGATGTAATTAAATTACATCTATTTGTCATTACTGAGGAAACATGACTGTTCACCGCTTAACGAGTGAACCATCTGTATCACCAGATGAACCTAGGAGCCTGAATAAAGTAGCGGCTCTGACAATGTAACGAAGGTTGGCTTTGCCAATCGGGATCTAAATCGTGAGAGGACGATCCTCCTGATAACCACAAAATCGGGTGAGTGCTAGGTAGTCAGCATGATGAACATATGTGAATCCGTCCAAGGTGCGTTATGTTATGAAACAGCGGAAGTGGTTACTTTTAAGGACTTATAACAAACCATACTGTCCTCCTACAAATGCAATTGATGCTTTAGTACTTTTAGCTCAATCATTTCTGGTCGTTTCGTGTATAAACATCAATGTCAGAACGCCATGGTACTGAAGCCGAAATAGTTTTTTCCAATGTATACCCATTAGTTACCAAGTGTTCGGTCATTAGCGGTTTTAGGAAAATACCCATAGCTAAAGAAAGTGAAACAGCAATGATAGGCATGTATATGCCTATCGCCTTTCTCATGGGCCGTGAAAGCTTCATTCTTGTCTTAAAAAATAATGAATACGTGCCTACGATAACAATACTTAGAATCCAAAATAGGATGGGGGAAATAGTAAAAAAATAGCTTAACTCTATGGTTTTACTACTAAGTTTATAAACATTAAAAATGTCTTCTAAACTCAAGTAAAGTGCAAAGGGCAAACCAATTAAACTCACTAATGCACCGTATGAATATATAAGCTTATTAGCTATTTGTGGCATTTTTCAATCCTTCAACGATAGCATCTTCAATTTTAAATGATTCCCAAATTTCATTTATTGCCCAATCAACACCAACCCACAGTACAACACCTGCTAGTATCGGTAGAGCAATACCCAAACCTACAGTTAAGCTAACCACATAAGCACTAGTAGAAAGAACGGTCATTGCTTTGAAAAAATCACTGCCAACATGCCCAAACCAATCAACCAAATGATAATCATCATTAAATACTAATTCATTTGTATTTATTCCAGCGGAGATAATCATGCTTAACACCGCTCCTTTTTTAAAGCCATTCACAGTATCTTTTGCCAAAACACCTAATTGCTTTACCGTTGGATTAGATATTGGATATGGATGGTTTTTCTTTATATTTAAACCATTAACAACTGCATAGTGCATTTTTTTATCATTCCAAAGGCTGGATATGATGATTTTTTCCTTGCCTTTAGCATCTAAGTATTGTTTGACGGTCACCCCTAAACCACCCAAAGCTTTTGTTACTTTTGTAGCAGCAACAAGGCCAACACCGATATCAAATTTAGAATGAATCTCTTCTAACAATTTCAATGTTTCAGTGCCAATAGTTTCACCATCTGTATTTTTTTGCTGCCAAATGTTTATCGCGCATTTAGCTGCATCATCGACAGTGAAAATGCAAACCTGTATATGTCGTTTCTCTAAATAGGCTTTTAAATCTTCCTTTAGGTCTTTATTCCATTCTTTCTCTGTAAGATCATAAGCAGCTTGAGCTTGTCGAGCTAATTGGTCTGCTCGTTGCGCGGCGTAACGTTCTTTATTGGCTTGTACATATTTCCAATTCTTTTCACGCTGTGCAAGGTTTTGCCTACTTTGTGTTTCTAGCCTTTCTTTCATCGTCATTTTAGGCAGTTCAGGTTCAAGCATTGGTTGCATACTTGGAATTGCAGCTCCCGATGAACTGAAATTGTTAGCTTCAGCGACATTAAGTGCGGCACTGCTTCTATCCCATTATCTTTGGTTATAGCAGGATGCGCAATTGCAGGTTTCAGGGTCTTTCCAAAATGGACAACAATAAGAACGCTGTTTGTCAAACATAGGGATGATGTACCGTCATTATTTAGGATTGCCTATGATACCCCAAAAAAATCACAGGCAAAAACTTGCCCAGCATCTTGTTGCACAATTAAAATTTAAGTTTTAGCTCAGTAACCAACTGATATATAATACTTTTATACATCATTAATTGCAGACCAAACAAAGTAGAAACTCCACCCCCATTATTGGTCAAAAACTACACAAATGCAGCTATAACTCGCTGCTTAAAGCGCCCTAAATGTAATTCATCAAAGGGCTCATTTGAGCCATCAACTGACGTTCCATTTTTAATTGAAGAGTTCCAATCCAGAGTGGGGACGAGTATGTCACTCTGTTCAGAAGTAGCCGATTGCAGTGGGCGGATATTCGAACCGTCGATATGGAAAGCTTCATTTTGGCCCATTTTTGCAAACAGGCAGGTTTCGGGTATATCTTGCTCAATGCGTTCGGAATATTCGATAAGGCTTTGCTCTGCAAAAGTGAACAGCCAAGCCTCTTGGTTCGGCTCATCGTTCACTCTCAAAATACGGCCAAGTACTTGCCTAAAGTACAATTCGGTTTTCACTGAGCTGATATGGCAACAAACTTGCAATCTTGGGATATCGGTCCCCTCACTAATCATACCGACACTGACAATCCACTCGGTATTACCATGACGGTAAGCATTAATTTCAGACAGCGGCTCATCATGACGATAGGTAACAATCGCAGCCGATTGATGAAACTGAGTCACTAATATTTTTTGGATTTTCTTTGCATGTTGTACCGACGCCGCCACAACCAACCCTCCGGCATTGGGCGATTCCAGACGAATATTCGCCAGTTTGTTACAGCCCAAACCAAGGAGATATTCCATCGCTTCATCATTATGGATGATGCTCTGGTATGACGTTTTTGTCTGTTTCAGTAACTCTAATATAGAAGAAAACGATTGAACCTCTTTGCTACTGGTAATGGTGAGATGTTCGTTATCCACCAAAACAATCTTTGGTGAACGGCACACTCTGTCTTCAATCGCCTGTTTCAAGCTGTATTGATAATCGACGAGCAGTTGGCCATCAGGGTCACTGTATTCCGCCATCACAATCGGTAAGGAATCCGAGCGCCATGGCGTACCAGATAGCGCTAACGTATAAGTGGCGAGCCCTTGAACTTTGGAGAGTATTTGCTGCCCCCATGCATTCGCGCCTTCCATTTCAGATCCTGAACAATGATGGATTTCATCAAATACGACAAACACTCGGTATTTAGTCAGGATCCGCCAAAATTCATCATTTAAAAATTGAATGGATTGATAGGTCAGTGATTGCCCAATGGAGCCTAAGCCTCCATTGAACGTACAATGTAATGTCTTGGAAAAGGTTCCTTTTATATTGTCAGCCACACTGAGCGTTGGGGAGAAGCACAACACCAAGTCAATTAAGTTGCCCGCCAATAAGCGTTTAGCAATTTCGGCGGCTAGGATAGTTTTACCGGCCCCCGGGGTTGCTTGACAAAAAAAATGAGACTGTTCGCCTTGATACTTTGTTAACGCTCTCATCGAACAGTCTCTTTGCCAATCTCTTAACATCGAGCGCATCCTTCTGATAACGACGTTAGTACATTGGTTAATACATTGATTTTACCCAATAATAATGCGGAACGTTCTCTCGCTATCTTAAGCAGTGGTGTGATTTGAGTACTCAATTCAGGAAAACGTTGACTCAACGACTGATATTCTTCTATTTCACCGAGAATAATTTCCAACTCACCCTGATGTTCACCACGCTCTGTCATCAAGACCGAGTATCCATCCATGGTTGAAGTCGACGGTTGGGAAATCCGAACCTTAGGCGATGAGCTTTCTCGGCTGATTATATCGAGTCCTCGAAAGAGTTCGGTTTGGAAATACTTTTTTTGCCTTCCGATCCCTTCACAACTCAGCCAGCCTTTTTTCTCAAGCACTAAAATTTGACGATAAATGAATTTACGTGCTTCTTCAGGATCGGGATCAACACCTTCAAGCAACAGCAATGCATCTCGAATTTCCACAACCGAAAAATTATCCATCTGTTTTTCAATCAACAGTTGATGCATAAACGCATTCATTTTTTGAGAACGATTCATTGACTATTCTAAAACCATAAAACTAAGGATTGCTTAGTATACATAAATCAGTAAAACTAAGAAAATCTTAGTTACATTGAGCCTAGAGATATGAATCCTAAGTGTCGTTCGACAACCCAATCCCAATACGCCTCAAAGAAGCGCGTAAAAAAGCCAAGCTCTCACAAAAAATGTTGGGAGTTCGCATAGGTATGGATGAAAGTTCAGCTAGTCCTAGGATGAATCAATACGAAAAGGGAAAACACACACCTGACGTCCACACGCTTAAGCTGATTGCTGATGAGCTTGGGGTACCACTAAGTTACTTTTTCTGTGAGGATGATATTTCAGCTGAGCTCGTTTGCTTGATCTCAAAAATGAGTAAAGATGAAAAGGTACAGCTAGCCTTAGAAATAAGTAAGCACTTAAACACTATATGAGCACTTAATATTCTCACCCGTTCTGCACTCAAGAGGATCGTTTAATTGTTTTGGAGAGGACAACCAAACCTTCTGATTTTTAATGATGTCTTCTGTGCGCTTAGAATCATCACGATATTTATAAAGTACTTCTGGTTTCAAACTAAACTCCCGTTGATATTTCCTCTTAGCCCTGAGGCCTAACGCCCGCATTTGCGGCTGGTTTGGAGCGCAGTGGAAAACCAGTCCGACAACATGCGTTTGTTAGGGCTTAATAGCTTGATAAATAATATTTTACTGAATATTCTGTTTGCGCCAGTTATCAACAGCAACTGATAAACGCGTATCTTTGACAGGTTTCTGCCATTCATCCCAAAAATCAACCGTGCCACTATTTGGCTTATTCTGCGGCTCATCAATTCTGATTCGGCTTGGCAATAGACTAGCATCGCCTACGACTAGTGCTTCACCAGTATCGAGTGTCGGCAAAATGTCGCTAAACCCGCCGAGACTGTCTGGAAGTAGACGCTTTATAACTCCCTGATCCTCAGCGTTAGTTAACCTCATGGATACAAAATTGCTGCACTGGCTAAGCATCGTCTTATTTACTTCAGACGGACGTTGACTTATCACCACTAGGCTGACTCCATATTTACGGCCTTCTTTCGCGATACGCTCGAAAATATCGAGCGAGATATCATCGGCAGAATCAGCCATATTGCGCTGTGGCATATAGAGGTGAGCTTCGTCACACAGAAGAGCTATAGGGTGGCGTAGTTCAGAAGGCGTCCATTGCTGAACAGAGAACGTAACCCTTGCGACCAGTGATACGATCAGTGGCAGAACGTCAGATGGGACTTCTGAGAAGTTAATTATTTTGATCCCGGCCCGACCATTCTCATCAGTGCTACCGAGTATGGCAGTGGTGAATTTCTCAAGCCAAGTGAAATCCAGCACGTTTCCACCGCCGCTGAACATGAATCCGAGGCGCCTATCAGAAATTTTGTTCTCTAGGCGGGAAATCATTCGGGCAAGCTTCCCGAAGAAATCACCCTGCTTCTCTCCGCGCGCTCCAGCGACCATTTCAACGTTAATCTCGTTCAACTTGCTCATGAGAAAATCGAGATCAAATGGAACCGGACTATCAACAGTGAAGTGCTTTAACACGTCTTGCTGGCCGTTATCTTCCAAGTATTTACGCTTCGCTTGGTTGATTTCACGCGCCATAATCATTGCCTGATTGGGCGCGTTCTGGTCGCTACGATCTACAAACATGGAAACAAGCGCTTCATAAGAAAGTAGCCAGTACGGAAGGTAGATCACAGAATCATCAATGGTGCGCTTGGCTTCAACGTCTGCGGGACCAGCCACCTTAAAATGCTGGATGCCTTTACCAACCAAAGGGGCATATTCGCCATGAAGGTCAAAGACAATAGCGTTAGCGGTGGAGAGCCTTGACATCTGCTCAATGATTCTGGCTGTCGTCCAAGATTTACCCGAACCGGTGCTACCGCCAATAAAGGCGTGGCGCTGGAAAAATTTGTTGCCGTTGAGGTAGGCGACAGCATGTTCGTCCAGTGTGTATTTGCCGAGAGTTAGGGCATTACCATCGGCTGATACGCTGGAAAGGGTACGCATGAAACCTGTGAGGTTTTCACCTTCGAGCGAGAAGCAATTCGCGTCGATTTCAGGAACGCTTTCGAGAGTCCGTCGGAATACGTTTTCTTTTACTCCGTCACGATCCAGCATGGTGCCAATCAATGAAATACGGCACAGATTTAACTCTGGCGCGTGATCGTTGATACCGTCATTGATTATGTCTTCGATTCCACGTTTTCGGGTCACCTGCGTAATTAAACCGATGAGATGCTGTCCTGGCTTGCTGCTTTGCAATACAGCAAGATGGTTAACCTGCAACCTTTTGAGCTGGTCGACGTTCTCCACATCTACAATCACGGTTGTGGTATCGACGGACGCAACCTTACCAAGCGCGTCCTCATCTTCAAATGTAAAAATCGGCATATCATCTTCCTATATGATGAGTGAAAGGTAGCCTTCAAGGCTCCAGATATTCATATCTACTGTAATGGGTGCCTTATTCAGAGAAGAATAAACGATAGATTGATCGTCTGTCCCCCCCCGTTCTATTGCGAGGTAGTTCTGCGCGCTACCATCAATAATTAGCTTTTTGGCTGATTCTGAGAGCGCATAAGTGATAATGGTTACAGGTGTCTTTTGCCTAAGGCACTTCACCATAAGCTTCGGCTGAATATGCTCATCATTGAAGCCGTAGCCAATACAAAGGTAAGAACCAGCCTCACTGATAGCCAGATCAGCGTGGTTTATAATGGAGCGGAAAGGCTCCAGATGAGTTTTTTGGTATTTCTGAGTACCTGGGGTGACGATCTGCGGTTTATAGTCGTTCGGTATCTTTTGGATATTTGAAAGTGCGACAGTATCCCCCATAGGGGACTGGAACCAATCCAGTGAACCATGGACTTTCCAGATATTAACCCTACGAGCAGACGTAATTTCTGTAGGGGCTGCAAGTTGGCGGAAGAAGCCGTGTGTAAAACCAGTGTAATGATGAATACGCATATGATCGCAAGCGTACTCAACCAAGCGATCATAATTTGTAGTGATTATATTTATCTTCCTGATGCTGCTTCTGAACATATGCTCAAGAAGGCGACTCAAAGAAAACATCCCGCTATCCTGAAGACTCTTCTGAAAAATTTCTATATCTTCAGAATTAATTAGCGACCAAGTTGCTTTAACTATTCTGGACGTCAGTTCTTCAGAAGTTGCCACTTGGTGTAAGGCGGATTCCAAGTCTATGCCGCTGTCCAAAACTTGGCAGAAATGTTCCCAGACCTCTAACTCAGGATCTGAGAGACCTGAAACGTCGGTTTGCGCGATGAGATGCTTTGCAAGTGCCCACATTCCGGACATGCCATGTGCAGCCGACGCACCACTGCCCATAATAATGACTGGTGCCTTTCCATAATATTCCTGCGCTTGTTTTTGATAGTTCAAATCAGGCATGTCATTTTCCTTATTATTGCCCCTGCATCCTTCGGGCAACTGTATGTCGCTTCGACAGCGCTTACTTGCCCTAACAGTATTTTTTCAGACGACAATGTCCGCATTTTTCCAAGGTAAAAATACGGATACATCTAATGTAACTAACTGGTTTATCGCTTAAATACTAGAAGGACTTAGATAAATGTGGATCATGTCGTCATAATAAGATTAATCATGCCACTTTCAGGCTGATAGTCAACTTAACACATAATTTGCATGTGTTATGAAAAGAAGAAATGTCCTGCTTTGGGTAATGATTATAAATTGAAATGGGGCAAAGATGAGTCAGTAGAGGGCTAACTAGCTTAAAATGGGTAGTGCTCTTCTTCATACGCTTCCACCCAGGTCACTAGCTTTTCAAGTTCGTCACCTTCGGGTGTGCCTGGTTCAGCATCGAATATGGTTTCAATCCTCTTTAAAACCATCCTGTACTCGTTTTCTGACGGTATTTCCGATTCAGTAAGTCCTTTAACTTTCATGAGAGTTTCCCTATCGACACTCCCGCTTTTGTTAAAGCGTTCAGCCATTTTTAGCATTTTTTCCATTCGGGTGTCGTTAAGAGCATCGTCTCTTTGAACAAGAAAATCGCTTTCTGCTTTATCCGTATCTTCAGAATAAGATCCCCAATCTTTTTCATTTGTAGTCGCGAGTTCATCAGCGTGTGCTGTTTTGGGTGTAATACCCTCAAGCAGTTCTTTTTCTGAAAGTGGTTTACGGCTCATGGCTCGCTCCTCGATTGAAAGTAACATTAGATGATTTATAGCATAGTGAGTTACCGGCTGTAAGGTATGAGCTGTTTTAAGACAAGCTTTGGGGCACAGGCTTTTCAGAAGAAAAGCCTGTTTCAGCTCCTGTCTGTCAGCAATCTGTTTTCTCAGATAACCTCAGAGCATCTTCTAGCTCAACGCCAAGGTATCGAATTGTGTTATCTAGCTTCGAATGTCCAAGTAAAATCTGTACGGCCCTGATGTTTTTCGTTCTGGCATAGATTAAAGTGGCTTTAGTGCGGCGCATGGAATGAGTGCCGTAATAGTCAGCATTCAGTCCCAGTTTTGCAGCCCAGTTCCTGATAATTGAACGATAGAATGAGTAGCTGATAGGTTGCCCAAAGCGTCGGCTACTCGGGAATAGAAAACTGCTTGCCTCTAGGGATGCTGCAAAAATCCATCGGCTAATACTTTGCTGTGTTCTCGGAGTAATCTCATAGTGGACATCGGTACCAGTTTTTTGCTGGATGCACTGAACCCTTTCATAGATAACTCCTTGCGAAGAAACATCGTAAACGTGTAGTTTTAGCAAATCACTCGCTCTTAACTTGCTATCTATAGCTAGGTTCAGTAGTGCGAGCTGCATCAGATCATTTTCAATCTCCAGCCTAGTTCTGATCCGCCAGATCTCTTCAAGCTTAAATGGCCTTTTGATGCCACTGCATTTTCCAGAAGATAACTTTCTCATGATGACCTCCTATCAGTGTTTTTGGTCAACATGAAGTTTGGCAGTCACATTTAGTAGGGTTTAGGAAGATCTAAAACGTCGGTGGACAATTTTGTGTCAGTGAATATGCTAATTTAGCTATTTACGGATTACTTTGAGTAAGGTAAATCCATGCCATAGTATTTTGTATGCTGGTTTATAGTTCAACAGTCGTTGCCACATGTGCGAGCTCAACTGAGAACTAAAAAAGGCCCTAATGGGCCTTTACATTTAAAGTCCGTTAACTCGCCATATGGTTTTAGCTTTCTTGGCCAGAAACTTTTGACGAGAGTCGATGGTCTCTGGAGACCAATCATCATAAAAGTTTGCAAGTCCCGCAGTTATAGCAACAGCACTCTTTTTAAGTGATTCGCGCTTGACCTCATAAGGGCAGTTTCCAATGTTCTTATTTATTGATTTCTCTAATATAACCATGTTAGCTAATCGATAAATTGACTGTTGTTGTCTAACACCATTAAATTGATCCCAACCATCACCAGCGCGCTGAGGCAAAATGTGCTCAATGTTAAATTGGTTAGTCGCTAAATCTACAGAGTTTCCAGACTCACTGTGTTCTAATTTTTTAAGTATGTACTGGACAACCTTTTGGTTGCGAGTGTTTGTTGTCTTTAACTGCTTGCTAGTGAATGCCGCAGTAAAATGTGTATCATCTGGATAAATATCTCTCAGTGCATCAATAACTTCTACGTAAGAGGTAAGATCACCATTCTCTATTCTCGTAGCTACGGAGCTATACAAGCCTTCCTGATCTTGTGGTGGCAAACTACAAATTACGTTATATCTAAACGATATTACTGATATTGACTGAAGGATTTTTGTGAAAGTTTGTCTGTCAGTATCAAAGAATCTTCGATATGAGGACATAAGCATTGCCATAGGTTGTTTTACACCAAACATTATTAACTGCGAAAGAGCTTCCTTCTCAGCTACATCCCAAGTGGCACTGTTAGGATCGCGAAGGTTCGCATAAATCTCAGCGTTATATTCCAAGTCTGTAACCAATTGGAATGCTTTTGCTTGCGTATCTATAGCCTTTTGAATTGTTTTAAATAGATCCTTTTTACGAACCAACTTGTTTTTACTGTTCCAGAAAATTCGCAACAACTCAGGAAAACTTTCACTACTTAGCAAGCCAGTAATATGCTCCCATGAAGACTCAAGATCTTCTAAAACAGAGTCATGTGGATTGTCTTTACTCAACACAGAAAATAAATAGTTTTTCAACAGGTCTGTGGAGCTAAGTTTTACCCCCCTCGCATTTAACGTTTCAAATACTTTAAAGGCATTTAGCTCATCAGTTACTGAAATTACTGTGAAAAACAATTTGTCTACTAAGGAATCGATAAAAGCTGTTACTTCTTGACCACTTTCTTTTGTGAAGCCAAATCTTGTCTCAATCTTGTTTGAGTACCAATGATACGCTTTTCTAAGAAGATGCTCAGATGCTTTAAGGTTTCTCGCAGGGATATGATCAGAGTTAACTGCAATGTAAGTTTGGTAAAACCTATCATTGTGCTTGTTCAAGGTTAATTTAGAACGAGAACGTAACGTAATAGGATCGATGTAGCCTATGTAGCTTTCACGCAAAACATTTTCACGCTTCAAGTTGTTTTCTGAATCCAAGTCTTTCTTGATCAAGCTTTGTAAGTGATTCAGTGCAGATAATATGATGATTGAAATCGTAGTGATCCTTTGTTGACCATCGATCACAGCGCTAGATTTTTTGTTCGTAGATTCTTGTAAGACTAGGTATCCCATATAATGCTCAGTCTCAGCGTCATCTTCCCCGCTATACATAGCTAAAATATCAAACCATAGTTCTTCCCAGTTCTCCTCACCCCACGAATAGTCTCGCTGGAATGGCGGTATGCTATAAGTAACGTTGTGCCCTACAAGTTGCCTAAAATTTTCGTTCGCTGTGCTGAGGTTCATTTCAATAACTCTATGATTACTAGTCGGTTAGAAATACTAACATTCGGCTATGCAGTGTACAAAGATAAGTGAGTCTCCCAATGTGCGGGATTTGGTCGAATTTCTCCTCGTTATACAGCACGGGGTGTGCGACGTGAGGTCGTATGAAGCGCTGTTCACCGCTTAATGTGTGAACCATCTGTATCACCAGATGAACCTAGGACTCTGAATAAAGTAGCGAGTCTGACAATGTAACGAAGACTGGTCATGCACC
>NZ_CAWPGB010000020.1:0-12603 GCF_963887575.1 Vibrio sp. 3-2(1) | reverse complement strand
TGAGTATCCCTATGAACCCAAACAACATTTTCATTCGACGCTGGTGTTTCAAACCAAGACCAGAACAATTTCAACATTTCAGGTGTAATTTCATACGATTTGCCATCCAAATCTGAATTACGTGAAAATGCCCTTTGTTGGCATGTTTCGAAGGGAACATCAAGATAATGAACTTCACTCTCAACGCCCACCTCTGATGCCCAACCAGTAAAAGTTTCTCGGTCAGCTTTGCGCCAAAAACCAAAATCGAAAATAACTGGGACACCAAGAGCAAAAAGCTGGCGGGCAGAGTCTTTGAATAAGTCTTGAAGCGTAGCCAAACGACTATCGAAGACTTCACGCTCCATATGTTCACCATATAAAGGAATCATCCATTCATCGATGGAGAAACGAAAGGCTCCATGTTTATTTGCAAGCTCCTTAGAGTAGGTAGTTTTACCCGAACCAATAAAGCCACATACGAAGTAGATTTTGGTCATAATTCCTCTTTAGCTTATAACGCCCGGCTAAGGGGTTGACAACGCACCACCGAACTCAAAAAACACACCGTAAACACTGAATTTCAATTTTGCACTAAAGCCGCCACGCGTTGGCAATCCCTCTTGAGCCGTTTGTTATGTGAATTTTACTCGTACGTCTTACCGTTGTGCTTTAACCAACCTTGCGGATTTTTATTGTTTGGATCCTTGTGCGTCCAGTGCATGACACCACCTTTTTTGTTCCATTCATATTCACCGTAAAACTGGACTCGATCGCCAACTTTTAGATTTGGAACCCTAGGAGCTAAATCAATATTGTGAGCAACAAGTAAAGTTTGTTTACTGTCCAGTTTCAATATGAATTTTTGATGCCTACTTTCTTCGTTGTCATCAGGTAACAAGCGAATGACTGTGCCTGAGCCCTGAACTTGAATATCACTTTGATGATTTTCATACGCATTTTTTAACTGATGATCATTAGCTTGAGCACCAATCGAAGCTAGACAAAAGACGGCTATAAATATAGCGATTAACTTCTTCATATACTCAATTTCTCCAATTCACATAACGCCCGGCTAAGGGGTTGACAACGCACCACCGAGCTTAAAAAACACACTTAAACACTGAACTTCAATTTTGCACTAAAGTCGCCACGCGTTGGCAATCCCTCTTGAGCCGTTTGTTAGGCCAACCGATTGACAACAACACTTTTAAAACCAAAGAACAAGGTTTTTTTACCAACTTAAAACCAACTAAACGATTCATTTATAAACCAAAACGCTAAGTCAGCAAAGAAACCAAAAACTAAAATTGAGCGGTTTGGAAGAAAAGTGACGAGCGTAGCATGCTCGGCGGACGTTTGGATGCTGAAGGTTATTTTGCCGCTGAATTCACAGCGATAAACAACCCAAAGCGATCAAGGGACAACAAATATGTGATGGTTGTTTATTGCTTAAGTTAAGCCACAAAACATGGAATTTATCCCTCAATTTCAACTCGATTTAGCTGATAAAAACTCACCTTGCCTAACGCCCAATTAAGGGGTGAGCAACGCTACCACCCAACCTAAAGCATTACACCGTAACCACTAAAAGTGAAGTAGAAGAAAAAATGCCAAGCGTTGGGAATCCCTCTTAAATTGTTTGTTATGCAAATTCAATAAGATAAGCTGACTTTACTCGATCAAAAACCACAATTGCAATAGTTGAGTGATTCAAGAATCAACCCAAGCCTGAACCGTGATAAATAAGCCACCAAAACAAAGTCCACCTTTCAGCAACAAACCAAGCTTTTGAATGAGACAAACTCACCGAGCAAGACTTTTAGCAAATGCGAAATGATCGATTAACTTGCCATTTCCACACTTTGCACCTGCAAAACTGACAACGCGCCAACGCTAAAACCAATTGAGGCAAACAAAGAAATTTGCCTATTTTACGGTTTGAGTTAACCAAGAATTTGAGGGTAAAAATGCTCATTTGCCGACAACACAAAACGAATAGCCGGAGAAATCCCAAAAGATTGAACCCTACATTTACCTGAGTTGCATAACGCCGCATTAAGGTGTGACGAACGCTTGGCTATACTTGAGCGAAGCGAAATGCCAAGCGTAAGGAATCACTCTTAAATGCTTTGTTAGCTTTCTACTGTAGATGCATGTCCAGATAACACATCTTGCTTGCGTTTAGCTTCCGGTAAATCATTAATACAATAGTTAATGTAATAAACCGTAAATAAAAACGTGTAGAATGCATTCATGCGAAGATCAATCTTATGCTCATTTAACGCATACTCTTGCAATGCCGTTTTCGCTCTAAATGCCCAAACAATATACAGAACCCAAGAACCAATAGTGAAAAGGCCAGCAATTGCCTCTAAGACTTCATCACCAGTTCCAGCCAATGCGCTACCAAGACCAACACAAACAGCAACCCAAATAATAAAAACACTGTCTGAAATTTTCTTTTTAGTAACCGACTCTAAAATAGAGCAATTTTTATACATCCATAAGATTGGATATATTCCGCCAGTTGCAACAGTGAGTAAAACTAAGTTCAGTGTTTTAGTGTCCACAACATCTTTAAGTTCAGTAATAGTTGACATGTCATCTCCTTATAAAAATACGACATCTTGTTGATTTAATTAACAATAAAGAAAAAAGAATCGCATTTATTAGAGCACTTGATATGAAATAGAACTACTTTCAAATTGGAAAAACATGAACAACGTAACATTTTGTTACGTTGTATTTTGTTTGGGATGGGAAGCTAACGCCGCGTTAAGTGGTGAGCAACGCGACCACAATCCTAAATCATTGCGCCTTAAACACAAAACTCAACCTAGAGCCGAAACTCCCAAGCGTTGGGAATCCGTCTTAAACGCCTAGTTAGCTGCTGCACTTTCGCTAGCAAATTACGCCAAAATGCCTAATTTGAAACACATTATTGCTTTCAAACGGCAAAGTAAAACGGACAGCTGTGAAATTAAAACCCAATCCACGAAATGCGCTTGGCAAAGAAGAAATGACCGAGGAAATCACCATTCCTGAACTCGGTAATTTGCAAAGAATTCCATCGAAAAAGCCAACGACAGAGCACACGAAACGAATTTAAGCATTCATGAATTTCAACAACAAAGAAGCCGCGCCAATGAACTTAACAAACACAACATTTCCCGTAAGCAGACTTCGTTAAGTTCAAACACTTCCCGAAAAGTGCCACTGGCGAGATAGTTGAGAAGCTGAGATTTGTCCGGTGTGTAGCTAGAAAACCGAAAGCCTTTCCACCCTAAATTCACAGCTTTTCTTAACCCCAGCTAACGCCCGGCTAAGGGGTTGACAACGCACCGCCGAACTCAAAAAACACACTGTAAACACTAAACTTCAATTTTGCATAAAGCCGCCACGCGTTGGCAATCCCTCTTGAGCCGTTTGTTATGTTGAGATCACATTACTATCTAATTCGCCACACGTACCGCACACGACTTTACCCTTGCTAATATTCCCTGAGCAATTAGGGCACGATCGTTCGGGCAAACTAGGATCATAGTAAGTATCAAGCCTCTTACACTCACTACCATCTTGCTGAGCACAACTTGCAGACTTATCTTTTGACATAGAGAACACAGCTAACAATAAGAAACCTATACCACCCAAAATAATTATTAGGAATATAGCTAGTGGTAAAATGCCTGACATCGCAAGAAACTCTATAATCCCCTGATTTTTACTCATATGACCTCGTAGTAGCTTGAGATAAATAACGACATAACGCCCGGCTAAGGGGTTGACAACGCACCACCGAACTCAAAAAACCACTGTAAACGCTGAACTTCAATTTTGCACTAAAGTCGCCACGCGTTGGCAATCCCTCTTGAGCCGTTTGTTATGCAAATTCAATAAGATAAACTGACTTTACTCGATCAAAAGCCACGATTGCAATGGTTGAGTAATTCAAGAATCAACCCAAGTAGGAGCCGTGATAAATAAGCCGCCAAAACAAAGCCCACCTTTCAGCAACCAACCAAGCTTTTGAATCAGACAAACTCAACGAGCGAAAACTTCAGCAAAAGCAAAATGCTCGATAAACTTGCCCTTTCTACACTTTGCGCCCACTGAATTTACAACGCGCCAGCGCTAAAACTGATTGAGGCAAACAAAGAACCTTGCCTGTTTTACGGCTTGAGTTCACCATGAATTTGAAGGTAAAAATGCTCATTTGCCGACAACACAAAACGAATGGCCAGAGAAATCCCAAAAGATTGAATTCCTAAATTTACCAGAGTTGCATAACGCCCGGCTAAGGGGTTGACAACGCACCACCGAACTCAAAAAACACACCGTAAACACTGAACTGCAATTTTGTACTAAAGTCGCCACGCGTTGGCAATCCCTCTTGAGCCGTTTGTTAGGCCAACCGATTGACACCGACACTTTCACAACCAAAGAACGAGCTTTTTTGTAAATTTGAAGCAAATTAAACCATTCATTTATAAACCAAAACGCTAAATCAGCAAAGAAACCCAAAAACTCAAATTGAGCGGTTTGGAAGAAAAGTGACGAGCGTAGCATGCTCGGCGGACGTTTGGATGCCGAAGGTTATTTTGCCGCTGAATTTACAGCGATAAACAACCCAACGCGATCAAGAAACAACAAATATGTGATGATTATTCATTTGCTTAAGTTCAGCCATGAGAACATGAAATTTACCGTTCAATTTCAACTCGATTTAGTTGATAAAAACTCACCTTGCCTAACGCCCGGCTAAGGGGTTGACAACGCACCACCGAACTCAAAAAACACACCGTAAACACTGAACTTCAATTTTGCACTAAAGTCGCCAAGCGTTGGCAATCCCTCTTGAGCCGTTTGTTAGGCCAACCGATTGACAATGGTACTTTCAAAAACAAAGAACAGGCTTTTTTGCAAACTTAAAACTAACTAACCGATTCATTTATAAACCAAAATGCTGAATCAGCAAAGAAACCAAAAAAACTCAAATTGAGCGATTTGGAAGAAAAGTGACGAGCGTAGCATGCTCGGCGGACGTTTGGATGCTGAAGGTTATTTTGCCGCTAAACTCACAACGAAAAGCAACTCAACGCGATCAAGAAACAGCAAATATGTGATGATTATTTATTGCTTAAGTTAAGCCACAAAACATGGAATTTACTGCTCAATTTCAACTCGATTTAGCTGATAAAAACTCACCTTGCCTAACGCCCGGCTAAGGGGTTGACAACGCACCGCCGAACTTAAAAAACACACCGTAAACACTGAACTTCAATTTTGTACTAAAGCCGCCACGCGTTGGCAATCCCTCTTGAGCCGTTTGTTAGGCCAACTGATTGACACCGAGACTTTCAAAACCAAAGAACGAGCTTTTTTGTAAACTTGAAACAAACTAACCGATTCATTTATAAACCAAAAAGCTAAATCAGCAAAGAAACCAAAAAACTCAAATTGAGCGATTTGGAAGAAAAGTGACGAGCGTAGCATGCTCGGCGGACGTTTGGATGCTGAAGGTTATTTTGCCGCTGAATTTACAGCGCTAAACAACCCAACGCGATCAAGAAACAACAAATATGTGATGACGATTTATTGCTTAACTTCAGCCAAAAAACATGGAATTTACCGTTCAATTCAAACTCGATTTAGCTAATAAAAACTCACTTTGCCTAACGCCCGGCTAAGGGGTTGACAACGCACCGCCGAACTCAAAAAACCACTGTAAACACTAAGCTTCAATTTTGCACTAAAGCCGCCACGCGTTGGCAATCCCTCTTGAGCCGTTTGTTATGCAAATTCAATGAGATAAAACCACTTTACACGACCAAAAACCACCATTGCAATGGTTGAGTGATTCAAGAACCAACCCAAACCAGAGCCATGATAAATAAGCCGCCAAAACAAAGTTCACCCTTCAGCAACAAACCAAGCTTTTGGAACAGACAAGTTCAACGGGCGAAAAATTCAGCAAGTGCAAAACGCTCGATAAACTTGCCCTTTCCACACTTTGCGCACGCTGAATTGACAACAAAACAGCACCAAAACTCATTGAGGCAAACAAAGAACCTTGCCTGTTTTACGGTTTGAGTAAACCACGAATTTGAGGGTAAAAATGCTCACTTGCCGACAACACAAAACGAATAGCCGGAGAAATCCCAAAAGATTGAGCCCCTAAATTTACCTGAGTTGCATAACGCCCGGCTAAGGGGTTGACGACGCACCGCCGAACTCAAAAAACACACTGTAAACACTGAACTTCAATTTTGCACTAAAGCCGCCACGCGTTGGCAATCCCTCTTGAGCCGTTTGTTATACACAAATTAACCCATGCACTTACTTGGCAAAGGATTGTACTTCGCAATCAGTCAAGTAGCGCCACTTTCCGACCTCGACATCAAGATTCACTGATCCAATAGCCTCACGATGGAGTGAAACGACACGATTACCAACAGCAGAAAACATTCGTTTTATCTGATGGAACTTACCCTCAGTGATCGTTAAACGTACCTCTTTAGGATTGATGACATTTAAGATGGCTGGTCGTGTCAATTGCTGCTCACCTTGCAACTGAATACCTTCTTTGAACTTTGTTGCAGCATCGTCTGCAATCGCGCGAGATAAACCCACACGATAAACTTTACTGCATTCTCTCGTTGGCATTGTAATATTAAATGACCACCGTCCATCGTCAGTAATCAACACCATACCCGTAGTGTCGGCATCTAAGCGGCCTACTATGTGAAGTTCAGAAATGTTATTAACATTTAAGAGATTGAACAGAGAGGGGTAGAACTCATCAATATTTGAGCAAATAGTCCCCGCAGGTTTATGCATGATAATATAACGAAAACCACGAGCCTCTAACTTAGAGCCACTCAGCAATATTGAATTATTTTCATGAACTTGAGCCATTTCATCCGTTACTATATCGCCATTAACACTAACCTCACCAGAATTGATTCGCTGGATAGCTTCAATTTTTGTTAGCTGGGTACTTTTACATACAAATCTATCAAGACGCATATCAATCACATTCAGAGTAAAGTAAAGAGGGGCCGAACATTACACTTGCTCAGTGCAAACTAGCAATCATTCACTGAGAAAGAAGTCAATTTAAGCTTTTGTGTATAACGCCCGGCTAAGGGGTTGACAACGCACCGCCGAACTTAAAAAACACACTGTAAACACTGAACTGCAATTTTGCACTAAAGCCGCCACGCGTTGGCAATCCCTCTTGAGCCGCTTGTTAGCTGCTGCACTTTAGCTGGAGATTTACGACCCAACGGCTTAATTTAAAACACATTATTATTTTCAAGCGACAAAGTAAAACGGACAACTGAGAAACTAAAACCCAATCCACGAAACGCTCTTGGCAAAGAAGAAATAACCGAGAAACTAACGAGTTTCTAGAGCTTAAATTTACAAAGAATTCTTTCGAAGAAGCCAACAACCAAGTGTGCAAAACCCATTTAAGCGCGAAAGAGCCTCAAAACCAAAGAAGCCACACCAAAGAAATAAACAAACACACCACTTCCCGTAAGAAGACTTCGGTTAGTCCAAACACTCTACGAACAGTGCCACTGGCGAGATACGCGGAAAAGTGCTGACTTTCAGGTGTAAAGCTAGAGCCTCAGACTAAGAAAAATAAACGCTTAATTTTATGGTTTTTCTTAACCTCAGCTAACGCCCGGCTAAGGGGTTGACAACGTACCGCCGGACTCAAAAAACACACTGTAAACACTGAATTTCAATTTTGCACTAAAATCGCCACGCGTTGGCAATCCCTCTTGAGCCGTTTGTTATGCAAATTCAATAAGATAAACCGACTTTATACGATCAAAAGCCACAAGTGCAATGGTTGAGTGATTCAAGAACCAACCGAAGCCAGAGCCGTGATAAATAAGCCGCCAAAACAAAACCCACCTTTCAGCAACCAACCAAGCTTTTGAATGAGACAAACTCAACAAGCGAAACATTCAGCAAGTGCACAATGTTCGATAAACTTGCCCTTTCCACACTTTGCGCACGCTGAATTGACAGCAAACCAGCACAAAAACTCATTGAGGCAAACAAAGAACCTTACCTGTTTTACGGTTTGAGTTAACCAAGAATTTGAGGATAAAAAAGCTCATTTGCCGACAACACAAAACGAATGGCCGGAGAAATCTAAAAAAGATTGAACCCCTAAATTTACCTGAGTTGCATAACGCCCGGCTAAGGGGTTGACAACGCACCGCCAAACTCAAAAAACACACTGTAAACACTAGACTTCAATTTTGCACTAAAACCGCCACGCGTTGGCAATCCCTCTTGAGCCGTTTGTTAGCTAATTTACTACAACGATTGTTTTTGCCAGCTTGTCACCTAACCTCTGTCTTCTTTTGCCAAGAATAAAGACCGCGTCGATCATACCAATTATTGGTGTCAGAAGGTTACGAAAAAATGACTGAGGGAAACTACAACTTTTTCCTGTAACCGAATCTATAACTGAGATCCCTAGTAGTTTCTTACCGAGACTTTGCCCTTTAGGTAAACCGTCAGAAAGTAGAAAATATAAAGCAGCTGCCGAAAATGCTATTAAGCTTGATGAAGCTTGGGATAAACCAATCAAAGTACCGAGCCAAAGAAAGAAAATGAATATTGTGGCACTTATTGCACCATCAATGATTTGCCCTAGATAACGAAGACCCGGGCTTGCCAGCCTATGTGATTCAATGATCGAATCTCTATCTATTTCCACTTACTTTTTCTCCATGCGAGTTAGATGTCGAATAAATTTGCTAACGCCCGGCTAAGGGGTTGACAACGCACCACCGAACTTAAAAAACACACCGTAACCCTGAGCTTCAATTTTGCACTAAAGTCGCCAAGCGTTGGCAATCCCTCTTGAGCCGTTTGTTATACCGTGATCCGATGCACATTGTAGGAACTTCTTTATCAATTATCATAGTGCCGTATAATCGCGGCCAAATTACACCACAACAATCCATCAGTGAGTTGCAAATGTCCAAACTATTTTTCAAAGGTCGAATCGATGCTAGACAAAATCACGTCATTTCAGGCTACAACGTAAACCGTGATGTAAAAGCAGGCACTGACGAGGCTCCAATCAATGTTGTCGTCCCAACCGAGGCTCGTAAAGCAGAGATAGAAATATTACTTTCTGAGCACTCAATAGTGGCTGATATTGTCATTGACTCAAAGCAACCAGAGAACACTGTTGAGCTTGATACGCTATTAAACAAACCTAAAACTATTACCTATGACAAAACACCAAACCGTAATGAACCGTGTATTTGCGGAAGCGGAAAAAAGTACAAAAAGTGCTGTGCTTAAACCCTCGATAATTACGCCCAAAGCCGTCTTCTGACGGTTTTTTTATAAACTAGAACCTATACGATATTCTGCGCGTAAGTCAAAACGGTATAACGCCCTGTTAAGGTGTGAGCAACGCTACCACCTAACCTAAACCATTGCACCGTAAACACGAAACCCAACCTTGAACTGAAAATGCCACGCGTTGCGAATCACTCTTGAACAGTTTGTTATGTTCAATTTTTTTTGCTTTGTATGTATTGCTCTACGACATGAACACTTTCTCTAACATAATTTCTAAATGCGAAGTTTACACTTGACAGAGTAATATACTTACCAATTTCTATTCTCTTTCGGTAAGAAGGGAAGTTAACCATTTTGCCAAAAACTATCTTCTCGCCATTTTCTTTTGTTCCGTAGTCTTCTTCTAAAATACCCAGTTTTTCACACTGTTCCATAAACCTTGGTGTTACTTTCCCAAGATTATGACTATGAAGATTTCTTAGCAAGTAGCAAAAACCAAAGAATCCATAGAAATTATTGGATAGCTTTTTGAGCAAAATATTGATATTTGGTTCTATATCATCCAGTGTTTTTTCCATAATTTTTGGCAGAGACTCATATCTCAAGTCTTTAGACGCATCTTGAATAGTCCTTCCTAGGCACTCTATACGTAAATTTTCGATATATGACTCTAAGAATGAAAAAATAGATATAAATTCCAACTTATGGAGATTGTTTTTAACTAGGTTTTCATCTTTTGAATAATTTACGTTTTCCTTCGAAATCTTTACTGCATCTGAAATCTCTTTTCTTTCCTCATCACTCATAGGAGGGACAGGATAACCCTCGTAGTTCCTTGGATCATTTAATGCAGGGAATCTAAAGTATTCCTCGGGAATTTCAATTTGAAACCAAGGTTGCCCGTTATTTTCATGAGCGACATCCTGTAACATTAGCAAATTCTCAAATAGATGAGCAGTTAGAAGAATAGAGTTATATTCGTGAGCAAAAACAGAGTAAGCATTGGTATTGCTATCAAGAACTAACATTGGAGTCCGATTGAGTTCATCTAGGGAGGGGACTCTAAAATAATGTTCATGAGACTCACAAGACATAAGCGGATAGCGCCCTCTCAAACCAGAGGGCATTTGTGGGATTTCTATTGTCATTTTTCCTCGCTTCATGATGTTAAATTAATATTTGAATGAACATAACGCCCGGCTAAGGGGTTGACAACGCACCGCCGAACTCAAAAAACACACTGTAAACATTGAACTTCAATTTTGCGCTAAAGTCGCCACGCGTTGGCAATCCCTCTTGAGCCGTTTGTTATGCAAATTCAATGAGATAAACTGACTTTACTCGATCAAAAACCACAATTGCAATGGTTAAGTAATTCAAGAACCAACCCAAGCAAGAGCCGTGATAAATAAGCCGCCAAAACAAAGCCCACCGTTCAACAACAAACCAAGCTTTTGAATGAGACAAACTCAACAAGCAAGACTTTCAGCAAGTACAAAATGCTCGATAAACTTGCCCTTTCCACACTTTGCGCACGCTGAATTGACAACAAAACAGCACCAAAACTGATTGAGGCAAACAAAGAACCTTGCCTGTTTTACGGTTTAAGTTAACCACGAATTTGAGGGTAAAAAAGCTCATTTGCCGACAACACAAAACGAATGGCCGGAGAAATCGAAAAGATTGAACCCCTAAATTTACCTGAGTTGCATAACGCCCGGCTAAGGGGTTGACAACGCACCACCGAGCTTAAAAAACACACTTAAACACTGAACTTCAATTTTGCTCTAAAGTCGCCACGCGTTGGCAATCCCTCTTGAGCCGTTTGTTATGCAAATTCAATAAGATAAACCGACTTTACACGACCAAAAGCCACAATTACAATGGTTGAGTAATTCAAGAACCAACCCAAGCCAGAGCCGTGATAAATAAGCCGCCAAAACAAAGTCCACCTTTCAGCAACAAACCAAGTTTTTGAATGAGACAAACTCAACAAGCAAGACTTTCAGCAAGTACGAAAGGCTCGATAAACTTGCCCTTTCCACACTTTGCGCCCACAAAATTCGCAACGCGCCAACGTTAAAACTGATTGAGGCAAACAAAGAACCTTGCCTGTTTTACGGCTTGAGTGAACCAAGGATTTTAGGATAAAAATGCTCATTTGCCGACAACACAAAACGAATGGCCGGAGAAATCTAAAAAGATTGAACCCCTAAATTTCCCTGAGTTGCATAACGCCCGGCTAAGGGGTTGACAACGCATAGCCGAACTCAAAAAACACACCGTAAAAACTGAACTTCAATTTTGAACTAAAGCCGCCACGCGTTGGCAATCCCTCTTGATCCGTTTGTTAGGCCAACCGATTGACAACGATACTTTCAAAACCAAAGAACGAGCTTTTTGCAAACTTAAAACAAACTAACCCATTCATTTATAAACCAAAACCCTAAATCAGCAAAGAAACAAAAAATTCAAATTAAGCGATTTGGAAGAAAAGTAACGAGCGTAGCATGCTCGGCGGACGTTTGGATGCCGAAGGTTATTTTGCCGCTAAACTCACAACGAAAAGCAACTCAACGCGATCAAGAAACAACAAATATGTGATGATTGTTTATTGCTTAACTTAAGCCAGAAAACATGGAATTTACCGCTCAATTCCAACTCGATTTAGCTGATAAAAACTCACCTTGCCTAACGCCCGCTTAAGGGGCAGACAACGCTACTACCAACTTTCCGCATAACACCATAATCACGAAACCCAACGCATGATAAAAATGCCACGCGTTGGCAGTCCCTCTTGAAGCGTTTGTTAGGCCAACCAATTGACACCGAGACTTTCACAACCAAAGAACGAGATTTTTTGTGAATTTTAAACCAACTAACCGATTCATTTATAAACCAAAATGCTAAATCAGCAAAGAAACAAAAAAATTCAAATTGAGCGGTTTGGAAGAAAAGTGACGAGCGTAGCATGCTCGGCGGACGTTTGGATGCTGAAGGTTATTTTACCGCTAAACTCACAACGACAAACAACCCAACGCGATCAAGAAACAACAAATATGTGATGACTATTTATTGCCTAACTTAAGCCAGAAAACCTTGAATTTACCGTTCAATTCCAACTCGATTTAGCTGATAAAACTCACTTTGCCTAACGCCCAATTAAGGTGTGAAGCACGCAATGACCAAGCTACTGCATGGTACTTCAACACCAAAACCAACGCATGGCAAAAATGCCACGCGTGCTGAATCACTCTTAAATTGTTTGTTATAAAGCAC
>NZ_CAWPGB010000019.1:0-14364 GCF_963887575.1 Vibrio sp. 3-2(1) | reverse complement strand
AATGAAACTAACAAACGCTTCAAGAGGGACAGCCAACGCGTGGCATTTTTTTATGCGTTGGCTTTTGTGATTACGGTGTTATGCGGAAAGTTGGTAGTAGCGTTGTCTGCCCCTTAAGCGGGCGTTAGCTGTATACGATGAACAAGGAAGTAATGTGGTAGAAAACTATGAGACTCAATTTGTCACTTTCGTCGAGTCTGAAATGGAGCAAGATTTGGCGCATGACTTAAACCATGTATTTCGTGTTGTCAAAACGGCCAAACTGCTGAGTAAAATTGAAGGTGCGATGCTTGAGGTTGTTTTACCTGCAGCGTATCTCCACGATTGTTTTTCATTTCCCAAGAATCATCCTAACAAAGCTGAAAGCTCTCGTATTGCAGCAGATAAGGCACTGGAGTTTCTTAATGAGATTGGTTATCCGAATGAATATCACGACGCTATAAAGCACGCAATTATTGCTCATAGTTTTAGCGCCAATGTTCAACCTGATACGCTTGAAGCAAAGATCGTACAGGACGCTGATAGACTCGATGCTCTAGGTGCAATTGGGATTGCTCGTTGCATTCAGGTGAGCACAAATTTAGGCGTGGGTTTATATGATGCAACTGACCCCTTTTGCGGTACACGTGAGCCGAATGATCGAGTGAATACGGTAGATCATTTCTACACGAAGCTATTTAAATTGCCTGAAATAATGCATACAGCGTCAGCAAAGGTAGAGGCTGAAAAGAGAATGAAATTTATGAAAGCGTACTTAATTCAGTTGGGAATGGAAATCGAGCCATACAGCTAACAAACGCCTCAAGAGGGACTGTCAACGCGTGGCGTTTCCAGTCCCATTGAGCCGCGGTGGTTACGGTTGTTGTGTTTGAGTTTTGTGTTATGCGTTGCCAGCCCCTTAGGCGGGCGTTATAGCTTATCTCACATTTCAACCTAGACATTGCTCAATCGATGCCTCAAAGTAAATCCCGATTTTGCTCAACAAAAGGAACAAGTATGTTTAGTCATATTATGATTGGCTCCAATGATATTGAAAAATCTAAGGTTTTTTATGACGCCATATTGTCTGTTTTAGGTTATCCATCGGGTGTTATCGATGCTAAAGGTCGCTGTCTTTACATAAACAAAGATGGTGTGCTTGGAATTACGAAGCCAATAAATGGAGAGCTGGCGACTCATGGTAATGGAATGACAATTGGCTTAAAAGTCACTAGCCCAGAGTTAGTGGATTCATGGCATGCAGCAGGTTTAGCTAATGGCGGTGTAGCTTGCGAAGATCCTCCAGGTCTCAGGGTAAGCGGAGAAAGAAAAATGTATCTAGCTTATTTACGCGATCCAGCAGGAAATAAGCTGTGTGCAACGCATCATATTTCTATGGGCAGCTAAAGCACCGCTATAACAAACGCTTCAAGAGGGACAGCCAACGCGTGGTATTTTCACTATGCGTTGGTTTTTGTGATTAAGGTGCTATGCGGAAAGTGAGTAGTAGCGTTGTCTGCCCCTTAAGCGGGCGTTAGGCAAAGTGAGTTTTTATCAGCTAAATCGAGTTTGAATTGAACGGTAAATTCCATGTTCTCATGGTTGAACTTAAGCAATAAATAATCATCACATATTTGTTGTTTCTTGATCGCGTTGAGTTGCTTTTCGTTGTGAGTTTAGCGGCAAAATAACCTTCAGCATCCAAACGTCCGCCGAGCATGCTACGCTCGTCACTTTTCTTCCAAACCGCTAAATTTGAGTTTTTTGTTTCTTTGCTGATTTAGTCTTTTAATTTATAAATGAATCGGTTAGTTGGTTTTAAGTTTACAAAAAAGCTCGTTCTTTGGTTTTGAAAGTCTCGGTGTCAATTGGTTGGCCTAACAAACGGCTCAAGAGGGATTGCCAACGCGTGGCGGTTTTAGTGCAAAATTGAAATTCAGAGTTTACAGTGTGTTTTTTTAAGTTCGGTGGTGCGTTGTCAACCCCTTAGCCGGGCGTTATGTTTAATCACGTCAAATCAGTTGGTTGCATCTTTTCTTTGCTCCCTCGGCTTGTTGGTTTTGTGCTCGTCGGCAAGTTGGCTTCGTTTGGCGCTGTTTTCCGGACATTTATTTTTTGGTGCTGAAAACTCTGAGTGTTGCCTCAGTCAATTTTCGAGTAAGCGTGAAGTAGGTGCGACTGGCTTAATCGGTATTTTGACCACAAGTGTTTGGGCTTGAATTGCCAAAACTCGAAGTCTGTTTTTCAAATCTATGAGTGATTTCAGTTTTTTAGGTCTTGGCTTTTGTTTGTGAATCAAAGCTGAGTTAATCTTGGTTTTGGTAAACGTAAGTCATTGAAGCTTAAACATAACAAACGGTTCAAGAGGGACAGCCAACGCGTGGCATTTTCACTATGCGTTGGTTTTTGTGGTTACGGTGTTATGCGGAAGCTTGGTTATGGCGTTGGCTGCCCCTTAACCGGGCGTTAGCTATTGTTTTATTCAGCAGCAAGGAAATTAAAGATGTCAAAGTATCAATTTTTCTGTAAACCAAATTCAAATCGTAATGCATTTACTTATCTGGATATGAGTTCAGAAACTTATCTTTTTGAAAAGGAAGAACTCTTGAGCTCGAGGTTAGAAGTGGAAGGTGATACGATTTATGCTTCGCCTCCAGAAGAGGCTATTGATAAATTCAAATCAAATTTTTGTGATCCTTTGAAGGATTATGCAAATTCAAATGTTGCGGGTGGATTGGCGACATTCATTTTTGAATCATTCAAATCAGTCACTGGGAAAAAATAGCTAACAAACGGCTCAAGAGGGATTGCCAACGCTTGGCGGTTTTAGTGCAAAATTGAAGTTCAGTGTTTACGGTGTGTTTTTTGAGTTCGGCGGTGCGTTGTCAACCCCTTAGCCGGGCGTTAGCCGTCAGGCGAAGTTTGTGCAGTCTTAATGAGTATTTGAATATGAGTGTGATTTCTAAGAAATTCAATGCCAAGATAACTAGTTTAAAGAATGACTTTGAAGTCAATAAAGATATTAGCCATCAAGGTATTAAAGGTGGTTTCAACGAGATTGAATTGGCAAATCTAATAAGAGATGTCATTCCTCCAAGGTATCAAGTCACTAAAGGAATTATCGAGAACTCTAGTGGGGATCAGTCACATGAAACAGACATTTTAATTTATGACAACGAAATATTACCGTTGTATATGAAAAACGACTTAACGTTTGTTCCCGTTGAGGCCGTAAAGTATAACTTTGAAGTGAAAAGCTCATTAAATCCGACTGAAATACAAACTACAATTGATAAATTCAAAAGATTTAGGAGTATTGGTGGTAAATCTCCGACAGTTTTATTTGGTTTCTCAAGTGATATTAAAGGGAGCGAATTGGCTCGGTTAAAAAAATATGATCCAAATTTTTATATTAACCCATCAATAAGTGTTCTTTGCTCTTCAAATAAGAGCTATTACTACAAGGACGTAAAGACTCATTATTTAAAGGATTTTGCTAAGGTTTCTGATTTTTTGGCAGCTTCTAAGTCAAGCAATGGTCTGGATATAGAAGGCGCCGTAGAAGCAATGAGATGCCTAATGGTAAACGATGAAGCGTTATCTCTCATGAGTCGTTCTCAGTTTGCTTTAGCTATTCAGGGGCTAATTCAAATGAATAACCATATGGCAAGTATTAATGATAAAGATTTGGTAATAAATGGCCATAAACTTAGTGACATAACTTTTAAAGTTCATCGATGGATTGGCGTTGAAGTTGAAAATAATGAAACTGAGCTAGCGTTTCTTTCGGGGATTTCAAACACCTTATCAAAAGGTAACTTTGGGGAATATTTATTAAGTGATGCCACACATGACTTTAAAGTGTTCGCAATATGTTATGAAGATATGTGGGGGAATTTGAGTTGCCAAGATTTTAATGAAAATGGTTTGGATTATGAAAGTAACAGCGCTAGCTACAGTTTTAGAACGACACAAGAATCTAGTCAAATACTCTTCACTAGAGTTACCGAGGCAAAAAACGGCTAACAAACGGTTCAAGAGGGACAACCAACGCGTGGCATTTTTACTATGCGTTGGTTTTAGTGATTATGGTGTTATGCGGTAGCTTGGTAGTGGCGTTGGTTGCCCCTTAACCGGGCGTTATGCAACTCAGGTAAATTTAGGGGTTCAATCTTTTGTGATTTCTCCGGCTATTCGTTTTGTGTTGTCGGCAAATGAGTATTTTTACCCTCAAATTCGTGGCTAACTCAAGCCGTAAAACAGGCAAGATTCTTTGTTTGCCTCAATCAGTTTTAGCGCCGGTGCGCTGTTGAATTAGCGGGCGCAAAGTGCGGAAAGGGCAAGCTAATCGATCATTTCGCATTTGCTGAAGGTCTTGCTCGGTGAGTTTGTCTCATTCAAAAGCTTGGTTTGTCGCTGAAAGGTGGGCTTTGTTTTGGCGGCTCATTTATCACGGCTCTTGCTTGGGTTGATTCTTGAATCACTCAACCATTGCAATGGTGGCTTTTGATCGAGTAAAGTCAGTTTATCTTATTGAATTTGCATAACAAACGGCTCAAGAGGGATTGCCAACGCGTGGCGGCTTTAGTGCAAAATTGAAGTTCAGTGTTTACAGTGTGTTTTTTAAGTTCGGCGGTGCGTTGTCAACCCCTTAGCCGGGCGTTATGTGCATGGAGGCACTAATGAACATTGGTATTTATATTTACGATGGGGCCGAAGTTCTCGATTTTTCAGGACCTTTCGAAGTTTTCAGTACAGCTAAACGATTAGGTGCAGAAAGCTGGAATGTATTTTTAGTTTCAGAAAACTTGGAACCAGTGAAAGCCAGAGGTGGTTTTACTGTTTTACCTGACTACTCGTTCCTGCATCACCCTCAAATTGACCTATTAATCGTTGTTGGTGGTATCCATACGAACGAAATGAATAAGACCAATGTGCTTCATTGGGTTGCATCAGTGGATAAGCACGCTAAACATATTGCATCAGTTTGTACCGGAGCATTCATATTAGCTAATGCGGGTTTGCTGAAAGGACTTGCTGTTACGACTCATTGGGAGGATATATCTGAGCTGAAACAACGGTTTCCTGACTTAGTCGCTGTGGAAGACAAACGTTGGGTAACAACAAGCAAATACACCACGTCGGGTGGTATATCTGCGGGTATTGATATGAGTTTGTTCTTGGTATCAAAGTTTCATAGTCAAAGCCATGCTGAGTTAGTTGCCCATCAAATGGAGTACAACTGGTAAAAATGCACATAACAAACGGCTCAAGAGGGATTGCCAACGCTTGGCGACTTTAGTGCAAAATTGAAGTTCAGTGTTTACAGTGGTTTTTTGAGTCCGGCGGTGCGTTGTCAACCCCTTAGCCGGGCGTTATGTTGCAAGGTGAAAAATGGATACTATCGTTGATTTAGTTAGAAAAGATCCCGTTCGATTTGAAGCACTGGAATGTGTTTACCAGCTTGAATTGCCTCAGTGCTACATAGCCGCAGGTTTTGTGCGAAACCTTGTCTGGGACTTTTTACATCGCAACGTAAAGCCGACGCCATTAAACGATATTGATGTTATTTTCTTCGATGCTGATTGTGTCGATTCAGATTATGAAAAATCACTTGAACTCAAGTTATCGGAGCAAATGCCCCAGATCAATTGGCAAGTGAAAAATCAAGCCAAGATGCACTTACAAAATGGCGACGATCCTTACCAAAGCACATTGGATGCCATGAGCTATTGGCCTGAAAAAGAAACGGCGGTAGCAGTGAGGAAAGTCGAGCACGATCATTATGAATGTATATCAGTCTTTGGTTTCGAGAGTTTATTTCAAGGCTTAATCACACATAATCCTAAACGAGCATATGGAACCTTCGAAACTCGATTAAAGTCAAAGGGTTGGTTAGTTATATGGCCTAACTTGAGAATTGCGCCATAACAAACGCTTCAAGAGGGACAGCCAACGCGCGGCATTTTTACTATGCGTTGGTTTTTGTGATTACGGTGTTATGCGGTAGGTTGGTAGTAGCGTTGGCTGCCCCTTAAGCGGGCGTTAGCTGAGGTTAAGAAAAACCATAAAATTAAGCGTTTATTTTTCTTAGTCTGAGGCTCTAGCTTTACACCTGAAAGTCAGCACTTTTCCACGTATCTCGCCAGTGGCACTGTTCGTGAAGTGGTTGAACTAACCAAAGTCTATTTACGGGAAGTGGTGTGTTTGTTTATTTCTTTGGTGCGGCTTCTTTGGTTTTGAAGCTCTTTCGCGCTTAAGTTGATTTCGCGCACTTGGTTGTTGGCTTCTTCGACATAATTCTTTGTAAATTTAAGTCTTAGAAGCTCGTCAGTTTTCCTGCTATTTCTTCTTTGCCAAGTGCGTTTCGTGGATTAGGTTTTAGTTTCTCAGTTGTCCGTTTTACTTTACCGCTTGAAAGCAATAATGTGTTTTAAATTAGGCCGTTGGGTAGTCAATCTCCGGCTAAAGTGTAACAGCTAACAAACGGCTCAAGAGGGATTGCCAACGCTTGGCGACTTTAGTTCAAGATTGAAGTTTAGTGTTTACAGTGTGTTTTTTAAGTTCGGCAGTGCGTTGTCAACCCCTTAGCCGAGCGTTATGCAACTCAGGTAAGTTTAGGGGTTCAATCCTTTGGATTTCTCCGGCCATTCGTTTTGTGTTGTCGGCAAATGAGCATTTTTACCTTCAAATTCGTGGTTAACTCAAACCGTAAAACAGACAAGATTCTTGGTTTGCCTCAATCATTTTTAGCGTTGGCTTGCTGCCAATTCAGCGGGCGCAAAGTGTGGAAAGGACAAGTTTATCGAGTATTCTGTACTTGCTGAAATTTTCGCTCGTTGAGTTTTCCTGACATAAAAGCTTGGTTTATTGCTGAAGGTGGACTTTGTTTTGGCGGCTCATTTATCACAGTTCTTGCTTGGGTTGATTCTTGAATCACTCAACCATTGCAATTGTGGCTTTTGGTCGTGTAAATTCTGTTTATCTCATTGAATTTGCATAACAAACGGCTCAAGAGGGATTGCCAACGCTTGGCGACTTTAGTGCAAAATTTCAGTTCAGTGTTTAAGTGTGTTTTTTGAGTCCGGCGGTGCGTTGTCAACCCCTTAGCCGGGCGTTATGCAACTCAGGTAAATTTAGGGGTTCAATCTTTTTAGATTTCTCCGGCCATTCGTTTTGTGTTGTCGGCAAATGAACTTTTTCACCCTCAGATTCGTGGTTAACTCAAACCGTAAAACAGACAAGATTCTTGGTTTGCCTCAATCATTTTTAGCGTTGGTTTGCTGCCAATTCAGCTGGCGCAAAGTGTGGAAAGGACAAGTTTATCGAGCATTTTGTACTTGCTGAAGTTTTCGCTCGTTGAGCTTTCCTGACACAAAAGCTTGGTTTGTTGCTGAAAGGTGGACTTTGTTTTGGCGGCTCATTTATCACAGTTCTTGCTTGGGTTGATTCTTGAATCACTCAACCATTGCAATTGTGGCTTTTGGTCGTGTAAATTCAGTTTATCTCATTGAATTTGCATAACAAACGGCTCAAGAGGGATTGCCAACGCATGGCGACTTTGGTGCAAAATTGAAGTTTAGTGTTTACAGTGTGTTTTTTGAGTTCGGTGGTGCGTTGTCAACCCCTTAGCCGGGCGTTAGGCAAAGTGAGTTTTTATCAGCTAAATCGAGTTTGAATTGAACGGTAAATTCCATTTTTTGTGGCTTAACTTAAGCAATAAATCGTCCTCACATATTTGTTGTTTCTTGATCGTGTTGGGTTGTTTTTCGTTGTGGGTTTAGCGGCAAAATAACCTTCAGCATCCAAACGTCCGCCGAGAATGCTACGCTCGTCACTTTTCTTCCAAACCGTTAAATTTGAGTTTTTTGGTTTCTTTGCTGATTTGAAATTTTGGTTTATAAATGAATCGCTTAGTTGGTTTTCAGTTTTCAAACAAGCCTTGTTCTTTGGTTTTGAAAGTATCGTTGTCAACCGGTTGGCCTAACAAACGGCTCAAGAGGGATTGCCAACGCGTGGCGGCTTTAGTGCAAAATTGAAGTACAGTGTTTACGGTGTGTTTTTTGAGTTCGGCGGTGCGTTGTCAACCCCTTAGCCGGGCGTTAGAAAACAAGGTAGGTTATGGCGAATAAAGAACCAAAAAAACAACATTACGTGCCTCAATTTCTTTTGAGAAATTTTGCTCTCGGCAAGAAGAAACGTATTCATATATTCGATATTAAGGCGGGAAAATACTTTACTTCGCATGTTAAAGATACAGGGCATGAAAATAACTTCTATCATCACCCAGAAGATGGGGATCAAATGGAGTTTGAGCTCGGAAAATTAGAAACCCAAGTAGCCCCTATCATTGATGGAATAATCTCAAATGGCTCAATTCAGCATTTGACTACTCAAGAGAGCGAATTGATTGGGTTATTTACTGTAGTGCAAATGATGCGCGTAAATTCTTTACGCGAAAGCTTAACTGAAATGACGGAAATGATTTTCGAAAAGCTGAAAGGAGATTCTATTGCTTCCGGTTCTCAGGCTGAAGCGTTCCTAGCATCTCTTTCTGAGCAAGATTCAAAAACGCAATCAATTGAAATGCTCAAAGAAATGCCTCAAGAGCTATTACCATACATATTAGACAAATCACTATCATTGGTAAAAGCTCCAAAAGGTGAGTCGTTTTACCTATCGGACAACCCAATTGTTAAATATAACAACCTGCCACGAGAGCATCGTGGCAATCTAGGGTTGGCGCTGAAAGGTATAGAAGTACACTTTCCAATTTCGCCAAGATACTGCTTAAGTTATCTATGTTCCGAGCTAATTGATGACATCAGAAGAGCTGTAGCAAGGCACCAGTCAGGCGTGCTTATGGGGTTAGTGCCGCCAGATGATCAAGCAGACGCTATACAAATGTTGGACAACATTGATCATAAGAAAACTCAGGTACTTACAAGTGCAAACATGGATTACCATAATTCTTTGCAAGTTCTGCATTGTTCAAGGTTCGTATACTCAAGTACCGGAAATTTTCAGTTGCTAGAGAACATGCTTGAAAAAGACCCGAATATTGCTTTTAAACAAAGAGTTATGGATGGAAGTAAAGTTTTCTAACAAACAATTCAAGCTGATTCGCAACGCTTGGCGCTTTCGGTTTCAATTAGTTTGGTGATTACGGCGAAGTGTTTAGGCAATGTGGCAGCGTTGCTCACAACTTAATTGGGCGTTAAGCAGAAAATCGGAATCGGTGGCAGTAATGGAAATAAAAAAGAAAAGTGAAAGTGGTACACCGTGGTACCCCGTTTCAATAGAAAGGCTTGATGGATTACTATCGAATGCGATCTGCACTAATGATGCATATGAGCACACATATGCTCTGAGGCGTAACATTGCGTACAATCTTCAATACATCGAATTTCAACTGAAGGTTATAGAGGATATTAAACTCAGCTCGGTTCTCTACACACAAACAGTTAAGTCCATCTTGCTGGTTGGTTGTAGCGTTATCGAATCAATCCTTCATTACGTTTTGATTGTTAATGGTGTCCACTCTACTACGGAGTGGAAGGAAAAAGCAGTATTTAAAGGCAATCAGAAAAAGTACGAAGGCGAGCAAGTAAGAGTCGATACAGTTATTTATTCTAAGCTAGATCAGCCAGTGCTGAAGCACATGACGTTTGATGCAATGATTAAGAGTGCGAAATCCAAAAACATCTTCGGAAAAGAGCCTCTAATCTATGAGAAATTGAATGAGTTAAGGACTCTTCGAAACAAGGTTCATTTGCAAGTCATTAATACACCAACGGACACTGACTGGAATTCATTCAATTCCTCCGATCTATCAGATATCTCAGTTGTACTCTACGAAGTATTTAGTAGTGAACTGTTTAATTTGTCCGAAAGCCAACAAGGGTGTTTTGAGTATTTGCGTCGTAACTTTTCTGCTTAACAAACGGCTCAAGAGGGATTGCCAACGCGTGGCGGCTTTAGTGCAAAATTGAAGTTCAGTGTTTACAGTGGTTTTTTGAGTTCGGCGGTGCGTTGTCAACCCCTTAGCCGGGCGTTATACCGTTTCTTTGAGAGTTTATATGGATACAGAAGGTTTTACATTTGATTTGGTAACTCAGCGTTTTATAAAAAACAGGTGGGAGACAGATTTAGGTCAAAGAGTCTTTAGAGAGGTCATTGATGGGATCAAAAATGGTGTTGAAATAAGGGCAATATTAGACTCGTATGTACTAGAACACCCTGAAAACCAAGATCCTTATGGCCACCCATACTACCCGAAAAGCGAAATGAAGGATGGTGCGTTTTGGGTCTTAACGCAAGACGACCTCCGAGGCATTCATGTATACAATGAAACATTTCCAGCAAACTCCAGTTGGACTGTCAAGTCACTGAATTACGCACGCCTCTATAACTGCGATTTAAAAGGTACAAACCTTGAAAGAACCGAGCTTTCAATGGCTACCTTTGAAAAATGTAATATGGAAGGTGTTGTTTTTGCTGGTAGCGGAGGCTATGGCACTCGCTTAATTGATTCAAATCTTAAGGGAGCATGCTTGTGGAATTTTGGCTTAATTAACGGCGATCTATCTGGAACAGATATTCGAGATGTTTATCTTGAATCAGCAAGAATCGAAAATATTAAGGTAAATTATTTAACAAAATTTGACGGTCGCTTAGCAGAAAAATGGGAAACTCGCTCTTTGGTGTCCCACGAAATTCCGGAGTACCTCAAAGCATTTAGAGTTGCATACGAGCATGCGAATATTTGGCACAAAGTAGATCAATTTCTAAATTTAGAACGGTCTGCAAACCGTAAACATATCCTATACCCTGCCTTTAAGGCTGATAAATCGGCGAAAAATGCAAGAGAGTGGTTCTTTGACCTTATTTGGGGTGTTGCTACAGGTTATGGTACAAAACCAAGTAGGCTTTTGCTCTTGAGTGTAGTGGTCGCTTTGTTCTACGCGTTGATTTATTACTTTGTTGGAAATCCGAGTGAAGATGATTCGTTTGTAACATCAGTTTACTTCTCTTTTACTACATTCTCTACTCTAGGTTATGGTGATTTGTCATATAGTAACTCGCAAGATGTAATGAGGCTCATCAGCACATCAGAGGCGCTTGTAGGTGCATCGTTAATCGCTGCGTTTGTTGGTGTTCTTAGCCGCAAAGTTATTCGGCATTAAAACAGTATAACAAACTGTTTAAGAGTGATTCGCAACGCATGGCATTTTTACTATGCGTTGCGTTTAATGTTTAAGGTGGTATGCAGAAGCACCGGTGTCGCGTTGCTCACACCTTAACAGGGCGTTATGCAACTCAGGGAAATTTAGGGTTCAATCTTTTTAGGTTTCTCCGGCCATTCGTTTTGTATTGTCGGCAAATGAGCATTTTTACCCTCAAATTCGTGGTTAACTCAAACCGTAAAACAGGCAAATTTCTTTGTTTGCCTCAATCAGTTTTGGCGCTGGCTTGTTGTCAAATCAGCGTTCGCAAAGTGTGGAAAGGGCAAGTTAATCGAGCATTTCGCACTTGCTGAAAGCCTTGCTTGTTGAGTTTGTCTGATTCAAAAGCTTGGTTTGTTGTTGAAAGGTGGACTTTGTTTTGGCGGCTCATTTATCACAGTTCTTGCTTGGGTTGATTCTTGAATCACTCAACCATTGCAATTGTGGTTTTTGGTCGCGTAAAGTCAGTTTATCTCATTGAATTTGCATAACAAACGGCTCAAGAGGGATTGCCAACGCGTGGCGGCTTTGGTGCAAAATTGAAATTCAGTGTTTACAGTGTGTTTTTTGAGTTCGGCTATGCGTTGTCAACCCCTTAGCCGGGCGTTAGGCACAGTGATTTTTTATCAGCTAAATCGAGTTGGAATTGAACAGTAAATTCCATGTTTTGTGGCTTAACTTAAGCAATAAATAATCATCACATATTTGTTGTTTCGTGATCGCGTTGGGTTGCTTTTCGTTGTGAATTCAGCGGCAAAATAACCTTCAGCATCCAAACGTCCGCCGAGCATGCTACGCTCGTCACTTTTCTTCCAAACCGCTCAATTTGAGTTTTTTTGTTTCTTTGCTGATTTAGCATTTTGGTTTATAAATGAATGGCTTAATTTGTTTTAAGTTTATAAAAAAGTTCGTTCTTTAGTTTTGAAAGTGTCGGTGTCAATCGGTTGGCCTAACAAACGGCTCAAGAGGGATTGCCAACGCTTGGCGACTTTAGTACAAAATTGAAGTTCAGTGTTTACAGTGTGTTTTTTGAGTTCGGCGGTGCGTTGTCAACCCCTTAGCCGGGCGTTATGTGCTTTCTCGAAAAATTTCGAAGTAGTGTAGAATCAGGCTTTTAAAATCTTGAGAAGTCAGCATGTCTAAAGTCGTTCAACAGCAAATCGGTAATATCGCACTTGTCGTAGAGAATTACGATGATGCCATTGAGTTCTATACAAAAAAGCTTCAGTTCACTTTAGTTGAAGATACCGATTTAGGTGGTGGTAAGCGGTGGGTTCAAGTTTCGCCGCCAAACTCGAATGGAACGAACCTACTTCTTGCTCAAGCCAGCACCGAAGAGCAAGCTCAATTTGTAGGTAATCAGACTGGAGGTCGTGTTTTTCTGTTTCTACAAACGAATGACTTCTGGCGAGATTATGAGTTAATGAAGGCCAATGGTGTTGTTTTCAACGAAGAACCACGAGTAGAAGAGTATGGGACAGTTGTTGTGTTCCAAGATCTTTATGGAAACAAATGGGATTTATTGCAGCTGAACAAGGCTCATCAATAGCACGCACATAACAAACGCCTCAAGAGGGACTGTCAACGCGTGGCGTTTCAAGTCCCATTGAGCCGCGGTGGTTACAGTGGCTGTGTTTGAGTTTTGTGTTATGCGTTGTCAGCCCCTTAGGCGGGCGTTAGGCAAAGTGAGTTTTTATCAGCTAAATCGGGTCTGAATTGAACGGTGAATTCCATGTTCTAATGGCTGGACTTAAGCAAAATCGTCATCACATATTTGTTGTTTCGTGATCGTGTTGGGTTGCTTTTCGCTGTGAATTCAGCGGCAAAATAACCTTCAGCATCCAAACGTCCGCCGAGCATGCTACGCTCGTCACTTTTCTTCCAAACCGCTCAATTTGAGTTTTTTGTTTCTTTGCTGATTTAGCATTTTGGTTTATAAATTAATCGGTTAGTTGGTTTTAAGTTTATAAAAAAGTTCGTTCTTTAGTTTTGAAAGTGTCGGTGTCAATCGGTTGGCCTAACAAACGGCTCAAGAGGGATTGCCAACGCGTGGCGGTTTTAGTGCAAAATTGAAGTTCAGTGTTTACAGTGTGTTTTTTGAGTTCGGCTATGCGTTGTCAACCCCTTAGCCGGGCGTTAGCTGAGGTTAAGAAAAGCCATAAAATTAAGCGCTTATTTTTCTTAGTCTGAGGCTCTAGCTTTACACCTGAAAGTCAGCACTTTTCCATGTATCTCGCCAGTGGCACTGTTCGTGAAGTGCTTGAACTAACCGAAGTCTGTTTACGGGAAGTGGTGTGTTTGTTTATTTCTTTGGTGTGGCTTCTTTGGTTTTGAAGCTCTTTCGCGCCTAAATGGGTTTTGCGCACTTGGTTGTTGGCTTCTTCGAAAGAATTCTTTGTAAATTGAAGTCCTAGAAGCTCGTCAAGTTTTCCTATTATTTCTTCTTTGCCAAGTGCGTTTCGTGGTTTAGGTTTTGGTTTCGAAGTTGTCCGTTTTACTTTGTCGCTTCAAAGCAATAATGTGTTTTAAATTAGGCCGTTGGGTGGTAAATCTCCGGCTAAAGTGCAGCAGCTAACAAACGGCTCAAGAGGGATTGCCAACGCGTGGCAGCTTTAGTTCAAAATTGAAGTTCAGTGTTTACAGTGTGTTTTTTGAGCTCGGCTATGCGTTGTCAACCCCTTAGCCGGGCGTTAGGCAAGGTGAGTTTTTATCAGCTAAAACGAGTTTGAATTGAACGGTAAATTCCATGTTCTCGGACTGAACTTAAGCAATAAATCGTCATCACATATTTGTTGTTTATTGATCGCGTTGGGTTGTTTATCGTTGTGAATTTAGCGGCAAAATAACCTTCAGCATCCAAACGTCCGCCGAGCATGCTACGCTCGTCACTTTTCTTCCAAATCGCTTAATTTGAATTTTTTGTTTCTTTGTTGATTTAGGGTTTTGGTTTATAAATGAATGGGTTAGTTTGTTTTAAGTTTACAAAAAAGCTCGTTCTTTGGTTGTGAAAGTATCGGTGTCAATCGGTTGGCCTAACAAACGGCTCAAGAGGGATTGCCAACGCTTGGCGACTTTAGTGCAAAATTGAAGTTCAGTGTTTACAGTGTGTTTTTTGAGTTCGGCGGTGCGTTGTCAACCCCTTAGCCGGGCGTTATGCAGT
>NZ_CAWPGB010000018.1:0-14491 GCF_963887575.1 Vibrio sp. 3-2(1) | reverse complement strand
ATTATGCTAACAAACGCTTCAAGAGGGACAGCCAACGCGCGGCATTTTTGCCATGCGTTGGTTTTTGTGATTACGGTGTTATGCGGAAGCTTAGTAGTAGCGTTGGCTGCCCCTTAAGCGGGCGTTATGTGTCCTCAGAGAAAATAAGACGGAACTATGTTCATAGAACCATTAAAAATCAGGCTTCGCTCACTTGAAGTTGAGGATGCTGAATACTTTTATCGGTGGTCTGGTGATAGGGAAGTGACACAATTCAGCCTATCAGCTTATGCCTATCCACAATCTCGCTCAGATATCGCTAAGTGGCTGTCGGAAATTAACTCAAGTTCAAAGACGATTTCTTTTGGTATCGAGTGTAAAGAAAGCCAAAAACTGATTGGTTATGCTGGTATTTCGGGGATTAGCTCACTTAACCGAAGTGGTGAGTATTTTATCCTCATTGGTGATAAAGCATTTTGGGGCAAGGGGCTAGGAACAGAAGTCACGCGTTTAGTCACTAATTATAGATTCCGAGAGCTTGGCTTACATCGAATAGAATTGACCGCATATTGTGACAACGTAGCGGTAATCAAAGCGTATGAAAATGCAGGTTATCAGCACGAAGGTATCAAAAGAGAATCGGGCTATCGCAATGGCCGATTCATGGACAAAGTCCAAATGTCCGTTTTATCGCGAGAGTGGCTGGCCACATAACAAACGCCTCAAGAGGGACTGTCAACGCGTGGCGTTTCCAGTCCCAATGAGCCGCGGTTGTTGTGATTGAGTTTAGTGGTATGCGTTGCCAGCCCCTTAGGCGGGCGTTAGGCATTTATTGTGACTGATATGCATGTTAATCAATTAGTTATAGTGTAATCTTCTTGATGGTTTATTTTTTTGAGTGAGTAAGAATGAATTTTTATGCATTACGTGTTTCTCTTGTAGCAGCAGAACCACAATTATTTATTCATCAGAATATGTCCAAGGACATATATGCCTTTGAGAATGCTCTTTCTTATGCTGTTAATAATCCACCTGAAAACGAAAGTGGCGAGATCCTTTACTCAATAAAAATATTAATTGAAGGTAAAGATAGTGGCGTTATGGGTGGTATGGTTGCAAAAGCAAAGAGTATTAATGGTCACGACTTGGAATTTAATGAATATAGTGTAGATGATTATCCACCAATGGTCTGGCTATGGGATAGAGAACAACAAGTTATTCTTCTAGAGAAAAAGACCAGTGTATTTTCGACTCCGACAGCTGCATGTAAAGCATTCATGTCAATTTCTAATAATATAGAGTTGGCAGAAATTGGTTTAAGAGTGGATATCGAGCCTGTACTAAATGAAGAAAATCAAAATTTCTGGGAAGAATATGATAAATTTGATTATGTTGAAGCTGTTACTTTTGAGCTTATTCCGCCAAATTTATTTGTGTAGTCTGCTTTGTTTTACCTGTATTACTAGCTATGGGAGCGATAGTACTATTAGGTTGTATTGATGATAAGGAAATATATTCACTTCTTGCCTCACTCATAGTGGGGGCATATTACATATCTACATTTTATTTTATACAAAACAAGCTTAGCTATAGCCATAGATTAGACATGATTATGGTTCCGACTATTTATATTACGATGTTGGTCATAGTAGGGGTATTGTTTTCCACCATATTACTAGGTATGAACTCATTCTTAAATACAGGAAAGTACATCCCAGCATTTAAATATTTTTATTACTGTATAATTTCACTAACTTCAGTTGGGTATGGTGATCTATCTCCAGGAAATGATGCAGATAGAATTGTTGCTATAGCAATGTCTTTAGTAGGGACACTACACATGATAATTTTTATTTCTGTAATAGTTAGTAAGTTGAACTTAGCACCTCAAAAAAGCTAACAAAGCATTTAAGAGTGATTCCCAACGCTTGGCGTTTTTTATTCCATCGTTGGGTTTGGCGTTTACGGTGGTATGGTTTAGTTTCGTGATAGCGTTGCTCACACCTTAATGCGGCGTTAGCATTCTGAGGACTTAAATAGTCATATTCAAATGGTAGAAATCAATCATCGCGTATAATAGTTGTGTGACAATTCACCATTTTGTAGTTTAATTATCCCTTGTAAAATTATTTAAAGTTAGTTGTGTTAATGAAAAGAGCAAATGTAAATTTAATGTTGAAAGCTTCCGGTGTTGTACTGTCTATATTGTCATTTTATAGTTTTGCTTCATTGAACTGTTCAGGTTTTTCTGGGTGTGAAAGAAAGTATTGTGAGATTGAGCAGCAAATAGAAAGTGCTCAGTTAGCTAATAATCAAAAAAAGATAGAAGGACTAAAAGTTGCCCTAGCGGAAGCCAAGTCCAATTGTAGTGACACAAAACTTAAGCAAGATTTAGCTGACGAAATTAAAGAAACTAAAGATAAAATTGCCGAATATAACTTAGATTTACAAGAAGCAAAGGGAAGTGGCAAGGATAACAAAGTCAGGAAATACCAAAATAAAATTCAAGAAGAAGAGCGTAAATTGGAGTCGCTTCTACAAGAGTTATCCGAATTAGGCTAGATAATGCTAACAAACGCTTCAAGAGGGACAGCCAACGCATGGCATTTTTATTATGCGTTGGTTTTTGTGATTACGGTGTTATGCGGGAAGTGATCTGCTCCAGCTAGACTGGACACTTCATTAAGCGACATTTTGCTGTTCAAAGTTAACTGGGCTTAGATACCCAAGAGCACTGTGCCTTCTCGTCCGATTATAATCAACCTCTATGTACTCGAAGATCGTGTGGCGCATCTGGTCTCTCGTCATAATCGGCTCATTTTGGATTGCTTCAACTTTCATAGAATGGAAGAAGCTCTCAACACAAGCATTATCCCAGCAATTTCCTTTCCTACTCATACTTTGTTTTAGATTATAAGCAGTTATGAGATCTCGATAATCTTTTGAGCAGTACTGACTACCTCGATCACTATGAACGATAATCTTTTGAGCAGTACTGACTACCTCGATCACTATGAACGATAACCTGCTCGGGGAATCCGCGACGGAACAACGCCATTGATAGCGCATCACAGACCAGCGTAGCCGTCATTCTGGTATCCATAGACCATCCAATTACTTGTCTTGAGTAAAGGTCAATAATTACCGCCAAGTACAGCCAGCCTTCGCTTGTCGCTATATAGGTGATGTCTCCAGCCCATTTTTCATTCGGAGCAGATGCGCTAAAATTCTGAGCCAACAGGTTTGGAGCAACAGGCATTTGATGCTTGCTGTCCGTAGTGCACTTAAACTTGCGTGCAGCTTTCTGCGTTAAATCTTGACGCTTCATACTGGCAGCAATGGTTTTAACATTGTAGCGTTCACCGTTCTCAGACAGTTCTTTTTGGATACGCCTTGAGCCATCTCGGCCTTTGCTGTTGTCGAAAGCTTCTTTAACTTTTGTATCAAGCTGTTGGCGAATAGCCTCACGTTGGATGGCGTTGTGCCGATGCTTAATCCAGTAATAAAACCCACTTCGGGAAATCCCGAACACCTTAGCCATACGCACTATACTGAAGCACAGCAGGTGTTCGAGCATAAACTCGTAGCAATCTACTTTAGATTCTTCGCGAAGTAGGTGGCGGCCTTTTTTACAATTTCTAGCTCTTCAGCTTGCTCAGCCAACTGCCTTTTGAGCTTGGCAACCTCTGCGGTTAGCTCTTGCTCTCGCTGACTAGTACTGGTGTCTTTCTTCGAGTTCTTCCGCCACCCGTAGATTTGAGATTCGTGTAAAGAAAGCTGTCTTGCTGTCGCAGCTACTCCCACTTTATCTGCTAACTTCAGGGCTTCTGCTTTAAATTCAGGGGAATGTTTAATTCTAGTTTTCTTAGTTGTCATTGTTCACCTCGTTAGTGATTGTACTCACTTAACTCAGTGTCCAAAACTGCTGGGGCGGATCACAGCAATCGTGAACCAGTTTTCTAAATCGTTAGGGTCATAAGCGACCGTGTTCTCAAGCGCGATTTGGTTTGATATGTTTCGCTCGCGTTGGCGCATGACGGAAAAGTCAGAGCAATAGACTTGCTTAGCACGTTGCACAAGCGACAAGTCACGAGCGACCTGCTCAACGATGTATGCGTATTTTTTGCGCAACTGTCTACGCAAGAAAATCTCATCACAAACGCGATTAACCAAAGAAAAAAGTTCACCTTTTTTTCCCCTTTTCTTTGATTAATTCATCACGGAACGAAAGGCCCAGAGAGGCCAAAAGTTGGCAAGCCTTGGCGAATTGCTCAGGCTCAGGCAAAGAAAGAATTTGCTTTTTAAATGCGCGAGATTTAGCGGATGCCAAATCTTTTATTTCATCGTCAGACATGGCCGCGCTGTGGCCGTTAATCAGTAGTCGGTCATTGGCGGCTTGAACTTGAATCATGGCCTCATTGAACGATTTGTTGTCACAGGTATCTAAAAATGAGCGCGTCATGTGGCGACTAAAATCACCGTGACGAAAAGTAGAGCGGTACAAGTCCTCGCGCCAGTTGGTAAGCGTGTTGATTTTTGAAAGGTCGTAACGCTTAGGAAGTTTGAAATCCTCCATGAACTGGGCAAAAGACGAAAGGCGAGGTTTGGAAATAAATTTAGGATCAGATACGAAACGCTTAGGCTCAATCGGCAAGCGTGGTTCGGAGAAATGGCGAACAGGCTCAAGAGCTGGCGTGTATAAATGCTCCATGCTCATAACTAGCAAACCTCGTATGAAATTTGAGCTAGAGGAAATTCACGCTTAACTTGATGCAAAACAGAGTTAGCAGTAACAAGAGGAAGCTTAACGGCGTTAAGGCGACATGGAGTGATAGCAAAACGATTGGAGCCATAAGAGCCGTTTGAAGAAAGAAAGTGATTTGAAGTTAACTGAATAATCACAAACGGATTCATTGAGTTTGATAACTTAGCTTTCTTAACTAAAATTGCCATGATTAACGAGCCTCAATTTTTGCGTTAACAGCATGAATAAGGCGGCGTGTCATTTCGCAGTCAGCTAAGGCGCGGTGAGCGCTAAGGTCTGAAACGTCAACACCTTGCTGATTGCAAGCATTGGTTAGAGATTGCCAGCGGTAACCGCCATTAGCAGTGTCAGGATGACGCCAAAAATCAGCGTACCAAGTCATTGCGCAGTTAGTGCCGTCATGAAGAAGAAAATAAGAAAGATTCTGAAGCGGATAATCAAAGTCAGAAAGTGACTGAGCTACCATGCGGCAATCAAAGTCAAAGTTATAAGCGATGACTTTTTTGCCGAACAAAATAGACTTGATTTCATTCCAAACAACATCAAAAGATGGCTCATCAGCGACAAGCGAATTGCTAATGCCATGTATTTGATGAGCAACATCAGGGATAGAGCAAAGAGGATTAACGAGACTCGTGTAGAGAACGGAACCGGAAAGAGCGTCGATGATTGAAATTTCACAGATACGAGCGTCAGAGTCTAGGCCCGTGGTTTCGGTATCGATAATTACCGAGTTTTCTAAATTGAGAGCATACATAACAACCACCTTGACTGATTGAGGGATTGACCACCAAGGGCGAGAGCGTCAAGAGCAAGCGCCCAAGGCAGTCAAATAGGTGAATCTCTCGGCGAATGTCCGGAACGCATAAGCGATGTGGTTAGTCTTAGAGAGATTCAAATCACGAATTGAGAGGATTGTAGGCACAATTATTCGCGCGCGTTAAGCACGAAAAAACATGCTTATTAAGCTAAGATTGATTTAAAGGGAGGATTTGCCATGTATCAAAGTCAGCTGTTAGATGCCTATAAAAAGGCTAAAAACTACATACAAGACAAGCAGATTGCGCACGACTTGAACCTACCAAGACAGAGAATCGGTGAAATGCGCAGAGGTGCACGCTATATATCTGATGAAGAAGCAGTTTTTTTAGCGGAACAAGCAGGAATTGACCCAGAGCTGGCATTGCTCGGATGTCATGCAGACAGGAACGAAAACCCAAGAATAAAACAGCTATGGGAACACATAGCAAAAAAGCACAACGGGCTAGGATTAAGAACAATATCAATGGGTTGCGGAGCATTGGCGTTAGCGATTAGCACGCCTAAAGAAGCAGCGTTACAGTGCGCATTATATATATTATGTTAAATAAATAATAACAAAATGAAAGCGCCATGCCTTTATGCGCTTTCTAGGGATGTAGCCATTAAACATAATCAGTATTTACCATAAAATACCTAATAACTAGTCTGATAATCGAAGATTTCATTCTAGTTATTAATACGTTAATTTCCGGCTAGTTTAACTATGAAACCTTTCTTTTCTAAATAAGCTTTAATTTTGTCTCGAGCATCACCCTGGATTTCTATTTCACCATCTTTTACTGAGCCGCCACACCCACAACTTTTCTTGAGTTCTGCCGCGAATAGCTTTAGTGCTGTATTATCTAAATCCAAGCCGGTCACGATACTCACGCCTTTCCCTTTTCGCCCTTTTGTTTGACGATGGATTCTAACCACTCCATCTCCTTTAGGGCGTTCTATAACTTCAGGCTCAGCTTTGATACGGCCTAAATCCGTAGAATATACAAGTGTCATAAATCATTTACTTCTTTAATTGTTCTGCTTTCTGTTTTGCAAGCAAATAAGCTTCGATATGTTTTTGAATAGCCACTTTTGAACCTTTGATTAAGCGACCATTGAAAAAGCAATACCACCCATTGAGCTCACCTGTATCATTCTTCAGTGTAAAGCCGCCAAATTGCTCTTGTTTACCATTTGGAGCTTCTCTCTTCTTACCTACCGCACTGAACTCTCTAGGATCAATGATAGAGGCAGTATCACACCACCAGTCTATGCTTTTTTTAACTGCCGCAAGGTTACCAGTCAAAACATGGTTTTTGATCTTAACTTGCCATATATCTGTAGAGTTAGGCGCAGATGTAAGGGTAAATCCTCGATACGTCGCTATAGCCATATGTTATTGGTCTTTTTAATTATAGGTTAGTTAAATAATAATTGTATCTTCACCGTTATCAAGTATATTTATCGATAAACCATATTGTTATAGTGCATCAAGATGAAAAAAAACATCCCTCTCATCACAGATCCTATGATTTTAAAACAAAAGGTTACCGAATTTTCCGACACAGTTTGCTTTGAACAATTTCAACATTTGACACATTGGCAATATTCGAAGAACTCCGCTTTGGCCATGACTAAAGATTGGAATCATTTTGTTACATTTTGCAAAATAAGATGTGTTACTCCTCTTCCTGGCTCAACAACAGCTGTTAGGCAATTTATCGAAACGGAAGCTCGTGTGAGAAAATACGCGACTATCAGGCGTTACATGGTCACCATTGGTATCATCCATCACCTACTTTCGATGAAAGACCCCACGCAAAACCGACTCACTCAACTTTCTTTGTTTCGTCTTAAAGGAGAGAAAGGTGATGATGCTAAGCAAGCGACACCGTTAACGAAAAAACATTTATTGGCACTAGATATACAACTTATTCATTCACCTCACAAAAAGGATATCCGCGATCTTGCCATCTATTATGTGATGTTTGAGTGTGCTTTGAAACGAAGTGAGCTTAAAAAACTAAGTACAGGCCAAGTCTTAACTGTGGATGGGCAAATGAAGATCATCGTGGGAAATGTCGATTATTATCTTTCTGAATCGGCCTCTCTTGCACTTAAAAAGTGGCTACAATTACTCAATAAAGAGTCGAACATTGTGTTTTGTTCAATCGATCGCCATGGCAATATTTCAAATAGATCTTTAAATGATGCGTCTATTTTCCGTATCTTACGTCATGCAGGGCAACGTTTAGGCATATTTGAATTGAGGTTTTCAGGCCAATCAACTCGTGTTGGTGCGGCTCAAGAACTGGCTAAACAAGGTTATAAAACTCAAGATATTCAGCAATTTGGACGATGGTTAAGCCCTGCAATGCCAGCTCAATACATTGGTAAGCTCGACATTGCAGAAAGTGAACAGATGAAATTTAAGGTCATTAAACCTTTTGATTGAGTGACGTTGTCACGCAATTGGCTAGAAATTCATGAAACCTATGCCCATTATGCTCTAACATTTTAGGAAACATTGAAATGGGAGTCATGCCTGGGAAGGTGTTAACTTCATTAAGATAAATGTTTCCCTCTGGGGTTAAAAAGAAATCAATACGTGCAAGGTGCCTAAGCTTCATGTGGGTAAAAACCCTAGCAGCATAATCACTTATCATTTCTAATTGATCTCTGGTTAAATTCTGAGCTTGCACTTCAGTCATCGAATGGCTAGTCGCACTGTATTTTTCTTCATAAGTATAAAATGCGTCTTCTGGTGCGATGATCTCACCCGGCTTAGAAAGATATAAAACACCATCAAGCTGATAAGCGGCAACTTCTAATTCCCTAGGTTTCACTGCTTTTTCAACCAGAACTTGTTCCGAGTAGCTAAAAGCCGCATCGATTGCGCTGTTGAGCTGTGAAACCTCGGTGACTTTGTAACAACCAACAGATGAGCCTTGTCTCGCCGCTTTAATAAACACACTTCCCCATTTTTCCAGAGCTTGCTTACACTGCTGATGCGCTTGTGCATTATTTTCTGAAAGAAAAAGATAAGGTGTATTAGGAATACCCAGCGCATCGTACCAAAGCTTAGATGTAATTTTATTAAAACTGTTAGCACTGGCTTCTGGACCACAACCTAAATATGGGATGCCAGCCAGCTCGAGCATCGATTGAATGTCGCCCGTTTCCCCTGGATAACCATGAATGCAAGGAACCACAAAATCGATATTGACGGCAACACCATTGGTATTCAACGTTGCAGCATTCGTGTCTAAGAAACTCAGATCGCCCTTTTCACTGTACCAACCATCGGGTCGCATTTCGACGCGAATAACTTGAAAACCTTCTGTTTTTTCAAGTTGTGCTTGTAAATAGTTGGCTGACACAAGTGAAACTTCATGTTCTGACGAACCGCCACCACATAATAATAGGATTGTTGTTTGAGTCATTAAAATCTGTCCATGCTGCTGACGAATAAACTATAAATCATGATAATCAATTCAGTGTGAAGTTACACGGTTTTAGCCAAGGAAAACCTTTTTACTGTTGTAACAGGCTAAGTTATAAGCAATAAAGGGGCATAAGCCCCTTTGATCATTTATTCGCGATAAAATCCAGAATCAGTTTAACTTATTGAGTGTCGGAAATTCCGAATTTTTGATGGTATCAATACTTTTGGCAAAAGGTTTCATTGCTTGAAACTCGGTTGGCAGTGTTTTAATTGCTTCAACAGCATCGGCACGAGTTGCGTAGTCACCATAAAGTACGGTGTACCACTTGGTTCCATTCACTACTTTATAATTTTCCCAAATAGGTTGGCCGTCAGAATTGGGCAGTTTACTGGCAAACTGATCAACTTTATTCTGTGATCCAACAGCAACGACCTGAATGGTGTAGCCAAAACGCGGATTCATTGCTGTCTGTTTAGCTGTCGGTGGAATGAGCGCTACTGCGGCTTTGCTTTGAGGGCTCATCTTAACGACTTTTTTCTCTGTATCGTTAGGAGACATCTTCACCACATTCGTTTCGACATTGCTCTCAGAAATTCCAGTAGCCATGCCTTCTTGAGCGACTACTGGTTGCTGAACCGGAGCAACTTTGTACTCTTCACGATGGCTTTCAGAGGTGACATCGGTAATGTATGTATCAGATGCACAGGCAGCCAGAAGCACTGATAAACCGACAATTGTGATTTTTTTCATGAATTGTTCAACGCCTTAAGTAGAAATTACTATAAATCATGCCGATAGCGACGCTCAGAATCAAGCTCGCTTTGTGATTATATACCCTTGTACTGTGATTTATGGCACAAAGTCGCAGTTGTCTCACGACGTAATGATCACAATCAAACCAATATAGTGAACAAGGATAGCATTTGTTCGCTAAGCTAACGGTAATTCGTGAGTGAAAGGTTCATCAACATGAACAATTTAAATCCATTCCTGAAACCAAAATCGATCGCGGTTGTTGGTGCATCAGTACGCTCGCTTCGTGCTGGCAATATCGTGATGAAGAACCTACTTCAAGGAGGCTTCGATGGTGCGATTATGCCTGTCACGCCTTATTATCCATCCGTCTGTGGCGTATTGGCCTACAAAAGTATCGAATCTCTGCCTATCGTCCCTGATATTGCGATTTTATGCACGCACGCAACACGCAACGTCACCTTATTTAAGCAATTGGCAGATAAAGGCATCAGCTCCGTCATCGTACTTTCATCTGATATGTATACTGAAGATGCTCAAGGAGTCGAAATCCAAGCCCAATGTTCTAGAATTGCAAAATCGGCAGGAATGCGCATTTTGGGCCCCAATAGCTTAGGGCTGATCCTACCTTGGTTAAATTTCAACGCTTCGTTTTCTCCTGTCACAGCCTTAAAAGGTAACATTGCCTTTATTTCACAATCTGCAGCGGTTTGTACCACGATTTTAGATTGGGCAAATGACAAAGAGATCGGATTTTCAGCATTTATTTCTCTTGGTAATGCCAGCGACATCGATTTCTCTGACTTGCTTGATTGCCTGAGCACGGATAAACACACCCAAGCCATTTTGCTTTATGTTGATACGATTAAGGATGCTCGCCGTTTTATGTCGGCAGCGCGTGCCGCGTCACGTAACCGGCGAATCTTAGTATTAAAAGGAGGAAGAACGCTTGCTGGACGTAAAGCGGCGCAAGCACATACTGGTGGAGACAATACACTCGACATTATTTATGACTCCGCAATTCAACGCACGGGTATGTTACGGGTGAATAATACCCATGAACTCTTTGCCGCTGTTGAAACACTCACTCACTCCGTTCCATTGCGAGGTGAACGCCTTGCTATTATTACCAATGGTGGCGGGCCAGCTATTATGGCCGTCGATACCTTGCTGGATCTAGGCGGAAAACTGGCCGATCTTGAAGAGTCTACTTATCAAAAACTAAATCAGTGCCTGCCTAAAAGTTGGTCTCACAGTAATCCGGTCGATATGGTGGGTGATGCGGATCATACTCGCTACGTTAATACACTAAATGTGCTGCTAGATAGTGATAAAACCGATGCCATTCTCATTATGCACAGCCCATCTGCGATTGCGCAGTCTGAGCAAACCGCTCAAGCGGTGGTCGATGCCATTAAAGCGCACCCTCGCCATAAACGTTTTAACATCCTAACCAATTGGTCAGGAGAACTTACCGCGCGCCCGGCTCGACAAATATTTACCCAAGCGGGCATCCCAACCTATCGAACGCCAGAAAGTGCAGTGGTGGCATTCATGCACTTAGTCGAGTACCGTCGAAATCAAAAACAACTAATGGAAACGCCGACAACCGCAGAACCCGTCCATGTATCAGAAATACACAGCGCGCAGCAATGGATAGCCGAGCAACTAGGCATACACCCTACCCGTCACCTTGATACACACCAAATAGGTAAGTTATTTAAATATTTTAATTTTAATGTATTACCAACTTGGATAGCTTCTGATGCCAGTGAAGCGGTACATATTGCCGAGCAAATTGGTTACCCAGTCGTGGTGAAATTGCGTTCGCCCGATATTGCGCATAAATCAGATGTGCAAGGAGTGATGCTCAATCTACGCAACCGCCACGAAGTGGCAAGCGCAGCGCAAGCGATATTGGATCGCACGCAGATCTCGTATCCTTCCGCTAATATTCATGGGTTATTGGTTCAGGCAATGGCAAAGCTCGCTGGCGGCGAAGAGCTCAGGATCAAAGTGATTACTGACACAACCTTTGGCCCGGTCATTTTACTGGGACAAGGTGGTTCAGAATGGGATGAATCAATCGATGCCGCTGCCGCGCTACCCCCACTGAATATGACGCTCGCTCGTTATCTGATTGTCAGAGCAATACGCAGCGGGAAAATTCGGCTGCAAAAACTACCAGAGCCAATGAATATTGATGGGTTATCTGAGTTTTTAGTTCGTATCTCGCAGATGATTATTGAATGTCCACAAATAGATGAATTAGATATTCACCCGGTTTTAGCCAATGGCAATCAATTCACCATATTGGATGCCAACTTAGTCCTAAAAGATTACCAAGGCGACGGACAAAGTAGATTAGCTATCCGCCCCTATCCAAGTGAGTTTGAAGAAAATGTGATCCTAAAGGACAACTCGGCCATTACCTTACGCCCAATCTTGCCCGAAGATGAGCCGCATCATGCAGAGTTTATCCGTAACGTATCAAAAGAAGATTTGTACAAACGCTTTTTTTCGGATGTCGGTGAGTTTAACCATGAAGCCTTAGCCAATTTTACTCAAATTGACTACGACCGAGAAATGGCTTTTGTCGCAGTGGATCATACCAATGATCAAGAGAGTATTATTGGCGTTTCACGAGCACTCATTAACCCTGAGAATAGCGATGCTGAGTTCGCCATCTTGATCCGTTCTGATTTAAAAGGAAAAGGTTTGGGTAAAATCTTGCTGCAAAAAATCATCGACTATTGTCGCTTGAAAGGAACCTTACAAATTTCCGGCATGACCATGCCAACCAACCGAGGCATGTTGACGCTAGCGCAAAAATTAGGTTTTGAGATTGAAGTGCATTTCGAAGATGGGACGGCAGATATGGTTTTGATCTTAAATAAACCAGAATAAAGCCGTAGCGATCAGATTTGATCACTGCGATCCGCCCAAAATTTTAACTTAGCACCCAGTTTTTCTTGAGGTATTGCACACACCACGACTTTGCTTCGCCCATTTTATTACGCCGCCATGCCATAATGATCTGCATCGATTTTTCTTCAGATCCGCTGATTGCTTTCAGTTTACCTGAGGCGATCAGTGGCTCTGCTATCTGTTTCGGTAATGTGCCAATACCTAACCCTTCCACTAACGCGGCACATTTTGCGCTGAAATTAGTTACCGTCAGACGCGGTTGTTTTTGCAAAATATTCACGCTCATTGCAGGCTGGTCACGCGCGGTATCGGCAATCGCAATCACTCGATACTTTTGCCTTGCTTCTTCATCAAATGCACCGCTTCGTTTGTGCACGTAATGCGAGCTGGCCGCTACCCAAACCATTGACATAGTTCCTATGGTTTCTGCTTTTACATCTTGTGGTAACGTATCGATACGTGGGCAAATCAGCAAATCGGCTCGATCGGTTGAAAGTGACTCCCAACACCCCGCTAAAATTTCTTCTTGAAGACGGATTCGTGTTTTACTGACATTACCTAACGCTTCAACCATTGGGAAAAAATTATGAATAGGGATAATACCGTCAAATGCGACCGTCAAATCCAGTTCCCAACCATTCGCTAACAAGGTTGCGTCATTCACCAATTTTTCTGTCGCCGATAAAATGGCTCTACCCCGCTCAAGAATGAGCAAGCCGGCTTCAGTAAACGTCGCTTTATGCCCTGAACGGTCAAAAATAGTGATATCTAAATCTTGTTCCAATTTTTGGATCTGATAACTCAGCGATGATGGTGCACGGCTTAGCTCATTTGCCGCCGCAGCAAAGCTGCCTCGTCTATCAATCGCATCTAAAATATGAAGCGCTTCTAAGGTAATTGGACTTTGCAAAATGGACATCCTTTGGTGAAATTGCAGTGAGTATGCAATAACGAGTATGCCTTATTTATCATCGTTGTGGTATCTCTGACGGGATGGAAAATAGACGAGGAGAACTGGTTTGGAACCAAAAATCGTAGAAATAACAAAGCCAGTTTAATACTGGCTTTGAGACACATTCATTTAAAAAGGGGTAGAAAAGTTATCAATGTGTGAGTCTATTTCTTATTTTCTGACATCTCTTTCTTAACCATGACCGCTGCAGCCACGATAAAAACGATGATTAATCCAAGCTCCATGTAAAACCTCGATAAGTGTGTAAAATTAAAGGCTAAAATATAAACAACGCGATTCTAGCAGACTGGAAAAATATAGACAGCTTTTAACGTATTGCTAACGTTTTTAGCGACTCAGTTCAAAAAGAGCGTGAATACAGAAAATGGTAATTTTCATCACATCCGTAACTCTAGATTGTTATATTCTCTTCCTACTTGAAGCTACAGCGGTGTTTAACAACGCACCGCCGAACTCAAAAACCCACTGTAAACACTTGCACTAAAGCCGCCACGCGTTGGCAGTCCCTCTTGAATGCTTGAATATGTAGTGTTTCAGATGCCACAACCCATTTTTATTTCGACCGACCTAATTGACCGTTCTGAACTAGATGTTACGTGCAATGGCCACTAGCTCGTCTCGGCAAATTTGCAACCAATATTTGAGAGTCTCTTGCAGCATTCTTACCTGATCACCGATACGGTTGACTTCTTTCAGCTCCTCGTCGGTGAGAGGTCGAGATGTAGTGGCATAGTGAATTTGGTCACTTAGTTAGAGGTGATATCATCACCTCATAAGTTAACAGGTGACATTATGACAAAACATACAAGACGACTATTTAGCGCAGAATTTAAGTTAGAAGCAGCG
>NZ_CAWPGB010000017.1:0-16046 GCF_963887575.1 Vibrio sp. 3-2(1) | reverse complement strand
CAATCACTCCACACACTAAGTTCGAGTCAGAAGTATACGTACTGTCTAAAGATGAAGGCGGCCGTCATACTCCGTTCTTCAAAGGCTACCGTCCACAGTTCTACTTCCGTACAACGGACGTAACAGGTGATATCTCTCTACCAGAAGGCGTAGAGATGGTAATGCCAGGTGACAACATCCAAATGGTTGTAGAGCTAATTGCTCCAATCGCGATGGATGAAGGTCTACGTTTCGCGATCCGTGAAGGCGGTCGTACAGTAGGTGCTGGTGTTGTTGCTAAAGTTATCGCTTAATTTTCGATAATTTATGCACACACTGCATTAAAAAGGGAAGCTTAGGCTTCCCTTTTTGTTTGACGTGACCCTTAGTACATTTCCCTTGCTAATCCTGCTTCGTTTCTGTACTATTTGCCGTCCTTAATTCTCGGTCTTTTTTTTTCGTTCCTTGCTTCCTATGGACGACCGAGCCAAACCTGGAAGCTGAATAATCCGTAAGGAGCAACCGATGCGTCATTATGAAATCGTATTCATGGTGCACCCAGATCAAAGCGAGCAAGTTGCTGGCATGATCGAGCGTTACACTGGTTCTATCACTGAAACTGGCGGTACTATCCACCGTCTAGAAGATTGGGGTCGTCGTCAAATGGCTTACCCAATCAACAAGCTTCACAAAGCTCACTACGTTCTTATGAACGTTGAAGCTGACCAAGCTGTGATTGATGAGCTAGAAACTGCTTTCCGTTTTAACGATGCAGTTCTACGTAACATGATCATGCGTACTAAAGCTGCTATCACCGAGCCATCAATCATGCTGAAAGCTAAAGAAGAGCGTTCTAAGCGTGATGAAACTCGTTTCGATGCAGACGCTGAGTAATTGATTTGATGACCAATCGGATGGAGTTGAGTGGCACTGTCGTAAAACCTCCCATTCGAAGCCAAAGTCCTGCGGGTATTGAACATTGCCGTTTCTGGCTTGAACATCGCTCAACAGTGATAGAAGCTGATTTACCGAGACAAGTCTATTGTCGTATGCCGGTAGTCGTCAGTGGGCAGAGGTCAACGAATCTCACTCAACACTTAGTACAAGGCAGCACCATAACCGTAAGTGGCTTTGTCGCTTACCAAACTAGCCATAATGGCGTAGGTAAATTGGTGCTACATGCCGACCACATTACTCAAATTTAAGATCAGGAGATAGCCCATGGCTCGTTTCTTCCGTCGTCGTAAATTCTGCCGTTTCACTGCAGAAGGCGTACAAGAGATTGATTACAAAGATGTAGCAACTCTTAAAAACTACATAACTGAAGCTGGTAAAATCGTACCTAGCCGTATCACTGGTACTAGCGCTAAATACCAACGTCAGCTAGCTCGTGCAATCAAGCGTTCTCGCTACCTAGCTCTATTGCCATACACTGATAAACATCAGTAATTGGCACCGTTTATTAAGAAAGAGGATTAATCAATGCAAGTTATTCTACTTGATAAAATCGGTAACCTAGGCAGCCTTGGCGACACTGTAAGCGTGAAATCTGGTTATGCTCGTAACTTCCTTATCCCACAAGGTAAGGCTGTAATGGCAACTAAATCTAACGTTGAAATGTTTGAAACTCGTCGTGCTGAACTTGAAGCTAAAGTTGCTGAGCAACTTGTTGCATCTCAAGCTCGTGCTGAACAAGTTAACGCTCTTGAAGCTGTTGTTATTACTTCTAAAGCAGGCGATGAAGGTAAACTGTTTGGTTCTATTGGTACTCGTGATATCGCTGACGCTATTACAGCGGCAGGTGTTGCAGTATCTAAGAGCGAAGTTCGTCTACCTGAAGGTGCTCTACGTAACGTAGGTTCTTTCGAAGTGAGCATCCAACTTCACTCAGAAGTGTTTGCAACTGCGAAAATTCAAATCGTTGCTGAATAATTTCAGTCTTCGGATGAATTGAAAACACCAGCCTTGGCTGGTGTTTTTTTTATCTTCAAACTACCTAGAAACGAAACTGTAAACTAAATGAAGTGACGCTATCGGCTTTACTTAGTCCTGCTGGAACCTTATCGTGGTATTGGCGAGACAAGTTCACTTTCAACGCAATCGAATCAGTAATGTGATTGGTTAAAATGAGTTCGCTATCGGTTCTGATATTACTTTCTCCTGCGACAAGAGTCAGTTCAGAGGAGATGGTTAAATTATCGAAAGTTGCCCAAACACCTTTTAAGTTACCACGAAATATGACTTCTTCGACTGTATTTGCAAATACAATATCTGTACTTGATATCTCATCTAGGTTGGGTTTTTGGTAACGAAAACCGGGCCCTATTTCAATCTCTAATAGCAATATGTCGGTATTCATCAATTGGTAACCCATTCCACCAGATAGCGTATAGTCTTTGAAATAGGCGCTGTATTTCGAATCAACACCGTTAAAGTTTGCGTATAGATAGGCTTTTGAAGCTAACTTATAGTCACTTTGCAGCGAATAGTTTGCCTGCCGCTTATTCTCTTTTCCATTTTTATCAAGACGATACAATTTCCACTCACCATTGGTTCGATGGCGACCTGTTATGTATTCTGTCTTGACTCGTGAATTTAATGACTCTGAATCAGTATTACCTGAGTGGGCTTGGTAACCCAATTCGACTTGGCTATTCCAAGGAGAAGGAACTTCGATTTCCGTATCGTTTTTAAGATCCTCATTAGCATAAGCTGCACTCATCGCGAACAGGCTAAAACTAAGAAACCAAATTTTGGACACGAAGCACCCCTAAAGTGAATAAAAAATAGTGGGCGAAATAGTAGGTGTAGGGCGGTTCTGTTTGGTCAGCATGAGGTTAATTCTCTACGAGAGAAACACAAAGTTTCGTTTACATAATTACAAATGATCTATTCTGGCTATAATGGTCGGTCATTAGATAGTATTGAGCGAAGTCATGGCTGCACCACGAACAGATCAACGAAATCGTAAACCGTTTGACGCACAAGTCGACGCAATTAAAGTTCCTCCACATTCGATCGAAGCTGAGCAATCAGTGATTGGAGGCTTGCTATTGGATAACGAACGTTGGGATACGGTGGCTGAGCGTGTGGTCAGCAAAGACTTCTATAGCCGTGCGCATCGTTTAATTTTTGATGCAGCTAAATCTATTTTGGAAGCCAGTAAGCCGCTCGATCTTATTACATTATCTGAGTATCTCGAGCGTCGCGAACAGTTGGAAGATGTCGGCGGTTTTGCTTATTTAGCGGATTTGGCGAAAAATACGCCCAGTGCGGCTAACATTAATGCTTATGCTGAAATCGTAGCGGAACGAGCATTGGTGCGTAACCTCATCGGTGTTGCCAATGAGATTGCGGATGCAGGTTATGATCCGCAAGGGCGCAGTTCGGAAGATTTGCTCGATCTGGCTGAAAGTAAAGTGTTCGCCATTGCTGAGGAGCGTACCAGCGAAAATGAAGGCCCGCAGAATGTCGATTCGATTTTAGAAAGAACTTTAGAGCGTATTGAACTGCTGTATAAAACACCACAAGATGGTGTCACGGGCGTGAATACGGGGTTTGCTGATCTCAATAAGAAAACGGCTGGTTTACAAGGTTCTGATTTGATCATTGTAGCTGCTCGCCCTTCTATGGGTAAAACGACGTTTGCCATGAACTTGTGTGAAAACGCGGCCATGGAGCAAGAAAAACCGGTTCTTATCTTCTCTCTTGAGATGCCAGCTGAACAAATCATGATGCGTATGTTGGCATCGCTTTCTCGCGTTGATCAAACCAAAATTCGTACTGGGCAGCTGGATGATGAGGATTGGGCACGAATTTCGTCTACCATGGGTATTCTCATGGAAAAGAAAAATATGTACATAGATGATAGCTCAGGCCTCACGCCTACCGAGGTTCGTTCTAGAGCTCGTCGTATTGCGCGCGAGCATGGCGGCTTGTCGCTCATCATGGTCGACTACTTGCAGTTGATGCGAGTTCCTTCGCAATCGGATAACCGTACTTTAGAAATTGCGGAGATCTCTCGCTCGTTAAAAGCGCTGGCTAAAGAATTGAATGTGCCCGTGGTGGCTTTATCGCAGCTTAACCGTTCGTTGGAGCAGCGCGCCGATAAACGCCCAGTCAACTCCGACTTGCGTGAATCCGGTTCGATAGAACAAGATGCCGATTTGATCATGTTCATTTATCGCGACGAGGTGTATCACCCTGATAGTTCGTTAAAGGGTATCGCAGAGATTATTATAGGTAAGCAACGTAACGGCCCGATTGGTTCTGTACGGTTGACCTTCCAAGGGCAGTATTCTCGTTTTGACAACTATGCAGGCCCTGCATTTGACGATGAGTAATTTGATGAGCTACATGAAAGCGGCAACCGCCTGCATCGATCTCGATGCGTTAAAGCACAACCTACAGCGAGTAAAACAGCAGGCACCAAACAGTAAAATTATGGCGGTGGTCAAAGCAAATGGTTATGGTCATGGGCTTCGGCATGTTGCGAAACATGCACTAGGCGCGGATGCATTTGGCGTGGCGCGCATTGAAGAAGCGCTGCAACTGAGAGCGAGCGGTGTGGTAAAACCTATCTTGTTGCTTGAAGGTTTTTATTCCCCGATGGATCTTGCTGTATTGGTGACCAATAACATTCAAACCGTTGTTCACTGTGAGGAGCAGTTAGTCGCCTTAGAGCAAGCTCAATTAGATGTCCCAGTCAATGTTTGGTTGAAAATCGATAGCGGAATGCATCGTTTAGGTGTGCGCCCAGAACAATACCCCGATTTTTTAGAACGTTTGCAAGCGTGTAAAAACGTAGTGAAGCCATTGCGTTATATGAGTCATTTTGGTTGTGCCGATGAACTCGATAAATCAACGACTTCTGAGCAAATTGAGCTGTTTTTAGCAATGACAAAAGGTCATGAGGGTGAAAGATCACTTGCTGCCTCCGCTGGTTTATTAGCTTGGAAGCACAGCCAGTTAGAGTGGGTTCGCCCAGGTATTATTATGTATGGCGTTTCTCCTTTTGATGATAACTCGGCGCAAGCGCTGGGCTATCAACCTGTAATGACATTAAAATCTCACTTGATCGCAGTGCGTGATGTTAAAGCGGGAGAGAGTGTCGGCTACGGTGCCACTTGGACAAGCTTACGTGACACTAAGGTTGGTGTTATCGCAATTGGCTATGGCGATGGTTATCCTCGTACTGCACCCAATGGAACTCCGGTTGTTGTCAATGGGCGTAAAGTGCCGATTGCAGGGCGAGTTTCAATGGATATGCTTACGGTCGATCTCGGTCCACAAGCCTGCGATAAGGTGGGTGATGAGGTTATTTTATGGGGAAAAGAGCTACCAGCAGAAGAAGTGGCCTCTCACATTGGCACGATCGCTTACGAGTTAGTGACGAAACTCACTTCTCGTGTTGAGATGTCGTATCAATAAAGCCAGAGTATGCACCCATTAGGTTTACCTGACCTAACTCAATATGAGAGCGGGTAAGCTGCGTCATAATGGCGCTCACAAAACGAATAACGACGTGTTGCCTTCCAAATATAGGCAGTCGATACCATTTTCTTTTTTTGCTCAATCGGGGATTCCATCATTTTGAAACAGAGTTTAGGAATGATAGGAATAAAACCTACTGTCACATCGGGATAGATACCATGTTGAAAAATATCAATCCAACGCAAACCAACGCTTGGAAAGCACTGACTGCGCATTTTGAATCAGCGCAAGATATGGACCTTAAATCGCTTTTTGCACAAGATGCACAACGTTTCGATAAATTCTCGACTCGTTTTGGTTCAGATATTCTTGTTGATTACTCAAAAAATTTGATCAACGAAGAGACCTTACAACATTTACAAGCACTGGCTAATGAGACTGAACTAAAGTCAGCCATCGACGCTATGCTGCAAGGCTGCGCGATCAACCAAACTGAAGGCCGTGCCGTACTGCACACTGCGTTACGCAACCGCAGTAACACACCGGTCATGGTTGATGGTGAAGATGTGATGCCAGCCGTGAATGCGGTACTTGAGAAGATGAAATCGTTTTCTGAACGAGTGATTTCTGGTGAATGGAAAGGTTACACTGGTAAAGCGATTACCGATATTGTCAACATTGGTATTGGTGGTTCAGACCTTGGTCCATACATGGTCACAGAAGCACTTGCGCCGTATAAGAATCATCTTAATCTTCATTTCGTTTCTAACGTTGATGGAACACACATCGTTGAAACGTTGAAAAAAGTCAATCCAGAAACCACGCTATTTTTAGTGGCTTCAAAGACGTTTACCACCCAAGAAACCATGACCAATGCACATACGGCTCGTGATTGGTTCTTAGCGGAAGCAGGCGATGAAACTCATGTTGCAAAACACTTTGCAGCGCTGTCGACTAATGCGAAATCAGTCGCTGAGTTTGGTATTGATACAGACAACATGTTCGAATTTTGGGATTGGGTCGGTGGACGCTACTCACTATGGTCAGCAATTGGTCTATCCATTGTATTGGCTGTAGGCTATGACAACTTTGTGGAACTGCTGTCCGGCGCGCATGAGATGGATCAACATTTTGTGGCGACACCTTTTGAGCAAAATATTCCTGTGATCCTAGCCTTGATTGGTATTTGGTATAACAACTTCCACGGCGCCGAATCAGAAGCGATTCTGCCTTATGACCAATACTTACATCGCTTTGCCGCTTATTTCCAACAGGGCAATATGGAATCAAACGGTAAATACGTAGATCGTAACGGTCAAGCGGTAACTTACCAAACGGGTCCAATCATTTGGGGTGAGCCCGGTACTAATGGTCAACACGCCTTTTATCAATTGATCCACCAGGGAACAAAATTGATCCCGTGTGATTTTATTGCGCCAGCGCTCAGCCATAACCCAGCGGGTGATCATCACCAAAAATTGATGTCGAACTTTTTTGCTCAAACAGAAGCGTTAGCGTTTGGAAAAACGCAGCAAACCGTTGAAGCTGAGCTAAAAGCGGCGGGCAAATCAGCACAAGAAATGGCGGCAATCGCACCATTTAAAGTGTTTGAAGGAAACCGCCCAACCAACTCAATCTTAGTTAAGCAGATCACGCCACGCACTTTGGGCAACCTGATTGCGATGTACGAGCATAAAATTTTCGTACAGGGTGTTATTTGGAATATCTTCAGTTTCGATCAATGGGGCGTTGAGCTTGGTAAGCAGTTAGCAAACCAAATTCTGCCTGAGTTAGCCGACGATGCTCAAGTGAGTTCACACGACAGCTCAACCAATGGTTTGATTAACGCGTTTAAGACATTTAAAGCGTAATGCGTCAAAACCTTACTTGGATGTGAGTAAGGTTTTATCCAAATAAAAAAGGTTGATACTTAACGGTATCAACCTTTTTTTCTTTAATGAAAGAGCTTACTCGAAACAGATTTCGATAAAAGCGTTACCCCACTGAGAGGTAAACGGCATGATAATAATTGCACCTTCGCATTTATGACGAATCGTGTGGCCTTTTCCTGAGACAACAACCGGAGTTGCCATATCAAAGTCAAAACCACTCTCGGCAAGAATACGTTTAGCTCCGCCTGTCACCATGTTGGTGATTTCGCCGACCATATCTGTCACTTCTTCATTGAGACCGTTGGGGCGTTCACCTAACATATTTTGCATGATTTCCAATGCTAGACTTTCATCAAAAGTAATAGACATTGAACCACGGCTTTGACTACCAACCATACCAATCAAGCCAGAGACATCACCACGGGCAATCTCATCTTTCTTTACACGAGGTTTCTGTGGCTTCAACTCTAATGAAGCCATCGTTTTTAACACGTTCATTAAAGAAGCTAAAAACGGGTTTACAAATTCAGCGCGCATAACCTTCTTCTACTGTTTTTATACTTTCAGACTTGAGGAACACGTTTGGCAAACACCATGAGATTCAATAACGTGATTAACGATGTTAAAACCGTGTTTCTCAGCGTTGCTTGCTAGCAAGGCTATCAGACTATCATCTTGAAGTTCAATAACATTGCCACATTTGTCACAAATTAATAGGTGTGAAAAATGCTTATTAGCATTACAAGAGCAACATGAAATAAAGCTATTTGTTGACTCCACTCTATGAATAAAGCCTTGTTCTAACAAAAAGTCCAGAGCACGATACACCGTTGGTGGCTTCGCTTGGGGCTCGCTTTGCTTTAAATCTTCAAGCAATTCATAAGCACTGGATGCTTTTTTGCTTGAACAAATCAGTTCAAACACTCTCTTTCGTTGAGAAGTTAGTCGTACTCCTCTCGCTGCGCATAGTTCTTCTATTTGTTTCGTTAGCTTGTGGTCCAAATTCATCACCATAACCATTGGACTTTAATAATAATATACTATTTCCAGATTAATAGCCTTGTAGCCTACAACATTTTCTGGAGTTAGTTAGCGATGTGATCGTTGTTTGCAACGAAAATAGTGCTTAAATTACCTTATATCGATGCAAAACGATACAGAAGAAGAACTGTTGGCGCTATAAACTCGAAGCGATTACAATGCCAAACTTTGTTTTTGGCTGTAAGTTTAGCCATTGAAACTGACTGAATTGGGATATCTAAATCATGACTCACCCTTGTAGGCTATCAGTAGCACCGATGCTCGATTGGACAGATCGCCACTGCCGATACTTTCATCGCTTGCTGTCCTCGCAAACGTTACTGTACACCGAGATGGTTACGACAGGCGCGATCATTCATGGTAAAGGGGACTTCTTGGCTTACAACGAGGAGGAACACCCAGTAGCGTTACAATTGGGTGGTTCGAATCCTCAAGACCTTGCTCATTGTGCCAAACTTGCCCAGCAGTACGGGTACGATGAAATCAACCTCAATGTGGGTTGTCCGTCTGATCGCGTCCAGAATGGTCGTTTTGGTGCTTGTTTAATGGCTGAGCCGCAACTGGTGGCGGATTGCGTTGCAGCGATGAAATCAGTAGTAGATATTCCGGTAACCGTGAAGACGCGCATTGGTATTGATGACATGGATTCTTATGAATTTTTGACTGATTTTATTTCATTGGTATCAGAGAAAGGGGGCTGTGAACAGTTTACTATTCATGCGCGTAAGGCGTGGCTTAGTGGTTTGAGCCCAAAAGAGAACCGTGAAATACCGCCGTTAGATTACTCACGGGCATATCAGCTGAAAAAAGATTTCCCACATTTAGTCATTGCTGTGAATGGCGGTGTCAAAACCTTAGCTGAAGTCAGTGAGCATTTACAGCATCTTGATGGCGTAATGATTGGCCGGGAAGCTTATCAAAGCCCTTATTTGTTGGCGGAAGTGGATCAGACCATTTTTGGTATGGATACGCCGATTAAAAAACGTTCTCAAATTATTGAAGAGATGTTTCCTTATATTGAACGTCAATTAGCTCAGGGGTCTTACCTTGGCCATATTACCCGCCATATGTTAGGTATGTTCCAAAATATGCCAGGTGCTCGTCAATGGCGACGTTATATCAGTGAGAATGCGCATAAGCCCGGTGCGGGAATTGAAGTCGTGCAAGCGGCATTAGCAAAAATTCCGAAAGAGTTGAATGTGTAAAAATTACCAACTTAAGTGGTGATTTTTACCAACAATAGAAAGGCTAAATGACTCGGTGTTATTTGGCTTTTTTTATTGAAATAAATATTGCTTTTCAAGTGCTTGATTGGCCAAGAAACTGTGATTTTTTTAGTCTTGACTTGAAATCAGAGGTGGTAATGACAAGTTGGCTCGATATCTGCTAGTGGTAAGAGAAACGGAGGAAAACATCATGTTTGAACTTATTTTCTTATTGGTTTTTATTGCAACTTTATTGGCGACAGGCATTACTTTGGTAACTGTGTTTATTGCGACGGTCATGGGCTTTATAGTATTAGCATTACTAGGCATGATTGGAGTGATGTTTAAGCTACTACCTTGGATCATTGTGATTGTTTTGGGGGTCTGGTTCTTCCGTCATGTGGTGTACACCCCTCGCTAATGTGGCAGTCAACGAAACGTTAACTCACTTCAGGAATATGCTACTATCGCGTTCAATTAAGAACATGCATTAGTAGCGAATAAATAGGGAGCAATAGGGATGAATAAACCAATTTGGTTAGCGTTGGTCAGTGTGGCAATGATGATGTCAACCGCATCGGTTCAAGCAGAATCATTTTATCGTGGAGAAGTTGGCGCTGACATGTGGTGGGGCAGCACTAAAATCGACAATACTCGTCGTGATGATGTGAAGACACCTTCAATCCACGTTGCTTTTGAGCATCAGCTACCTTATTTGCCCAATGCGAGTATTCGTTATACCACGCTTGAGGCGGATTATGCATCCTTTGATAAGTACGACTATACCTTGTATTACAATCTGTTAGAGCGACAGTTAATGTCGTTCGATGCGGGTGTTACATTCACTCAATATAGTGGTTCTCAGTATCAAGCACCAGATAGCTTGAAGTACAGTTTTGATAAGACGACTTTTAACTGGTATGCCTATGCCACAATTAAAATTCCCAATACCCAAGTTGATGTGATTGGGCAGTTTGATTTTGGTGATAGTGGCGGAATTAAAAGCGCAGATGTACTAGCGGGTTTGCAGTATTCCATACCTATTCGTGCTGGCAATGTCGCATTGCGTGGCGGCTATCGTGTGATTGATCTTGAATTCACCGAACTTGACCCAAAAACGAAAAACTCATTTGTCTTTGTTGATGGTTGGTTCTTAGGGGCTGAATTTCAATTTTAAGTATCGATTCGATACTTACGCGCTAAATGCATTTTCCATAAAACGCCACCTCTGCAAGGTGGCGTTTTTTATAACTGATAATTATATTATTGCGCAATTTCTTAGCAGAATAAGCAAAATGTACCATGCTTAATTCACGAGTGAATAATGTGAAAATGGTGTGGTGATGACGATTACCGAGTTAAGGGACTTGTATCGTGAGAACAAGCTTATCGAAGCCATTATTGAACCTTCTTTCCAAGAAGGGCATTGGATAGTCGAGTTTCGGCATTGCCGTGGTGGGTTCGTGCTATTAACCGATTCTCAGGGTGACGAATGCCAGTATACCGATCTGGATCTTGCCTCTAAATCGGCTATGGAGGTGGGTTTTAAGCAAGTTCGAGTCGAGTCTAAATGAGAGAATTAAGCGTAATGCCTACTTCCAAAAAGTTATAAAACATACTTATCTATTCTTTCTTGTTATTAAAGAGAGTGGTTAATCTATTGTCACGCAATGAATAGGGAAGTCGTGACCATGTCTTCAGGAAATACCATACCCCAAGAGCTAGCCAGTTTAGCTAGCCCACTCAATGACGCGCAACTGAACGGATTGCAGCGTACTATTTCAGAACTTTCCCCGCAGCAGCTTGCTTGGGTTAGCGGATATTTTTGGGGCCTCAGTCAGTCTCAAGCATCAAGTATTTCTACTTCCAGCTCACAAGCAGCCACTTTAGTATCAATGGAGCCTGCGACTCAATTAACCATTATTTTCGCTTCTCAAACAGGCAATGCAAAAGGCCTTGCTGAAGGATTGGAAAGAGAAGCTCAGGCTGCCGGTATCGCGGTTCAATTATTCGATGCGAGTGATTACAAAGGCAAAGATCTTGCGAAAGAAACGCATGTTATTTTTGTTGCATCGACCAATGGCGAGGGCGAAGCCCCTGACAATGCATTAGCGCTGCATGAATTTTTACAATCCAAGAAAGCGCCGAAATTACCTCACTTGCAATATGGTGTGATTGGCTTAGGTGACTCCAGTTATGAATTTTTCTGCCAAACGGGTAAAGATTTTGATGCATTTTTAGAGCAGCTTGGTGCCAAACGTTTTATTGAGCGAGTGGATTGCGACGTTGATTACGAACATCAAGCCGCCGAGTGGAAAGCCAAAGCATTAGCAGTGGTAAAAGAAGCTTTTGCAAGTACGCCTGCGCAAGTTGTGCAATTACCCGTGAGTCAAACCACGAGTCATCTATCTCAATACAATAAGCAAAATCCTTACAGTGCGACTTTACTGACGAGTCAAAAAATTACTGGGCGAGATTCAGGAAAAGAGGTGCACCACATTGAAATTGACTTGGGTGAGTCAGGTATAACGTATCAGTCTGGGGATGCGCTTGGAGTATGGTATGAAAACGATACAGAGTTGGTTAATGCCGTGTTATCTGCGACTGAGCTATCGGGTGTCGAAAGTGTTGACGTCGATGGCGAAAGTTTATCCATCCATAGTGCTTTAATGCATAAATATGAAATTACGGCTGCAAATCCTCAGATGGTGACCAAGTTTGCTGAGTTATCTGGTTGTACGAAACTGCTTGAGCTGGTGGAGGATAAAGAGAAGCTCAGATTGTATGCGAGCCATCATCAAGTGATTGATGTACTGCGAGAGAAGCAAACTAAACTGACGGCCCAAGCGCTACTCTCTTTATTACGTCGTTTAACGCCGCGTCTTTATTCTATCGCATCAAGTCAAAGCGAAGTTGAAGATGAAGTGCATCTTACCGTCAGCATTGTTCAGTATACACACCAAGATGAGCACCGTTTTGGGGGAGCGTCCAGTTACCTTGGCCAGCGCTTAGAAGAGGGCGACAAGGTAAAGGTTTTCATTGAACACAATAATAATTTCAAACTACCGCAAGATGATAACGTGCCTATTATCATGATTGGTCCTGGCACCGGAATTGCGCCATTTCGTAGCTTTATTCAAGAGCGTGATAACCGTGAAGCAAAAGGAAAAAACTGGCTGTTTTTTGGTGATCGTACATTTACTCAAGATTTTCTCTATCAAGTTGAGTGGCAAAAATATCTGAAATCCGGTGTGCTGAGTCGTCTAGATGTGGCGTTTAGCCGTGATCAGCATGAGAAAGTCTACGTTCAGCATCGATTACTTGAACAATCCGAACTGGTCTGGCAATGGATTCAAAACGGTGCGTATCTTTATGTCTGTGGTGATGCAACGCACATGGCGAAAGATGTGCATGATGCACTAATTGTTATTGCACAGCAGCAAGGTGGGTTATCACGTGAACAGGCAGAGACATATATCAACGATCTGCGCAAAGCAAAACGTTATCAAAGGGATGTGTACTAATGAGCACCAAACAACAATCTAATCATCAAGAAGTATTAGGACAAGAACTAGGCCCATTGTCAGATAACGAGCGCTTGAAACGTGAAAGTCACTTTTTACGTGGGACGATCGAGCAAGATCTGCAAGATCACATCACAGGTGGCTTTAGTGCTGACAACTTTCAGCTGATTCGCTTTCATGGCATGTATCAACAAGACGATCGCGATATTCGTAACGAACGTGCAAAACAAAAGTTAGAACCTCTGCACAATGTGATGTTACGTGCGCGCATGCCTGGCGGGATCATCACACCGAAACAATGGCTAGCGATAGATAAATTTGCAACTGAGCACAGCCTATATGGCAGCATTCGTTTAACCACTCGCCAAACCTTTCAGTTTCACGGGGTATTGAAGCCTAACATTAAATTGATGCATCAAACGTTAAACAGCATTGGTATTGATTCGATTGCCACAGCGGGTGATGTGAACCGTAACGTACTGTGTACGTCCAATCCTGTGGAGTCTGAACTGCATCAGGAAGCTTACGAATGGGCGAAGAAGATTTCGGAACATCTGTTACCTAAAACGCGCGCTTATGCCGAAATTTGGTTGGATGGTGAAAAACTAGAAACTACAGATGAAGAGCCGATTTTAGGTAATAACTACTTACCGCGGAAGTTCAAAACGACAGTGGTTATTCCGCCCCAAAACGATGTGGATGTACATGCCAACGATTTAAACTTTGTTGCGATTGCCGAACAAGGTCGGTTAGTTGGTTTTAATGTGCTGGTGGGTGGCGGCCTAGCCATGACGCACGGTGATACTTCTACTTACCCGCGTCGTGCTGATGATTTCGGATTTATTCCTTTGGATAAAACCTTAGAAGTCGCCGCCGCTGTGGTTACGACTCAGCGTGATTGGGGAAACCGGTCTAATCGTAAAAATGCAAAAACTAAATACACACTCGATAGAGTGGGCGTCGATGTGTTCAAAGCCGAAGTTGAAAAGCGTGCTGGTATTGAGTTTGCGGTCAGCCGCCCTTACGAGCTCACAGAACGTGGTGATCGGATTGGGTGGATTGAAGGCATCGATGGTAAGCATCATTTAACACTTTTCATCGAAAATGGTCGTTTACTCGATTTCCCTGATAAACCGCTAAAGAGTGGTGTGGCAGAAATTGCTAAAATCCACCAAGGTGATTTTCGTATGACGGCCAATCAAAACCTCATCGTAGCGGGAGTACCTGCTGTACAAAAAGCTACGATTGAGCAGATTGCGCGTCAGCATGGTTTGATCAATGACAATGTGAGTGAGCAACGTAAAAATTCGATGGCGTGCGTCTCTTTCCCTACGTGCCCATTAGCTATGGCTGAAGCGGAACGTTTCCTCCCTCAATTTGTAACGGATGTAGAGACGATTCTACAAAAACATGCGTTACCTAAAGAAGAAAACATTATCTTACGTGTCACAGGTTGTCCGAACGGATGTGGCCGAGCCATGTTGGCTGAAATTGGTTTAGTTGGTAAAGCTCCCGGTCGCTACAACCTACATCTTGGCGGCAATAGAGCGGGCACTCGTGTGCCTAAAATGTATAAAGAAAACATTACCGATAAACAGATCCTAGAAGAAATTGACCATCTAGTCGGCCGCTGGGCGCTAGAGCGTCAATCCAATGAGGGTTTTGGCGATTTCACCATTCGCACCGGCATTATAGAAGAGGTGATCATCTCTAAGAGAGATTTCTATGCTTGAAGTACCAGTAGTTCCTAAATTGTCCGAGTTATTGGCGCTAACAAAAGTAGAGCAAACGTTACGCCTTGCCCCATTAAATGCTTATCTCGAAACGTTAACAGCACAGCAGCGGGTCATGTGGGCGATTGAGAATCTAGAAGGAACCCATGCGCTTTCTTCTAGCTTTGGCATTCAAGCCGCATTGATGCTGCATCTGGTTTCTAGCGTAAAAAGTGATATACCAGTGGTATTGACGGATACGGGCTATTTATTTCCTGAAACATATCAATTTATTGACCAGCTCACGGATCACCTGAATCTCAATCTGCATATCTTCAGCGCTACGATAAGTCCATCATGGCAGGAGGCGCGTTACGGTAAACTTTGGGAACAAGGCGTTACTGGCATTGAACAATACAATCACCTTAATAAAGTAGAACCAATGCGAAGAGCGTTAGATGAACTAGATATTGGTACTTGGTTTTCTGGCCTACGCCGAGAGCAATCACAATCGCGGGCGACATTACCTATTTTAGCGATTCAAAATGGTGTGTTTAAATTCCTACCTGTGATTGATTGGACAAATAAAGATGTACATTATTATCTGCAAGAAAATCACCTGCCGTATCATCCATTATGGGAGCAAGGTTACCTTTCAGTTGGTGACACTCATACTACTCGTAAATGGGAACCGGGAATGAATGAAGAAGAAACGCGTTTCTTCGGCTTAAAAAGAGAGTGCGGTCTTCATGAAGAGAATAACTAAGGAGATGATGCAGGTATTTAATCTTCTACATAGTGTAAAAAAGAAATGAGTGAAACGGAAAAAGCGTCTGAAGACGCTTTTTCTACGTTTGAAAAGATAAAAATTACAGCTAATGTGTATAACTCTGTGGGTAACGTGTTTACTTGATCTTAGTAAAATTGAATAAATAAGGCTTTGAGCAGTAATTTGGTGATTAAGCGCTATTTTTGCAATTTTTACAAAATAACGCTTGCCAACGTGACGGCGATCTCTATAATGCGACCTCACTGACACGGCACAGCCAGTAAGGGTTCAAGCCCAATTAGCCAGCCAATCAGTAGGTCAAATCGGTAAGACGAAATAATGTAAAAAAGTGTTTGACACTTTTCATTATCTCGCTAGAATGGCCGCCTCTTCAAAGGAAGCCTCGGCAACCCAGAGAAGAACGCTCTTTAACAATATAAACCTATCAATCTGTGTGGGCACTCGTTGATGATAATCAAAAAAGATTTATC
>NZ_CAWPGB010000016.1:0-18154 GCF_963887575.1 Vibrio sp. 3-2(1) | reverse complement strand
TGTTACCATGACAGGTTAGTGTAGGAAAAGCATCTTACACACATAAATAAATCTGGAAAATATATTATTACTGACTATGCTGTGTGTATAGTCAGTGATTTTCTAGGTGAATTTATGTACCTCATACAATCAAGCAATGTCTATAAGCAGACAGAACTATCGGTCAGTAATGATATCTGCGATTGCACTCCACTCAGGGGAAATATTGGCTCACTGCCTGCACTGTTCAATCAAGATGGTTCATTCAACCACGAGGCAAACAGCTACCTCTTCTACCAGAAAGCTATCAAAGCAGCTAAAGATCTTTCACCCTGCGCTCAAGCATTACAAGCTTACTACCAGTTCCTTGAAGATAAAGGATTGGCATGGGATGCATTGCCTCCCATCAAAAGGCTCAAGCCAACTTATCTTTTTCGCTCTCACCTGTTAAAGCAAATCAAGAACGGGGAATTAGCACACAGCACAGCAAGCGTACGAATGAATCAGATTGTTAACTACTACAAGTGGTTAATGCATGATGGTTACTTAAAAATCAAAAACAAGAAAGAAGCACCATTTAAAATGGAGTTTGTATCTGTTCAAAACACTGGGATGCTAGCGCACATATCGCCAACGTTTACCGTTGAAACGAGTGACTTGCGAATAAAAGTACCAAAGGATGCAAGCAGTAAAAACATTCGACCTTTATCTCCACTCTCTCAAGAGTCACTGAGTATTCTGACTCAACACCTTCCTAACGCATCCGATGAATTACGCTTGCAGGTGTTAATCTCCATAGATACAGGAATGCGAATTCAAGAGGTGGCAACGCTCTCCCTGAATGCACTTGATACCGCAACACCCTTGGTTGAAAGTGAGCATCGTTACGAGATAGTTTTATCCCCTCAATCGACAGGGGTTCAAACTAAATACTCAAAGCAAAGGCGTGTAGAAATCTCATCAGAGCTGCTAACCACACTGAATGAATACCGTACCTCTGAGCGCAGAATCAAACGACTAAACAAACTCAATGCCCAATTAGAATCATTGCCCGAAGATAAGCCTTCACTCAAGCAAGAAACTATCGAAAGGCTTGAACTGTGTGAGCGTCATGAACCTCTTTTTGTAAGTGAGCAAGGAAATCCTGTTACAGCTAAATCAATTGAAGCTAGGTGGACAGAACTTAGAACCTCCATCAAGAAAACCTCCCCTTCCTTTATTCATCGTTTCCATGACCTACGCTCAACCTACGGTACATATAGACTAAATGACTTGCTTGAGGCTGGACTAACTCCAATGGAGTGTATGGAGCTTCTAATGGGTTGGATGGGGCATAGAAACGAATCCACGACTTGGAAGTATCTACGTTATTTGCAACGCAAAGAAGCGTTCAAAGTGAAGTTTGGCATTTTAGATAGCATCATGCATGAAGCATTAGGTGATAATAATGAATAGTATCATCCGTATGGGCAACTGGAGACCTGAACTATGCATTTTACTAAACATTGGAGATAACAGGCTTGCCGACTTTAATCGGTTTTTAGCAAATGGCTTTCCATCGACGAAGCGAATGAAGCAAGGTAAGCAATTTGAAGTTATAAATAGAGAAGGATTGATTTATAGATTAAAAACAAGATTTGAAGAAGAAATTGCACAAGGTGGAAGCCACGCATCTCTTTACACTCTTTATGTAAAAGCTGCTCAATACGTTCGATGGTGCGATGAAAATAAAACACCCGCTTTTACGAAGCCCTCAACTGAAGGCTATATGGAACATCTGCAAAACCGAGTCATGTTGGGTTCACTAAAAAGCGCCACCTATAAAAAAAGACTATCTGAAATGGTCACTTTATTTACTAAATACCTTGATTTACCGCACCATTATTTTGATAACGTAGTAATTATGGATGACAATGATAGAGAACCCTTTGAAAGCTACACTCGTGATAATTTAAACCAATTGCTCCCTTTTCTTCGACGCTTATTTAACCAAACTTACCAGCAATTCATTGATGACCCAGGTAAGCACATGCACGCCTATAAATGTACGCCTACTATGGTTTTTACTTGGCAAGACAAAAAATACCAACTTTGTTCTGGCATCACAAAAATGATGTGTGCTGCAACCTATTTATTAGCCTATTACACTTACGCAAACACAAGTGACTTATTTGGCCTAAAACAACCTGACAACGCCTCAATAACATTAGGAGAAACATGGTACACAATGTCAGCTTTTAAGCGTCGCGCCTTTAAAACAATTCAAATTGAGATAGGAGAGCATGAACTAGAAGTCCCTAAGTACGCCATGAGTTTTTTTGATAAGTTACTCAATGCTTCCCGCACAATAAACTCAAATAAAAACGCCACTCTGCTTCAAACAATTCCTTATAAAAAGGCACACCCCCTAAAGACAACAACTCTGCAAGACTTTTTAAAACGCTGGGTAGAAAAACACTTTACCTTTACCGATCAGCAAGGAAATAGATTGCGCCCTGTTATCAGTCGCTTTCGTGAGACAGGCGCTCAGCTAACCACCTATTATCAGGGTGATATGGTAAATGACATCATGCTGAATAATACGCCAAATACCCGAAAGAGAAGCTACAGCAATGGTAATCGCTTTTCAAATAACGGCATGATACAGGATGCCATACTAATAAGAGAAGAACAGGTAAGAAGTGGTATTAATACCAGACAGGCACAGAACAATTTGGGTCTCGATTTTCTAGTCATCGAGGAAGAATACAAGATAAACCTTCCCAATTTAAGCAGGGTCTCCAATGGTAGTAGTTGTGCTTCTCCATTTGGTGAAAAGTCTAAAAAATACACTCGGAAGGCCATTCAACATAAGCTAGCAAGCAAGGGCGAGAAACTAGCATGTGCTGACTTGTTAGCTTGTTTTGGTTGTCCTAATCAGATCATTGTACAATCTCTCGCAGATATATGGTGCCTACTCAGCTTTAAGGCGTGTATTGAGGAGTCACTCTACCTACATCTTGATACAAGCCATTACCGTAAAAACTTTGAAAATATCGTAATATTCATAGATGAAAAAATACTACCCAACATCAATAATCACCTATTAAGGCAAGCAGAAAAAAAGCTCGATGATGGTTTTCACCCCCTTTGGAGTGAAGCTGAATCTGTACTTGAATTGATTTCTCAGCGCTCTAACGAGGTGTAGCCATGAATACCACACAACTCTATAAAAGAGATTTCCCCGAAGAACATAAAGTGCAACTTATAGATATCATCACTTTGTACCATGAAGAACGATTTGATGAACTAGACACCGTAATCATCTGCAAAGATGAGGATGGTAATGTAACGGCTACTTTCGGTCAGAGCGACTGGAATTGCTTCCCATTTTCTCGAAAAAAGGAGAGAAATACTCTTTCGTTTAAAGAGTTCAGTGCCAACATGGAAATACAGAGAGAGCTCAAGTTAATTACCTTGGGCTGGTTGCTCTATAACAGTCCAAAGATGCGAAAAGCACTAAATTTTTCAGGTATCCACTCTCGATTGAGGGCCTTTAAAAAAGTCTATCGTTTCTTAGCTGAGAACAGGAAAACCTCATTGAAAGCCCTATCCTTGCCTGATATATGGGATAACTTTAAGATTTATCTACAACAACATAACTATTCACAAAGCACTCTCATGCATACGTTTTCTGCGATAAATGCAGCTATCGATTACGCATCATGGCACCAGCTAAATCTAGAATTAAAGCCTATCAAGTCGAGTAGTGTTGCAAAGCGATTGAATAACTTAGAGAAACAACAAATTCTCGTTATCCCAGAGCGTTTATGCAACTCTATTTACTCCAAGGCCATAGAGCTGATTGACTATGCATATCCTCACATTCAGTTAATTTCTAACACTGAAAATGCTCTACAATCAAATTACCTTCAAGGTAAAAGAATTATTGACGCTAAAGTGAAAAATGGGAGAAAAAATTACTATTTCATAAATGAAGACGGCAGTATTAATAATCACAAATACTCAGAAGCAGTGCAGGGCAACCAACCTCTAACAGCTAAGGAAATTATTGAGCCGTTAGCTCAAACACTACCGGATATTCCACTAGAAAATGGGAATGACTTTAGACGCTATCTTGGTCAACTTACTAATGCTGCATATATTATATGCGGTGGGTTCAGCGGCATGCGAGACTCTGAATTAGATAAGTTAACCCCTAATAGTTACTATCACGACACGTTTGAAGGACGCGATTATCATATGTTGCAATCCCACACCTTTAAGTTAGGAGAAAAACGAGAGACGTGGGTGACTGCGCCTTCTTCAAAAAAAGCCATAGATTTAATGGATACATTAACGGAGCGGTGGCGTAAAGAAATAGAATACCCCGATGATAAATACAATAACACCCTGTGGGTTAGTCAAACATATCGTTCTAGGCCCCCTGTATTAATCATAGATTGGAATGAACGACTAAAACGATTTTGCAAACAATTTGGTTTCATTGTTACTAGCGAGGATTATCAAGAGTGTATAACTTCTAATCCAAATTCAATTGAGCGAGTTAAGAAGTATGTGAAAGTTGGTCAACCATGGTACATAACCACTCACCAATTTAGACGTACTTTAGCATTTTATTGTATTAAAAATCGCTTTAGCACAGTAGTCGCTCTCAAGCAGCAATTTAAGCATATCCACCTTGCCATGACAGAATGGTATACCAACGGTGGTAAGCTAGCGGGTCTGCGAGATCTAAAGGTAGATACTAAAATACAGCAAGCGCTCGAAGAGATTAATGCCGAAACCACTGCCAATAAAATCTTCAAACAATGGCATTCTGATGAAACACTGTCCGGTGCTCACGGTAAAGCAATCATGAAAATGCGAGGGGATGTACCGACCATTTATAGTTCATGGGATGTTATCTATAAAGCCGTAAAGGATGGTAAGTTGACACTACATGGTTCAATGCACAGCTATTGCAAGTCCGGTTATGACTGCGATATGGATGGAGTAGTCGCCCCGCAGTTCTGCGTAGATTGCGGCTCTGGTAGTAGTATCATTGATGAACAGCAGGCGAAGTGGTGGCAGAAAAAACACCGTAGTTTAGTTGTTTATATGGAGTCTGGCGAAGAAATTTCGGTCAGTGAGCAAAGCCACTACATCACTCAAGTAAGAGCCGCAGAGAAAGTCATGGCTGACTTTGATATGTCTTTTACCCCATTTGAACCTGACTTAAAGGCAGCCAACATATGAGTAAGAGCGAAAATACACGACTAGCATTAGAGGCTGCATTAGAACGTATAAAAGAAGGCAAGCCCAAGTGCATCCCTACTCATCGAAAGCTCAGTGTGAGAGCTATTGAGGAAGAAGCGAAACTCGGCAATGGCAGTGGTTATTACTACCCTGAGTTTGTTGAGAAGGTGAAGCAGACCAAAGCTGAAATTGCGGCAGGCAAAGGTGAAATAGTCCAACCAGAAGTCCAGACCGTACGTGCAAAGCTGAGGGAACAGAAACGTATCAAGGAAAACTTCAAGGCCAAATATGAAGCTGAGAGGAAGAAATTATCCCTATTCGCAGCTTCACAGCACCATCTTAACGACAAGCTGGTTCAAGCGTTGGCTCATATTAAAGATTTGGAGTTTGAGAACTCCCAATTACGTGAAGAGTTAGCTCAACTAAAGCGAAGCAAGGTTGTTTCGATTAAGTAACTCCAATATGCACTATAGATGTCATAATATCATCAGCCTTTCCCAACCAGACCAAGCAGACTCAATTAAGTGTTGGTATTTGCACTAAAAAGTGCTGACGAATTAACAGGTGTACATCAAAAGTGTATTTACACCTTGTAACTATCTACGTGATTGCCACCGTTCAGCCCTTTAACTTTTAATATCACCTTACAAGCTTCTTAGGGTGATTTCTATTCGCAGTAATGACATTTAATTTATCTACACTGACAAAATCGATATCATCAGTTAAAACGTACATTAACTGATTTTTTGATATTTCATTTTCAATATTAATATCATAACCATCCAAATGTACTTGAGCGTACCTCTCAAGGTACTTCTCACTGGATGGAGGAGCATAAGACTCTAATGGCTTCGACCAAGACTCCAGTGTTTCAACAACAATAGATAACTCTTCAAGAACTAACTCCCTACCATTTTCATCTCGTAGCCACTTCTTTCTTTCGAACTCTCGACCTATACCACTCAAAGAAGCTTCAACTCTAGCAATAATACTTGCCAATTCAGAGATTGAATAATTGGAATAAAACAGTTCGTTTTCATTTTCAATGAGTTTTTGAAACAATCTAGGGTACTCATCTAGTTGATACTCTTGAGGTTTTAAGTTTCGCGGAAAAACCCTCGAGTTTGCGTAAGTCAACCAATACAATACATTTGTATCAAGGAGGATTTTTTGCTTTACAGGAAAAACTTTGGAGTTTTCTAAAACTATCCCCATTACTCCAGCCCTCGACTTACTTTTTCTTCTAAATCACTCTGCTCTTCGACTTCTTTTGAGTAAAAATCTATAGCATTATGAACAACCTGATTAAGAAGACGCTTACCGACTGGCGAGATGTTTTCAAAGCTAACTAAACTCCTAAATTTCTCAAATTTCATCTCACCTAAAAAAGGAGCCACGGCTGTGTTAAAAAATGGCGATGCGTATATTTGCACCCCTTGAAAGTCAAGCTCTACCTTTGTACCATTTCTAATCTCAACATCAAGTATGCTTTTTAGCTTTAATCCACCATCCCTTGAGACTGCAGTCTTTCCAACAACTTTTGCAACATCGATTTTCATAACTAATACCTTTCCAATAATCAAAAATACTCAGGGATGTCTTCATCTATAAAATGATATATCACATTACGCTTACAGTTCAGTGTCAATTTAATCCAACTTCCCCGAATCGCTAGCTGATTTTCGGTATACACGCTTTGTTTAGCCTTTCTAGTATAACAAACCGTATCAGTGTATATATCCATACTTCCTTCATTAATGTCGACCAGCTCGGTTAATAAATGTAGCCCCAAACCGCGAGGTTCTGCTTTCCCAGCTTCTTTAAGGTTTGCTGTGTATGTTGAATTCCCTCTAACTAACGCCCACTCCAAAGCTTCTTTTATAGTCAAATCTGATTTTATATAATTTATAACACTCGTAGGAATTCCGCTTCCTGAATCACCGACTAAAATGGAAAGCGTATCAGATTTTCGATCATATGAACCACAGCTCTGTACTTGATGAGTTCCACTATGCTCAAATGCATTAGCGTATATCTCCCACAGTGAGCTTAGAACCGCACTTTCCACTTCCTCAGAAAAATTCAGCCTATTCTTGCCAAGCCATTCGTGTTTCAAATAGGATAAAACATCACCTTCTCGTGTGGCGGGCGAAAACTCTCGGTATGGAATAATATCTTCAGTTTTCTTAGTAAACCCTTGCCCATCAAGTCTATCAAGTGATTCCAATAACCCCATATTTCTCAGTTTTAAATAAACTGGTAGGTTCATTGTTTTAGTTTCGACCCTCAACGTACTGTTTATTAATTTACGACGAACAAATGAAACAAAAGCCCCGATAATCGAAGTCAGATTAACACCTGCATTATTACAACTAGAAAAATCTAAAGTAATGTAATATTTTTTAGATTCTTGCCATTCAACCCCATACAAGCGGCTCCATAGATTATAAAAGCCTTGTATATCATCCCTAACTGAAGGGACTTTTATTACAACTTGCTCTGGAAGTTGTTTTAAAGTCAACATCTTGCAATCCCATTTATAAAAGTCAAAATCCACCAATAAACGTATCGACAAACCCTTTAAACTTCTCAGTCAACCGACCAACAATCTTTTTACGTTGCAATATCGTAGGCTTGGTTTGCAGTGTTCCTGCAAAGTCATCACGTAGTGGCATCTCTTCGCTAAGCTCATAACGGTTAACCAAGATTTCTAACTTATCTGTATCTAGGTTTTCTTCAGTTGCCATACTTTCTAGAGCTTCTCGCTTCTCTTTTTCCCAGAAGAATTCAAACTCTTCTTCAACATCAGCGTGAGCTGGAATGCCGTCAAGATGCTCATTCATGAACTTCTCGATTAGAGCTTTCTTACTGAGTAACGTAGGGTCAGAAGCAATCAAGTTCGCGATAACCTGGCGCTTACGCTCTTTCTCGTCAGTGCTCTCTTCTTCATGCAGTTCACGTAGTAAGTGAAGAATGTAGCCAACATTGACTTCATCACGGTGCATCAACTCAAGTTCAAAATCGACGTCATCAAGTATTGATACTTTCTCTTTGGTTGAGTTCTCACGTAACTGGCGATTTAAGTCGGCATATTTGCTGGTGAAGTCCTGAAACTCTTGATCGCTCATTGCAGTCGAGGCCATATCGAAATCAGCGAAATTACCCAGCATATTTTTGAGACGCATCAACTCGCGGAACTGCCTAACAAACAGAGCTTGAGCCTCTTCATCAGGAAGGCTATCAACTGAATCAACTGTTGGTGTGATTGCCATTAACGCTTCATAAGCTTTATCAAAGTCTGCTAACAGGTCTTCAAATGGCGGTATAACAATAGATTCATTCGGCTGCTTGTTAGAGAACAACGTAAATGCATCATCTGCTGCTTTCTTCAGGTTGCGGAAACAGACCACATTACCGTGAGATTTAGTTTCATCTAACAAGCGGTTAGTTCGTGAGAATGCTTGAATGAGTCCGTGATTCTTTAGGTTCTTATCGACATATAACGTATTAAGTTTTGGCGCGTCAAAACCCGTCAAGAACATGTTTACGACAAGAAGAATATCGATCTCTTTGGCTTTCACTCGTTTAGAGATGTTCTTGTAGTAGTTATAGAAAGACTCGCTATCTTTGGTTGTGTAGCTTGTGCCGAACATCTTGTTGTAGTCGCCGATGAAAGACTCAAGCTTATCTCGGCTGTGCAGTTTTACAGCGTCTCCACCATTAAGATACTTCGCTGCGGCTTCTTGAACCTCTACTGCATCACCATCACCTAGCTCGTACTCTTCCTCTTCATTGGCTTCATAGCTAAAGATGGTCGCTACTTTAAGGTTGTGCTTGCCTTCCGCTTTCTTCTTAGCAAGCAGTTCATAGTACTGAACCAACTCAGGCACACCAGATACACAGAACATCGCGTTGTAATCGCGACTGTGCGTCTTTCTTCGGTGATGAGCAATAATATAGTCGGTAATCTTATCAAGACGCGCAGGAGAGCTCAGAAGCTCTTTGGTGTCGATATCTTCTACTTCAATATCAAGGTTGTTGTTCGAGCCATCTTTGTACTGATAGCGCCCCACATACTCAATGGCAAACTTCAGAACGTTATTGTCACGAATAGCATCAACGATCACATAAGGGTGTAAACATTCGCCAAAAAGGTCTTTTGTGGTTTTCTTAATAGACTTTTTAGCCACTGCGTTTTTGGCAAAGATTGGCGTCCCCGTAAAACCAAACAACTGAGCGCCTTGGAAGAACTCGGTGATGTTCTGGTGCGTATCACCAAACTGGCTGCGGTGACACTCATCGAAGATAAAAACAATACTTTTATCTTGTAGCGCCTCCATCCCATTTAAGTAGCGCTTTTTAGTCACCACGTTATTGAGCTTTTGTAGTGTCGTAACGACAAGTTTGCTGTTGCGGTTTTCGTTAATCTTTTTACCTTTAATTGGCTTATCGATTAACTGATGAAACAGCATATTGGTATTGTCTGTACTATCGACACAACCTTTGGCAAAGGCATTAAATTCTAACGCTGTTTGGTAATCGAGGTCTTTACGGTCAACAACAAAAACTACTTTATCGACTTCACTTAATGAAGTCATAGTCTGCGCCGCTTTAAAAGACGTCAGCGTTTTACCTGAACCGGTGGTATGCCATATGTAACCGTTCAAGTCTGTGGTTTTGACTTGCTTAATAATCTCTTCAACCGCATAGAACTGATACGGACGCAGCACCATTAAGAACTTTCCTGTCTCGTTCAAGACAATGTACTTAGTCAGCATCGCTGTTAAATGCGATGTTGTTAGGAAAGCACTAGCAAAGCTAGAAAGTTGACTGATTTTCTTATTATCAAAATCCGTCCAATCAAAAGTTTGCTTAGCGGACATATCGCTATTATTAGAGAAATACTGAGTATTAACTCCATTAGAAATCACGAACAGTTGAATATAATTGAACAGGCCGTGGTTGGCATGATACGAGTGCTTTTGATAGCGTTTAACTTGATTGAACGCTTCTTTTAGCTCTATGCCACGTCGCTTGAGTTCGATTTGTACTAAAGGAAGACCATTTACCAATACCGTCACATCATATCGGTTGGTATAGATACCCTTCACCGTTATTTGCTGGGCAACCTGAAACTTGTTTTTACTGGCTTCATCAAACAACAAAGTTAGATGCCGACTGTCACCATTATCCAAAGTGACATCAAGCTGATCACGCAATGTCTTCGCTTTGGTGAAGATATTGCCTTTCTCTAGCTTACCCAATACCTGACGAAACTCAGTATCCGAAAGCGTACATTCATTCACTTTCTCAAGTTGAGCCTTTAGGTTAGCTTCAAGCGCAGTATTGTCTTTAAGCGCAATAACTTCAAAACCTTGAGTACCAAGCTGAGCAATTAAGTTATCTTCTAATTGTTGTTCTGATTGATAAGCCATGTGACGATTTAATATCCTTGAGTGCTTTCATGTATAGCCCTAGCCAATAGAGCTATACATTAAGGAATTACATAAACATCTGCTGTAGTAAGCCTTCTTTAAACTTCGTGTTTTTCTCTACTTGCTCTTCAATTGCTTCAATTTTAGTATCGATAGCTTGTAGGAATTCACTGATTCTATTTTGTTCTTCTAAACAAGGAAGGTGAAGGTGCAATTCTTTTAGGTTGTTAAAATATAAACGCATTCGAGTCCCACCTTGCTTTTGTTGAATAGCGAACCGTTTGAAGTCACTCCCTTCATTTAACTGAAGTTCTAAAAAATAACTATCTAAGTCAACAGCTTTAAACACAGGGTATTCTTTACTTACAACTCCTCGCTCCCATTTATTATTTAAATTGAACTTAAATATCGAATCGTCACTCATATGACGATATGTAAAGTAACCTAATGGCAGCACCCCATAATGTCCGTCATTGGAAACTGAACGCTTTTGAAGGTATAACCCCGTGCGAGAAGAAGTTAAAATAGGAAGTTCAGTATCGGAAGAAACTACCTCTTTGTAAGGTTCTAAAAACTTACCTATAGCTTCATATGTCCACTCAGGGTAAGCATTTCCATTCTTATCCTTAAACCTTATTTTCTTACTAAACAAGCTTTGAACAATGCCTTTTCGATACTCCTTAGTTAAATCTAACTTACTTACTAGCAAGCGACTTCTTTCGTCAACTGAAGCTAACATACTTCTGATTTTTGTCTGCTCAGACTTACATGGCAAGTTTATCGGGAGAGATTGCAAATCCTTTTGGTTTAGTGTTTTATTTCGACCAGCTCCTCCAGGTGAAGCTAAAGTAAGAAAATGCTTCCCTCGCTTCGTTGCAAAAAAGTAGTTCAAATAACCTAAGTCATTCTCAAGTGTCGGCTTATACATAGGAAATCTATGTGATGCAATCATTGAACTTTGCTCTACGTCCGTCATTGCTACAGCTTGTTCCCAAGCAAACACTATATTTATTACTAAATGTTCAGGCTGAACCCAAAAAACCTTTTTATTACCTAACTCTCGCCCTGTAACAGCTGTTTTGTAGAAAACACCTTTGTTATGAGAGCGAATACCTATTTGTGTATACAGTTTGTCACTCTCTACTTTCACTGGTATAGAAGTTCTTTCCGTGCATTCAGAAAATGGAGTTTCTACATATTCCGCATTGAAGCTGGGAAATCTCAATTTTGGTAGCACTAAACTCATTTTCTCTCCTCACGAAGGGAAGGTAAGCCTAACTCGATACAAAAATCTGAAATCGTTTTATCTATTTTTTCCAGCTCCAATTCATTATCTCGAATCTTTTTAGCTACTGCTTCTAGTTGAACTTCCTCGTCATCTTCGAAAGTATCAACGTATCGAGGTATATTCAGATTGTAATTGTGCTTAATAAAATCTTCTTTTGTAGCAACATACGAATACTTATCAATAAACTTGCGATTTTTCACAGCATCAAGAATCTGAATGAGATTATCTTCAGTGATTGCATTCCCATTTGTTATCTTTTCGAAATGCTGACTGGCATCTATAAAGAGAACATTGTCACTAGATTTACGATTTTTCTTGAAGACCAAAATACACGTTGGAATTTCAGTGCCAAAGAAAATATCTGTAGGTAGTCCAATAACGATATCTAAGTAGTTCTTCTCTTTGACTAAATGCTTACGAATCTGAGCTTCTGCGTTTGGACGAAATAAAACACCATGAGGTAACACCACAGCCATTGTTCCATCATCGTCAAGCTGATGAAGCATGTGCTGAACAAAAGCAAAATCAGCCTTACCTTTAGGAGCCAGCTTACCGTAGTCTGAAAAACGTTCATTGTTCAGATGTAGAGGGTTAGCCGACCAACTAGCAGAGAATGGTGGGTTAGCCACTACTGCGCTGAAGCGTTGCTCAATATGTGCTGGAGCTTCTAACGTGTCGTCATTCTGAATGTCGAAACGATTGTAATGGACATCATGCATGATCATGTTCATACGGGCTAAGTTATAAGTACTTGGGTTCTGCTCTTGCCCGTAGAACTTTAAATCTGGGTTATTAGCTTCTTTGGCAACACGCAACAGCAATGAGCCAGAACCACACGTTGGGTCATAAACAGACTTTAGATCTGGGTTATCAAGTGTCACAAGCTTAGCTAGCAGCTTAGAAACCATTTGCGGCGTATAGAACTCGCCGGCTTTTTTACCGGCACCACTGGCGAACATGCCAATGAGATATTCGTAAGCATCACCAAGAATATCAATTTCACTGTTTTCTAAGTGGAAATCGATATTATCTAGATGCTCAAGTACTTTAGCAATTAGCTTATTACGGGCATCTGGCGTTTTACCTAGCTTGTTTGACGTTAGATCGAGCTCATCAAACAGGCCATTAAAGTCATCCGCGCTGTCTGCGCCCATCGTGCTTTGTTCGATGTCATTAAGAACATCGCGTACATCGTCAAGAATGAACTCACCATTAGCACCAGCTTCAGCAACCACATGAAACAGCTCTGATGGCTTGAAGAAATACCCTAGTTTGTCTAGCGCTTCTTCTTGGACTGCCTCTAGGTACTCTTTACCTTTTTCGCTCTTCTCATCGATTTGAGCGAACTGAATACCATCTTCTGAGAGCAATTCATTAGCGTAGCGATTTAGCTTATCTGAAAGGTATTTGTAGAAGATTAGGCCAAGGATGTAATCACGGAAGTCATCGGCAGACATGTTACCACGAAGGGTGTTGGCGATATTCCAAAGCTGTTTCTTTAGTTCTTGTTGGTGTTGTTCGACCATTACTTGTGTCCAAATTAATTCGTTTGAGTTTGCTTGGTGTTAGACCACTTCAAGTGATATGACAGCCCATCTAATCCGGGATAGATTGTATAACGGTTTACCCCGTAGCGAGATAAGTCTTTCCTAATCCTTACTTTGGCATTTTTAGGTATGATGAGCTTTGTTAACCCTTTAGGCTCGTATGGTGCCATCAAATTGGTTTGCACTGTGAACAAGCCGCTCTGGGCAATAATTCTTGGTGTTAAATTCGCTGGCATATACTTCCTAACCTCATCTTTTGAGGTCAACTCTAAGGGTTTCATCTGCTTATCCATGTCAAAAGGATCTTTTCTGTCTGTAAGGATATAGACAGCACCGTCTGTATCACTCTCAGATTCAATCGCAAAATACAGAGCGACAAGAGGGTTTCTAGACCAATCCAGTAGACGTGTAGGTAAACCGTGATGCTGTGCGAGTGCGAGCCACTCCCAATCATTACTTGGATTATATTCTAAATGAGGAATAGCTTGTTCTTTAAAGTGTTTGAACAGCCTTTTTTCTGCATTAATGAGCTCATCTTCTTTGTCATACCCCAAACGCATAATAGAAGGCTCTAGCTTATATGCTTTATTTTCAACACCTCGGAACACTGCAAAATCTGGGTTTAGTTTACTTACCGCTCTATGGAAGTCTGCAAAGTTCGAGATATTGGTATGGGGAATAACATCCACATAATCTGAGATTGAGAGTTTAAAGTCATTTTGCTCAATTTCTTTAAGTGAAACTACTTTTGAAAAGCCACTGTCTGCCTTACGTGCGTCGACTGCCGTCAGTATTTTATCTATCGACTTATCATCAATGAAACGACGCCTATTTTTCTTCTCAAAAAGCTGACTAGCATCTATAAAAAGAACGCCATCACCTTTATTTCGATTTTTCTTGAATACCAGAGCACAAGCTGGAATTGAAGTACCTAAGAATAAGTTAGCAGGTAGCCCTATAACTGCATCTAGACAGTTCAGTCCAGCCAATAAGTGACGTCTAATTTCACCTTCGGAACCACCACGAAATAGCACACCATGAGAAACGATGGAAACCATTAAACCATCATCTTTAAGTTGGCAAAGCATATGCTGAATGAAAGCAAAGTCTGCCTTATTTTTCGGAGCTAGCTTTCCATAACGAGCAAAACGTTCATCCCTAAAATGCAAAGGGGAGGGTGACCAGGAGGAAGAAAATGGTGGGTTAGAAACAACCACATCAAACTTTTGGTCTAGATGAGTCGGATCTTCAAGGCTATCACCATGGGCTAAGTCAAAGTCAGCCTGTGGAATACCATGCGAGATGATATTCATGCGTGCCAAGTTATACGTTTCAAAGTTAATCTCTTGTCCATATAACTTAACATCAGAATTGTTAGTTTCAGATGCAACATTCAATAGCATAGAGGCTGAGCCACATGCTGGGTCATAAATCGACTGAATATCATCGCCACCTATTGTGACAAGTTTCGACACTAATTTGGAAATCGATTTAGGGGTATAAAACTCCCCACCTCGATTGCCCGCTGCGCCTGCAAACATATTAATCAAGTACTCATAGAAGTCACCCCATGAAATATTTTGATCATCCTGAATATTAAAATCGTTCAAAGCAATCAAAATACTGGCAATGACTCTATTACGCTCTCTGGTTGTTTTGCCTAACTTTGGGGAGTAAAAGTCTATGCTAGTAAACACTCCATCAAAAATATGTCCCAGTGAACGGTACTCGATCTTTCTAAGGGTATCATCCAACAACTCAGCTATATAATCATCTGTCGTGCTGGCCTGAACCACCTTATGAAATAACTCGGAAGGTCGACAGAAATACCCGAGTTCATGCAAGGCTTCTTCTTGAATATCTTCGATGTAGTTATTGCCTTCTTCATTCAAGTCCTCGATATCACGGAATCGAACTCCCTCACTACGAAGTAACTCATCTGCATATCGTTCAAGCTTTAGAGAAATAAAGAGATAAAAAGTTAACCCTAGAAAATAAACACGGAACTCCTCTGTTCTAATGTTTCCACGCAGGGATTCAGAAACACGCCAAATCTTGCTCTTAAGTTCTTGTTTTTGTTTATCGTCCATAGAAGTACAGTTACATATGATGAAGAAGCGCATTGTAACTGAAACTTACCGCTAACAAGAGTACAGAGATCATTTTTAAACTATGAAGTGGCTAGAAAGGCTGAGATTACGCGCTGCTTAAAAGCTCCCAATCGAAGTTCATCGAGTGCACTAAGAGATCCGGTTGAGTTAAGTTCGGTGCTGATAGCGCTACTCCAAACCAACTTTGATTTTACTTCTTCTCGCTCTTCTAAGAGACCATGACCAGTTAAGCAAGTACGTTGAGATTCTGACTCAAACTCTATCAAGCTCTCTATTTTCGCAAACATACAAGAGTCAGGAATATCTTGCTCAATCCGCTCTGAAAACTCTATAAGGTTTTGCTCTGCAAAAGTAAATAGCCACGCTTGTTGGTTTGCGGCCTCATTGACTCTAAGGATACGTCCAAGGACCTGTCGAAAATAAAGCTCAGTTTTAACAGAGCTCATATGACAACAAACTTGAAGCCGAGGGATATCAGTTCCTTCGCTGATCATCCCTACACTGACAATCCATTGAACATCACCTTGACGATAACGTTCTATTTCAGTTAAAGGTTCTTCATGACGGTAAGTAACTATTGAGACTGTTTGATCGTACTTTTGAACGAGTATCTTCTGAATTGATTTCGCATGCTGAACGGATGAAGCAACAACTAAACCTCCTGCGCCTGGCGATTGGGTGCGGATTTCTGTGAGCTTTTTGCAACCGAGCCCAAGTAGGTATTCCATAGCTTCTTGGTTATGTATGACACTTTGATATGAAGTTTTTGTTTGCTTAAGCATTTCTAAGATTGAAGAAAACGATTCAACTTTCTCCTCACTGGTCACTGAAAGATGTTCGTTATCAACCAACACCAACTTTGGAGATCGGCAAACCTTATCGACAATTGCTTGCTTTAAGGTGTATTGATAATCAACGAGGATTTGACCTTCAGGGTCACTATATTCAGACATTACTATTGGTAGAGAGTCTGAACGCCATGGAGTACCTGACATAGCAAATGTGTAGGTCGCGAGCCCTTGAATCTTAGTAAGTACTTGCTGGCCCCAAACGTTCGCATTTTCAAGTTCAGACCCAGAGCAATGGTGGATCTCATCAAATACAACAAATACTCGATGGTTACGTAACGCCTTCCAAAAATCATCATTAAGGAATTGAATAGATTGATATGTTAACGACTGCCCAATAGAGCCTAATCCACCATTAAAAGTGCAATTCAGTATCTGAGAAAAGGTTCTTTTAATTCCATCAGAAACCGTTAAAGATGGAGAAAAGCACAATACAAGATCAACCAGACCTTCGTTAAGCAACCTTGATGCAACTGTTGCAGCGAGCACAGTTTTACCAGCGCCAGGAGTTGCTTGGCAGAAGAAGTGCTGTTGATTTTCCCTAAATTTCTGTAACGCTTTCTCAGAACATTCTACCTGCCACTGTCTTAACACGGTTGGTCGCTCTCAGATAGAGTTTTAAGAACATTCTCTAGCCCATTCATCTTCCCAAGCAAGTGTGCTGAACGTTCTCTTGCTTGCTGTAACAGTGGAACTAACCGACTCTCAAGTTCAGGGAAGCGGCATCTTAATGAATGGTATTCATCTATTTCACCAAGCACGATCTCCAATTCACCTTTGTATTCGTTGCTCTCTCGGAATAGCACAGAGTAATCCGATGTAGATTGCTTTACCGAAACTTCTCGTTCAGATTTTCTTCGAGGCACCACTTCAAGTTCTATAAATTGTTCGGTTTGAAAATACCTTTTGTTCCTTCCTTCACCCTCGCTTCGAAGCCAACCCCTTTGTTGATATTGCCATATTTGGCGATAAACCTTCTTTCGAGCTTCATCAAGATTCTGTGTAGCACACCCATCATTTAATGAGACATCCCTTGCCTCTATAACAGAAAAACCATCCATTCTTTTTTCAATCAACAACTTGTGCATTACTGCACTGATTTTTATAGAACGTTTCATGTACCAGTTATACCAATCAAAATACTAAGGATTGCTTAGTATACAGAAATCAGTAAAACTAAGAAAATCTTAGTCACATAGAGCCAATTAGTATGAATCATAAATGTCGATCGACAACCCTATTCCAATGCGGCTCAAAGAGGTACGCAAAAAAGCAAAGATCTCCCAAAAAGAATTGGGAGTGCGTATTGGTATCGATGAAAGTTCGGCTAGTGCGCGAATGAATCAGTACGAGAAAGGAAAGCATACGCCGGATATCAGTACATTGAAGAAAATGGCTGACGAGCTAGGTGTGCCTCTAAATTACTTTTTTTGTGAGGATGCCAGTTCAGCTGAACTGGCTTGCTTAATTGCGAGAATGAGTGAAGAACAAAGAATCAGGCTAACGGCACAGATAAAGGCAGCTAACCTTAAAATCCCAAAAGAGAATTAGAAATAGCTAATGCATTCGATATTTTTCTGGAAACTGATACTATCTAAACTCAATTTTTAGGAAAAATAGCGAAAGATAGCTGTTTTTCTGGAAAAGGCTATCACGCCTTATCATTTAAACCTTTCCAGATTTATTTCAGAAACCACCTGTGTTGGTA